>JBEGVZ010000082.1:0-68953 GCA_041178085.1 Pseudomonadota bacterium | reverse complement strand
GAAGCGGCTGTGGCACAAAGTGCGGTTGGGGCGCAGTCCCTTGAGAAAGTCATGAAAGTGACCCCGTCCTTCCGGTCGGAGGTCTTGTCGGGCAGGAGTGAGCATGAATAGTCCAGGTCATCCAGAATTTCGCCTGAAGCCCGGCAAGGAAAAGCCAGTATTGAATCGCCACCCGTGGATTTTCAGCGGGGCGATCGATAAAAAGTTCGACGATGCCCTCAAGGGGATCGATCCCGGTACGATTGTCGATGTTTGTGATCATGGCGGGCGTTGGCTGGCATTTGGTTATTTCAATCCAAACAGCCAGATTCGTTGCCGCGTTCTGGGTTGGGACCGGGCAAGCCTGCCGGTCGGGCCTTCCTTCTGGGAGTCTCGCCTGGATCTGGCGTTTGCTTCCCGTCGCGGTCTCTTCGACCCGTCTACAACCACGGGATACCGGCTGGTTCATGCCGAGGCTGATTTGTTGCCAGGTTTGATCGTGGACCGGATCGGCAACTGGCTAGTCGTACAGATCCTGACTGCGGGCATGGCCCGTGCGCGTAACTCAATCGTGGAAGCTTTGGTCCGGGTCGCCGGCCGGCATATGGGCGAAGGAGTGCTCGCTGGGATTTACGAGCGCAGCGACGAAGCCGTGCGATCCCTTGAGGGACTGACCCAGACCACGGGTGTCCTTTGGGGCAACAAGGCCCCGGAAGATGGGGTGGTGGCTCTGGAAAATGGCATGAAATTCCGGGTCGACATCATCCGTGGCCACAAGACCGGTTTTTATTTTGACCAGCGGGACAGCCGCCAAACCTTGCGCGACATCGCGGGGGGCGCAAGTGTGCTGAATACATTCTGTTACACAGGCGGATTTTCAGTTGCCGCAGGTATGGGTGGCGCAAAACACGTGCTCAGTGTGGACGTGAGCCGCCCGGCGCTCGACATTTGCGAGGAAAACATCAACCTCAATCGTGCGTCCTTTCCCGGTCTTTCGCATGATGTTCTTGAAGGCGATGTGTTCGAGGTTTTGCGCCAGTACAAGGAAGAACAAAAGCAATTTGATGTGGTCGTGCTTGACCCGCCAAAATTTGCGCAAACGGCAGCCCACGTTGATCGTGCCTGCCGTGGCTACAAGGACATCAACCGCCTTGCCATGCAGATTGTAAAGCCCGGTGGTTTTTTGTTCACATTCTCTTGCAGCGGGCTGATATCCCGTGACTTGTTCCAGAAAGTCGTCTTCTCGGCCGCAATTGATGCACGTCGTCACGTTCACCTGGTTCGTCCGCTCTCCCAGGCATCGTGTCATCCAGTGCTTTTTTCGTTCCCGGAGGGGGATTACCTCAAGGGCTTTGCCTGCCGTGTGCTGGGACCAAACCTATGAGAATTGCTGTCACCGGCGCATCGGGACTGGTCGGAAGCCATGTGGTGGAGGCAGCCATGCACCGCGGGCATCAGGTGAAAGTCCTGGTCCGGTCGACAAGCGATACGGCGTTTCTGCGTGGCCTTGGTGCTGAACTGGTGTTCGGCGACCTGCATGATCCCGGTGCCCTTGCCCGGTTGTGCGTCGACGCCGAAGTGCTGGTGAATTGCGCGGCGCGGGTAGGTGACTGGGGTCCGCTTAACGATTTTCGTCGCGACAACGTCGATGGGCTTGGTGTGCTGCTCGATGAGGCGTCGAGGGCTCATGTGCGCCGGATCATTCATATCAGTTCGCTTGGTGTTTATGATGCACGGGACCATCACGGAACTGACGAGGATGTCTTGCCGGCAATCCACTCACTTGATGCCTACACGCGATCCAAGACGGAAGCAGAGGTCCTGCTTCTTTCATACGCGGCCAGCGCTAATGGTCGCAAGGCGTGTGCCGTTTATGGTGGACGCGAGGTTATGCTGCCGCATGTTGAGCGTATTCTTGCTGCCTCCAAATTGCTCCCCGCACAACGCATCAAGGAGGTAGTTGTCCTTCGTCCTGGCTTCATTTACGGACGGCGCGACCGGACGGTCCTGCCCAAACTTTTGGGTGCTCTCAGACGAAAACAATTCGTGTTTTTCGGTGATGGCCGTCAGGCCATGAATGCCATTCACGTCAATCATCTTGTGCAGGCAGTTTTCCGGTCCATCGATTCAGATGGTGCTGCCGGCCACGTTTTCAACCTGACGGACGGAGCAAATGTGTCCAAGCGGGACTTTGTCACGGAGGTGGCTCAAGCTGCAGGGCTTGAAGTCCCTGTACGTTCGATTCCCCTTGGGCTTGCACGAATCCTCGCTACTTTGGTCCATGATTTGGCGGCAGGTCTTGGTGCATCAAAACCACCTTTGATCAACAAGGCGCGTTTCAAGTTCCTTGGTCTGCACCTTGATTATTCTGTGGAGAAAGCCCGCAGGGTACTTGGCTATCAACCGGATCCTGACTGGCGAGTTTCGCTCAGGGATGCGGTGCAACATGTTAGCGGGGTTGAACCCAGGGCGCAGCCGGGCAACACTACTGGGCTGACTGAACCCAGTTGAATCGCAGGCCGCGTGCTTTCCTTGTCGCAACCCGCTCCATCAGCATGGGCTGCATGGCCTCCAGCTTCTGTACCACAGTAGTCAAAGCCAGATCAGTCATCGTGCCCGCCTGCAACGCCTGGTGGCTAATGCTCATTGGACACCAGTTGGTGGCATCGGTCGGGCCGTGCAGTTGCAGGGACGGCGTGGCGGTCGAAACCGCGACATGGCTGGGACCGTTCGAATTGCCGATGAACAAATCCATGTTGGCGATCAGCGCTGCCATTTCGCGAAACGAAGTCGCGGGAGCCTTGTATGTTTTTTCCTGGCAGAGGCTCATTGCCGCATCAATGTCCGGTTCTTCACCTGGTCCCCAGACCCAGGTGACAAATGCCCCCCAGTTCCGGGTCAGGAAATCAGCCAAGGCTGCGTAACGTTCCAGGGGCCAGCGTCGAGGTTCTCTGCGGTGTGTCGGGCTGATCACTACGCGGATCGGCGTGTCAGTCGCCCAAGGGTGTTCGCCGATGAATTTCATCAGCGGTGCCGTGTCTTTTTCAAACCAGGGAAGAACCAGCCGGTCCGCTGTGGCTGCATCGGGTTTGAACCCCGCAGCTTCAAGCAAACGGTATTTGTCACGAACGATGTATTGGCGCGGTCCGTTGCGCGGCACCAGCCGGTTGTAGCACCAGAATCGCGCCGAACTGAATGCAATCCGCTCCTGGGCCAACGATCCGAGTGTGTAGAGGGCGCTTCTGGGATTGCCCATGAAATCGAATGCGACGTCAAACTTTCGTTGCCGGAGTGTTGCCGCCAGCGAGGTTTCCTGGCCGAGCGACCAGTCTGAACCATACGTGAAGTAGTTGTCCAGGTAGGGGCAGTCATCAAGGATTAGCCGACCCATCGAGTGGGACAGGAAAGTGATGCTGCAACCCGGGACCGTACGCTTCAGCTCGCGCAGGACTGGTGTCGTCAGCAGGATATCACCCAGCTGCCGGAGCTGGATTACAAGAATCTTCATGCTGTTCAGGATAGCGACTTTTCAGGCGCCGGTCAGCAACCTTGACGGGGATTCTGGTTGTTGCCACCGGCGATGTTGGTGATGATGGGCATGAAATTGCCGGTGATCAGCGCACTGCCGATACCGACGATCGTTCCTAACGTTCCTGCAGTCTGTTGAGTATCCGAGGGGACCTGGACGCACCGCCGGTCAGGCGGCAAGTTGTTCGCACTGTTTTGCCGGGTGGATCCCGTGCCAGTGCTGACGATGTTGAGCGTAACCATCTTGTCGGATTCGTTGGGTATCGAAGGATCGTTGCAGTCAGCGGCTTTTTTCGCCTTCATCTTGCAGTAAGCCATGTCCCTGAGCTGGAATTCCGCTTTCATATTAGTGTTTGCCGGTGGGTTGGCTGAAACGGTTATGGCACCTGCCTGGCCTTCGGCTGCGGTGAGCCAGGGTATCTGTGTCTTCAGCAGCAGAGCCGCGGCGCGCATGACCCCGGGGTCGGTGACCTTGGCCTTCAGGCGGAACTGGGTTGCAGAGCCAGCAGGAAGGGTCAGCTGGCTTTTGGCAGCAGAGTAAGTGCCCGGATCCGCGACTTCCACGTCCAGAGTCATTTCCATCTTGGGGCAATGGGATTTGTCACAGAGCGATATACCCTTGGCGATGGCAGCTGTACTGCTGGCGGTTTCCGCTTCGTCCAGGTTGTAAGTGGCGTCGCGGCCACAAGCCGTGGCAAGGAGCAGCACTGAGCCCAGCAAAGCGGTTCTGTTGATGAAGTGATCCGATTTCATTGAGGGAGTTATCGGCATTTCGCCAGCGGGTATTAACCACAATCCCGGGTGCTTTTTTTTAGCAATAGAAACAGCCACTTAAATCCCGCAGGGAAGCGTGATTTAAGGGGCCGGGTTCCGTTCCGTAAAACTTACCAGCCGTAACGTGGCTTGCGGTCAAATTGGTGTTTGGCGCGGATTTCGCGGATGGTTCCAGTTTCAGAGCGCATAATGATGGAGTGGGTGTGCGCCCCACCGCCAAAGTAGCGCACTCCGCTCAGGAAGCTGCCATTAGTAACGCCAGTGGCGACGAACATGACATTCCCTTTGGCCAGGTCCCCCAGTCCGTAGACTTTGTTGAGGTCGTGGATCCCCATGTCCTTGGCGCGCGACTTTTCGCTCTCATTGCGAAACAACAGTCGTCCTTGCATGTCGCCACCAAGGCAGCGCAGGGCTGCGGCTGCAATGACGCCTTCGGGCGCTCCGCCAGATCCCATCAGCAAGTCGACGCCGCTTTCCGGCATCGTTGTCGCAACGGCTGCCGAGACGTCACCATCCCCAATCAGACGGATGCGGGCTCCTGTGGAGCGGACTTCAGCAATCAATTCTGCATGCCGCGGACGATCAAGGATCATGACCATGAGGTCTTCGACATCTTTCTTCAAAGCCTT
Source organism: Pseudomonadota bacterium (assembly GCA_041178085.1). Taxonomy (GTDB): domain Bacteria; phylum Bdellovibrionota_B; class Oligoflexia; order Oligoflexales; family RGVZ01; genus RGVZ01. The sequence goes on along the minus strand of JBEGVZ010000082.1, from coordinate 64,043 downwards.
TGCAACTTCCTTGATATTCCATGTTGCAGGTTTTGTGATGTCGATCACGCCTTTGGCACCGGGGCCCGTGGCGAGTTTTTCCATGTAAGTGTCTGGAGCATGCAGCAGTCCGCCTTCGTCTGCAGCTGCAATGACCGCCAGGGCTTCGCTGCGGCCCGTGGCAGTGATGGTCGTTCCCTCTAGCGGATCCACGGCGATCTCGACCCGTGGTCCTTTCCCCGAACCTACTTTCTCGCCGATGTATAGCATCGGTGCCTCGTCGCGCTCGCCTTCACCAATCACGATCCGACCGTCGAATTCGATCGAATCGAAAGTCTTGCGCATGGATTCAACGGCGGCATGGTCTGCAGCCTTCTCGTCGCCGCGGCCAATCCAACGGCCTGCGGCCAGGGCAGCAGCTTCTGTGACACGGACAAGTTCAAGGGTGAGGTTACGGTTCATAAAATGCCTGCAACGTGAAAGTGATAAAAAAACCTGAAAAAGCTGGTCGATTGGCTAATTTACGGTTTTGAAAGTCGCCCGTCCAAGGATTTTCCCAGGCTGTGCCCGGCAAATTTTGCCCCGAAGCCCAATCCGCGATATCATTAAAGAAATCACATTATAAAGACTTTCACTATTTTGCGGCGGACGGGCTGGGCTCCATGGCGCTTGCTTCGTTTATGACCTCCAACCGGTTGCTTGCGTTTGCCATCGGGTGTGCGGCCTTGGCGGCTGGCGCCCGGCAGGCGGCCGTCGGTCTGGGCAATCTGCGCTCCGGAGCAGCGGATCTGGAATGGCTCACTTCGTCAGCCACGGGGACGACCCTGACCCGGATGGGCGACCGCCTGCATGCGATCAATTCTGACCCTGTGGTCCAGAAAAACCTGCAGTGGAAGTACTTCAACAGCCTCTCCCAGACGCTTGCCGCGGCGGTGCGCCCTGGCGAGGCCGAGCACCTTGCGATTGTAGACAGTTCCTGCAATGCGGTCGCCAGCTCCAACCGCCAGGTTGTAGGCAGCGGTGACCATTGGAAGCCGGTTTGTCCGCAGGGCTTTTCCGCAAGCAAACCTTTTGTTTTCTGGCACTCCAAAAACGGGACGCCGGTTTTGCAGGTATCCATCCCGTTCTCCCCGGCTTTGGCGATCGTTGCGCAGACGCCGATGTCCGACACGTGGCTGCGTCAGCACCCAAGACTTTTGGCGCACATGCGCCGCGAGATCCCGGAATCCACTTTTGTGCTGAAAGAAGACGCGGGCAGGCCGCAGTGGACGCCGCTCAGCTGGAAGTTGCGTCTGGGCGCCAGGATCAGTGAGAGCACGGTCAGGACTTTAGATAATTTGTCGACTTACGCGTTGCTGCTTGCCCTGACGTTACTTGGGGTCATGTACATGCGCTTCCTCTGGCGCGCGCGCGAGGAAGGGCTGATGCGGGAGCGAAACCAGAGGACTCTGGGGCAGCTGATTGCCGGTGCAGCTTCGGATGATGAAGCAAAGCTGTCTTTCGCCCCTGGGTATGCTTCGTCTTCGTTGACGGGGGACGGTGACCTCACGCCAGAAATGATTTCGCTAGACCGCCTGCACCGCAATCGTTACGCGATGTCCCGGCTGGACATGAAGGAAAAGGACCTTTGGATCGAGGATCTTGAGGCCCAGCTTGCTGACATGCGTGCCGAGCTGGATGGCCTGCGGCTCGAGTCTCTTTCTCTTGCCCAGCAGCGACTGGTTCAGGAAGGCGTCACCCGCAAGTTGGCTGACGCTTGTCAGGTGATCGCAGGTGCTCATGATGATTTATTGAACTATTCCAATGAGCCTCTGATCGCACTTTCAAACCTGGCGGCTTCCTGGAAGCAAGGCTCCCAGACCATGGGACTCAAACGTTTCACGCGGCTCCTGCAGGAATCCACAGACCAGCTCAATCGCCGTTCTGAATTGGAAAGTGCGGTGCTTGCCGTGACCAGCATCCACGAACGCGCTTTCTCGACGGTTTTTGAACTACCCGTCCGATTGAAGCAAAGCTTGCAGGATATCCGTCCAGCGATTTCCCGCATGGGCGGTCTGGAGGTTGCTGGAGACGCAAGGTTGGCGACATCCTCGACCCTTGGCGACGCACTGGACGATTCAGCGGCAATGATTTCTCTGGCGCGTCCAGGTCAGAAGACGCACGTGCGACTGCTACAGTCGGAACTTCGCACGGCACGTGTGAGTGAATTGGTTTCAAAGGCGCTGGGTAAATGGTTTTTTTACCGTGCCCTGGAATCCATGGAGGGCATACCTTCAGGTTCGATCGTGTATCTGAACTTACGGGGCAAAAAAGTTGGCGTCGACCGCGTCGAACTGGTTCTTTCCGTTGTCACCAGCAGGGACACTGCGCAGACATTGCGGGAAGCCGAGCTTTGTCAGGACCGGACATTTCTGGATGCGCATGCATCGGAACTTGCCAATCGCCTGGCGATTTCAGTTGGCATTGATTGGGCAGACAAAAAAAATACGGGCTCGAGGATCGAGCCCGCATCATCTACTGGTTTGACCATCCGCGTCCCATTGCTCCCCGAATCAGAACGGAGAGAAAGTACATCCGCGGTGGTGGATTCCGTCGGCGCCGGGGGCATGGACATGACCCAAGCGGTTGAACGGGATGTTCGCCTTCTTGATTTCCCGGATCATGTGGCGATCTAGCGTTCCGTTCGAGAAGTGGTGGCTGTCGTCTTCGTCAGCCTGATCGGCGGTGGCGTCGGCTGCGATTTTCTGCAGCTTCTTCCATTCTCCTGCCGTCAGCAGTCCCCGGCCTCCGTTGCTCGACGTCTTGTAGTTGTGCGCCCTGATTTCGCGATCCACATTGAACGCACGGTAACAGGTGTGGTGGTGCGGATCGGTAAAGTTGCCGATGGCGACGAACGTGAACTTGCCGTTATCGTCCGACCAGCCGTTTTGGTACAGCTTTTCGCAATGATCAGCCGGCGTCTCCAGGAGTGACGCGGAAGCCTTGCTACCTTCGGACTCTGACCATTTGCCGATTCGCAGGAAAGTCTCCGCAGCGGCTTTTGGATCGATGCCAATCTCGCCCAGCCACTCCGTCGCGACTTCGTCAGCTTCCTGTTCCTGAGTGTAGTAACCAACGCGCTTGTCGAAAGCGTCCTGCAATGCCGCGACGGATTCGTCTTCCTTGGCCCACAGGTATTTCGAAACGACTTCGACCAGTGCAGAGGCGTCCTCTGCATTCTTGGGTGCGCTCGACGGCAGGTGCTTGCTCAGGCTGACCAGCCAGCGACGGATCGCATACTGGACTTCTGGGCTTTCCTCTACCCAGCTTGGCCAACGCGGGCTGAGCATCGTACTCGTGAAGTCTGACCACATGATGGCGGAACCATCTTCATCGGTCGGTTTTTTAGTGCCGGTGTAGCGAATGCCAGCGAGGCAGGCGCTCGCCATTTTCTCGAATTTTGCGTAGACCTTCAGCCCCTCAGCATCCAGCGACCGGACTGGGAACATGGTCGTCGCACGTTTGAATTCGGTGCTACCGGCAAAGTCAGCAAGTTCCTTGCATTCAGCCGAGCAGCCAGACTCTTCCTCTTGGTCTTCGGAACAGCGGTCGGTTGCGAGCTGACCCGCCGTCATGAACAACGCAGAGTGGTAGCGCTGCTTGGGGACTCGCTTGAAGCGCTCGAGCCCGCCGACTGTGGCGCTGGCTGCCAGCGCGTTTTTGCCCAAGGTAGCCAGAGAAGAGTCGGCCTTGGGCCGGCTCGGCGAAGTTTCGCGGGCGGTTTTATAAAAGAAGTCGTAGAGCTTTCCGGGGGCGTTCACGTGGGAACGGTAGTAGTGCGCAAGTTCATGCGCAATGACGCCGATCACTTCGCTTTCGGTCATGTTGGTGACCAGCCCGGCATAAACGTTGACCCAGTTGGCTGTGCGCAGCAGGACAAGTTCGTTCGATCCACGAAGCGAACCGGTGTCCGCGTCCATCGCGCAGTTCTTTCCGGGAGCGATGACCGGCTTGGAACCTTCTTTCTCCAGCGTAACCTTGCAGCCGTTCGGGGCGCGATCGTTGAAATCGCGGATCGCTGTAGCGACTTCCTCGAGGGAGTCCCTGTCGTCTCCTGCAGGCATGCATTCCATCTGACCGGCTGGCCACAGCTCGAAGGAGCCTCCGCCGATGTCGAAAAAGATCTGGCTGGTGAGCTCCGAGTCATCGTTTCCGATGATCCGGACGCCAATCTTGTGGCACACGGGAATCGGGGCGATGAATGCGTTCAAACTAGGGTTGAGGATGACGCGCGCCTTCGGCTTCGGAACTCCATCAACTTGTTCCGGGTGCTGGGCGCGCAGGTTTTCGTCCACCTGGTCGATCCAGTGTTGCAACCGCTCAACCAGAGGGCTGTCCGGGTCCATGTATTCGTCGGTGACGCCGATCAACGGCGCAATGTAATTCTTGTATTCGCGGTCGCTTACATCGCCCCACTGGTGCTTGAGGGTGCTGTGGGTTGGATCGTCTTCGTCATGGAACAGACGGCTTTTCGGTTCTGAACCTTTACCGCAGGCATAAATCGCCGCAATGGCCAGGGAAATCAGAACAAGGCCAGGAATCTTCCGGAACCGCGAAGCGCAACTAACCGAAAGCATTGATGATTTTTTGGCTGACGCATTCATGCGAGCCCCCATCGTCACTGATAGAGTGTTAATTGACCGACCGGCCAGTTATACCTCTGGGGTGCTCAATTGCAAGGAATTATTTCGCAAAAAATGATCGATCAAAACCAGCCAGGCCATGGCCTCCACCATGGGTACTGCCCTGGGCAGGACGCAGGGGTCGTGGCGGCCGGGGACTCCGTCCAGGGTGACCGCATTTCCATCTTTATTTACAGTGGCTTGCGCCTTTCCAATCGATGCGACTGGCTTGAACGCAACCCGCATGGTGATGTCGGCCCCATTGGTTATGCCGCCTTGGATTCCACCCGAACGGTTGGTCGCAGTGGGGGGAGTGGCGGGGAGGGAAGCGTTCCCGCCCTTGCCCCATGGCAGGAACTCATCATTATGGTGACTACCAGTCATCAGCGTGCCAGCGAAACCAGAGCCCACTTCAAACCCCTTGGCAGCGGGAAGGCTCAGCATGGCTTTGGCAAGGTCAGCTTCCATCTTGTCGAAAACAGGTTCGCCGAGGCCTGCGGGGACCCCGCGGACGACACAGCGAATCGTCCCGCCAACGGAATCGCCGGCGGCTTTCATGTCCTCGATCCGGCGGATCATCTGAGCCGCTGCCGCCTGGTCCGGGCAGCGCACGGGACTGGTTTCGACCGCCGGACGGGAAACTGTGCCGCCATCGACCTTGGATTCGATGTCCTGAACGGAACTGACCCAGGCGACGATTTCTATGCCCCGAACGGCATTACGCATGACCTGTTCGGCAATGGAACCGGCCGCCACCCGGCCAATGGTTTCCCGGGCACTGGCCCTTCCTCCGCCGCTGGCAGCGCGTATGCCGTATTTTGCCTGCGTGCTGAAATCGGCGTGCGAGGGGCGGAACACGTCCCGCAGGGCGGCATAATCGCCGGGGCGGGCATCGGTGTTACGGACGATCAGCGTAACCGGGGTTCCCAGGGTCAAGCCATCCTGCAGTCCCGACAGGCATTCCACCCGGTCGGCTTCGTCGCGCGGCGATACCAGCTTGCCCTGGCCTGGACGACGACGGTCAAGGGCGGCCTGAACCTCCCCCAGGTCAATCGGCATGCGCGGTGGACAGCCGTCCACGACGACTCCAACGGCACCACCGTGGGATTCACCGAAGGTGGTGATCCTGAACAGTTGTCCGAAGGAGTTGCCCGCCATTTGATACTCCGAGAAGTTTTTTGTTTCAGAACAAAGCGTCAAAGCCCAGGGTCAGGTAGCTTTCCAGGGGTTTGCTGAAGACCTGGCCGATGCCACCGCCAACATTAAACCTTACGCCCTTGTTGTCCAGCTGCAGGTCCAGGTTGTAGCCATGGGCACCAACCAGGCGGCCAGCCGGAGGTGCGGAACCCCGCCATGCCCCGCCATAGTTGAGAAACGCCGTGAAGTCGAGCCGGTCCACGTAAAAAATCCACAACAGCTTCTCGAAGTCCTCGACCAGCGGCAGGGTCCAGTCGGCCTTGACCCGCGCTTGAGAGTCGCCGTAGCGGCCGGCAAAGAGCCAGCCCTCGCCTGTGAACGGGAAGCTGTTTTGTTGCAGGCCGCCGCCACTGCCTGGGACAAAGGTTTTTAGTGGACGGTAGACTTCCTGGAGCTCACGCCGGGCCTTGCCGCGGGTCCGGGCGCCTTCGATGCCAAACCCAAGCCTTGACTTCAGGATGCCCGGGTCGAAAGACGCCCCAGCCTGCGCAGCAAGGGCATTGTAGTCGAACGTCTTGTTCAGGCCACCCGGCGCAAGCCGCCCCGAAACGCCCTGGCTGACCACAAGGCGCCGCCAGCTGTAGCGCGTTGAACGCGCCAGTCCGGCAGAGATTTCCGTGAGCACCCCGGTCGTGGCTCGCTCTGGCCCCAGGTAGGGTTTGAGCTCCGATCGTTTGATCCCGGTTTGCAGCTCCACCACGCTGGCCGAGCCGTCTTTGCTCCAGTCCCAGGAAGTGTCGGTATCCAGGCGTACACCCTTTTCGTCCAGGTAGGACAGATCGTACAAATCGCTCCCTGGCTGCTCCGCGATGATGCCGTTGTACGTCTGTTGTCGGAACACCGCTACCGACAGGGTCGGCAGGAAACGGTTGGATATGACGCGTACGTCAGTGTTGGGGAAGCGGCTGTTTACACCGACCAGGAATGTTGCGCGTACGGTTTCATTTTGCATGTGGTCCATGAGTGGCACCGACACGACACCAAGTTGAGGACCGAGGGCATCATCGGCGCCGATCCAAGGAAAGGCGAGGACGCTGCGCGGGCGCCAACCTGCGGGTCGGACTTGTGCCTTGTCGTCCGCTGGCGCCTCAGTGGTCGGTTCACCTGCGGAATCAGATTTCGCCTTCGGCTCTGCGTCCTCTGCACTTGCCAGTTTGATTGCCTCGGCAAAGCTGACCGGCGGCCTTCCCCGTGTCGACGCGCGAACCGCTTCCAGCAATGGCGACGTCGGCTGGTCGATGCGCCGGCAAGGGCCGGGGGGGAAAACCTTTGCCAGGTCGCCGGGACGGAACTTGCGAGCGACATATCCGCCGGGCACCCAGAAGGCGATGGTGTTGCCTTCCGGATGGGATTCCATGAGCACTGGCAAGTCCTCTATCCGCGACATGCCGCGGCAGGCACCATCCTTGCCACTATAACGGATGAGCCAGCGGTGGTTCCGGCCGGAAGCCAGCATCACCAGGTCCTCGCCATCCTGGACCATGCTTACCGCCCGGGCCGAGGTCACCAAGCCTTTGACTGGAACGGGCGGTGCATCAGGGCGAGAGGGGCTCCAGTGCAGGATTGCGTCCCTGTCGCTGGTCATCCCATGCTTGCGACGGACAAGAAAGACTCCCGCTTCATGACTGCCGGTCGGGGCTTTTCCCATACCGAGCCAGTCGATGGTTTCAGGAAACTGCGCGACCAACGGGCATTGCGCGGGTGTGTTTCCCGACTGGGGGCGATGACAAAACCGCGAAACATTTTTTTCTTGCTCCATCCATACCAGGTGGTCGCCTGTCTCCTGCAACCTCCAGGTTTGCAGGTATTTGCCCTGACGCCCCGTGCGCGCCAAGGGGTTTGTCTGGTCCGCGCCGGCATCGTCTTTCGCCGGTGTAATTTCCGTCAGCCAGCCATTCTGGGTCACAGGATCCTGGTAGTGCCCGTCGCGCATGGCGGATAGCAAATTGCCACTCATCAACAGGGCTCCTGCCTTGGTGGCGTCACTGGTGGTCAGCGACCTGGTGACGCCCCCGCGATGATACTTGGTGGTGGCGGCGGTATATTCATCGTAGAGCCGGCGTCCGAATAAATCCCCATTCGGTGTGTTGGCATCCGCAGGTGCGGGGCCCCCGCTGCTTAAAGTGGCGAGGCTGTCGTCCATCGGCATGAAGCCGTTGCCAGGAATGGCGGCCCACGGCCACCACCATGGCATCGAACGACTGCGAAAGCGTTCCAGCATGGCCGGCAGGCGGTCGGCACCGCGGGTTTTCAGGATCCATTGGACGAATGCTCCGGCGGCTGCATAGCCGCGCGTTGAAAAATCCGATCCGTAAAGGCTGTGCATCCGGTCGTAGGAAGGCCATTTTCCAGTTAGCGCGTGAATGCGTTCGACGCTGGACTGGAAATCAGAACCCACGGAAGCACTCGTGGTTTCCGCCAGCCCTTCAATGAACCAGACCGGCATCCATGGCAAATGCAGGATCGCACCGGGCGGTCCAAAGATATTGTCCATATGCCGATACATCATATTGTGGGTGTATTCGTGCCAGACCAGGGCGCGCGTACCGCCGCCATCAGCGACCTGACCCATCGTTTGGATTTCGAGGGCGTCCGTGATGAAGTTTGCGAAGGAAGCATTGGCGGTGACCGCCGACATGATCACCGGTAACGGGCGTGCCCGTTTCACACCGAACCACCTCTCCAGGTGGGGGCGGGCCGCATTCAGGGCTGCGAAAGTGAAACGGCCCTCTTCGGGAGTATCCCGGTCGAAATAAACGATGAAGTCCTGGCCGGTGATCTCGGCGTAGTCGAGGTCTGCTTGGTTCCGGCCAAATCCGATCGGCAGAGCCGTGGCGGTGCCCGCGGTGAAGAAATAAGCCGTTATGGCTACCGCGGCTGCACGGAGGAAGCTTCTTCCTTTGTCCGTTCGCAGATTAACCATGACCGCCCATTTTCCGGCGCGCAGCGGCAAGGTCTTCCGGCGTGTCTATTCCGATCGACTCCTTGCGCGCTTCACACATGACGATGCGCCAGCCGGCCTCGACAGCGCGCAGCTGTTCAAGCTTTTCGACAGCTTCAAGCTTGCCGTGGGGGAGACGGCAAAACGCCTGCAAGGCGTCCCGGTGGAAGGCGTACACGCCCATGTGAACAAGGAAGTCTTCGGCGGGAAGGCCGGCATTGTCGCGGTCCCAGGGAATCTGGCTGCGCGAGAAGTAAACGGCATTGCCCTGCGCATCACAAACCACTTTGACGGTAGCAGGAGAGGCAAAGCGGGCCTGGTCGCGGCAGCGGAAATACATGCTGCCCATTAAAGTTGCGGGGAAAGTTTCGCGGGACCTTGCCTGAACTTCAATCCTTGCGCACAAGGCCATGAGATCCTGCGGATCAATGAAGGGTTCGTCGCCCTGGACGTTCAGGATGAAGGTCCGGTCGGCAAATCCCGGCTGGGTGGCAACCTCAGCGCAGCGGTCTGTGCCGGTCGCATGGTCTGCGCGGGTCATCTGAAAGGTGATGCCGTTCCTCTGGCAGGCGGAAGCGGTCTTGGGGTCATCGATGGCTGCCACGATCGCAGCACCGGCGGCGGACAGCGGGGCAAGGTTGTCCACCACGCGCGCCAGCAAAGGTTTGCCATTCAGGTCGGCGAGCGGCTTGTCGGGAAGGCGCGTGGAAGCCAGCCTGGCGGGCACGACCACAAGCCAGTTGCGCATGGAACCCTGCTGCAAATTCCCTCCTGCCGTTCCGGACCATGCACTTGCGTGTTCGATTGCCGGATTGCTAACATGTTGTCATGGCATCACGAACAACATGATGGCATAACCTTGCGTGAAATAAACCAGATTTTCACTTTTCCGGAACACGGGACGGGACCATGAACCAGGAACAGCTTTTCAATGTTTACGCGGAGCGCTTTTGCACCGAGGCTGACTTTGTGTACCGGTTCAGCGCCGCTGTGACATTGAACGAACGGGAAGCCCACCGGATCACGCACGAGGCGTTCAAAAAAGTCGCCAACACCTTGGCGCAGCACGCGGAAGATGAGTCGCCGGCGTTCACGCTAGCGGTGCAGGCTGCGCGTGAGATCCTTGCCAACCAGGCAGTGAAGCCTGCAGGTCTGGATCATCTTGATCCCGTTGTCTCAGAGCTGGCGCATATCAAGGATCGCCGCGCGCGGCTTGCGTTTGTGGCCTCGGATGTTTGCGGATTCAGCCCTGAAGAAACATCCGTATTGTTGAGCGGATCGAGGGAATCGGTGAAGGACACGGCCCAGTTGCTGGCGGCAGCACGCGAAGCTTTTTATGGCTCTAAAAATCAGACTTTTCCGGCGGTAATCTGGGCGCACCTGGCAGAGGCTGTTGACGAGGAAGTTCCGGCTGCAGTGGCCGGTGAATTTGAAAAGGCCCGCAAGGCGGTGTCCTCATTTGACGATCTTGCTTCGGTATTCCGGTTGCGGCGCGGTCAGGTTCAGCTGGCTGTCCAACATTTGAATCTTTCGGCACAAGACGTAGACAAACTGAGAAACCTGGTGGCGTCAGTCGATGTCCGGCACACCCAGGAGGCTCAGAGGATCGAAGAGATCTCAAGCTTTGAGGCGCGGGGGCGCTTCATGCGCCAGCTGGCCTTTGCCGGGGTGGCGTTGGCAGTGGTGTTCTTTGTGGTTTACAAGGGGGCTCCGCGCAAGTCGGGCATTAACGTTCTGGAAGTGCTGAGCTACGAAAGTCTTGCGCTGGTTGAAGATGGCAAGGAACGCCTCGACTTGCCCTCTGACAATATCGAAGAAGTGAAAGAGTACCTGGGAAGTTATCCGGAGCTTGGTTTCCGTCCGAAAGTGCTGACTGCCAAGTCGGCGGGCATGTCCATCGAAGGGGCAACGGTTCTTGATTACGATTCCACCAAGGTTTCAGTGGTTCTTTACACGGACCCCAACAAGCGTGACCGGATCCTTCACTATACCCTCTCCGGGGAAACCGGCGATCTGCCGAAAGCGGAGCCAGGTAATTTTCAGGGGTTGATTTATCAGACTTATGCGTCTGACCGGCTGAACATGATCGCCTGGAACCCGGCTCCGGGCGTCCTGTCGATTGCCGCTGGCACCCGCGGTGCGACCGACCTTGCCGACTTTGTTCGCAAGGGCTCCCTGGGCATGTAGGGTTTGCCCGTCGAGGAGGCAGTGACTTTGTATTCTGTTCTTGCGCCTTCTGCAGTCGTCGTCCAGAAGTACGGCGGCACCTCAGTGGGCACCCCGGAGCGAATCCGCAACGTAGCCCGGCGCATTGCCCGGCAACATCGCGATGGCTGGCACAGGATGGCCATCGTGGTCAGTGCCATGTCTGGCGAGACCAATCGCCTTGTAGCGCTGGTCAACGAAGTCAATCCGGCCGCCCCAGCGAAAGCCTATGACATGGCGGTTGCGTCGGGGGAGCAAGTGTCCGTCGCCCTCATGACGGCAGCACTTGCAGCGGAAGGCGTTCCCGCCGAACCGTTCTTGTCACATCAACTGGGCATTCTTACGGACGAATTTCATAGCCGCGCCCGGATCAAATCCATCCAAACGGAGGCGATCAAGCAATGCTGGGAGCGTGGTTCGGTGCCCGTGGTGGCAGGTTTCCAGGGCGTCACGGAGGCCTTGCAAATCACGACGCTTGGGCGGGGTGGGAGCGACACTAGTGCGGTGGCGCTGGCGATTGCTGTGGAAGCTGCGTTTTGCGAGATCAATACGGATGTCGATGGGGTGTTTACTTGCGATCCGCGTGTTGTTCCTGCTGCGCGTTTGATCGATGACATGGATTTTGAGGTGGCCCTGGAGATGGCCAGCCTGGGCAGCAAAGTGCTTCATCCGCGCTGCGTTGAGCTTGGCGCGAAGTTCCAGATGCCGATTGTGGTTCGCAATACCTTTACTCCGGACGATCACAGGAGAACCCGGGTCATGAACTTGTTTGACAAGAACAATCTTGAAGCGCCAGTCGTTTCCGGGGTCACGCTGGACCGCGATGTCGCGCGGATTACCTTGAATGGAGTTGGCACGGATTCGAGGTCTGTATCGGATGTTTTTGGTGCGGTCGCCAAGGCCGGCGTCAATGTCGACATCATCGTTCATAACCTTCCCGAAGGGGCCGGGCAGACCATGCAAATCGGTTTCACTACGACCCGTGGGGATGTCGAGCGCAGCATTGCAGCGGTAAAGTCAGTCTGCAAAGCAGAAGCAAGGGTCGAGACGGACTGCGCCAAGGTCAGCGTGGTTGGCGTGGGAATGCGCAGTCATGCTGGCGTTGCTGCCAGGACGTTTGGTGCGCTTGTACAGGCCGGCATTGAAATCAGGATGATCTCCACTTCGGAAATCAAGATCTCCTGTGTGGTGGATAGCAGCAAGGCAGACGAGGCTTGCCAGGTTTTGCACAAGGCGTTCGTTGAAGAGGTTTGATGCAAGTTGTTGCCAGCCAATCGCTTCGGCACCGTTCCCTGACGAGGCCTGCCTGCACAGATGCCGAAATTGCGAACAACTGGCATGCAGCTTGTTCGCAATCCGGCTCATTGCTGGATCCTGTGCTCGGTGAAGTTTTGCTGCTCGAATGCCCCGCGCATTGATCCAGCAGCGATGCCATCACCGTTTGAGGACGATCAACCTGGGGTTGACCAATTGCTTCGGGTCAGGCCCCCGTGCGGAACCGGGTACCAGGTAGTTCCTCTGAATGAGTTTCATCTGGCCTCCCAGGGGAACCATGCCTTCTTTCACCACCATGCAGTTGCTTATGCCTTCGCAATTGCGCGCAAAGTACCTGACGTAGAGTTTGCTGGCATTAGCGTCACTTATGTACTCAGCGGCTGTTCCCGAAAGATCCAGGTCGGAAAGGTTCGAGGCTCCGACCAGTTCCGGGATGCGGTTGACGGAAAGGCTGGTGTAGGTCGCGTTGCCAGTCGCTGTTCCAAGTGTGCCTACCGCCGCAATCACTTCGCCTGAATCAATCTGCACGGTCTGACTGATCTGGTAGTCGGCATCAGCCGTATCGCCCAGGCAGTTCATCGGACGTTTCAGGCAATGTTCGCCCAGCAAGTCCACTTTCTCCAGCAAGCTGAAAAATTGTGATTCCGATGCATCCGGCTGGTTCCATTTTTGTTTCACAGCTGAAACAACAGCGTCCACACTGCCCGCAAGATCCAGTTCGGAGCGTCCAATCCGCTGTCCGCGCTCCGGTAAGGGAAAGGGCTGGGTCAGGTGTGCAGGGTTCTTACTTCTGATGCGCAGGATGGCCAGGGGAATATTTTTGCGCCAGGCCTCGCCTGCGGTTTCATCCTCTGGCATCGCGTAGCGCAGGAGGATCATGAAGTCATCCGCCTTGTTGCCGAGGCCGAGCCGTGCCAGCGATGGCGAAAGAGGTTCCGTGAAAATATCACGTCGATCCGGGACGCCAGCGGCCATAAGGGCATCACTCAGATCGCTCGCCATGTTGGCGTCCGACGCCACGACGAAATAGCGGTCTTGGTCGAAGGCTTCCCCTGATTTATCCGCGATAACCATGTTGTTGATGCTGTCGCCCACGCTTGCAAAAACCAGGCGACGTGATGGATTGGGTGCGCTCATGAACAGGATGCTCTTCATGAATGCGTCGTCAAGTGTCTGAAATATGAGATCCGACGGATTCGGCTCCACGTCACGCGTGAAAATGTAAGACTGCAAGCCAAAATAACGTGCCTTGGGGGGTAGCTGCCCGAGGATGACGATCGCCTCTTGCGGGTCCATGCGCCAGGTCCATCCGGTGTTCAGTTCCGTTGGGCCAATCAACCCTTCCATGCTCGGGTCGATAAATTCGTCTGGCCAGCGCGGCAGGGTTGGTATGACATACGGTGCAGTCGGGTTGTTGCCCATGCAGTTCCCGATTGTTTTGATCGCGTACTTGCAATCCTCGATGTTGAACAGGTGAAATCCGCCCCGCACTGTTTCATAGCCCTTGTCGGCCAGGCTGGTCCGGAATTCTTCGATTCTTTTCTCCAACAATCCGGGAAGGTTGTTGTTGGCCCAGGCGTCTGTAACAACCCCGCTGTATGCAGCAGTCAGGCAGACGGCACTGGCCAAGGCTTTTACTCGTGGAAAAGGGTTCATGATGAAATTCCTCCTGTGCAGACGGTTGAAAACGGCAAAGACGTCTCCACGTCAATCGCAGGAGGGCAAGCAAATCGCGTTCCGGTGTGGCCGCGACATTCATTTGTTCCGGTGTAATTCAGCGATTGGCGAAAAAGCGGGCTTTTGCAGTGCACAGTTGCGTTGGTGTGGGCGCGGACTTGTCTACCGCTACGATGCTGAAGTCGAGAAGCACCAGGTCGACGCTGTAGATCCCCTCTGCGTGAATCTTGAATTCCACCCCGGGTAAATCTTCATGTTTCATGGATGTTTGAAGATACAGGTCATCATAGCCGCGCTGTGCAACAAGATTGGTCTGGCTAAAAAAGCCATCATCTCCCATGAAATGGATCACAGCACCGCGAGGATGGGAAAGTATGTGAAAATCGACGTCATGGTCTTTCCGAGCGAACACGACATCGCACGGCCGCTGATCATGTTCCGCTTCCGAAAAAGTAGCATGCATCCTGATGCCGCCAGAAGCTGCCAGTGACATTTCGGGGTGGCTGATCCCCAGGAAAAGCATGGCAAAAAAATGGCACTTGAAAAATTTCATGGGGAGGGGCTCCTGTGGAGACATCACAGCGGTAATCGCCTTGCCGGTCAATCGAATTTCTGGCGTCGTCCAGCCTTGATCTCGGAAGTCCGCTTCTTGCTTGAGATGCGCCTTTCCTTCGAGGCCCTTGTTGGCTTGGTGGCGCGGCGTATTTTCGGTGGTTTTTCGACAGAGCGGAGCATGCTCGCAAGTTTGCTACGGCACGACTCCATATTGCGAGGCTGGTCCCGGTACTCATCGCTGGCGATGACGACCTCGCCTTCGCCTGCGATGCGGTTGCCGAATGTGTCACGGAAGCGGGCTTTGACCGCGTCAGGGATACTGGTGTTGGCGTTCATGTCCCATCTCAGGATCGCCTTGCTTGCTACCTTGTTGACATTCTGGCCGCCGGGGCCACCGCTGCGTGCAAAGCTGAATTCAAGTTCATGATCCGGGATTTGCATGCGTTCAGATATTTTCATTCCATTTCCCCTGAAGTCCTTTAAACCAGGACTTTCAACAACAGCATGCCCGCAAGCAAATACATGATCCAATGGACTTTCCGGGCTTGTCCCGTCAGCAGGTGCAGGGCACACCACGACAGGATTCCCCCGGCGATGCCGTTTGAAATGGAGTACGTTAGCGGCATCAGGACCATGGTCAAGAAAGCGGGCAGGGCGGTCAAAAGATTTCCCCAGCTCACTTTGGCAAGGCTTCCCATCATCATGCAGCCAACCACAATCATGGCCGGTGCAGTGGCATGGGCCGGGATGACACTCGCAAGGGGCCAGAAGATGATGCTGGCAGCAAAGAGCAGGGCGACCGTGAGGGCGGTGAGCCCGGTCTTTCCGCCTTCCTCAATGCCGGCGGCACTTTCGATATAGGTAGTCATGGGACTTGTGCCTAGCACCGCTCCCGCCATGTTGGCAGTGGCGTCTGCCGCGAAAACCCGTGAAGCCCGTGGCAAGTTTCCCTTGCTGTCCATAAGGCCCGCCTTTTGCGAGATTCCGACGAGCGTCCCGGCAGTGTCAAAGAGTTCGATCATGGTGAATGTGAAGACAATGTGAACAAGGCCTAGAGCCATCGCTCCCTTGAGGTCCATCGCCAGAAACAGGTGCTTTGGCCAGACCGGAGCTGCGATGATTCCATCGGGAAAACCTTGAAAGGGCTTGCCCTCGAACACTGGAGCGCCGGTGGCAATGGCAAGAATGGTCGCCGTTGCGATGCCGATCAGGATCGATCCTTTGACACGCCGTGCCATAAGGGCGGTTGTGACGATGATCCCCACCAGCGAGACCACGACCGGCTTCGAAGCAAGATTGCCCAGCGTTACCAGCGTCGCCGGATGATCCGCGACGATTCCTGAGTTGGTGAAACCAATCATGGCAAGGAACATGCCGATCCCACCGGCAGTGGCCAGCTTCAGCTCCATCGGGATCGCGGTGAAGATCAGCTCGCGGATCCGCGCCACACTGATCACCAGAAAAACGACGCCACTAATGAAGACACCACCAAGGGCCGTTTGCCAGGGTACCCCCTGTCCAGCGACCACGGAGAACGCAAAGTAGGCGTTAAGGCCCATGCCAGGGGCGATCGCAAACGGGTATTTGCCGATCAGCGCGACCAGAGTTGTTGCCAGTGCTGTGGCAATGGCTGTCGTGGTCAGGAGTTCAGGACGCAGGTCCACCCCTGGGATTTTGATGACGTTGCCAAGGATCGAGGGGTTTACAAAGATGATGTAAGCCATGGTCAGGAACGTGGTCAGTCCAGCCCTGACCTCTGTCTGAATAGTCGTTTGATTGGCCCTCAAGGCAAAAAAACGGTCGGCAAATTGCGACAGGCTTTTCATCGACATCGCGTTAATCCCCAGCAAGGCGTCCGGTTGTTTGGAAAGACATCGCAGGTAATTTCCGGGCCGTGGACTTAGTCTACACGCCAGTCGGCACTCAGTCAGCCGGGACGTTGTCATCACGAGGAATGCCTTCGCGATTGCTATCTCATCCTAAATCAGTTTCTAACCAAAGAGGGCCGGCCGGGAATCATGCGAATATTTGACTTCAATTATCTCGGTGTCTAAAATCGCAGCATCATTTAACGACGCTATCTTTGCGCGCTTAAACTTGGGGACCCTCCATGAAAAGCTCACTTTTGTCAGCGGTGGTTTCTCTCTGGTTGCTGTCTAACATTTCTTCTTGCAAATCAACCGCGGGGAACCAGGCTGACCTTGATGCAGCCGCCGCAGGTTCGAAATACCCGAACAGTGCTGCACTGTTTAAATTCCTTAAAAATGCTGGCGTGGCGCAGAACGAGGATGACAGATTGGTGGTAACCATCGACTGCTTGTCTGGTTTCGCTGGCGTCACATGTAACATCGGGGACGACGCAGCGACGAAGCCATACGATGACGAAAAGCTCTGGTCACTGCTCAGGCCTTTCAAGATTTTGCTGCGCACGGGACCGAACTCCCTGTCCGTCGACTGTCCTGCAAGCGCAGGGCGGAGCGCCTGCTTGGTCAATGGAAAAAAGGAAATCGCTGCGGGCGAACAAGAATCCAATGATGCTGACTCAGATCAGGATGAGGCTGGGGACGCCGAAGAAGGTTCAAGCGCTGAAAAACTTTGGTCGATGATCAAAAAATACGACGGTGATGTCGACAAGAAGTCCGCGAAAATTTCCGGAACCTGCACATCTGGCATCACGGTCAACTGCAGGATTGGTTCGATGGCTTCAGGTAAAGAGATTCCCGAGCTGACTCGAATCATCACCTCCACCGTGCGTCTAAAAATGGGACAGAATCCGGTTGCCATCGTGTGTAACAAGAGTGGCGCCGGAAGGAGTTTAAAGGTCAGTTGCAAGATCAATGGATTGCCGGTCAGAGACTGATATTAACTGCTCTCCATCACTGCGCCTGACATATGATGTCACTGTATCCTCCGTGATGTCCGGGCAGGATTTGCCAAGTACACGATGATTAAACGGGCGCCCGGGCTTGCGGACAAAGGTTTCCCGGCGCTGAGCGAAAAGCAAAGGGTCGCAGGTAGCTCAGCTGGTCAGGGCTGTGCGGGCCGGCTAATTGCTAACTTTCTTGTGTAGGTCGTTGCAGGCGCAGTTGTGTGGAGCAGTTCCCAAAATTTAGACAGACTGATCAAGGGTTAACCAGAAACCCCTGAATACCCCCCGATCGCGACCTGAATTTCGCTGTTGTTACGGCTGGTTGACATATATTTACGCTGGTATGCGGATTGCACGATTCACAGGTTGTGTCAAAGCGCCATGCCATTGCGATGATTTCGGTTTTGATTGCCTCCTGCGGAAGTGGCGTTGAATCGTCGCGCCGGAGTCCAGGGCAGCTTGCTCCCGGGCAATCAAACGGTGGGCGGGACCTTCCGGGATATCAAGGCCAGCCTTTTGGTCAAGGTGCACAGCCTCCTGCGCGGGGGTCTGGTGGGCGCGGTGGGGCAACTGGTCTGGTGGAAGCCACTTTTACCGCCAGCAATCAAAAGTCTAGCAATTACAAGACGAGGATTCCGGCTGATGTTTCTCAGAAGCTTTACGGTCTGACCATACACCTGCACGGCGACGGTGGCGGGGATTACCGATGGTTGTTTGAAGATAATGTTCGCATTGGGCTTGAGCATGACCTGATTGGAATTGTTGTCCTGGCACCAAACGCGGAACGCCGGTGGTATCGTCAGGGGGAACAAAACGCCCGGTTTCTTCACGAATTGATCCAGAACGAAATCGCAAAAAAGTACGACATCGATTTGAACCGGGTCTACTTTTCTGGTGTGTCGGGGGGCAGCCAGTTCCTTACCGGACAGTTTATTCCGCTGTACGGTCGTTACTATCGGAGTGGGGCGGTCATGCTCTGTGGGGGTCCTGAAAATTGGCAGAGCCGGTTGGATATGGGTCAGGAGGATATCAAGTCTTTCCGTTTGTCATGGCTTTCCACGGCCGGAGACTTTTTGCTGGATCAGGTCGAAGAAGGCATTAGTTACTATCAGGCGCAAGGTTTCCCCGTGAAATCGGAGATCCTGCGTTCCGGGGAGCATTGTGATTTCCCGGGGGGGATCGACGGGGCACTTGAGCGAAAAATCAAGGAAGTTCTGCATGAATCTGCTGATTGACCTTCCGAGCCCGGTTTCCTGAAAAAAAAGGTCGGCAAATCGGTTTAAACCCTTCATGATCGTCCCCTCGTAACCCCGGTCCAAGAGGCAACTCCTGGTCGCTGGGGGAAACTGAAAGTTTGTTCGGGGATTTTCATGCCGGTAATCCACCGGGCCGCAGAAATGTGGCACACGAAAAGCAAAGTGAGTTCCGGGACCCACGGTGGCCCCGGCTCAAGCGGGACAATACGCCGGGGGCGCCTTGGTGACCGCTATGTCTTTGAGGCTGTGGGCGACGCGGCGCTGGTGGTGGATGAAGTTGCGGGCGCGATCATTGATGCGGGCGCTTTTGCCGTCATGAAAGGCAAATACCCCGTGGCCCGCGTAGAAGATCACGGCGACGGGATCCTGGTGCCTGGGTTTGTTGATGCGCATTTGCACTTTCCGCAAATGGATGCGATTGGCTCTTACGGCAAGCACCTGATCCAGTGGCTTGAAAGCTATATTTTTCCAGCTGAGTCGCGCTTTCAAGATGCAGCCTATGCGGGTGATGTCGCCGTACGTTTTGTGCGAGAGCTTGCCCGTAACGGCATCAGCCTGAGCGTAATCTTCAGCAGCGTGCATCCAGCGGCTGCTGAGGTCTTGTTTGCAGCGTTACACCGTTCTGGCCTGCGTGGTGTCGTGGGCAAAACCAGCATGGACGTTAACGCCCCTCAGGGTGTCCTGATGCCCTGGCAAGCCGATGTTGAGGCCCAGGAGGCGCTGATTGCCAAGTGGCACAAGCGTGACGGGCGTCTTTTCTATGCGGTGACGCCGCGTTTTGTGCTGACTTCTTCCCGGGATCAGATGAAGGCGCTTGCCGACCTGCATGGGCGGCATCGCGATACGTTTATCCAGACCCACATCTCTGAGTGTGAGGGCGAGCTCAAAGGCGTCCGTGAAGCTTTTCCTGCGGCCAAGGATTACTTGAGCATTTACGAAGATTTCGGCCTTGTGAACGAACGGACGCTCCTGGGGCACGGCATCTGGTTAACTGCAGAGGAACGTGACCGCATCGCCCGGCATGGTGCGACGGTGGTCCACTGTCCGACTTCGAACACTTTTCTTGGCAGCGGATTGATTGACCTCAAGAAAACCTGCGACGCAGGAGTGGAAGTGGCGCTAGGCAGCGACATTGGGGCAGGGACCAGCTTGTCCCCTTGGGTGACCATGCTCGAGGCCTACAAGATCCAGGCGTTGCTCAGCCAGGCTCCGGACCCTGCGGCCCTTCTTTACCTGGCCACTCTTGCCGGTGCAGAAGCCCTGCACATGGACGACCGGGCTGGAAGTCTTGAGTCCGGAAAGCAGGCGGACTTCCAGGTGTTGTCTTTTGCGGGCAAGGACCTTCTGCGGGAGCGCTTAGAGAGGGCCTCGAGCGCCACGGAACGCCTGTTTGCGACGATTGTCCACGGGGACGACCGTCTGCTGAAAAAGCTTTACGTTGGCGGCAATTGTGTTTTTGACCGCCAGAATGAGGGCCGTGTGGCTTGACCCCAACAGATCCAAAGGTGGTGGGCTTCTACGCCGGGACCCTCGGAATTGCGGAGGTCGGTCTTGGTAGTTTGCTTCATGGCATGAAAATTCCCCTGTCGGGGACTTTCCTGTCGATTAACCAGGCTCTCTTCCTGACACGCGTGATCAAACTCAATCGCAGTGCGGGCGACGCCCGGATCTTGCCGCTGCGTGTGTCAAACATCGCGGCTTTGCTCAAGTCGCTTTCCCCGGCCGGAAAAAAACTTCTGCCGATGCTGGCCATCGCAGCGCAGGGGTTGTTGTTTTCTTTTTCAACGTTTGTCTTTGGAGCCAATGTAATCGGTGCAGTGGTGGGCGGCGCCCTGTTGGCACTTTGGGGCGTGCTTCAGCCCGTTGCAATCTTGTTTCTTGTCTACGGCCTGGCGCTTGGTGAGGAGCAGTTGCAACGCTTGTTTGCTTATTATAGTCGCCTCCTGCAGGACGTCGTGGCGCTTACGCCGGACCTCTTGTGGCGGATGGTGTTTCTTTTTGCCGGAACGAAAATGCTGGTGGCGGCTGCGGTTTGCCTTGCGGGGTGGCGTGCGAATGTGGACGAGCAGCATCTGGTCAGCGAGCGTTTGATCAAGCTGGGTTTGGCCGGTCTACCCAAACGCTATGAGGGCGCAGATCAGTCGGCTACTAGCCTCGGTGATGCGTCGTTCGGTGCTTTGCGCGACCTGATGCGCCCCCTGTTTCTGGTTCCTTTGTTCATGACAGGGGTTTTCTTCTGGTTCGCCGAACACGAGTGGGCGCCCGTCCTTTGGGGTATGTTACGCCCTGTTGCCGCCGGTTATTTGATTTTCCTGGCGATCCGTCTTTTTCCGGTTGATCGCTGGATTGTACGAATGGGCTGGGGAGGCGGTGCGTTGGCGGCGGCCATTGCCGTGGTCAAAGGTAAAACCGGTAGCGGGGATGTGGACCCATAGCCCAATTAGTGCGATAGTTTTCTCTGGTTACGGAGGAGACACGTGATGTTCAGGATGCTGGTAACTTCTTTTTTGTTCGTTGCAATCACCATCGCAGGTGGTTGTACCAAGTCCGCGCCGATCCATCCGCCCACAGCACCCGTCCAAGGGGACTCCGGAATTTCTGTTAGTGGTGAATGCCTGCGCAAGGTCCTGCAAGATCGTGGTGCGGTGCTCGTTGCGTCCACGGCGGTGCATCCGACGCCAAAAGAAGCGTCGACCAAGGTGATCGAGGCACATGAAAAGGTGAAAGCCGCTGTTAAGGCCCTTAACCTGCCTGAATACACCCCTGAAACAGAAGGCTATTCCGTCGAGGAAGAGCGTGAATTCCAGAACAAGAAATGGGTGAAAAAGGGGTTTCGTGCGACGATGGCCACGCGCTTTGAAACATCTGATATCGCGCGACTGGGCGAAGTGATCGCTGCTGCCAGCAGCGCTGGCGCGGAGCGTGTGGGTGGTCTGGAAACCTTCGTTTCGCCCGAGAAGATGAAATCCGAGCGTGAGGCATGCCTGGAGACGGCCACCCAAAACGCCGTCGCCAAGGCTGCCCGCGTTGCGGCAGGAGGCGGCGTGAAGGTCGGTGAATTGCTGCAAGTCGCAGAAAGTGCCGGCCGTGGGGGTTACTTTGGTGGGCCACAGTATAAGGCCGCCATGCCCATGATGGAGGCGTCTGCTGTCGCAGAGGACAGCGACTCCGCCCCGGCTCCCGTTGTCCAGGCCAAGGCTGTGGACGTGTCGGTCAGTGTGACGGCACGGTTTGCCGTGCAGCGGTAAAGGCCCCTTTAGCCCTGCCGGGGAACCATGCTATGGATGGTCTCTATGCGTGATTACTCACTGATCTATCTGAATGGCCATCGCCGGGAAGTGCGGGGTCGCGAAGCCCTCATGATGATGGCGGAGTGGCTTCGCAAGGAAGCCGGCATGACCGGCACCAAAATCGTCTGTGCAGAAGGGGATTGCGGAGCTTGCACGGTGCTGCGCTGTTTTCCGCAGGAAGACTCTGGCCCGCTGCAGTTCGAGTCCATGAATTCCTGCATCGCCACGGTAGCCCAGATGGACGGGTCCCACGTTGTCACCGTCGAGGGGATCCAGAACGGCGCGGAACTGTCGCCAGTCCAGCAAGCCATGAAGGAGTGCCACGGTTCCCAGTGCGGGTATTGCACGCCGGGTTTCATCATGGCCCTGACCGGCATGTTTGAAAAACACGACCAGGTCGATGCCAAAACCGCCAACAATTACGTCACGGGCAACCTTTGCCGTTGCACGGGGTATCAGCCGATTCTGGATGCTGCCGTAAAGGCGCGGGCAAGCAAAAGCCACTCCGTTTCCGGGCGTTACCTGGATCCGGCTGCCAGCGCGGATTTGATCGCCCATGGAAAAAAATCTCTGCGCATTGAGGACGACGGGGTGAAGTTTTTTGCCCCCGTTTCCTTGCGAGAAGCTGCGACCTTCGCCTTTGAAAATCCTGACGCCCGCATCATGGCGGCTTCGACCGACATTGGCGTCCAGGTAAACAAGGGCAAGCCAATGCCGCAGGCGATTCTCAGTCTGCACCTGATCCCGGAGCTTTATTCTGTGAAGAAGACGCGCACTGGCCTGACGGTTGGCGCGCGCGTGACGCTGTCGCGGCTGCGCCGCGAGGCAGAGGATGTTGCACCGGAATTTGCACGTTTCCTGAACTTGTTCGCGTCTCCCCAGATCAAGAACGTTGCGACTTTGACCGGGAACATCGCCAATGCCTCGCCGATCGGGGATACGCTGCCGTTTCTTTTGATTGCTGGCGGTACCATCCATCTGGCTTCTCGCCCAGGCGGCAAAGGCCCTGTTGTGAAGCGCACCGTGCCAATGACCGAGTTCTATCTGGGGTATAAAAAGCTGGCGAAGCAGCCAGGTGAAATCATCACCCACATTTCTTTCGACCGTACGGGGGCGAGAGAATTCCTGCGCCTGTACAAAGTCAGTCAACGCAAGGACCTGGATATCAGTGCGGTCAGTGGCGCTTTTTCCCTTGCCCTGAGCGGTCGTGGCACGGCCCGGCGTGTGGAGTCGGCACGCATCGCTTACGGCGGCGTTGCTGCCACACCTGTCCGTGTTCCTGCAGCGGAAGAAAGCCTGCGCGGGACTATCCTGACGCCTGAACGCATCGAGGAAGTTGCGGAGTTGATCGCCGAATCGATCTCTCCCCTAAGCGATGTCCGGGGAACGGCCGCCTACCGCCGGGTCTTGGCGGCAAATCTTTTCCGTCGTTACGGCGAGGAGATTCTTCATGGCCCGTGATGGCAAGCTTCCAGACGTACCCGCGGCTATTCCGAAGCTGCTTGAATATCGTGGCAGCGCTGCGCACGATTCCTCGACCACTCATGTGAGTGGCCGGTCTGAGTATGTTGATGATCGCCCCGTGCAAAAGGGCGAGCTTTTTTGCGGGCTGGTTTACAGCCCTTACGCCCGTGCGAAAGTCAAAAGACTGGATATTGGTCCGGCCCTCAAAGTCCCCGGTGTCATCTGTGGTGTGACAGCCGCAGATGTGGTCCATAATGCGTGGGGCACGATCTTTCAGGACCAGCCGGTCATTGCAGACGGTGAAGTAAACTACGCTGGCGAAGTGGTGGCTGTTTTGGGCGCGGAGTCGAAGACAGCCCTTCAACGTGGGCTTGCCGCGGTCATCGTCGAATGGGTAAAACTTCCGGCGATCATGACGGTTGATGCAGCAGTCGCCGCGCGCAGTTTTATTGGTTCGGAACGTGCCATTATCCGGGGCGATGCGGCCGCAGCTCTTGCAAAAGCTCCTCATAAACTATCCGGTGTCGTAAAGATCCAGGGCGCGGATCATTTTTACCTGGAAAGCCAGGCAGCGCTGGTCTACCCGCGCGAAGACGGCCAGGTTGAAGTCCATTCCTCTACCCAGCACACGACAGAGACCCAGCATGTTGTGGCAGAGGCCTGCGGCTTGCCGCTGAAGGATGTGGTTTGCATCGCGAAGCGTCTTGGTGGCGGATTCGGCGGCAAGGAATCACAGGCTGCGCCAATTGCCGCCTATGCGGCTATGATTGCCAAAAAAAGTGGCCGCCCGGCACGACTTGCCATTTCCAAAGATGACGACATGATCATCACGGGCAAGCGCAATCCGTTTCAGATTCACTATGAATGCGGCTTTGATGCAGAGGGAAGGATCCTTGCGCTTGACGCCATGCTCTACTCTGACGGTGGTGCTTATGCCGACCTGTCGACTGCGATCATGGAACGCGCCATGCTTCACAGCGACAACGCTTACTTCATCGCCAACATGCGTGTGCGCGGTCAAGTATGCCGCCTGAACTACCACCCGCACACAGCTTTTCGTGGGTTTGGCGGACCAAAAGGTGTGGCGCTGATCGAGTCCGTGATCGAGGACATTGCCCGTGTTACGGGGCGGGATGCTCTCGACGTCCGCAAGTTGAATTGTTACGGGCCCGGTCAGGACATCACCCATTACGGCCAGCGTGTCGACAACAACATGTTACCCGGGCTTTTCTCCCGTCTTGAGGAAGACTGCGACTACCGCAGCCGTCGTGCAGCCCTGCGCGAATGGAACATTCGTGCCCGTAAAGATGGCCTCAACCCCCGTGGCCTGTCGCTGACTGCGGTCAAGTTTGGCATTTCATTCACCACGCGTTTCTTGAACCAGGGCAACGCCCTGGTCGTCCTTCATACAGACGGCACCGTCCAGGTTTCGACCGGAGCGGTCGAAATGGGGCAGGGGGTCAATGTCCGCATTGCTGCCATCGTTGCTGAAGAGCTGGGCCTGCCTCTCTCGGCAGTGCGCGTCATGCCGACTTCGACTGAAAAAAATGCCAATACGTCTCCTACTGCCGCCTCAAGTGGTACTGATATCAACGGTGCTGCGGCGCGTGACGCCTGCATCGCACTGCGCCGTCGCCTGGGTGCAGTCGCCGTGCGCTTGAAGGATATCCCATCGGATTCCTGGGCCAGCAAGACCGCTGGCCTTGGCACGATGCCAGAGATCCAGGTTTCGGCGCAGGATTGCGAGGCGTCGCTCGCACGCGTGAACTTCTCTGGCGGACGAGTGCACGTGGACGGTGGCAAATTCTCGATTGGGTTCGCAGAGCTTTTGCGCGAAGCCTACCTGAATCGTATTTCACTCAGTGAATATGCCCACTTTCGCATTCCCGGACTTGGTTTTGACAAGCTGAAGGGACAAGGCCAGGCGTTTCTTTATTACACACAGGGCGTGGCTGCGAGTGAAGTCGAGCTGGATCGTTTCACGGGTGAAGTCAAAGTCCGCAGGGTCGACATCTTGATGGACCTTGGGCGTCCGGTAAATCACGGACTTGATTTAGGTCAGGTGACCGGGGCGTTTATCCAGGGGATGGGGTGGGTTACCACCGAGAACCTCGTTTATAACAACGATGGGCTTCTGGTGAGCCATTCTCCGAGTACCTACAAAATCCCAAGCAGCCAGGACACACCGCGCGTCTTCAATGTCAACTTGATTGAAAACGAAGGCAATGTTGTCAATGTCCGTGGCACCAAAGCTGTTGGTGAGCCGCCCCTTCTTTTGTCGCTCTCCGTCTGGACGGCCGTGCGTGACGCTGTCATGTCCTGGCGCGAAGCCGGCGGTGAAAAAAATGTGATCGTCCCAATGGCAATTCCGGCGACTGCAGAACGTGTTCTGCGAGGCCTTTCGCCTGCGGCGTTTGCCAGATGGGAATCCCCCGTCAAGGAGGGTTCTACTTGAGCCGTTTTATCCGGGACTATGTCGCCAAGGCCGCTGAACTTACCCGCCACGGGCAGACGTTCGTCACGGTGACTTTGGTGCAGCCGGAAGGGCATGTGCCCCAGGATATCGGTGCCAAGGCGATTGTCGGTGCCGAGGGATTGCTGTGGGGAACAGTGGGCGGAGGACGCCTTGAAGCCCGGGCCATCGAGCACGCCAAAAAAATGATCGCTTCTGCTTCTGCAAGCGAATCCACGACCTCGCCGGCTCCGGAAATGGTTCGTTATGACCTTCAGCAGGATCTCGGTATGGTCTGTGGCGGTGCCGCGACGGTCTTTTATGAACTTGCTGCCAACCGTGCCTGGAACATCGCTGTGTTTGGCGCCGGTCACGTCGCCCAGGCAGTGGTCCCCCTGATTTGTGGATTCGACTGTAACGTCTGGTGCATCGACCACCGCGAAGAGTGGCTGGCAAAAATCCCGGATCGCCCCAACTTGCAAAAAATTCTGACGCCAGACCTTCCTGCTTATGTTTGGAAACTCCCGGAAAACATTTTTTACCTGTGCATCACCCAGGGTCACGCGACGGACTTGCCAGTCGTGCGTCAAATTCTCAAGCGCGACAGCGCCGCATTTCTTGGCGTCATCGGT
The DNA here is from genome assembly GCA_041178085.1 of Pseudomonadota bacterium. Classification (GTDB taxonomy): domain Bacteria; phylum Bdellovibrionota_B; class Oligoflexia; order Oligoflexales; family RGVZ01; genus RGVZ01. Next base: position 37,590 of record JBEGVZ010000082.1, on the reverse strand, counting down.
AGTGTCCCCAAGGCGCGGACGCTGCGTGCCAATTTGCTTCAGGAAGGTTTTACTGAAGCGCAAGTCAGCGTCATCCATTGTCCCATTGGCTTGCCGATCGGCAACAATGCACCAGCCGAGATTGCAGTGAGTATTGCTGCGCAGCTTTTGCAGAAGCGGGATGAGATCCATTAACGGACGGAAGATTTGATCTCTGCCAGGATTTTGGTCAACGCCCCGCGCATTTCAGGTTGCTTGTCCCGCCCCAATGCGAGGACATCGTGGTGGTCGAGCTTCCCTTTGCCAAGGCCCCCGGCCATGTTGGTGACCAGCGAAAGGCCAAAGACTTTCATCCCGAGCGTGCGTGCCGCAATGCATTCCTGCACGGTGCTCATGCCGACAACATCTGCGCCCAGAAGGCGCATCATGCGTGTTTCCGCGGATGTCTCGTAACTCGGGCCGGTTAGTCCCGCATAGACGCCCTCAAGCAGACCTGCTTTTGCAAGCACCCGACTACGCCAATCAGGGTCATAGGCTTCGGTCATGTCGGTAAACTGAACGGCTTGGCCCGCAGGCTTCGGGCCGCTTTCACAGTTGTGCCCCGTCATGTTGATCTGGTCCGCAAGGGCCATCAAGGTCCCTGGCCTCAATTCTGGATTCACGCTGCCTGCGGCGTTGGTGAGGACTACGTGGCTGCAACCCAGCGCATGAGCCAGTCGTGTAGCAAAAACGACATCGCCGGCTGAACGTCCTTCGTAAATGTGGACACGTCCTGTGGCGATCATGACGGGGATTTTGCGTGCGCCCGCAGCAAAATTTCCGAAGATCAGATCCGCCCCGTGCCCTGCCACCGCCGGTGCTGGCAGGCCCGGTACTTCTTGCATCGGAATCCTGATTTCATCGGTCAATGCGGGCAGCGCATCACGAAAGCCACTCCCGGCCACCATAAACACGGCCGGTTTTGCATTGGCTCTCTGTCGCAGGAAGTCCCTGGCTTGATCAATCAGGCCGGGCATTAAAGTTGCTGCACCAGTTCCACCAGCAGTCCGCCAGTGGCTTCTGGGTGGATGAAAGCGATCTTTGTGTTGTGCGAGCCCTTTCTTGCAGACTCGTCAATCAGGCGGACGCCTTTTTGTTTCATCCAGGAGATCGCATGGTCGACATTGTCCACTTGCAGCGCGACATGATGGATCCCGGAGCCTTTCTTGGCCAGAAAGGCCGCGATTGGCCCATCTTTGCCGGACTCGTTCTCTAAGATTTCCAGCATGGGCCTGCCGGTCGGTATCGTCGCTGATGTTGCGTGCGCGGAGTCGATCATCACGGTGTTGGTCATTTGTTCTCTGACCAGTTCTTCGCCCAAAAAACCAAGGCCCAGAGCGCTCGTAAAGAACGTCCGGGCCTTGTTTGCGTCTTTGGGGGCCAGGCCAAGATGGTTGATTCCAAGAATCCGGAAAGAACGATCTTCGCCTGCCATGTCACGCCTCCTGCAATCAGCCTACAGGGATGTTGGCTGCGTCGAGGGAGGCTTTCAAGTCTTTCTTCTGGTTCGGCTTGAGGTACTTGCTGTCATGGAGTTCAGCCAGGGCTTCACGCGCGTTGGCGGTGATATTGGCGTACTCATGGTTTTCCAGTTCGTTGAACTTGCGCATCAGCTTGTTGAACACGACGTCACGGTCGATGTCAGCACCAGTAGACCATTTGCCTTTGCGCATTGCGTTGGTGGCCAGTGCCACAATCCGGCTGAAGCGTGCGCCATCGGTACCCGAGCGGCGCGATTTGCCAGTGCGGCCTTTTGCTTTGAGGCGAGCGAGGAGTTCGTCATAGGTGAAAGCAAAGTTCGACTCGACTTCTTTCAAGCCGAGTGGAGTTTCCTGGACCGAAGTCCATACGATGTTGAGCGTGTCACCTGGACGAAGTTGCACCGATGCCATGAATCCTCCTGACGAAACAACCTGCCACTCCGGGGCTCCCCATCGTGGCCGGGACTATTCAATTCTATGCTTTGAAGCTATTCAGCAAAGCAGGAGTGTTGATATTAAATAGAAATCTCTTTGTCAATCGCGGATCGGCTATAAACTAATGATTTCTGGCATGCTGTAGTGATCCACTCTGGGCGGCTTGTGTTGCTTCATATCATATTGTAATTTAAGTTAAAAATCATGGATTCCCCTATGAGTCCGGTGATCTGCCTGATTGATTTACCCCTCGAGGATTCCTGGCCAGGGGCCAGTGCCCTTGAGGAATCTGGAAAAGAGACGAAAAACCGGCCATGAGGATTTCATTCAACCATAGGCGCCTGCTCTGCCTTCTGCTGACCGCTGCATTTGCTGGCGGTTGCACGACGTTGCGCCATGCCAAATCGAAGTTAACGAAGAGCAGGACGGCCGGAGCCCACAGAGGCGACGTCCAGCGCCCGTCTCCTCAGCAATCAGGCCCCCTGATGGCCGCCAATGCTCAGCCCTTTGCCGGGAGTGTCGCAACGGGTTCCGGGGCTACGGCTTCGTCCTCACCATCAGCTGCCACCGCCCCGTCCCAGCCCGCATCGCCTGCCGTCCCTGCGTCTGGATCGGACGGATTGAAACTCGGTGCTGGCACCGTCGTTCCGCCCTCTGACCTTTGCCAACCCGTCAAAGGCGGTGCTGGTGGCATGCCGATCATGAGTCCTTCCAACCGCTATATGGTGACAAAATTCATGCGCCCTTGCGTCAATCGCGCTGGCGAGGCCGGCCTTGAACGCAGTTCCGCCTGGCTGGCGATGGGCTTCCCCTGCAGCGGCGGTGAAGGGCGGATCGACTGGAAGGGGAGCAATTACCAGCGCCCCAAGTTGGTCGAATTCATTCTTGCCAATGATTGCCCGATGGGTCCGGCGGACCAGGGTGCTTTGAAAAATCTTGCCGCCACCGAACTCGGCATCCCGGTCGAAGCAACAATCGGCGCCTACACGCCCTTCATTGTTCAGTTCTGGGAGATCCCTGCCCTCAAGGAGGCCGATGTCGGTTTCTCCGTCGAGCTGCGCGATAACGAGGGTCTGGTCAGTCAGTGGCCGCGCATGATCAAGGGGGAGGGGCTTCGGGTGGTCCTGATTGGCCGCGAAAATGCCTGGACCCAGACCGACCAGCTCTACCAGGTCGAAGCGGATATTCTAATCACGACCAAGAATCGCTTCCAGATGAAGCCCGCCAGTGTCAAGGTCATGAATGCCAAGGAAATTGAAGCTGCCAGGGCACGGTGCGAGGCCCTGCGCCCCGTCCGTAACTGCGCCAGCGTGTTCCAGCTCTGAGCCATACCGTTAACTGCCCACACTCCGCCATTTCTGCGTCCTGTCTGCAGACCGCCACGGAATTGCCACCGGGCAATTTTTGACCGGCATTTCGTGCCCATTTTTAAGCCATCAGGCCACCGCTAGCATGAAATTATCACGCACCAACACGAGAGAGCGCTTGCATGGCCCTGAACAGCCTTGTCCATTCCCTGCTTTCCCGGCTGCCTGCGGGCCGCCCCGCTCGCCTTGCAATGACGGGAACGGCCCTTCTGGTCTGTTTTTCCGTGGCTGTCGGTGTCGCTTTCTCCCGCCCGGCCGTGACCACCATGCGGACCTTTGAGATTCGCGTCATCGACGACGACGGACATCCAGTTGCAGGTGCAGAAGTAAAGTCAGGCAAGCAGCAGTTCGGCGTAACGGACAGCTTCGGGATCTGGCGCCGGAGCATCAGGGTCGGTGATGAGCCATCGATCCGGTTTGACTTTCGCAAGCGAAGCGCAAAAGCTGGTCAGCGGGAACTGGTCGCCACAAAAAAATTCGCCCTGTCTGCCACCGGGGAAAATAACAGCGCGGACCGCCAGAAGCGACAGGTGGTGAAGGGCAGTGTGAAAATGGAGCCTGCACGGTTATGACGACCGACATACTGATCACTGGTGCTCTGCACCCCAAGGCGATTGAAGCCTTTAACAGCCGCGCGCGGACCGTCCGCGGCGGCTGTTCTGTTCGATACCATCCCGATTGCGAACGGGGAGAGCTCCTCGATCTGGTCAAGTCTGCCAACGTCCTGGTGACGCGCAGTGAAACCGATGTCGACCGCGTCGTTCTGGACCACGCTCCCGGCCTCCGCGTGATCGCGCGAGCCGCTGTGGGCGTCGGCAACATCGACATACCGGCGGCTACGGCGAAGGGCATCCTGGTCATCAACTGCCCGGGCAAGAACACCAATTCTGCGGCGGAATTGACGATGGGCTTGTTGCTGGCATCGTTGCGTAACATACCGGATGCCCACGACACGGTGAAAGCCGGCGGCTGGGATCGCCACCGGTTCACAGGCAACGAGGCCCGCGGCCTTCGCATTGGCATCGTTGGCCTGGGCAATGTCGGTCACCGCGTGGCGAAATTCGCTCACGGTTTTGACATGGATGTATTCGCGTACGACCCGTATATCGCGCCGCATGTTTTCCAGCGTCACGGCGCAAAAGCATGCGCGACGCTGCAGGAGCTGGCGCGCAGCGTGGACGTATTGACGGTGCATGTGCCGCTCAACGCGGAAACCAAGGGCATGGTCGATGGCGCTGTCCTGGATCTGATGCCGCGCGGCAGCCGGGTGCTCAATGCAGCGCGCGGTGGCGTGATCGTTGAAAAGGACCTGCTGGAACGCCTGGAGTCAGGTCATCTGGCTGGAGCCGGCATAGATACGTGGGACAAGGAACCGAAGCCTTTGGCAGCCCTGGCGCGTCATGCGCATGTCGTCTGCACGCCCCACATTGGTGCATCCACCGAGCAAGCTCAGCTCGCGATCGGTGAGACGATTGTCGAGCAGGTATTCAAGTCAATTGAAGGTGGGGTGGTGGACCACCCGGTCAACCTGCCCGAAGTCGGCGTGATCGACAACCCGCTGCTACGCAGTTACGCCCTTCTGGCTGAAAAACTCGGTGCGCTGATGGGGCAGATGGTGGACTTCAATCCGTCGCGCGTGGAACTTGGGTACCGGGGGGACCTTGCCCGGCTGGATCACAGCCTGATCCGCTTGAGCTGGATGAAGGGTTACGTTGGCCATGTGGTGGACGATTACGTTTCTTTCGTCAACGTCAATACCCACATCGAAAAGTTGGGGCTTGCCGTGGCGGAAGCCGAGGACTCCGATTCCCAGAGCTACAAATCGGCCCTGCGGGTCACGTTGAGCGGCAGCAACGGTCGAAACCTCACCGTTGGTGGTATTGTGTTTGATGAGTCTTACTTGCGCATTTCGACGGTCAACGATTTCATGTTTGAGACAGATCCCAGCGGGACCTTGATCCTGGTTGAAAACCACGACAAGCCCGGTGTCATTGGCGATGTCGGCCATTACCTGGCTTCGAAAGGGATCAACATCGATAGCTTTGAACTGAGCCGCAACCGGAAGGGCGGCAAGGCGATGGCCTTGATCAAGGTGGACGCACAACGGGAACAGATCGACGTCAAATCGATGTCAGCCCTGCCGAACATTGTCGGGGTTAGAGTCGCGAACTTGTAGGGAAAAAGTGGAGCGGGAAAAGGGACTCGAACCCTCGACCTTCGCGATGGCAACGCGACGCTCTAGCCAACTGAGCTACTCCCGCGGTCGAATGCGAAGAGATAAATAGGGAAATCATTTCGAGGTGTCAACAGGTATGTCGATTCTCGATTTTGCCCCCGGAATAAAGAAGTTCGTCGACCGGGTTGCCGGCCGGCGCAAGGCCCCGGCTAGCCGGCGGCTCCCACCCGCTGCCATTCCAGCCCCCAGCCCGGAAGAGGCGGCCGACACTTGGTTCGCCCGCTTGCGCGACCTTGCGGTCATGGAGTTCGGCGGTGCCCCCTTTGAAAGGAACGCGCAGGGTTACCTGCTGGAAACCGGCATGCTCGACTCTGAGCGTCCGTACCTGTACTTGCAGCCCCTGAACCAGTCCGGCTTCTTGTTTGAACGCGGCGGGACGGGTTGGGTCATTGCCCGGGCTGACAAGATCGTCGCCAAAGATACTTTCATGCGGGCCGGGGAATTTTGGGACGTTGTGAACGTGGTTGCGTCACCCATCCCTGGTGGCATGCCCAAGGTTTCATCGCACCGGTTCAAGGACCAGTTGATGCCTTTTTCCGAGTACCGCCGCCGTCTGGTGGAGGCAATCCGCTGCGCCGCATGAAGTCCTGTAGATCCCATCAAATACGCGCCCTGGGTCTTGCGCTGATTGCGGGCTGGGGATCCTTGTTGGGCGCTTCGGATGCCAAGGCAGGGGCTCTGGTCCAGGGAGGGCCAGCATGGCGTTTTTTTTCCATGGTGCCGCAGGCGCGGGAAGATACCCCGAACTTTCAAGGTTACGGAGTCGGTCTGGCCGCCGGGTATTCCATTGGGCGGATCCTGGACGTTGCTCTGCTAGGGCAGTACACGCCGGGCAACTTGGGTCCCGCAAAAATGACGGGCGAGGACGCGTCGTTGGCCTTGCTTGGCGGTACCGTTGCCCTGCGGTTCAGCAACATCGTTTACGCGGGGCTCTACGGCGGGACAGGCTATTACAACGGCATCAATCACGCGGCAGTGGGCAAAGGCCTTTTGAAAGGGAACTGGCAGGGGCCTGCTGGAGGAATTACCCTAGGGGCTACGGTCGGCCAGCCACGTGCCGGCGGGACGGTGATCACGCAGGTGCAGTTGTTCGCGGAACGCATGTGGACGGAAGGCAAGCAAACGGCGGATGCCGACCGGGAGAAACGTGCATTCAGTGCTTTTGGACTTGGCCTGAGTTGGGTTTACAATGGGCTCGGCGGGTCGTCCTGGGAGAACCAGGTGATCGGCGGATTCCTGGACTGATTTTTTGACCTCATGTTGATTTGACGACCAAGGGAGCAGAAATGGCACCAGAAGCAGGCTTTAGTATCGTCCAGAAGTTGCTTGGCATCACCATGCTGGGCAGTGCCTGGGTTTTGTGGCTCCTGATCGGTTTGAGTGTTCTTTCCGTGGCAATCATGATCGAACGGGCTCTCTACTTTCGCAAATCCAAGCTCGATTTTGCTGAGTTTTCGGATCGACTGGGCAAAGCTCTGATGGACAAGGACGAGACTTCGCTGGTGAAGCTGTGCGCGCAGAGCCCGGCGATGGAAAGCCAGGTGGTCCTGCGCGGCCTGGAACATCGGGCTCGGGGCCGCCGGGCGATGGAAGAAAGCATGCTGGCTTACGTCATCAGCGAGCGGCAGAACCTGGACCGCGGTGTCGTGATCCTGGGCACCCTTGGCAACAACACGCCCTTTATCGGGCTGTTCGGCACCGTGCTCGGGATCATCATTGCCTTCCAGGACCTTGCGCGTAACCCGGCCGGTGGACCATCCGTGGTCATGGCCGGCATTTCCGAGGCACTGATCGCCACGGCGGTCGGCTTGCTGGTGGCCATTCCCGCCGTTGTTGCCTTCAACTACTTTCAGCGAATCGTGCGCCGTCACGTATCCAACGCAGAAGCGGTGGTGAAGCTGTTCATGGCTCACGTCGGTGGTACGTCGAACGAGTAGTACGACGTTCTGGATCATCCGGGCAGGAGGCGGCAGACATGGCAGGCAGGATTTCGGACAACGGCGACGATGCAATCACTGAAATCAACGTGACCCCCTTCGTGGACGTCATGCTGGTGCTTCTGGTGATTTTCATGGTGACCGCAAATTACATGGTCAACCAGTCGATCAACATTCAACTGCCCAAGGCTGACACTGGTCAGGCGATTGAATCCAGGAACCTTGCCTTTGTCATCGACAAGGAGTCCAAGGTTTACATGGACGGCCAGCCCGTTGAGGTTGACCAGATCGGGGAAAAGATCACGACTTTCAAAGGCAGTCAGCCCGCGGGGACCAACTTGCAGGCATTGATTTCTGCCGACGCCGCGACTCCGCATGGAATCGTAGTGAAAGTCATTGATCTTGTTCGCAAAAGCGGTATAACCGAGCTGGCCATCAACGTGGAAGCTGTGGGTAATTGATCACCCGCTTTCCACCCTGAAACCACCACTCGATGCGTCAGGAAGTACTGGCTCGCGACATTGGCTGATCCCACGAAATCGACAAGCGCCGCAAAGCTCACTGAGCAGTGCCTGGAATTGTTGACGGAAAAAACTTTCCGGATGCGACCAGCACGCTACGATGAGCGCTTTGGTTTGTGGCCGGGAGAAGTTGGTCTTGAGTTGGAGATGCTGCCCGTGCGTCCGGGCGCGAGCCGCAGTGCTGCGCCGATCATGGTCCCGCTGCATGTTCCCGATGCCAATGGTGAATCGCTGGCAGGGTCTCTTTTACCGCTGGCGGCGCGGGAAGGCTGGAACTGTGAGTTTTCAGGATCCGGACCCTCCGCCAGGCTTTTGAAAATCGGAGTCCCCGGCGCATCCTCCCTGCCCGACTGGATTACCTTTGAACCTGGCGGACAGATTGAATTTTCGTCAGCACCGTTTCCCTGTCTTTCCGATGCATTGAACCGGCTTGTTCAGGTCCGGGACAAAGTAGCGCGTCATTTGCGCGGGTTCGGCATTGAGCTTGTTCAGACCGGTATCAATCCCTGGTACACGCCGGAGCAGATCGGTTTGCAGATGGACAAGCCGCGCTATGTGGCGATGAACAAGTACTTCTCGCGCATCGGGCCTTTCGGTCCTCGCATGATGCGGCAGACGTGCACAGTGCAGGTGAATCTGGACTTTGGGTCTTCGGAGGACGAAATGGCCAGGCGCTACCTTGTGAGCCTGCTCATTGCCCCGTTTGCCGGTGCTACCTTTGCCAACTCTCCTTACGTCGACGGCAAGGCGGCGGGCGTGAGAGGTTTCCGTTCCAAGGTCTGGTTGAATCTGGACCCGTCGCGCACGGGAATTGCCCCGGTCGAACCCCTGATGAAGGCCCTAAATCGCGACGCATGCGTCCGTTATTACTGGGATTTTGCGAAAAATGCCCGGGTCGTTTTCGTTGCCGGGGCCGGCTACTCTGTCCCTGACGCAGGACTGACGTGGGAAGGTTGGATGCAGAGCCCCTGGCTCGGCGTCAGCCCGACGCTGGAAGACTTTGAGACGCACTTATCCCTGCTGTTTCCGGAGGTTCGCCCGCGCGGCTTTCTGGAACAGCGCCCGGTCGACTGCCAGCACCCTGCCTGGGTCGCGGCCCCTGCAGGCTATTATACGGGCCTCCTTTACGACGCCCGGGCGCGGGAACAGGCCCTGGCTCTTCTGGAGCCTTTTGCAGGCGGAATCGGGATGCTTTTGCATAAAGTTCCTGAAGGGTTTAAAAATAGCGATCTGGCTCAAACCAGCGCCCGTTTGATGGAACTTGCCATCGAAGGCCTCGACCGGTTGCCGGAATGTTTCCGCGGTGCAGATTCTGACGTCACGCTCCGGCGTTTTTATGAACGCTTCACGGCGCGACGCAGGGTACCTGCGGACGATTTGATCGATGCAGTTAACACGGGCGGGCTTGGACTCGCCTCGTACTTGAACGCGGGTGACAGGTGACATGAGCACTACTGATACACATCAACTTGGGAACTTGGACACGGTGGGCGCGGATCAGATGGGTTCACCGGACCTGGATGAAGGTTACGGGACCATGCACTCGGGCAACGAGTACGAGCAGGTCAAGACGGGCGAAGAGCTGCAAAGCTACGTGAGCGAAGTTGCAGAGACGGTGCGGAGCGGGCTTGACCAAAGCATCGCTGTGCTGACGCCCTGGTTCTTCAGCAACATGCCTTCGATTTACTACCAGACCACGCCGCGAGCAGAGAAAGTCCGTCACCTGTCCGGGATCATCTCGGGCCACATTTTTGAAACCAAGCAGACCCTCGAATTGTGGGACCGCGACCGGACCAAGGTCACCTACATCGGGCCGGGCAGCGAACATGACACACTGTTCGATTTGTCGCGTCGCCTGGCAACCCACCCCGTGAAGATGGGGTCGATTTACTTCTCGCACGATCGTCTTCTTTGCCTCTCGTCCTTCTTTTCCAGTGGTTTCGTGGCGATCGACCAGGCTAATTCGAAGGCCGCCGACAAGATTGCCGTGGCCCGCCGCGATATCCTTCAGGAATTCCCGGGGGAGTCCGAGCAGGTGGACGAGTATGTCCGCAACCTCGACAGTGACTTCGTCATGTACGCAACTCCCGCCCGTTTGCAGCTGACTTACCGCATGGTGCGTCACATGCGTTCGCACGAGGGAGCTCACACCTTCATCCAGATGGCCCCGGACGCAAGCGCGGCGCGGATCACGATTGGCATGAAAAATGTCAACGTGGCAGAGACGATGGAGCAGATATTCCTGCTCATGGGACGCTACGGATTCCAGATGGTGCGGTCGTTCGTGGTCAAGTTCGAGCAGGGCTACGACGAACCGATCACGGTCATCCACTTCATTATCCATCCGGCAGCAGGCGGGAAAATCGACCTGTCTTCGGTGCCGCTGATCAAGTTCAACAAAGCGCTCAGGACCCTGGGCTGGGTCGATGCGGACGAATACTCGTCGTTGATGCAGCAGCCGTACAACGTATCGATCAACGGTGTGAACCTGATCCGCGGGATTGCGTGTTTCGTTCACGTGATGCTGGGCAAGCATAACGCGTGGTATTACTCCCAATACAAGATCCGTCAGACGCTGTTCAAATACCACGAGCAGTCGCTGCAGCTGGTTGAGTTGTTCCGCCTTCGGTTTGATCCGATGCAGGGCAAGGACCGCGAAGCTCGTTACGAGAAGATGCGCGGGGAACTGCAGGCCAAAGTCGGGGATATCATCGACGAAGTCGAGCGCAGCATCTTCCAGGAAGCGCTGAAATTCATACAGGCAACTTTGAAGACCAACTACTTCATGCCGACCAAGACGGGTCTGGCGTTCCGACTTTCTCCTGATGTTCTGGACACGAAGTTCTATCCGGAACGCCCCTTCGGTATTTTCTTCATCATTGGCCACGGCTACCGCTTCTTCCATGTGCGTTGGAAGGACATCGCACGGGGTGGATTGCGGGTGGTCATGCCGCGCAATTCCACCGAGCATGACTACGCGCTAGCCGGTCTCTTTGATGAGGTCTATGGGCTGAGCCACGCCCAGCAACTCAAGAACAAGGATATCCCCGAAGGCGGTTCGAAGGCAGTCCTGCTGCTCAAGCCGGACGGACATCGCCAGCAGGCAGTCCGCGGTGCGGTCAACGCCCTGCTTGATTTGCTGGTTACGACGGATGAGTCGCGCGAGGCAAACGCCACGAACCAAGTGTCGTACTACAACAAAGATGAAATCATTTACCTGGGGCCAGACGAGAACATCACCAACGACCTGATCGAGTGGATTCCAGAGCAAGCAGCGCGCCGCGGATATCCCTATGCGGCAGCTTTCATGTCGTCCAAGCCTGGGGCTGGTATCAACCACAAGGAGTACGGTGTCACGTCTGAAGGCGTGAACGTGTTCGTGGAAAACGCCCTGAATTTCATCGGCATCGATCCGCGCAAGCAAAAGTTCACAGTCAAGATCACGGGCGGTCCCGATGGGGACGTGGCCGGCAATGAGATGAAGATCCTGAATCGCGAATACGGCGAGAATGCGCGCGTGGTAGCGGTGGCTGATGGATTTGGCGCGGCGTATGACCCCGATGGACTCAAATGGACCGAGTTGCTGCGCTTGTTCAAGGCGGGTCTGCCGATTCCTGAGTTCAACCAGAAACTGCTGTCCGGCAACGGAGCTTTTGTCATCAAGGCAGACACTCCGGAGAATATCCGCAAGCGTAACGAACTTTATGCGACGGTCCCGGCGGACATCTTCATCCCGGCGGGCGGACGTCCCTATACGGTCAACGACAAGACATGGAATGCGATGCTGGATGCCAAGGGCAAACCCACTGCCAAGGCGATTGTCGAAGGTGCCAACATCTTTTTCACCGGACCTGCTCGCAAGCACTTGCAAGAGGCAGGTGTGGTCATGGTCAAGGACTCGACGGCCAACAAGTGCGGTGTGATCTGTTCGTCCTTTGAGATCATTTCGTCGCTTGTGCTGAGCACCAAGGAATTCCTGGCGATCAAGGAAACTTATGTCAGCCAGGTGATTGACATCCTGCGCCAGAAGGCAGATTTCGAAGCCAAGTTGTTGTTTCGCGAGTACGCCCGGCCGGGCAATGCCCGCAACCTGGTCGAGTTGTCGATGGACATCTCGCGCGAGATCAATCTGGTGACGGATGCCCTCCTGGACGAGCTGGGGTCACGTGAAAAGACAGTGCTGGCGGATCCCTTCTTCCAGTCGCTGGTTTTGAAGCATTGCCCACCCGTCCTGGTGGAAAAATACCGTGACCGGATCCTGGAGAGGCTGCCTGCGCCGCACCGGATTGCGATCCTTGCGGCCTTCATTGCCAGCTATATCGTTTACCGCGAGGGGCTTGGTTGGCTTGAGCGCATCCCGCCCAAGGGGCGTTACAAGGCTTGCATAACCTACATGAAGCAGGACTTGCTGACCGAGAGCTTGATTGCTGCGGTAGAGGGATCGAATCTTGCCAATAAAGACAAGATCGCGGCGATTCTGCGGATGAGCGCCGCCCGTGACCTGACGATCATTGAGCTTGAGGGGCGCAAGTAGCCCCCTCTTCGCCGGTTCCCGGTGTTTATTGGTTGATGCTCTGGTCGGCGTAGCGGACGCACGGCTCCACGGTCGAAATGTCGCGCAGGCGGATTGCGTGTTCGCGTGGCAGGGGGCATAGATACTTGTACTTGGGGCAAGACGCCTTGTAGTCCAGTTTTTCTGGTCGTTGCTGCTTCGGGATTTTTTTTATGTCAAAGACGGTCGTGACCGACTTGCGCAGGGATTCTTCGGCCTTCTTCGCTGCTGCTGCATCCTGTTCCGTTTTTTTCAGCAAAGTGGAAAGTTCCTGAACCTGGCTGGTTAGCGTCTGGACAAGGCCTGTCTTGGCGTCCACCTGGCGGGCCAGGTCGAGGTCATAATCGGCGGCCGCCTGACGGGCGCGCAGCTTTTCGACGAGAACCGTCTCGGCCTTGAGTGACTTATCCAGCGCGTTTTTCTTGGCGCGCGTTCCTTCCGAAATCTTCTGAGTGCGGATCATGTTGTCCCAGGCGTCCAGGTAGGACCCCGACGTGACGCGGCGGCAGGCCTCCCGCAGGTTGAGGGCGTCGTCCGGCCCTGCAGCGGCGACAACACGGTGGGCCGGGAAAAACATCACGGCTGCAAACAAAAGTGGGCATGAGATTGCGGGAAAAGGTCGCATAATTGGTTCTCACAGGTATATTCTCAAGACTATCACATCTGTCAGGACAGCGTAGGGACAAGGGTTACGGCCATGTTGAAGAAAGCCAACTTCTTTTCGGACAACCAGGATCTCCTCTGGCATTTCAATAATTCTTTTGATTTTGCAGCGGCATGGCAAATGCTGGCGCCGCCTGTTCGCGAGGCCAGTGGGGCAACCAGCCCGGAAGAGTACAAGGCCCTGTGGATGGAGGTCCTGTCCTCGTTCGGTGAAGTGTGTGGTTCGGCGATTGCCCCCAACGCAAAGCGTGTTGAGGATGATGGAATCTCGTTGGATGCTTCGGGGAAGGTGGTTGTTCCGGAGACGCTGCGAAAAAACATCGAAACTCTGATTCAACTTGGCGCGCCGGGCGTCGGATCCAGTGTTGAGTTCGGAGGCACGTCGGCTCCGGCATTCATCGAGCTTGCCGCGATGGAAATCCTTTACCGGGCCTGCCCCAGCACGGCACTCAATTGCAGCTGGTGGGGGCCGATCGCCCACGTGATTGAAAAGTTTGGCGGCGAACGCGAAAAGCAAATGGCTGTGCCAAAACTGGCCAGCGGTGAATGGTCGGGTGCGATGGCCCTGACGGAGCCGGACGCCGGCTCGGATCTTGCTCACTTGTCTACATGGGCCGAACAAGACGCGGAAGGGACCTGGCGACTGACCGGGACCAAGCGGTTTATTTCCAACGGCAACTCGGAAGTCATCCTGGTTCTGGCCAAGAATGCAAAGGGTGCCGTCGGCCTTGAGCACTTGAGCTTGTTCATGTGCCTGCGTGACGTTGACGGGCGCTGCAATGTTCAGGTCACCAAGATCGAGCACAAGCTCGGTTTGAAGGCCTCTGCAACTTGTGAGCTCAAGTTTGATGGTGCGAAGGCCTACCTGCTGGGTGAAGACGGCAAGGGCTTCTCGGCCATGCTGAAGTTGATGAATGAAATGCGAATCGGCGTTGCCATGCAAGGTGTTGGTTTGATGGAAGCCACTTTGCGCATGGCTCAGGAGTATGCCAGCCAGCGCAAGGCCTGGGGCAAGCCAATTGCCCATCATGAGTTGATCGCAGAGAAGCTGCTCGACATGGAAGTGGAATTGAAGGCGGCGCGCAGCCTGACTTTGAGGGCTGCGAACGAGCAGGGAATGGTCCGCCTGATTGAGCAGTACCTGCAAGACAACCCCGGGTTGCCGCCCCACGAACGTTCTGGGTTAGAGGCAAAGCTCGACCAGCGGCGTCGCCGGGTGCGGAATTGGACTCCGCTGATCAAGTACTGGGTCGCGGAGAACGCCTTCTTGCATGCGCGGACCTGCATGCAAATCTTCGGCGGTTACGGTTTCACGACGGAGTACCGGGCAGAGTGGTGGCTGCGCGAGGCGATGATCCTGCCAGTCTATGAAGGGACATCCCAAATCCAGGCTCTGATGTGTCTGAAAGACACGCTAAAGCAGTCCATCCGCAAGCCTGGGGTGTTGCTCGAGAAGGCTCTGGGCAACCAGATGCTCGCTTTCTCCGCGGGTGGCGGTCCAGCAGCGCGGCGTTTGGCCAAGTGCAGGCAGCTCTATTATGGGGCAGTCTTGACCACGATTCGCAAGGTGGTCGCAGAAGCCTATCGTGCGGGCGTGCGCGAGGCTGCTCAAAAAGCAGGTCATGCCGCTGATGACAAGGCGCACGCCATGGACTTGATTCGTTCCATAAAACTGCTGTCTGGCGAATTGCGCAAGCAAGAGAACTTCCGTCCAGCGTTGCTGAATGCCGAGCGGATTTGCGAAATGAAGTCTTTGGTTGAAATGGCCGAAAGCCTTCGCCGTGACGCGCGCAAGGATCCGGCACGCAAATGGGTGTTTGAACGCTTTGTCGCGCGGTCGCTGCCGCGCATGGTTGCGCTCAAGGCTCTGGTCGATGCGGATGATCCGGTGCTCAGCGCTCGCCTCGCTGCGTCGGACCGCCAGGTGTCAAGCCCTGCGGAAGTCGCGGTCGCGCGGGATTCACGTCCCTCTGTGGAGGCGGCAGCCGCCGTAAACGGGATTTCTTGAGCACCCGTTGAATTGACGGTCAGAAACGCGTTTGCACAACGATTGCATTGCCTGTGAAGGCGATTTCCTGGTCGCTATCGCTGCGGGAAAATACCCAGTGGGTGATTCCTGCGCCGATGGCCCCGCCGACAACAATGTCCGTAAAAAAATGCCGGTCTGCCATGACTCGGCCGATAGCGATGGATGCCCCCAGGGCGTAAATCGTTGCGTGGAAAACTGCGGAAGACTCGGACGTCATTAAAACCATACTGGTGGCTGCAACCAACGCATTTGATGCATGGCTGGATGGGAATGATTTGGCGTTGTCGCCATCCTGAGCCACTTCAGGGATCAATGCGGGTTTGGGCCTGGCCCGGTGGACGGCATTTTTCAGCAGGGAACAGGCAAAATTGTTGAGTGCAAAGGCCCGGCTGACCTTGGTCAATGGTGGTATGGAGCGCTCTTGCATAAGCATCGGCGTGGCGAGAGACCCGGTCACCAGGCCGGCGATGCTAAAATCGGAAAACTGGCGCCATGCCTTTTCTCGTTCACTGTATGTCTTTTCCGCGAGTTCGCCATGAAGCCTGCTGCGCACCCCGATGTCCAAAGATCTGGTGGGGAAATTCCTGACGCCTGCAGGTTGATGCCAAAAATTTTCCATGCCCCAGGTGACGGCCCATAATCCAGCATCGGTCACAAGGCCGCGGGGTATGGGAGTCGATGGCCAGCTTTCATCGTTCGCCGGCGATGGGGTGGGTGCGAGGAACAGCGTGCCGCACAATGTCATAAAGAAATAAAAGAACAAGTGGTGCAAAAGGGATCCTTGTGGGTCTTCGGCCAATATATTGGCGCCCACGGTGGGGATGCAACCTTATAAAAGGCCTGCGTGGGGTGCGCAAATGTTTGGGTAGTTGATCATTGGCAGGGGCATTGCTTACAGACTGCCGGCGATGGCTGTGGTGACGGGATTGCAGAGGGCGAAGGCGCCGGGAAAGTCGCAGTAAGGTTTTGGATCGAAGTCACGTAGCAATGCTGTGCACAGTTGTAGTAGTCGCTCGATGGTGCATACAAGCCCAGGTTATTCACAGCCAGCTTGCAATCCCTTGAGATTTCCTCGGGACTCCGCGGCCTGTCGTTTCCCCACTGCGTGTCCTTGATGCGCACAGTGGTGCGCTTGCCGGCAGGGCATTGAGTCCGGGAAATTGGCTGGCATGCTTCCCGCTCTGCCTGGCACAGGTTTTGTTGCGCATAACAGGATATTGCATTGGCTGTGATCGTTCCTGCAGCGCAAGCCAGCGCAAAGGGAGTAGTGGGTCCCACGCACGACAGAATCGTGCACATGGCGACCTGTCCGCCGTTGGTCATCAGGCAAACTGGATCAATCTTGCCGCTGGAGAAACAGGGCAATAAAGTTGGCGAAATGGTGACAGTGTCCCTTAATGCTCCGGCACCGCATGGTAATCCTTCGCCCCCGACCAAGGTGACCGTGCAGCCCACAGCCGACCCAACGGATGATCCCATTGCGGCGCCACAAATCCGTTTCAAGTCTTTGCAACTCTGAGGCTCCGGGCAGTTTCCGTTCAGCATCAGTGGCTCGGACCGTTCTTTTGCCAAGTTCTCCTGTTCGGAGGGATTTGCAGCCTCGGGATCCTGGGCAGTAATCACGTGGTTCGTCCTTGCGCATCCTCCCAGGGCGGAATGGCCGATCAACAGAAATGCCAGTACGGTTACCAGACTGGATTTTTCTTTTTTCCTGACCATGGTTACTACGATCCCCCACCTTGACATCGAAAACATAACAGGAGGTTTTCGGGATATCTGAGTGGGATCTTAAGCAGGGTTTTGTTGGTTCCTCGGTGTTTCGGTGGAGCCAATAAATTCGCCAGCTTGGCGATTTGCCCGATCCGCTGCACAGACCTTATTTCCTCAAATAAATCCCGCCTCAATACCGTTTGGGGAGTCCCGTTTTCCAAATCCATGGCGGTTTCTAAAGACACCACGCCTCATGCAGCCGACTGTTTCGGTCACATGAGGCGTGTGTTGTCGACAGCATCGAAAGGGAAAAACGAAGCCTTTTGCCGCCCCTTAGCCGCGCGCCCTGCGCAGGCGCACGACACTGAGTTCTCCAGCAAAGGCGCCCGCAGTCATGTCAATTGTCACTGGGGTGTAACCCTTGGCGGACAAGGTAACTTTGTGGCTGCCTGCCGGGGTCATGCGATGGACGATTCCGTCACGGAAAGTCACAGTCCGGGGCGCATTCGATGTCTTTACTTCCACCGGTCCTGAGATGGTCTGGCCGGTCGAATCATCGACAACATTCAGGTGCATCCCGAGTGTGCTCCGGTCAAGAAAATCAAGCAGTGACTCGCGGTTCTCGTTCCACACCGTTGCCAGGCTGTTTTCACTGACGAACTTGGTGTACGAAAGCTCGATGGTTGCATGCGTGGTGTTCCGGTAAGCGATCGACCAGTCCTGCATCCCGCCATTTACTTCGTACCATTCATATCCATAGGTGACGCCATCGTCAAAAGTGCCGGTGTTGTTGTTGAACATCGTTCGGTTGGTGGACGCGTACGCGCGAGCAAGAGATGTCATGTAGGCATCGTCGCCGAACTTGTCCCGCGGGTCACGGTTGGGCTGGGTATCCCAAGGCATATTGAAGCAGACTTCACCGCCGTGGAAATTGAGCGAATTGGCAAACGCATAACGATCATGAAGGCTCATGACGGCAGCAACTTCGGCCGGGCGGCCCGTGGCGCGATCGTCCGGATCGTCGGTGAAATCGGGGAAGCTGCGGTTGAGATCCTTGTAATTGCCGTTCCAGCGCTGGCGTTCTTCGAAGCCGTCGGGGTTCATGCTGGGCATGATAAAGACCTGGGAACCATTCAGGATGCGCGTGATGCGCGGATCTTTTCCGTAACCGGCCAGCAGGTCACGGAGCAGGTAAACCATCACTTCGCGTCCTGCGCTTTCGTCCCCATGCATGTTGGCGATCAGGAGCGTGCGTGGACCGCCGTTGGCGGCGTCAAGGCGCGCGCCGGTCTTCAGGTACCACAGGTTTCGGCCCCCAACACTTTTGCCGGCGTTCTCAAGACGCGCCATTTTAGGATGGGCAGCGGCCAGTGCCTCAAGCTCTGCTGTAAGCTCCTCGTAGTCGTGGTAGCCCTCGCGCGGTGTCGCGGCCAACTCGGCAGCATTGCCGTCAACCAGCAGGGGGCGCATCGAGTCGGGATCCATGGCGATCGTCTGCAGCGCCCGTTCATCCAAGGCCTCGACGTCCGCGGAGTCGGCAAGGGCGGAGATGTCGCGACGCACCCAGCCAAATGTGTGGGTGGTGCCGGTTACGTGATCCTGAACGAAGCTGTGGCGTCGGATCCAATCCGGGGTGAGCCGCTCTCGTGCGACACGGACGTAAACCGGCTTGCCGGTGGCGGCATCAGACAGCTCGACACGGAATTTTCCGGCAGTGGTCGCGCTTTTTGACGCCAGAGGGTTGTAGTCCCCCTGACCGCAGGCCGTAGCCAGAAGCAGAAAGCTTGTCGTAAGGCCGGAAAAGAACAACGGGCTCTGAGCAGGCCCGGTTGCGGACCTCATCCTTGACAAAACGCCGGAGAGAACCATGCGTGCACCCCTTCCCTGGTTGCATTTGCAAAAATGGTATCTGACTACGGTCAGATGTCCAGCAGGATTTTCTTCACCCGCGCAGCAGGCAGGCCAGAGCAGACAGGAAGATGTCGTGCGGCGTCGATCCCCGCGAAAGATCAGAGTAAGGCTGGGCCAACCCCTGCAGGATCGGGCCGCAAGCGTTGAAACCCGCCAAGCGTTGCGTGATCTTGTAGGCGATGTTGCCCGAGTTTAGATCCGGAAATACAAGAATGTTTGCCTGACCGGCAACGGGTGACGAGGGGCATTTCCGTTGGGCGATCCCGGGAACTGTGGCGGCATCAAACTGCAATTCGCCATCGGTCCGGATGTGGGGAAATTTCTTCCGGAACATCGCGGCGGCCTCGGCAATCCTGGTTGCCGAGGGATGCCCGGCGGAACCCTTTGTGGAAAAGGACAGAAATGCAACCACCGGCTCCGTGCCGGATGCCGTAAATCCGCATTGTGGGACCAGTGCCTCCCATGTGCTGACGGATGCTGCGGCAATATCGACCAGCTGATCTGGATCAGGTTCCACGACCACCCCACTGTCGGCGAACAGCAATGCCTGCGGGTCATCGGACCCTTCACGTTCCATAATGAAGGAACCGCTGGCCGTGCGCACACCGTCTGCAAGACCCACAGTTGCCAAGGCAGCGCGAATCACGTCGGCAGTGGTCGACGCCGCACCGGCAAGGGCGCAAGTTGCGTGACCGGACCGGACCAGTGCACCAGCCTGATAAAGTGGTGCCATCGACATCGCTTCGTGGCGCGCTGGATCAAGCGTCTTGCCTTTTGCTGCGGCCGCTACTTCGAGCACCTGGTGTGTGATGCGTTGAAGTTCAGGAATGCTATCCCCAGTCCACTCAATTGCGGTCCCTTGGGCATGACGTTCGAGTTGTCCGCGCAAGTCACCGTCCACAGTTTCGGCAGCAGCAAGCGACGCCTTGCGTTCGCCCAGCAGAACAACGCGCCGCGCTGCGCCCGCATCACACAGACGGACAATTGCGGAAAGTGTCCGGGGTTCAGTGGATTCGGGAAATACGATGACGCCACCCAGTCCGTCGTCACGGCGCCGTTTAGCTTCCTTGACCCACAGGCTGGCGAGATTTTCGTTGCGTTCGTTGTACATGAAGGACCCGTTACGATCGGTTGCGCCAAGAGGTGATCATTGTGAACAAAATTTACTCAAATCGAAACAAATACCGTCCGGATGGGTTCACGACGGGAGGGAGGGGGACTTATCCACAGAACCTGTGGATGTTTTTTGGAAGGGCTTAAATGTTGCCTATTTCTCAGTCGATACAGGTACTTGGAAAAAACTCAATCGGTCGCTTTGCCGCCTTGTTAGGGCCTTGATCTGCCTATTTTAAGTGCAGCTCTTCAACGATTCGACGTGGCTGCCGATGACCATGAGGTCAAACGTTGGGAGATCATGCCCGGTGAACGAACGTCGCGTCATTGTCTTCATGCCACGCAAAGAAGCCATCGACCTGAAGCAGGCTCTCGATGCGTTTGCGGCGAAAATCATCTGGGTGGATCCGGATGCAGCCAATGCAGCCACCAAGATCGCCAGCATTGGCGCCGATGCATTGATCACCAAATCAAATTGTCCCCGCGGTTTCGAACACCTGGGTGAAGAAGGGTGGTTCGACTATCTGAACGGGCTAAACCAAAGATTCCGTGTGGTGGTCCTCGGTGCCCTGCCGGAAACAGTGTCTGGTCGCAACTTCCGCAAGCTGGAATTGGTCCCGGTGGTGGAGGGCGTGGAGGGCATCCTGATCCGCCTGAGAGCCAATGGCATCCTTCAGCCAGAAGTTGTGCGCAAGATCCGGTCGCGTATCCCGGAACTGAACGTCGATGAACTTTGCAACAGACTGCGTCAGGACTCGGTTCTCAGCCTTGTGTGCATCAACGCCACGAAGTTGCGTAAGCTCGCAACCTCACTCGGCAGCGAAGTCTTTGAACAAGTTCTTGCTGAGGTAAAGAAGTCCCTCCTTGAAATGTGGGGTGACGCGGGCAGCTTCCGCGCGGACGACCTGCTTTGTCATAAGCGCGAAGACTCGCTCATTTTCTATGTCGTGCTGAATTCCGCACGCGGTCGCGATCAGGTGCCCGCCCCGGGTGTCCTTGAGCGCCTCTCGGAACGGCTTACATCACGCCTTCTTGGCAGGCTTTGGCGAGATGTGGGTGGCAGGGGAAGCCCGGAGTATCGCAACGGATTGCCGTCCTGCGTCAAGATGATTCCAGAGATCGCAGCTGGTCATGCCACGGTCATTTACAACCCGTGTGTGAGCAACCGCGAATTGATCGTTCAATTGATGGAAGCGGCCCTTGACAGCTCACGCGGCCAACTGGTGCGGATCTCAGACCGCCAACGGGAGCTTTTGCTCACCCTGATAAAATCGGATGAGTTGATGGAACCCGCATTCCAGGCGGTTTTCAACATGCAAGGCATTGACCTCGGAGACGAATCCAAGTTCGCTGACGGAGGTGCTTTGAACGCCTTCCGTTCACAGATTTTTGGGTTTGAATCCTTGATTCGTATCCGTGCCAATGCATTCGATCGTCGTTTTTGGCCGGATCCTGTCAGCTTTTTCGAAGGTCGAACGCTGCAACCCGATGTGCTGTTTGCCCTTGCCCATCATGCTCACCTTGCCCTTGAACTGGATCAGGCATGCCTCAAGCATGCCCTTCGTGCAGGTGCGGGTTTGCCAGGCGCCTTGATGGTCAACATTCTGCCGCGCAACCTCTATCACGTGGAAGCGATCAAGGAACTGATCCCAGGGCGTGAAAAGGTGGTCTTGGAGGTTTCCGAGTCCGAGGAAATTGGCAACTTCGACAAGTTGGGCGAAGTGTGTGCATCCCTTCGCAGCCGGCATTTCAAGATCGCGGCGGATGACTTCGGAAAAGGATTTGCCGGCCTTGATCGCATCCTCAAGATGCGTCCTGACATCATTAAGATCGACCGGACGCTTATTTCTCACATCGATCGCGACCAGGCTCGCCAGACTTTGTTGAAGTCGCTGGTTCTTGCAGCAAAGGTTGCCGGCGCAATGGTCCTTGCAGAGGGTATTGAAAGGGTAGAGGAAGCCCGCTTCTGCCAAGCCAACGGGGTTGACCTGGCTCAGGGTTATTTCTTCCACAAGCCGCAGTTCCGCAGTGACCTGGAACGTATCCTGGTCAGCGCGACCGAAGGGGAAAGTGAGACGGGCGAGGCCGGGAACGGGAAGATTTCAGGGGTGGCTTGACGCCGTCCTAGTGAGTCCTTGGTCCCGGATTGCTGCCGCCACCCTTGCCGTCGTCATCGTCATCGTCGTCGGGATCGCTTTCAGGGTCGTATTCATCCGGGCCGTAGCTTGCCTCGTCAATGTCCTCATCAACGTCTGCATCGCTGTCTTCTTCTTCGTCGTCACCAAAGGCGTCGATGTGATCCATCAGCGTACGTTCACTCTCGATCCGGCCAAAGCCAGAGCTTTCACAAAATTCGCAGATGGCGTCGAGCTGGCGGGCCAGGGCCTCTTCTGAGTGGGCTAGGCTAGCGATCCCCAGGGACGGTAGCTCGCCGTCCTCCAACTGGCCTGGCAGGATGGCTACCCGGAACCTCGCCCGGAGTTTTTCCGTGAGGGCGTTTAACTCCTGTTTGACGTTGCCTTGCATGGCACCCGCGGACTCTTCGCCTTCTCCGCCCGAAAAGGTGATTTTCATGATCGCAAAATACACGCACTGACTCCCGTTGCTCACGACTTTACTGCCAGGCGCCACTGGAAGAGGCATTGGCCCCCCAATCGCCGGCCCTGCAGGGAGCAGCATACACGAATCCTGCGAAATCGCACCGGTTCGAGTCGCGCGGGACGCCCGGCGGGTACAAAGCAGGACGCCGGTACCCAGCCGGCAGGGTTTCTGCGCCTGTGCTCGAGGACCCCCTGACAGGAAAAACCCGGTATTGCGGCCAGCGGCACGGGGTCTCCGCAGCGCTGTGCCACGGCAGTGGCGGGATCCTCTTGCAACTGTTTGCGGATCGCCAGTGACTCCGCCATCGCCCCGGACAAGGACCGGTTGGCAGCACCCAGCCACGCTCCCGCGGCAAGCAGGCAGGCGGCAGCAGCGATCAACGGAATCCCGGTCATGGTCAGGGGCCAACATCAACGGGGCTGAACTCCTGATCGAAATCAACGTTCCCGGCGACCTCCAGCGCAGCGAACTTTTCTTTCATGGTCCGCCCAAGGTAAGCCAGGGCGCTCAGGGTTGTCGCAAGGGCAAAAGTGGTGACCAGGACGTACTCAAGGGCAACTCCGCCCCCCTCCCGGTCGGTTTGCCATGGTAAGTCTGTTTTACGGTTCATGGTTTCTCCTCCTCGCAAGTGTCCGGAACACGGGATACAATGTCTGGACATCCGGTTGCCAACGGCATTGAAAGTCGCAGGACGACTTGGCAATCTTTCACCAGGGCTGGTGTTGTGGCTCATCTCCAGGAGGTCCAAGTGCAGGGTCCATTGCAGTTCCAGGACGCTTCCCGTTCCCTCAGAAACCTTCGTGACCAGTTGCGTTCTCTTGTCTTCGGACAAGAGAGCCTCATCGACGAAGTGGTCTGCTGCCTGGCGGCCAATGGCCACTTGTTGATGACTGGAGCCCCTGGACTGGCGAAAACGACGCTGGTCCGCACCCTGTCAGAACTGGTGGGCGTGCCATTCAAACGCATCCAGTTCACGCCCGACCTGTTGCCGTCTGACATCACCGGTGCGGAAGTGCTAAACATTGATCCGGAGACAGGCAGGCGCGAATTTCGCTTTGTGCCTGGCCCGGTTTTCGGTGGACTCGTCCTGGCGGACGAAATCAACCGCGCCTCCCCCAGGACCCAGTCGGCACTTTTGGAGGCGATGCAGGAACGCGCCGTCACCATCGGCGGCACGACCCATCCATTGCCTCGGCCGTTTCTTGTTTTTGCCACCCAGAACCCGTTTGAGTCGGAAGGCGTTTTCCCCTTGCCGGAAGCACAGCTTGATCGTTTCCTGTTGCACGCCCTGGTCGACTATCCGGGGGCAGATGCAGAAGTGACGATGCTGACGGAGCACGCCGCCGGCACGCTCGTCGGAGAAAACAAACCAGGCGCCCCGGCCGCCCACAAAGCCCCGACTCATCCGCTGATCGATACCCAGGAGCTACTCAAGCTGATTGATTGTGCGCGCACCGTGCGCATCGATCCGGCTTTGATCAAGGGGATTGCAACGCTCGTGCGGATGACGCGTCCGGCCACGCCGGCCAGCGGCGGCAGTGATATTCCTGCTTTTGTTCAGCATGGAGTCATGTACGGTGCAGGTCCGCGTAGCGGACTGGCCCTGGTTTCAGCGGCACGCGCCCTGGCTTTGCTGGAGGAATCCGAGGTCGTGCACTGGCGCCACGTTGAACGGATGGCCAAGCCAGTTCTTCGGCACCGGGTCCGCCTCTCACTTGCCGCAAGCCGGGATGGCCTGACCGAAGACACGATCGTAGAAATGTTGCTCAAGCACGGGCGCGAAAAGTTGAAGCTCGAGCTGCTGGAGGCCTGACATGGCGTCAGATTCGCCGGCAACGCTTGCGTCTCTTGCGCCCGGCTACGAGTTTCGCCGTGCCCGGCGCCTGCCGCGTTTTGCTCCGCGGCCCGCGGGTGGCGCTCCCCAGCGCCTAAAGGTGCCGCGCAAGTTTCCTGAGGACACGCGTCCCTACCAGGCGGGCGATTCAGTCCACATGATCGATTGGCGGGCCTACGGCAGGACCGACCAGTTGCTTGTCCGTCAGCAGCGCGATCCGGCTCCGGTTCCAGTCTGCATTCACCTCAAACTGCGTGACTCCATGTACTGGGATGCTGCCAAGGCAGAGGTCGCATGGCGCATCGCCCTGTTCTGTGCTTTTGGCCTGTTGCGCCGTGGCGATCTGGTGGAACTTGAAGTCGCGGGCCAGACCAGTCGCTTTCCCGGTGCCCGCACTGCGATGGACTTGTTTCATTTGCTGACGTCTGGTGGTTTCGGGCCGGACGCTGGAACCGCTGTTTTGCCGCCGGCAAGGCATCCGTTCAAGGGACCGCGTCACATAGTCATTTCTGACGATCTTGCCGGGCGCGGCGCGTCCTCAGATTTTTCGGGCCTTGGCCCGGCGGATTTGATGATTCACTTGTTGTCGGGCCGCGAGACAGGTGACAGTTGGCGCGCTGACGATGCGGTCTATTCCGAGGAACAACGCGATCCGCGTGAGTGGGAGGAATCGTGGTTGCGCCAGCAGATTGAAGCTGCACGCGAAGCCTGGTTCCAGCAACTGGACAGCGCTGCGGCGGAGTCCGGTGTGCTTGCTACCCGGGTCACTCCAGAAACCCCGGTCGACGAGTTTGTTCCCTTGTTCGAACGCTGGTGCGCCCGATGATCATTCAAGCATTGAACCTGTCGCTTGCACCTTCAGCGGTAACATGGTTTGTCGCAGCTGCGGCCGTGTCTGCGATAGCGATCTGGTGGATCGTCCTGGTTCGCCGGCGGAAGGTCTGGTTCCCACTGCTGCGCCGTCTGGACATTTTGCCCCGTATCAAGCCCCGGATGCGTCTTGAACCACCGCCACTCATTCCGTTTCTGTGCTTCGTTGCAGCGGCCCTGGCGGCTCTTTTGCTGTCGAGCCGGCCCGCGCATATTGAACGGGCTGACCGGCAACAACGAAGCATCAGGTCCCACCTCATCGTTGACTTGTCCCCGTCGGTGTCAAGAATTCCATTGCCGGAGTTGGCTTCTCGCGCCGGCGAAACGTGGGAATTTCTTGCTGCGGGCGGAAAGACCACGGTGGGCACATCCAGTGCGGCAACGATCACGACGCCTGCCAGCCGGGAAGAGGTGGAAAAAATCTTGCTCGATACCGGGTATGCACGCGCGGGAGTTCGCCTTGGTCCTGTTCTTCAGGAGCAACTTGAAGCCGCTACTTCAGGCGCCGGGACGGAGACAGTCGAGCGAGTGGTCGTGTTGTCCGATGCGGACCGCCATTCCTGGTCTGGTCTTAACCTCGGTTGGTTTCGGGGGGGGACACGCCTGCTGCGGGTTGCCCTGCCTGATCCGCAACCGGACCTGGCCAACATGTTCATTGAGTCTGTAAACCGCCTTGCCCAAGATGCTCCGGGCGCAATCCAGACAGGAGGTGCCAGCGGTGCGGCTCTGTCGGAAGTCTGGGAGGTGGAAATCCTGCGGCGGACGGTTGATCCGGACGGCCAGCTGACAACGCAATCGGGAACCTTGGAGGTTCTGGAAGGCGAGGCCGTTGCCGGCCGCACCTCATGGACGTTTCCTGCGGGGGCGGGAAGGCTCGTACTCAACGTAGAGGTCAAGGCAACTGCGGACCGCCTGCTGTTTCGTATCGAACCGTCAAAGCCCGATGCCATCAAGGCAGACAATGAGTTCAGGTCGTGGCGCGACGCGGGACCCGGACGGGTGAACCTGGTGACTGAACCTGTGGGCGAAGGGCTGATGCAGGAAAGTTCGTGGCAGCTTGCAACGGTGATGTCCCTGCTTGGATTCGAAATGGTGCGGCATGACAGCTCGGACGGCGCCATCCTGCGCCTTGTTGCTGAAGGCAAGACGGAGCGCTCATCCGGCGGGGGAAGTCCCAGGCAAGCCGCTCCCGGTACGCGTTGGATCCTGCTCGGCGGTGTCGCAGGGCATGCAGACGAAGTGTGCTCCAATGCTCTGGTCAGGCAATTGAAACCAGCCGATTCCGTGTGGCTTGCACCGCGCAACTCGTCATCCTCGTGGAGTGACCTGTGCACGTGTTATGTTCGGCTTGCCGGCGTCGAAGCCCGGCGCGATTTCTGCGCGGATACAAAAACGCGTGCGTCTTGGATTGCCCTGTTGCCTTCGCTGGGCGCGCGCCAGGTTGGCGGGAAACTTGGGGATGAGAGCCAGTCCTTTGCCTGGCGAGGTGTGTTGCGCGGCGGTGTCGCTGACGATGAGCTTGAAGGCAAGGGTGGCGACCTGCTTGCTTTTACTTTGCCGCTGATGCCTTCCGTAGCCTCGGGCATCAACCATGCCCGTTTTCCCCTGGTGATTCGTGAACTGATCAATTTCCAGTTGCCCGGCAGTGCGGAAAAAGCCGGACGTTGGTTGCGCATTGCGGACTCATCGTCGGTGGATTTTTCCCCCGAGCCGTCATTGAAAGTGGATCTTGCCCTCAGCAATGTGCCAGCGGCGGAGAGCCTGCTCCTCCAGTCGCCTGCATCGAGCCTGCCTGGCTTGCTGCGCGCAGGTCCAGGATTGCCGGCTGACGGTCCGGCTGTTCAACCGGAAGCTCTTGCCGGTGGCGAGCGCAAGGATAATCCATGGCCGTGGGTGCGCACACTTGTCGCCGTGGCGGGCAGCGCCGTGTTTGTTGAGTTGGCATGGCTTGCGGCAAAGCGCCTGATGTTCCCGGGCAGTGTGCTGCTGCTCGCAGGCCTGTTGGGAATGGCCGGATTACCGCGCACGGCTCAGGCCGCAGTGATGGAGATGGTCACTGCAGGAGGCAGCAGCCAGGCCACGTATACAAAGTTGTCGCGCGAAGTTTCCGGCCGGACCTCGATCACTCTGGCGAAACATCCGCGCGTGACCACAATAGGGACGAACATGCCAGATCAGCCGTGGCTTTGGGTTGACGGGACGGTTGGCCTTTCTGGCTCAAACGGCAAGCTCAAACCTGCACTGGGCAACTGGTTGCGACGGGGTGGTTTCCTGGTCATTGAAGGAGCCAGTTCGCGGGAAAAATTGGACGCCCTTTTTGATGTCGAGTTCCCCGTCGAAGCCAAGTGGCAACCAGTGCCAACCGATCACGAATTGATGCGGAGTTTTTACTTGCTGGATGCCCTGCCCTCGTGTGGCAGTTTGATTTGGCACCAGTTCAGCTTTGACGGACGTGTGGCCGCGGTTTCAATCCCGGGATACTTGAGCCGCAGTTTGCAGGATTCTCCGGGAAGCCTTTGCCCCGGGGGCGGCGAGTTTGTGGCCGGCGCCGATGGTGGTGGGAAGCAGAAGTTGCAGGCTGCGGAAATGCGCTACCGCGCTTTCGTGAATTTGCTGCTGGTTGCATTGACGACGGACTATAAAAAGGATCAGGTACACCTTCCCGAAATCTTGAAGCGTTTGAGGTAATGCCGGTGAACGACGGGCAACCAGTCAGCAAGGAAAACGGTGCAGCCAGGCTTCATCTCCCGGCAGGCAGATGGATCAGCCCGGCCATCGCACGGATTGCGTGGTGCCTTCCGTTCATTATGTGTTTTTTTCCTGAGCAGTTGCGCGACGACTCACCAAAAATGCCGGGAGTCCGTCCGGTACACGTTTTGTTGGACGATTCCATGAGCATGAAGGAGCGGGTTTGGCAGGGCGGCCCGCGCAGAGAGGAGGTCGCGCGGCGGCTGGTTAACGATGCGCGTAATTATTGCATCGAGGCTGGCTGCGAACTCAAGGTCTCCACTTTGGGGGGGCTTGACCCTGAGACACCAGAGGGCAAGCCGCCTGTAACATCGCGCATCGGTGCCGCCTTGAGGAACTGGTGGCTCGGCACGGCCGGCGATCCTTGGATACTCGTATCTGATGGCGGGGATGCCTTGGCCGCAGCAGGTGAGACGGTCCGCGGCATGCGCAGTTCAGGCGCGGGTCCGGGCATGCTGATGGGCTTCCAGTCAGCGGATCCGCGGAATCTTTATTTCGATTCCCTGGCGGCGTCTCCTTATGCGTTCGAAGGACGCCCCATGACGATTGATGTCCAGCTGGGCCGTGGTGATGGCCTTGCGGCAAGCAGAGACCTGCCCAGGGAGACGGTTCAAATTCAGGTCCGTTCAGGGAATCAGGTACTGGCTGTGGCAGAGGTTTTGTTTCCCGCCACAGAGCCAAGGGCTGGCGCCAAGCTGGTCGTCCCGGCTTTGGCTCGGGGGGAACAGCCCCTGGAAATTGTTATTTTGCCATCTCCGGCCGAGTCCATGGTCTGGGACAACGTTTCGTCCCTCGACGTCGAAGTGTTGCCGAACACGCTCGGACTGTTGCACCTGCTGGGTTCCCCGGGGTGGGATGGTCGTTTTTTGCGCCGCCTTGTCAAAAGCGAGCCAAAGTTCGACCAGATCAGTTTTTTCATCTTGAGAGATCCTTGGGACAACCTGGAAGTGCCGGACCGGGAACTCAGCTTGATCCCGTTTCCTGCCGAGCGCCTGTTCAAAGAAGAATTGCAAAGTTTTCGGGTCCTTATCCTTCAGGATTTCACGCTCGGCCAGTTTTTACAGCCGGAATACCAGGCCAATCTGGTTCAGTTTGTGAAGAATGGTGGCGGCTTGCTTTTCATCGGTGGTCCGCGCGCATTACTGCGACTTGATTTGAGTAGTTCTCCGCTTCGCGAAATCTTGCCATTCGGGCAGGGCGTTGAGGCGTTGATCACTGCCGGACGGCAGGATGCCGACAGCGATCCCGCCAGTGGATTTGAGGGGCAGGGAGCCGGTTACAATCCAGATGCAAGTTTCCGTGTTGAGTTTGCGGCGCCCAGCGCGGACAAGCGCGAGCTGGTCAGTGTTTACGACGACTGGCAGCAAGGTGCATCGGCAATAAAGCATGCAACAGGGCTCCGCGGCCTTCATGTCATTCCTGAAGCCATGGTCGACAAGGCGCGCAGCACCCCGCTGCTCCATGCGCGCCTTCCAGACGGACAAAAGGTACCGCTGGCGCTGGCAACTTTTCCAGGCCGTGGACGGGCCCTGTGGGTAATGAGTGATTCATTCTGGCGGCTGGCGATGTCCGGCAAGGACGGGGTCCCGCGCGAAACTTACGATCGTTTTCTGATGGCGGCCCTTCACTGGCTGCTCCGCCAGGATTTGCGCAAGCCGGTCGTGGCCAATCGGCTTGCGATCTGGTCCGCTGGCAAGGCGGAAGAATGGTCGGCGAACCTTAGTGGTCCTGCGATCAGGCACTTTGACCTGGAGAACAATACGGAGTCCGGCAAACGTTGGCAGGTCAAGCTTTGTGGTGCCTTGCAGAATCCTCGCGCGGTAACCGTCGAGCGGACTGCGCCCGATCAGGTAATTCTGTCGGGCAAGGTTTCGGTCCGTGCCCAATCTGGGGTGGAGCGCCCATTCTGCCGCCTTGAAGTGGAAGGGGAGGATGTTGCTTTTGGTTCCGTCAAGGCGGCCAGCAGCGCATTTGTTCAGATGCCGCTCAGTGATGCAGAATCGCTGGATTCGATCGCATGGTTGCGGCGTCTTGAGGAGCAAACCGGTGCTTCCATGGTGTTGGTCGGGGAGTCGGAGCCCTACCAGTCGGTTGACCTGGCATCATCGCGGATGGGGCGTTGGTTGCGTGAAAAAGCAGGGCGTAAGTCTTCGGACCAGGAAGTCGCCGGTGATCTGGCCCGTCAAGCCCCCTTGCGGGAGGATCCCTACTGGCCGTTCAAACACTGGTGGTCGTGGGCTTTGATGGCGATGCTACCGGTCGAAGTCTTGCTGCGTAGATGGTGGCTGCCGCCAACGCGCATCCGGTGAGTCACGGTTTGACGTCAATCTGTATCCGGGCTGGCGATCCCCCGCGCTTGAGCTCGATTTCAACCTGGTCGGCCTGACGCAGGGATTTCAGCAACGTCACGGCCTCGCCGACACTGTTTAGCTTTTGCCCGTTGATCCCGGTGACTACGTCTTCGTCTCGCAGTCCGCTCTTGGCGTAGATGCTTTCCGGGTCGATCTGGGAAAACTTGAATCCGACGATGATGCCGTTTTCGGTCGCAGGCTCTGCCGTTGCCTGCATCAGGATCTTTGCCAGGTCCTGGTTGATGAGGCGGTCGCGATAAGTGGCCGAGATCTTGACCTGATCCTTGATTCGCTCAAAACCCTCTTCACGGTACACGTCATTGCCAGCCTGGCTGGTCCGCGGGGCGGGGTCGGCTGCAATCTGGTTGCCACTGAATTCGCGTGAGAATTTGTCCTGGAAAATGAGCAGGCGGCTGCCGTCCAGTTTGGTTACGACGATGTATTTGCCGTGCACCTCCTTGACCAGATATGCCTTACCAAGGATCTGGTTGCCGGCCTTGACTGCTTTAACCGTTCCTGTGGCGGCTTCCTTGATCAGCGCGACGCCTGCGCCTGTGGCGCCCTTCACAATTGTGCCCATGATCGACAAGCCCAGCGTAACGTCGCTGCTTCGCGGCAGGTTTTTAAGGTCGCCCTGCATGGTTTGCCCCTGGGCGTCAAAGATACCCGAGGTGACCGCAATCAGGAGTGCGGTCAGTCGTGGGAAGGTGAGTGATTTCAGAATTGCCGGCAACATGACTCTTTCATCGGCTTGGTGATGGTCCTGGGCCTCTGCCGTGGTGATCTCAATGGGGGTCATCGGCCGATTTTCGTGATTAATGAGGGGGTTGGCGGCTGAAATTCATGGCCAAATTTGCGGAATTACGGTTAAAATGAGGTAAATTTGCGGGAATTTATCGGATTTCGTGAATCCAAGATTTCGTCCGGGAGACGTTGGTGATCAAGCAAAAGCGCGTCCGTAAAGTACTCAACAGCAAGATCCAGCAGCTCAACGACATCATCGCCGACATCGACATGCTGTTGACGGAGATGGAGACCGAATTCTTTCGTGTTTGTATTTTTGGTTCTGCCCGGATCAATCCCGGTAGTCCTTTTTACAGCCAGGTTGAAGAGCTTGCCGCCGCGCTTGCCAGCCAAGGAATTGATATCGTCACCGGCGGTGGGCCCGGATTGATGGAGGCAGCCAACAAGGGCGCAAAGGCCGGCAGCAACAAGTCCCGCTCGATCGGTTTGCCAATCGACCTGCCGTTTGAGACAGATGCCAACTCACACCTTGATGTTAAGCACCAGCACCGGCGGTTTTCTTCCAGACTTGATGAATTCATGCGGATTTCTCATGCCGTCATCGTGACACCGGGCGGGATTGGGACTTGCCTTGAGCTATTCTACACATGGCAGTTGATGCAGGTTGGTCACATCAAGCAGCGTCCGTTGATCTTGCTGGGCGGAGGCATGTGGGAAGGCTTGATGAAGTGGCTGGCGGATCATCCGCTGCAGCAGGAACTGATGTCCCGTCGTGACTTCGACATGATTGTGGTTGCCGATTCGGTCGACGATGTGCTTAAGGCGCTGGAGCCGGAGATCAAAAAATTCCGCGCGACGTTGCCTCCGACCCAGCAAACCTGGTAGCGATCATTTCCTAATTCGCCCGGTCTCCGGCGTTTGATTCCAGCTGCAGAAGGCGTTTGTCTGGGATCAACAGGTGCCGCGCGTGTTCTTCAAGATGGCGGAAGCATGCGTCCCAGACATCGTGCTCCGGGGCGTCGATCTGCACAATCTTGATACCAAACTGTGGCTGGCCATCCCTTCCAGACGCAAGCCTGATGACTTTGCCGACACATTGGATCGGTCGCTGCAACAAGTGCGACGAAGGATCGATCTCCAGTTCCAGTAACGTGTTCACGTTGAACGGAATCCGCCCTTTGCCCCTTGTTTCCAACAGCACGCCCGACTTGGAAATATTTGCGCCTGACAACTGGTAGGCTACCGGCGAACCCAACGTCCGGGAAACAACCATCAACGGTTGCTCGTCAACGGTATAACGGGGCGCTGCGGGTTTGATTTGTGCACCACGAATTTCACGGTCCTGTGACATGTCGCACCTCCCTGTTCTGGAATCATCGGCAGGTTCCCTGGATAGTTAAGTGGGTAGATTTTGCCTGGTCACCGTCAGATCTCTTCCGGCATGCAAACGGCAACAGGTCCGTCGTTGTAACCAGCGGCACAGCTGGCTCCCGTCCCTGGCAAATAATAAACGGGGGGGCCGGGGCTGGATGGGTAACACACGGTGCAGCCTGCACTGGATGCTGCACAGCAGGCCGCTTCGGTAGAGTATTGCTCGGGGGTCGGCGTCGGCGTCGGAGTTGGTGTTGGCGATGGTGTTGGGGTCGGGGTAGCGGCGCTGGCGGCAAAGGCGGGCAAGTTTCGGAAGTCGAAATTGACCGAAGGTGAGCCAGTGTAGCCTAGCAGGCTGCATGACGTTGTCGCCGAGGCAGGGAACGTGTCAGTGCCATTTCCGCAAATCACCGATCTTGCTGTTCCTGCGCACATCATCGTATTACCACCCGCCATGGCATTGGCGACATAAATCTGGCCGGTGTAGCAGGTGGGTATCAGCTGCCCACGAATCCATTCAGCGAGGGATGGGTTGGCATCCAAATCGCCCGTGGTCAGCTGCCTGCAAACGGGCGTATTGGATTTCTGGCTGAAGTTGACCATCACTTTGCCAGTGCCGCAGTCATTGTTCAGCGGATCAGGCAGGTATGCACACCGAAGGTCCTTGGAACTGTACCCGGTTGCGTATTGGCCGGGGCTACAGGTCGTGTTTTGAGATGCTGTGTTATTGAAATATTTCTCACAAAGTTTCACCTGCCCAGTTCCGCCGATGACCGGGTTGATCTTGTTTGTCCACGTCATGTAGTGCTGCGTGTCACTGGCATCCTTGGGGTCACGCAGCGGATTCTTGCCGAACTCCGTCCACGAGCCGCGTTTGCGCAGTGCCACGGAAACCAGGATCGATCGCTGTGATTCGTCGCATGTGGCTTTGCCCCACCAGCTCCGACTGATCGGTCCGGCGCCGGTAAATACTCCTGAACCAGTCGGAACCAGAATGTTTTCGCCGTCTGAATCTTTCAGTGTCAGTGCACCGCAGGTCACGTTGGTTGGCCAGACGTTTGCGCTGGGGTTGTAATAGGCAGCGAGGGTTTTGGCACAATCAACATCCTGATTCAGGCGCAGCATGAACATTTGCAGGTCGTATTTCAATTCAGCCTGTTTTTGAGCTTTGAAGGTGGTCTCCATGATCGAAGACACCACGACCGTTACGGCAGAAAATATCGCCAGGGCCATGACCACCTCAACCAGTGTCATGCCTAGTTGCTGGTTTGCATTCCGGTTAAGGAATGACGGCTGGAAGGACTGAGAAGTCAAACAATCCCCCGTCAGGTGAGTACCCCGCCATGCCGTTGCATGAATCAGATGTGGCAGGGAAGTAATCTGACCCGTTTGTGCACCGCTTTGCCTTGTAGGTGGTGACACACTTCATCGTATTGGGAGAACTGGTGTCTGCCGCATAAACCTGCGAATCAGAACAGTTGGGAATGACCTGTTGTTTTAGCCAGCTCTGTATTCCAGCAATCGAGGACAGGTCGTTCGTATCCAGTGACCGGCATTTGGGCTTGTTTGTCTTCATGTCGTAGTTCACGGCGACCTGCCCCGACGGGCACTGCACGCTCGGATTTTGTGTTGGCAGAGGAGCACAAGTAACGCTGTCACCTGAAGCCAGGCCGGTCACGTACTGTTGATAAGGGGCTGACGGGCAGTTGCGCACCCCGGCCGTGGATCCGAAGTAGCTTTCACAAAGCTTTGGCTTGCCGGTACCACCAAAAATTGGACTTGGCGCTGTGTTCCAATGCTGGAGCTGGATGACGTCGGAGGGGTCGTTGTTGGCCTTGACGGGATCCTTGCCGTAGTTCCAGGTCCCAGGCTCTTTCATCGCAACATAGATCACGATGGACTGTTTGCTTTCGTCACAGCGCGCCATGCCCCACCAGTTTTTGGTGATGGCTCCAGAACCCGCAAACACTGTGCCGGCTGCGCTGGGATCAGGAGCCAGGATGTTCTGCCCACTGGAAGACTTTAAAGTCAGGTAAGCACAGTTTGCGTCGGTCGGATTGTTCGGATCGGTGATTCCAGCGAACGTCTTTCCGCAGTCCAGATCATTGTTGATCCGGGTAACGAAGGCTTGCAGGTCTGTTCGCAAGTCCGCGCGTTTCTGGACTTTCAATGTGTTGACGAGAATCTGTGCAACGATGAGGGTCACCGTGGTTGCAAGGCCAATGGCAACCAGGACTTCCACAAGGGTAACGCCCGCCTGGTGAGGAAGCTGCGGACGCATCCGCCTCTTTTTCTCACTCTTTTCATCAACCGGCCGCATTGCCACGGGACCTCCGGTACGAGTTCACTTTCCCTAAGTGAATCGGGAGTTTGTGGAAGAACTTGAAGGGATTCTGGGCGCGAGGAGTGGCGGAACCCCCGGAGAGTCCAGGGGGTTGCTCATGATTTAGATAACTCACTGTATTTATTTGATAATTCGCCTATCCTGTACCGCCCTACGCAGGTGGATCAGGGCAGGATTCCGGTCAGTCGGGCCCGGATTCCCGGTTTGATCCGGGCAGGGTCGGTCATGACCGCATGGGCGACGGCGATTTCACATTGGCATGGCGGAGAAGGTTGAAGGGAGCGGATGTTACCCGCAAGTTCAAGGATCACATGATTTGCTTTTTGCGCATTGCCCTTGATCACCGCGACGACGGCATCGGCGGAGACCTCACCTTCGTGTGGATTCCAGCAGTCGTAATCAGTCGCAAGCGCGATCATGGCATAGTGCAGCCCAGCCTCGCGGGCCAGCTTTGCTTCTGGAAGGGCGGTCATGCCAATGACCGACGCCTTTAGCTGTTCACGGTAAAACACAGACTCCGCACGGGTGGAAAACTGCGGACCCTCCATGCAAACGTAAGTTCCGCCAACATGAACCTTTGCCTGGTGTGCGGCAGCCGTCGAAACTGCGCGGGAGAACTGTGGACAGAAGGGAGTCCCAAACGAGACGTGTCCGACCACCCCATCGCCAAAGTAAGTCGAGGCTCGCACGCCCTTGGTGCGGTCAAAAATCTGATCGGGAACCACGAGGTCACCGGGATGGATACCGTCCGCAAGAATGCCCACAGCGCTGACGGCAAGGATGTGCGTGGCCCCCAGCTGCTTCAATGCCAGGATGTTGGCGCGGTAGTTGATTTCAGACGGCAAGTATCGATGGCCAAGGCCGTGGCGAGGCAAAAATAGAAAGTTGGGAGCCGGCGCGGCGGAGCCTCCGGCAGTATTTCCAACGTTCGGAGCTTCCAGCGCCAATTCGAATACGCGGTCGCTGGGTTCGCCGAACGGGGTGGTGGCTGAGTGTTCCGCAACCACCCGGGCACCGCGGATGCCGTAAACACCTGACCCGCCGATGACTCCCAGTACCGTCATGTTACTTGCGTCCAAATTTGCTCATCAGGTCGTTGAGCGTGTAGGACTTTTCGGGCGCCTTGGGCTTGGCTGGAGCGTTGCGCGGCGCACCTGCCTTTGCATGTGCGCCTGCTGCTTGCGCTCCCCCCTGAGAGGCACCTTGCGGGCGAGCCTGAGAACCACCGTTTGTGGCGCTGCCGCGCGATCCGGCCGCGCCCTGTGTCTTGCAACTCAGGCTGATCCGCTTGCGCGCCTTGTCGACTTCAAGCACGCGCACTTCAATCACATCACCAACCGACACCACTTGTGCGGCATCGGTGACAAACTGGTCTGACAATTCGCTGATGTGCACCAGCCCGTCCTGGTGGACACCGATGTCGACAAAGGCACCAAAGTTCGTGACGTTGCTCACGGTGCCCTTGAGCTTCATGCCGGGGCGCAGGTCATCCATGGTCGTCACGTCATCGGAGTACATGAGGCGCGATCCGTCCTCGCGGGGATCGCGTCCTGGTTTGATCAACTCGGCGGCGATGTCCCGCAGGGTGGGTATACCGACCGTGTCGGTGACAAATTTGTCCCACGGAATGGAGTCGACGATGGCCTTCTGGCCAATCAGTTCCGTCACCGATTTGTTGAGGCTGCGTGCGACATTCTCCACCACTTCGTACCGTTCCGGGTGGACAGCGGAATTGTCGAGTGGGTTCCCGGATTCCGGCACGCGCAGAAAGCCAGCGGCCTGTTCAAACGCCTTGGGGCCAAAGCCACCAACCTTTAGCAAGTCGCCGCGTGCGTGGAATGGACCGGTCTTGTCTCGATGGGAAACAATGGTTTTGGCCAGGTTAGGGCCGATGCCGGATACATAACCGAGCAGCTTGAATGAAGCTGTATTCAGGTTTACGCCGACCTTGTTCACGCAGCTCTCGACCACTTCCTCGAGGCTGTTTTTTAGCTTGGTGACGTTCACGTCATGCTGATACTGGCCGACCCCGATGCTGCGCGGGTCGATCTTGACCAGCTCCGCCAGCGGATCCTGCAAGCGTCGTCCGATGCTGATGGCGCTGCGGATGGTGGTGTCCAGGTCAGGAAACTCCTCGCGCGCGATATCGTCAGCCGAATATACGCTGGCGCCAGCCTCGTTCACGACGACGCGTTTCACGTCCTTGAAGTTGTTTTCCTTGAGCACGGTGATGATCAATTTGTCGATCTCGCGGCTACCGGTGCCGTTGCCAATCGCAAGGCATTCGACTTTGTGCTTGCGGATCAAGTCCGCCAGGACCTGGCGCGCCTCCTTTGACTTGGGCGAGTCCTCACGACCCGGATCCGGGTAGATCGTCGTCGAGGCCAGGTATTTTCCAGTCCCAGACACGACAGCCAATTTGGATCCGGTGCGCAAGCCGGGGTCCACACCCATGACGGTCTTGTTCGGGATCGGCGGCAGGAGCAGAAGGTTTTCCAGATTTTTCGAGAAGACCTTGATGGCATCTTCCTCGGCCCGCGCCTTGAGCATCAGGCGAATCTCCGTTTCGATTGACGGGGACAGCAGGCGCTTCCACGTATCTTCGACCACGGACTGCAGCCATCCCTTGACCACCGGAGTGGTTGGTTCGCTGGCGATCACGCGACGTTCGATCTCATTACGGATCTGCCCTTCGTCAACCTCGATCGAGACGCGCAGGACCTTCTCTGCCTCGCCGCGGCGCACGGCCATGAT
>JBEGVZ010000081.1:0-6519 GCA_041178085.1 Pseudomonadota bacterium | reverse complement strand
CCTCGGAATTTCTTGAGAGCACGGCCATCGTCAATGACATGTACATCGAAGAGCACGAAGACGCCGCCGGATACGCAGTGGTCCTGTCATCTCTGGCTGGGCTGCTGGCGGTAGTGACCATGGCCAGTTTAAAAAAAGATGAGGGAAACGGTGCGAAGACGACAGCTATCACACGCCGCCTTGAGCTCGCCACCGCCACGGCGTCTTTCCTGGCTCTGGGAGCGCTTGCACTCACCGGGTTGAAGGGTGGCGTGATTCGGCACCCGGAACTCAGTGAATACCCTGGCGCACTGCCGCGTATTGGCAACGGTCAACCCACTGGTAACATGGATGAGTCCGGAGAAGATGCGGACCAGGAAACGGAGTTTCAGCTATCTCCTGGGGAAAAACAGGATAACCGCGAAGATTGACCCACCTTGAGAGCCTCCTTGGCATCTCAATTGCTTCCGCTCCTTTGGGAATCGACGGGGGCAACAAGTGGCAACAAAAGTTAAAAGTTCAGTTCATATCGCCGTTTGGATTGACGGCAAGACGGCCATGGTCTCGACGACGACGCGCCCATTTGGCGAAAACCCCGGTCCGCTGGCAATCGCGGGACAGCAGGTCGAACACTTCATTGAATCGCGCGTGGAACGGACCATGAAGAGCACCGGCGGCCGGCACGGGCACGTCGGCTACCAGCACCAGACCGTTGATCCCGCAGTCAAGAATGAGCGAAGGCGGGCCAAGGAAATCACGCAGTATCTGGACAGGGTGATGGCCCGCTTCAACCCGGAGCCAGAAGGCAAGATCGTCACGCGGATTGTCCTGGCTGGTCCCGGTGAAACAAAAAAGAAACTTGCCGGGGCAATTGCTGTCAATCACCCTGAATGGCCAACCCCCGAAATCAAAACCACAACTGGCCGACTGACGACCGCACAAAAACGGGTTGCCTTGTTTGGGTCTCAGCGCATCTCCAGCGCAATCCGCAAGAAAGTAACCACGGCTATTGCCCCAAGAAGGATGAGGGGTTGAGTGTTGCCTGCGAAGACGGCCAGGAGAAGTCCAGATACGGCAATGGATTCAACTGCCGCAAAAACGCCGATAGCGGTAAACATCTTTCTTTTTGGGTCGGAAGACGAGCTACCTTTGCGCAAGGCACGAAGGGCAACCTCAGCGACCAGGATGGCCAGGACACCAGCCGCCAGGATGATGCCTTCCGAAACAGAGCGGGTTGGGACCTGAAGCTTTCGATCTAGAAGAAGTAAATAACCCAGCCCGAGGAAAACCATGGATGATCCCAGGAACATGCTCCAAAACAACCAAAGGGTGCGCTGGAGCTGGGCAGGGTCGGGATTTCCGCCATTTTTAGGCTCTGAAATGTTCATAGAATAAAAATGCAACCCCACGTAATTTTTAGTT
Organism: Pseudomonadota bacterium; assembly: GCA_041178085.1. Classification (GTDB taxonomy): domain Bacteria; phylum Bdellovibrionota_B; class Oligoflexia; order Oligoflexales; family RGVZ01; genus RGVZ01. The sequence continues at coordinate 5,118 of JBEGVZ010000081.1, read as the reverse complement.
TTTTAATTAAAATTTGCCAAACATAAAAGACTATGTTATCCGACTGCCACGGTCCGTAGGTTCGTCATTCAATCTCGCGGGGAAAAACCCATGAAAACAAGTTTAACACGACTCATTTCCGCCACCCTTTTCGCGTCCGTAATGACTCTTTCCAGCGCAAACGCCGAAGCTGCCCGCGAGCGGCGGAACAACTCCGACATCGTAACGATTGAGGCCGTGGACCTGTTTGTTCCCAACGGTTTTGATGCCAATGACGAGATCATCGTTGTCCTTGATGGGTACCTGCCCAACAGCTGCTTCCGCCTGACCAGGCCAGAGGTAAATGTCGACAAGTCCTCACGCCAGATCACCGTCAGTCAGATGGCCCGCAAGTTCCCCGGTCCCTGCCTGGTGACTCTTGTGCCCTTTACCAACATCATCCCGGTCGGTGCGCTTGAGGCGGGTGACTGGGTGGTTTCTACCAACCGCGGCATCCTGAACCAGGAGCTGCATGTATCACCAGACACCAGCGGCGGACAGTTTGGACCGGACTCGCATCTGTACGCGCCAGTTGAGACGGTCAGCGTGTCATACAGCGAAGGAAACAAGTTTGAAGCCAAGGTTTCCGGGCGCTTCACGAACAGTTGCATGAAAATGAACGACGTCATCGTCATGCACAAAGGCCGCGTGATTGAGCTCCTCCCGGTCCTCGATGAAGAAGCCATGCTGGGCGCAAACTGCGCAACTGCTGAAAAACCGTTCCAAAAGACGGTCAAGCTGCCAGTCGACCTTGAAATCGGCCGGAACCTTGTTCACGTCCGCAGCCTGAACGGCAACTCGGTCAACGCCGTGTTCTCCGTCGAGCCCTGATCAGCGCCGCATCAACCTGCGCAGGTCATCCAGCGTCCGCTGCATGTCGTCGGGAACGTTGGTTCCAGCGGAACCAGAAAACTCGACGACAACCTGCTCTTCCAACAGTGAGTAAGCCTTCTCGGCAAACCTGGAGCGTGGTGCGTAACGCACTGCTGACTCCAGGTAAAATTCCGTTTGCGACAGCCAGTAGGACCGTCCGGTCATCGACTCCGTAATACCCAGCAAATAGTAGGCCTCGGCAAGGTCTGCACGCGGCTTGCCTTCCTGCGGAGCCCCTGGATCCTTGCGCTGGATGTACTCATTCAATAGCTTGGACGCGTAGATGTAATCGACCATCTTGCCGCGATCCATGCGGAACTCGCTGCTTCGCTGGGCGTCGGTGATGATTTTGCGCGCAACCACCAATTCAGAACCTGGCGCATCCTTTCTTTTCGAAAGGCGTTTGAGCGACGCAATCCATTGCTGGATCTGGGCGGCTGCAAACTGGGGAAGGTCTGGACGCTTGAGCATCTTTTCCAGGACAGGCACCGGGCGGTTCAAGTCCTGCTTCACGCGAATCGAAACCTTCAGATAGTCGAGGAATCCATCCATCATGATGATCTCGGAGACACGCGAAGACGCCGAGGCAAAAAGCTCTTCATAGGTCGCAAGCGCGCCATCAAACTGGCGCGTCGCCATTTGCAACTGCGCGCGTTCAACCAATGGCAAGTTGGCAATCTTGACGTCCTTGAAAAATGCCTCCGCTGCCGGAAATGTCTTGTTGGATGGCAGGCGGGAATGGCACGCAACGCAGTTCTCAGTGAAGTTGTGCAACAAGTATCGCGATTCACCGTAACTGCCGCGGGAATACCACCGGTGAATGTCACGGGCGTCCCGCGCAAGGGAACCGGCCAGGAAAGCAAACGTACGGTCACCGCCTGCAGCGTGGCTTTCCAGCTGGCTCGCCTCATCGCTCAAGACCTTCAGCTGTGACTGGATGGCTTCACGATTGGCCGGTTTCTCATACTCGGCTCCGTTCAAGCTGCGCGGCAGAACATCAACCAGCGCAGCAAAAATCTTGTCCATGCGTGCCTTGGTCTGATCGTTGGCAACCGGCAGGGCAGTGGCATCGACGGTACCAATCAGGGTGAGCAACACCCCAGCCAAAACGACAAAAGCAACTCGCACACAAATCTTCATGCTCGACCCTCCGGATTGCCTGATGTTTACTATGGTACAAATTGGCGCCCACGTAAAGATTGGCGCACAAAACGCGATGAACACGGCGATCGCAGGCGATCGAGGAAAAGCATGGACCGCACCAGACACATGATGATCGGCGCAGATACGGCCATCAACCTCATCCAGAGCAACCAAACCATCGTGGCGTCGATGGCCGCAGGGGAACCAAGGTCCTTCCTGGAGAATTTCGGCCGGCGCGCACGGGAACTCACGGGGACACGTGTGTTCTGCGCAAATCCGACGCGCGACTACAGCTGTTTCACAGACGGCGGACTTGAGCCACATGTCACGATGGAGGTCATGTTTCTCACTGCCGCTGTGCGCCAGGCAAAGGCACCTCCCCACGTCCAGTACGTACCCAACCACCTGTCGAGGTGGTCACGCCACATCCTGTCCGTCGCCGCGATGCCGCCCGCAGCAGGCAAGGCGGGTTTCTGGGTGGACCGCACCCAACGTCCGGCAAGTCAGAAGCCAGTCGATATTTTCTGGGGCTCCTGTTCCATGCCCGATGGCCGGGGATTCGTCAGCCTGGGAGTCAATGCCTGTTACGAACCTGAAATCCTGCGCCGGGCAAAATGCGTGATTCTCGAACTGAACCCATACATGCCGGTGACTTCCGGAGCTACGGCCGTGCACCTCGACGAGGTCGACTACCTCATCGAACAAACTCATGAACTGCCAGTTTCCGGATCTGCCTTGCCCAGCCCCGAGGAAGACAAGATCGCATCCTACGTGGCGGAGCTGGTGCCGGATGAAGCCACCATACAGCTTGGCATTGGCGGAATCCCAAATGCCGTCGGCAAGGCTCTGGTCGGCCGAAAGGACCTGGGGGTGCACACGGAGCTTATCAATGATGCAATCATGCATCTTTACGAAGCCGGAGCGATCAACGGCAGCAAGAAAACCATGTGGGCCGGAAAAATCACCGGGGCATTTGTCTACGGCAGCAAACGACTTTATGAGTTCGTGGACCGCAATCCTGGTGTGGAACTGCAACCTGCATCACTGGTCAATGACCCCGCGCGCGTTGCACGCAACCACCGCATGACGTCCATCAACACGGCTGTTGAGGTTGACCTGACCGGCCAGGTGTGTTCGGAATCGATCGGTCACCGTGAAATCAGCGGTGTTGGTGGAGCCACGGACACCCATGTCGGCGCCCAGCACGCCGTGGCCGGTCGCGGAATCATCGCGTTGCGCTCAGCAACCAAAGACGGAAAGACGTCAAAGATTGTTCCCGCACTGGCGACGGGAGCCAAGGTCAGCATCAGCCGCAATGATATCGACACCGTGGTCACTGAGTACGGGATCGCCGAGCTCGCTGGCAAGAATGTGTCGCAGCGGGCGCGGGCCATGATCGCCATAGCGAACCCGGTTTTCAGGGAAGAGCTCATGCACATGGCAAAAAAAGAGGGCTACCTGTAGTAGCCCTCTTCTCTGAATCTTTTCTTGAAACCGTCTTTTCAATCAGTGGCCGACAAGTTCCTTCAACTTCTTCGTCATTTCCGGAACCACCTGGAACAGGTCTCCGACAATTCCGTAGTTGGCGATGGTAAAGATCGGTGCGTCCTTGTCAGTATTGACTGCGACGATCACCTTGGAAGTCCTCATTCCTGCCATGTGCTGAATTGAACCGCTGATGCCGCAAGCGATATAGAGGTTCGGGTTAACGGTTTTGCCCGTCTGGCCGACCTGCATGTCGTGGGTAGCATATCCGGAGTCGACCGCTGCGCGAGACGCACCAACGGTCGCCCCGATCACATCCGCACACTCGTTGAGTACTTTGAAATTCTCGGCATTGCCCATGGCGCGGCCGCCAGAAATGATCAGCGAAGCCTCGGTCAGGTCCGCCTTCTCACTCTTGCCTTTGCGCACTTCAACAGTCTTGCTGCGAGCGCCAGACACGGAGACTTGCAAGGCAGCTACCGTCGCAGAACCGCTTCCCGGCTTCTGAGCGGGCATGACGTTGGGACGGATGGTCACCAGGTGCACCGGTGAATTTTGGGTCACAAGGTGGGCACGACATTTACCGGCATACATCGGTTTCGTCCCATGCAATGCACCATCCTTCCACTCAACGGAAATCACATCGGTCAACAGGCCGGCATCGAGGCGGGCTGCGAGCCGCGGGAAGAAGTCCCGACCCATGGGGGAGGCAACACCGACGACAACTTGCGGACCGAAATCCTTGATCGCCGCTGCCACTGCCGCTGCCCAGTTCAGGCCATTGTAATTCTCAAAACCGGCGCCACCGGCGGTGTACACCTTGTCGATTCCGTAACCAGCCAGCGATGGTGCAAGTGCAGCGCCATCACCGCCAACAACCACCGCGGCAGCATCCGACGGGCTTCCGGCCAGACGTGCGCCAACGGTCAGCGCTTCAAACGCAGACGACTTGATCTTGCCACCACGCTGTTCAACAAATACGAGGACTTTCATGTCCGGTGTTCTCCGTTGGGTTCAGATGACTTTTGCTTCTTCACGCAACAACTTGACGACCTTCTCCACCATCACGGCGACGTCCTCGCCCTGGAAGAGCTTTCCGGCCGGTTTTGCCGGCGGATATTCGTAGCCTTTCACCGCCACCTTGATCTTGCCCTTGAGGTCGCCTGCGTTCAGGCCGAAATCAGCGGGGGCCTTGGAGTCAAACGGCTTTTTCTTCGCCTTCATGATGCCAGGAAGAGACGCGTAGCGCGGAGTATTGAGGGACTTGTGGGCACCGAAAACCGCCGGCAGGGCGACTTCGTAAACCTCAACCTTGCCGCCCTCAACTTCGCGTTCAACCGTCGCGTTTTCGCCTTGCAACGTCAACTTGGTAACCACGTTGACATGGGGCCAATCGAGCAGTTCCGCTGTCATCGTGCCGACGTGCATGTTGTCATCATCGATCGCCTGACGGCCGCAAAGAACAATCGATGCGCCTTCGGCCTTGACCGCTGCCGCCAGAACCTTGGCCACGGTCAATGAATCCGCCGTCTCAAGCCCGGCGTTGGAGATCAGGACGCCGCGGTCCCCGCCCATGGCAAGGCCCTTGATGATCAGTTC
>JBEGVZ010000080.1:0-28331 GCA_041178085.1 Pseudomonadota bacterium | reverse complement strand
TCGGCCCCCAGCTTCTTGAAACCAGGTTGATGGCCGCCGTGGTGCCAGAAGTGAAAATCACTTCGCTGGCCTCGTCGGCATTGATGAAGCGACGTACGGTTTCGCGGGCGCCTTCGTAAAGACGCGTCGCTTCTTCACTCAGGAAGTGGACGCCCCGGTGAATATTCGACGCGCCATAAGCGTAGTGGTTATAGACGGCATCAAGGACCGGTCTTGGCTTCAGGGTGGTGGCGGCGTTGTCCAGATACACCAGCGCCTTGCCGTCCCGCACCTTGCGCGAAAGAACCGGGAAATCTTCGCGTATTTTTTGCAGATCAAGGCTCATCCCTGGCCCCCAGCAAAGAATTTCTCAAGCTCTCGTTTGGCAAGGCGTTCAAACCAGGCGTCCCCTGCGCTTTGGCAGATTTCCGCTGCAAAGGCGTCGCACAGCATGGCTTCCGCCTTTGCCTTGGGGATACCGCGGCTGCGCAGATAGAACATTTCATCAGGATTCAGCTGAGCGACAGTTGCTCCGTGGGAACAGCGCACATCGTCCGCTTCGATTTCCAGCTGTGGCTTGGCATCGACCTCTGCATCGTTGCTCAAAAGCAACGAACGGGATTGTTGGAAGGCGGCGGTCTTTTGTGCATCCTTGCGGACAAAAATTTTGCCGGAAAAGACGGACTTGGACCTGTCTTTGAGCAGGCTCTTGTGCAGCTGGCGACTGGTCGTGTGGGGGACACGGTGGTCGATGATGGACTGGGTGTCGAGCACCTGATCCCCATTGGAAGTTGCCAGGCTGTCGAGTACGACATCAGCCCCTTCGCCAGTGACCATAACCGCGGCTTCCTGCCGGCTGATACGCGCGGACAGGTTCAGTGTAAGCGCGTGATAGGCAGCGCTCGCCGGAACTACTGCGTTGACCTGGCTGAAGTGCAGGTTGGCCTGCTGGCTGATGAGGCGCAAGTGACGCACACGGCTATTTGCACCCATGTGGAGGTCGGCGGCCGCAAAGGCTACTATGCCACCCTGTTTGGCTTCTGTACCAAGGTGGCATTCCGTCAGTTGGATCTGAGCGGAGTCTTCCACCAGGACAATCACACGGTTGAAAGTGGTATTGGCGCGGCCCGACTGGCAGTGGATCAGGCGGACACTGGTCTTGATTTCGCTGCCGCGATCAACCCGGATAACAGCGCCATCGCGCAAAAAGGCAAGGTTCAGGTTGGCGAGGGTATGCTCTTGGGGAGCGACAAACGCCAGCGGAACGGGCAGGTCTTTGCGTGCTGCAGCCAGCCGGTCCAGTGCGGCTTTGACTTGTTGTCCGCCAGTGCCTTGCAGGGCGTTCAAAAGATCCTCAACGTGCAGTTGACGCGTCAGCGCAGCGGCATCCTCTGCGCTGACTTCAGGGCCTGCTCCCGAGAGTTCATGAGCGAATACTCCATCGACAAAAATCAGGTTCAGCGCGGCGGGATCCAAAAGATCGCGCAGCTGATTGGCCTGATAATCACTGAGAAGCTCCCAGGGGGCCGTTTCTGCCAGGAGGGCTTCCATTGCTGCAAGTGGGCGCAGGCTGGTGAACTTGAAGGACTCATGGCGGGTGGTTGGCAGACCACTCGCAACGGCATCCGTCCAGGCTTTGCCCCTCAACCCTTGCAGCCAATCCGGTCCCCCGGCAAACGCGTCGCGCGCCTTGCTGAGCGAATCGATAAAACTCTGGGTCGTGCTGGTCATGCCTGGTTATGTTCCCGGATGATGCGGTCGTAGCCGTTTTCTTCAATTTCAAGGGCCAGTGTCTTGTCGCCCGACTTGATGATCTTGCCCTTGTAGAGGACATGAACGTGGTCCGGAACGATATGGTTCAGGATGCGCTGGTAGTGGGTGATAAGGACAATCGCGTTGTCCTTGCTACGCAGCTTGTTGACACCCTCTGAGACAATCCGGAGGCTGTCAACGTCAAGACCGGAATCGGTTTCGTCCAGGATGGCAAGGCGCGGCTTCAAGACGGCCATTTGCAGGATCTCGTTGCGTTTTTTCTCTCCGCCCGAAAAATCAACGTTGACCGCCCGGTTGATGAACGACTCGCTCATGTCCAGGAACTTCAGCTTTGTTTTCAGAAAGTCGTCAAACTCAAGGGGGTCCATCTCGTCAGCGCCCTGTGCCTTGCAAATCGCGTTGAACGAAGCACGCAGGAATTCGGCGTTGGAGACGCCCGGGATTTCAACCGGGTATTGATAGGCAAGGAAGACGCCGTTGCGGGCGCGCTCTTCAGGTTCCATCTCGAGCAGGTTCCTGGCCCGGAAGTTGACATCAAGATTCACCGTGCCGCCTGTGACCTCATAGTCCGGGTGGCCGGCCAATATCTTGCTGAGCGTGCTTTTCCCGGATCCGTTTGGTCCCATGATGGCGTGGACTTCGCCTTCGTTGACAACCAGGTCCAGTCCGCGGAGGATTTCCTTCTCCGTGTCAGCAACTTTGGCTTTCAAGTCAGAAATCTTGAGCATGTTCAACCCACACTTCCTTCCAGTTTCATCTCAAGGAGCCTTACCGCTTCCACCGAGAATTCCAGTGGCAGCTCCTTGAACACTTCCTTGCAGAATCCGTTGAGGAGCAGGCTGATTGCCCCTTCCTCGTCGATGCCACGGGATTTCAGGTAGAAGACCTGTTCCGCGCTGATTTTCGATGTCGTTGCTTCATGTTCCACGGTGGCGGTCTTGTTCTTCACTTCGATGTAGGGGAACGTGTTGGCAGCGCAATTGCTGCCGACCAGAAGCGAATCACACTGGCTATGGTTGCGGGCGCCCTCGGCCGACGGCAGGATCTTGACCTGTCCGCGGTAACTGTTGATCGACTCATCGGCCGAGATGCCTTTCGACACAATCCGGCTGCGTGTGTTGCGACCGATATGAATCATCTTTGTGCCGGTGTCTGCCTGCATTTTGTTGTTGGTCAACGCCACCGAGTAAAACTCGCCAACGGAGTCGTCGCCCTTCAGGATCACGCTCGGGTACTTCCAGGTCACGGCGGAACCCGTCTCGACCTGGGTCCACGAAATCTTCGATTTCGCGCCCGCACAAATCCCGCGTTTGGTGACAAAGTTGTAAATGCCGCCCACGCCATCCTTGTCACCCGCGTACCAGTTCTGGACGGTGGAGTATTTGATTTCGGCGTTTTCCTGTGCCACCAGTTCAACCACAGCTGCATGCAGCTGGTTTTCGTCGCGCATTGGCGCGGTGCAGCCCTCCAGGTAACTGACGAAGCTGCCTTCGTCTGCGATGATCAGGGTGCGTTCGAATTGGCCAGTTTCGGCCGCGTTGATACGGAAATAAGTCGACAAGTCGAGCGGGCAGCGAACTCCTTTCGGGATGTAGACAAACGAACCGTCCGTGAACACCGCTGAATTCAGGGCGGCGAAGTAGTTGTCTTTATAAGGAACAACAGACCCCATGTATTTCTTGACCAGTTCCGGGTGTTCCCTGATGGCCTCGGATATGGAGCAGAAGATGACTCCGTGCTCTTTCAGGACGTCTTGATGTGTCGTTCCGACGGAGACGCTGTCAAATACGGCGTCGACTGCGACTCCCGTCAGGCGTTTTTGTTCGGCCAGCGGAATGCCCAGGCGGTTGAAGGTATCAAGGATTTCCTTGTCAACTTCGTCCAGGCTTTTGGGGCCGTCCCCTTTTTTCTTGGGAGCCGAGTAGTAGCGCAGGTCCTGGTAGTCGATGTCATTGTAAGCGACATGGGCCCACTTGGGTTCTGTCATGGTCAACCAGTGGCGATAGGCCTTCAAACGAAATTCCAGGACAAATTCCGGTTCGTTCTTCACTGCCGACAGGCGCCGGATAATGTCCTCGTTCAGTCCTTTCGGGAATTCCTCGACTTCCACGTTGGTGACAAAGCCGTACTTGTACTCACGGTTGGTGAGCTGCACGTCGTTGGATGTCAGTGGTTTGTTGTCTTGCGTGGTCATCGTTCAGCTCCCGCGGCATTCGCGGATGCCGCCCGCAGGGCACATCCGGTGTTCGTCGGCCCACTTGTCAGTCGCTTCGGCCAGGGTTGTCTTAACCAGCGGTTCCCTCATCGCGGCAAAGATGCTGCTCCACGCATCGTGGGTGATGCAAGACGGGGCAAATCCGCAGTTTTCCGTAGCGACACACTCGACTGGATAGATGCCGTCCTCGACCGCAGCGAAGACATCCCAAAGGGTGATGCGATCCGCAGCCCGTCCCAGCCGGTACCCGCCAGAGCGACCCCGGACACTTTCGACCAGGTTCGCGGAACGCAGGCGAATCATGATCTGATCGAGGTACTCGGTCGGGATACCTTGGCGGCGCGCAATATCGCTGCGCCTGACGATGGCCGCAGCTTGGTCAGACGGAGGTGCGCTGTAATGGGCTAAATCCATCATGATTTTCAACGCATAGCGACTTTTTGAAGTCAGGTTCAATTTCGTGGTTCCAGCTTTGGCTTGAGGCACTTCCGGGGGGGGCTAGATCCCTGCCGGAAGGGGGCCTTGTTTACTATTTGGCTCAACATTTGTCACCTTCAGGTTTATCGCCTTCCTCATATAAAACTTTAGTGAATTGGTAAAGTATAAAAGTCCCGGAATTGATAATGAAAATCAGGTTGCCCCGGCAGGCGAGTGAGGACTAGAAATTGAGGGAAACCAGCATCCTTATAAACAGGGAGATCCCCCTTGGCACTCAACAGGTCCCTCATCAAGGTCAACGTTGCCGGCGCGATTTCTGCCGCCGGTATTTTGATTCTCATTTCCACCGCTGCGTTCGCCGCCCAGGCGCCCTCTGCCGGTCAACTCGCGCCTGGCGAGTGGCGGGCCAGGGTGCACGGGTTCATCGGTGAGCCGGGGACTCAAAACCCCCCGGTGACGGCGACAACATCGCCATCCGACGGTGCTGCCCGCGAGGCGGCTTTCCTGGACGCGCCTCGTCAGCTGACTTTTGCGGGCGCCCGCTCCGGTGAAGGTTACTTCAGCCAGGACGGCAGCTTGATGGTTTTCCAGAGTGAGCGAGAGGCCAGCAATCCCTTCTATCAGATTTACCTGCTGGACCTTGCCACCGGACGCAGCAAACGCATGTCACCCGGGGTGGGACGTACGACCTGTGCTTGGGTTCATCCTTCGAAGTCAAAAGTCCTGTTTGCATCAACCCACTTGGACCCCGATGCGCTCGCCAAGCAAGAACAGGAATGGGAGCGCCGCAGGGCGGGTGGGCAGGCAAGCTACGCCTGGGATTTCGACGACCAATACGATCTCTTTGAAACGGACGCCAACGGCAACGTCCTCAGGCGCCTGACGTCCGAACGTGGATACGATGCCGAGGCAAGCTGGTCACCTGATGGCCAAAAGATTGCGTTTGCCAGCAATCGCAGCGGTTTTTCGGCCGACATGACCGACGAACAACGCGCTGCCTTCGAGAAAAACCCGTCAGCCTGGTCCGAGATTTATATCATGGACGCGGACGGATCGAATGTCGTCCGTTTGACCAGCGAAATTGGCTATGACGGCGGTCCGTTCTTCTCGGCAGACGGCAAGAAAATCACTTGGCGGCATTTCAACGAGGACGGCTCTGCGGCCGAAGTCTGGACGATGAACCTGGATGGTTCTGACAAGCGCCAGCTGACACGCCTGGGCAAGATGTCGTGGGCGCCCTACTTCCATCCGACCGGGGATTACCTGATTTTTGCGTCCAATCTTGAGGGACACCGTAACTTTGAGCTTTACGTCGTCGACGCAGCCGGCCAGCACGAGCCTGTGCGCGTGACGTGGACAGAAGGTTTTGACGGACTGCCGGTGTTTACGCCAGACGGCGAGCACCTTGCCTGGACCAGCAACCGTACCGCAGAGAAAACTTCACAGATCTTCATTGCGGGGTGGAACGATGCTGCAGCACGCAGTGCGCTTGGTTTGCCTGCACGCAAGCCTGCTTTCGATACCTTTAATCCACAGGTCTCGCAGCGCGATCTTCGTGCGCACGTGCAGTACTTGAGTTCGCCAGCTCTTGGGGGGCGTTTAACGGGCACCTCTGGCGAGGTCCTGGCGACCGAGTACGGAGCTGAAGTGTTTGCGCGCCTTGGTCTTGAGCCAGCGGGTGATTTTGGCTCCTACTTCCAGAGTTTCGAATTCACTGCAGGTGTCAACGCGGGTCCGGAAAATCAGCTAAAGATCGGAGACAACTCCCTGCAAATGGACCGTGATTGGCGTCCATTGGCCCTGTCTGCGGCACTGAGTTTTGCCAACGATCCGGTCGTTTTCGCAGGTTACGGAATCGTGGCGCCGGCGGCCGACGCATCCAAGGCCCCTGCTGCGGGCAATGACCCGGCGGGCGCCGCCTATGATTCTTACGTGCACTTGGACGTCAAAGACAAATGGGTGCTTGTGTTTCGACACCTGCCAGAAAATCTGGATGTGGCACGCAAGCAATACCTCAATCGCTTTGCCGGGCTGCGTCAAAAGGCGCGCTATGCGCGGGATCGCGGGGCGCGCGGCATCATTTTTGTCCAGGGCCCCAATTCAGGTATTTCCGACCAGCTGATCCCACTGCGAATGGATGCTTCGGCGGCCGGCATGAGCCTTGGCGGCGTATCCTTGACCGACAGCGCGGCTGAAGCCCTTTTGGCGGGCTCGGGTAAGACTTTGAAGTCCTTGCAAGATGCTCTCGACAAGGGCGAGATGATGCAGGGATTTGACTTGCCAGTGAAGCTTTCCGGGAATCTTCAAGTCACGCAGGAGAAACGCACAGGCCGGAATGTCCTTGCCCGTATCCGCGCAAACGGGGCAGTTTTTGAACAAGATTCCATCCGACCGACAGTTCTGATCGGCGCCCACGTAGACCACCTTGGCACGGAAGCAGGCAAGGGTACATTCCACGGCGCGGACGACAATGCATCTGGTGTGGCGGCTGTGCTTGAAATTGCCCAGCAGGTTGTTTCAGGAGCAGACGGCAAATCGAATGAACTCAAGCAAGATGTTCTTTTCGCCCTGTGGTCCGGCGAAGAACTTGGTTTGTTGGGATCTGCGCACTTTGCAAAGGACCTTGCCACGAGGCATGGGGGGCAGCTCTATCCGCGCATGTCGGCGGCGCTCAACCTGGACATGGTGGGACGCCTGCGCGATGCCTTGACCGTGCAGTCGGTTGCAGCAAGCCCCGCATGGCCTGCGATGATTGAATCAGCCGCGATTCAAAACGGACTTCGCATTGTGACCCAGGCCGATCCGTACCTGCCGACGGACTCAACTTCGTTCTATGTTCAAGGTGTTCCCACGCTTAATGCGTTTACCGGATCCCATGATGATTACCACACACCATCGGACACCTGGGAGAAACTCAACTACCCAGGCATGGCCCAGATATCCGGCATGATGTCTGACGTATTGTTGGAAGTCGCCAGCAAGAGCGAAGTGCCAGCTTACAACGCCGTCAAGGACCCAAATGCAGGAGGCGGTGGCGGTGGGGGATTCAAGGCCTATCTGGGTACGATTCCAGACTACGGTAACACAGTGGTGAAGGGGGTTCTTCTGACCGGCGTCAAGGCCGGAAGTCCCGCCGAGGCCGCAGGAGTCAAGGGCGGCGACATCATTGTTTCCCTGGCTGGACAGAAAATCGAAAACATTTACGACTACACCAACGTCCTTGGTGTCCTGAAGATCGGGGAGCCCGTAGTGATTGAAGTCCTTCGTGGCCCGGAAAAGCTGTCGCTGACTGTCACTCCGGGATCTAGAGGATAAGCGGAGCGTCCTCTGATTGGCTGCCTCCCGAATCGTTTGGCTGACGACCTCTTGCGTATCCACTTGTGACGCATGGAGGTCCGTCCTTTTCTGGAATGGTTTTCCCTCAAGCTGGCACGGGAAAAATCGCGGATCTCTTGTGCGCAGTGAAATGCGTGACAAACCAACTTGCGGCTAGTTCAGCCACTGCCTCAAGTGTGCCTGCTTCAATGAAAAGGTGGCTGGCTCCTGGAATAATTTTCAGCTCTTTTTCACACGCAAGTTTTGCGAAGGCTTTTTGGTTCATTTCGATGACGGCGTCATCCTCCCCCCCGACGATCAAGAGAGTTGGCGCATAAACCGAGCCCAGGCATTCATCCGCAAGATCTGGGCGACCGCCCCTCGAAACCACAGCAGTTACATGGTGAGGGCATTGCGCCGCCGCATAAAGCGCGGCGCCCGCCCCCGTGCTCGCACCGAAGTAGCCAATTGCTTGCGGGACTGCGCCTTGATTTAGTTCCGTCCCGGCAAGGAGCCATAGTTTGGCATCGGTCAGGCGATCGGCCAGCAGGGGAATGTTGAAGACCTTGTCGCGCTCATGAGCCTCGCCCTCGCCCAAGAGGTCGAGCAGCAGAGTGGCGCATCCGGCCTTTTGCAGTTCGCTCGCGACAAAGCGGTTACGCTGGCTGAAGCGACTGCTGCCACTGCCATGCGCAAAGATGACCGTGCCCGTGGCATGGTCAGGCAGACTGAGCAAGCCGCGTAGAGTTGCTCCGTGACTCTCGAATTCGATCTCTTTTTCAAGCACAGCCATGGCGCGCTCCTTCTTTGCCGGGCAAAGGAAGCACGAAGCCTGCCATTCGTTAACTGGGCCCAACCAGTGGTGATGGTTGTGAAGTTTTTTTCAGAAAATTCAGTGGTTTAATTAACTATAACTCAAATCGGAAAGTGCGACAGCAACTGGCTCCCCGATGCCGTAATCAGGATCTGTTCCTCGAGTTTGACACCGTCCCGGGCCCCCTTCTCGCCGGCATAAAATTCGACGCTGAGAACCATATTCTCCTGCAACTCACCCCGTGGCATCAAAGCACCATCCTGAAACTGGTGCAGATAAGGCAAGTAGGGCGGTTCATCGTCAAATCCTGAACCATGAATCATGCAGGAATAGGCCTGGGGGCGATACTTCTCCGGAACCACGGGCGCATTGCGGACAAGCGACTCATACGAAACACCCGGTCTGCATTGTTCAATGACGCCGTAAATGAAATCGCGCGCCACAGAGTAAACTTCCTGCTGCAGCTTGTTCATCTCTTCGCCGCAAACAAACGTCCGCGAAATGTCACACAAATATCCTTCCGGTCCGGTCATGTCGGTATCGATCCCGATGAGGTCGCCGGGGCGTAACTTGTAGGAACTTACTTCGTTGAACCAGGGATTCGTTCGGCGACCGGCACTGAGCAAGCGAGTTGAGGAATACTCTGCCCCCATTTCTACTGCCTTGCCAAAAAATATCCCGAACAGTTCCTGCTCACTGATACCCGGCGCAATTGCGGCCGCCATCTTGTGCAATGCGGCCTCGGCTATCCCACATGATTCCCGCAGCAGCTTTATTTCATCAGCGGATTTTAGAAGTTTGGCTTCAACGATACACTGGTCGGCATCAACCAGGGTTACGCCGGCTTTTTCAAGCGCGGCATGACCGTAATGATCCAGAGCGTCAAATCCAAGGGTATAAGCGCCACCCGCGCTGGTGCCACGGAGGCCGAGGCCTTGCATCGTCTCTACAAGTTCGCGGGCCCATTCATCACTTCGGCTGACTGCCTCATGCTGGGTAAACCGATACTGGAAATATTTCGCAGGTTGCGAACCGGGCCAGAGAGATCGGGCAACATGCAATGACTTGCCATACTCAAAAATCACTGGATCGCCCTCTTGGGGCACCAGTGCATAGCGGGCGAAGTTGATCGCCGTCCAGATCGGCATGACCGAGACGCCCGTGGCAAACCGGATGTTCACCGGATTGGTCAACAGGATGGCTGGGATATCATGTTCCCGCATCGCCTTTTGTACCTTCCGCATGCGAGCTCGATGAAGGCTTCGATAATCGGCTGAATCCAATTGTGTTGCATCGGATTCAAGGCCCGGTGAGGAGTTCTGTCTACGGCTTTCCTCAGTGTTGATCGTCATCGGTCAATCCTCCTTTTCCCGCAGGAAGGAATGATTCCCAGCACAACTTTATCACCGCAAGAACACAAAATATTTCCAGGAACAGGACTGGCAAACCACCAAGATTAGACAGCATCCTGATGCCGTCCATATCACTGAGGGAAATCATACCCCAACTGATCAGGCCAATTAATATCCCCCAGGCCACTTTCAGGGTGCCACTCGGCTCGTGGGCATCCTGGGTGATCCCTTTTTGGCTGATCGCAGCCATGGCCGTGGTGTTCGCGTCTGCGCCAGACACAAATGACAAGTAGGAAATGAAAATAAAAAGCGGAATAACCATGCCGGCAAAGGGCAATTGGCGGAACAAGTTGTAGGATCCCGCCTCTGCCCCCGACGACTTGATAATAGCCGCAAATCCGGCGCCGCCATGAATCTCGAAATACAAGGCGGCACCACTGAAAACTGCCATCCAAATGGCGCTAAACAGTGCCGGCACAACAAGGTTCATCAAGAGGAAATCTCGCACCGTGCGTCCGTACCCGATCTGACCAAGAAAAACGGCAGTAACCGGCGCCCATGCCATCCAGACAGCCCAGTAAAATATGGTCCAATCGAATGCCCACCGGTCCGGGCTGAATGGGTGGCCACCAGCCAACGCACGTTGTGGCATCTCCACCACAAAGCGGGGAAACGCCGCGAGGAAGCCCTTTACGATATAGGATGTTGGGCCAGCCATCAGAACAAAGAATACCAAGGCGATCAGCGTCCATGAGCTGAGGCTGGCCAGTTTCGCAATCCCGGAATTCAGTCCCCTCAAGGATGATTGGACAAATCCGCCGACAATAAAAATAGCAACGAAGCCTAGCGTCACCGGCGATTTGTGCAACCCCGCGACTTGTTCAAGCCCTCCAGACAATGTCAGCAGCCCTGTGCCCAGCGACGCTGCCATTCCTGCAGCTAGAGCAAACAAACAAAGCGGATTGAGAAACGCACCGATTGCCTTGAGGTGCCGGTCAGCCACCAAGGGAGCAAACAAGGAGCCAAGGCAATGTGGCTTGTTCAAGTTGTAAAATGTGTAGGCAAATAATAACGCCGGCACGGCGTACATGGCGTACGGGATAAACGTCCAATGCAAGAACATTGTGACCAGTGCGCGATCAGCTGCTTCAGGCGAGCCAGGAATGACCGCATCGTATGGTGCTGGAGACCACAGGTGAAAGACCGGCTCCGCGCAGCCCCAGAACAAAATGCCGATTGCGACTGATGTGGTCAGGTTCACCGAAAACCATTGCCAACGGGTCATCCGCGGCTTGGCATCAGGGCCGCCAATCCGCAGCCGTCCGAATGGAGAAGCCATCGCGAGCATTGTGACAGCCAGCAGCGCAGCCCCGGTAAGCAAAAATGCACTGCCGAAGGTATGCAGAAGCCAATCATTCAGAGCGCCCATTTTGGCCTTGAATCCAACGGGCCAACACAAGGAGGCCGCAGCCGCTGTAAAAAGGGCAAGAAAAGGCGGCAGGAATACTTTTTTGCGAACACGGTTCATGGGGGAAAAATATCGCAGTTTACTCGAATAACCAACGATCGAATGCTTTGGTAAGTAGTCCCCGGAGGGGGCCATTCTTTCCCGCTGCCCATGTGGACGCAGCATTGCCCCGATTTCAGGGGAAAACGGCGGTATTTATAGCAGGCAGTCTTATCTTGATCCGTTGGCAATAAATTGGACGTTGCCGTCGACACTGTAAGACAAAGTCACAGCAGATTGTGATAGTGCCGCGATCGGACCTTCAGTAATCGCTAATCCGTGCCTCGCGCTACCCTTCGCTATGTGCTTGCAAGCTGACTCAAGGAGTGGCTTTTTCCACGCGGACTCGGTTTTTCTCACTTTCTTTTCAGTGATAGCGTCAGCTGAAATCGAGCCACCGGCTCATCCCCCGATTTTTCCGGGCAGGTAGCAACGATATTGACGGTCTCGTTTTGGCGTTCAGGGGAGTTGATGGCCCGGTCAACCAGCGTCCGGATTGCGGGTCCGTCGGTGCAAGTGAACAAGGTGTCTGCTTCGGGTCGCTTCAGGAATTCACCTTTGATGTCTTTGAAGACGAATGAAACATCTTTTCCGGCCTGGCGCACCATCATGATCGCCAACATTCCGCCTGCGATGTCCGCACCTATGGCGAGAGTCCCGAAATACATCGAATTCAAATGGTTCTTGGTTCGCCAGCGCAACGGAATCTTGACCACCACGCGCTCTTCATTCAGTTCCAGAACCTTTGGGCGCACGTACCAGATCAGCGGCACCTTGAAGAGCCCAAAGGCCCGAATGAACATGGTAGCCTTCCACGGGGGAATGGTGAATTGCATCGCCGGGTCTCCTCAAGGTGTTGCCGTGAACCTGGATTTCGAATCGAGCGCCTTCTGCAATAGCTGCATGTAGCTGTCATCAGAAATTTCTACCGCTCCCAGCGATTTCAGGTGCGGCGTCATGAACTGGATTTCTAGAAGTTCCATTCCGCGGGATCTCATGTGTTCGACCAGGTGATGGAGGGCAACCTTGGATGCGCCCGTCCGCCGGTGGAACATGCTTTCCGCAAAAAAGGCGCCACTCACCGCAACGCCGTAGACTCCCCCGACCAGGGTTTCGTTACCGTCCCACACTTCGATGGAGTGGGCATATCCGCGCTGGTGCAGCTCGGTGTAGGATTTGATGAATTCTCCGCTGATCCACGTCGAATCGCGGTCGGCACAAGCTTCCATCACTTGCTTGAAGGCCTGGTCAACGGTCACGCGAAGGGTCCGGGCTGCTTCGTTCAACTGGCGGCGCAGTGATCGGGACACGTGGAATTGATCGAGAGGCAAGATTGCACGTGGATCGGGACGGAACCAGCCAACCTGTCCAGTGGCTGGGTCGGGCATCGGGAAATAGCCGTTGGAGTAGGCATAAATCAGCAGCTGCGGCGATAGTGGCGAGCGGCTGGCCATTGCTCAGCCCCTCTTCGGACCGCCTGGCGTACCAGTCTGTACGACCAGGTATGCCTTCGACTCGACAAAAAGACGGAAGAGCTCCTGGTCGATCTTGCCGCCGCGAACCTCCATCTCGAGGATTTCGATAGCTTTTTCGGGGGGCAGTGAGCGCTTGTATGGACGGTCCGACGCGGAAAGGGCGTCGTATATATCGGCGATGGTCATCATCCGCGATTGGATCGGAATTTCCTCTGCCATTGCGCTGGTCGGGTATCCGCTGCCATCCAGCTTTTCATGGTGCTTGGCAGCGATCTGGGGGACATGTGCAAGTTTCTTGCCCCATGGGATTTTGCGCAGGAAGTCGTAGGTGTGGACCACGTGGCTTTGGATTTCGGCGTACTCTTCGCTCGTCAGGGAACCCCGCGAAACGGACAGAGCTTTCAGTTCCTGGTCTTTCAGTAGCTGGCGCTCATGCTCATTGATGTCCTTGAAACGGAGGTTGGCAATGTCCTTCAGACGGTCAAATCCACCTTGTTCGAGGACCGTGGGTTCGTTGGCGCGCATGATGAAACCAATGAACTCGTCCAGCATGCGGAAACGGTTGTTGCGATCTTCGAGGAGCTGTTCGCCGCTCACGCCAAGGGCGGCAAGGTCCGGACGTTGCATCAGGTTCAGCAGTCC
This sequence comes from Pseudomonadota bacterium, assembly GCA_041178085.1. GTDB lineage: Bacteria > Bdellovibrionota_B > Oligoflexia > Oligoflexales > RGVZ01 > RGVZ01. The sequence goes on along the minus strand of JBEGVZ010000080.1, from coordinate 14,821 downwards.
TCGCAGATAGTCAATCTCGTAGCTGGCGCGGACCAGGTTGAAGCGTTCAAGGATCAGCTCAAGATCCTGGGGAAATAGCTTCTTGGCTTTGACCAAGACCGCTTCGCGTACACCCAACTTGCCAAAGTCATGCAGGAGTGACGCGTAACGGATCTCACGCATCTCGTCCTCGTTGAAGTTGATATTGCCATAATGCCCGGCCGTATTGCGGTCCACCACGCGAGCAAGTTCAGTGGTGAGCGCAGCCACCCGGTGGCTATGACCGCTGGTGGTCGGGTCCCGTTGTTCGATCGCCGTCACTGAGGCTTCCACGAGGCCATCGAAAAGGGTCTGGATTTCCTCGGTCATCCTTGCATTTTCCAGGGCGATCCCTGCCTGCTGGGCTACGATTTCGACGTACTGGACGGCGCGCTCATCGAACGGTGTGACGTACTTTTCGAAGTCCTCAGGGGTTAACAGACGCTGCGCCGGATCGCGCTTGCAGTTGATCAACTGGATGACGCCGATCACCTGGTGGGAAATATCGAACATCGGCAGGGTCAGCATCGAGCGCGACTGATAGCCGATCCGCTTGTCCCATGATTTGTCATGGCGGATGTTGAACGGGTTTTGTGCTGGATCCTCGGAAAGCAGGTAGAGGTCCGGGATGTTGATCGTCGTCTGGTTCAGGACGACATTGCCGACGATCGAGTTGCGGTTGATCGGCAGTTTGAACTCACTCAGGTTTTGTTTGACGGAGTGATTTTGCGTGAAACGAAAGTGAAGTTGGTCGTCCTGCGGTTTGCGGTTCCCGCCCTTGAGGCTTTCGATATTCCCCTGAGCCGCGTTGACCGCGCCTTTCGTCGGACTGGTGGTAAGGGTTGCAGCCGTTTCAATGGTGTAAATGGAACCTGCGTCCGCGCCTGTTACTTCGCGGGCCTTCAGCAAAATCAGATTGAGCAGACGCGGGATGTCGCGCTCGCCGTTCAGTTCTCGCGAAATCGACATGATGTATTTTACGTTTTCAGCGTCAAGGCGATGTTCATCGCGGTCGTGGCGCGTTTTCAGGACGACGTTGTGGAAACGCTGGATGCCAGTAAATACCGACCGGCAGGATGCGGTCGTGGCGGGCAAGTGCAAGGAGTGGACTGCTGCCGTGGCCATCCAGCCTGGCAGGGCCGATGGCGCGGACAGGATGCCTTCCAGCTGATCGTGGTCGTTTTCATCGTTCGACAGCATGACCACAAAAGCGTCCGGGTGGGCTTCAATCCGCGCCATGACGCTTTTATCGCTCCACACTGCTGGGGGCACGACCATGACCCGAAGTTCGTCCTGGGCGAGCAGGGTCACATTGTCCCGGAGAATCGTCGTTTTCAGGCCGTTAAAAGCTTCATCTTGGCTGATGAAAGCGATAATCTGCTCGGCAGTTTCCAGCAGCGGATCTTGGTTCCTGGAGAGTTTCAAGGCGCTGGTGGACGGCGGCAGGTTTCGTACAGCCATGGGCTCATCCTGTCAGAAGCTTTGTGAATGTGAAGTGGAAGCCCTTTCATTGTAACCCGTACGGGCGGCCAGCGTCAGGGGGACGGGCGCCCCGGGCAGATTTTTTTTGGAGACTTTATGGACCACGGCGTGATTGTCGATCTTGAAACGACCGGGGTGGATCCCAAGTCAGATCGCATAGTTGAAGTAGGGATTGTGGAATTTGCCGTGGGCACTGCCGGCGAAGGTGAAGCAAAACCCAGGGTGTACCTGGTCGGTACGTACTCCGGCCTTGAAGATCCGGGAAGGCCGCTCTCGCCAGAGATTGCCAAGCTGACTGGTCTCTCAGATGAGGTGTTGGCGGGGCGCAAAGTTGACTGGGAGCAAGTCCGTGCAATGCTCTCGCGGGCGACGGTGGTCGTCGCCCATAATGCACCGTTTGACCGGGCCTTTCTGGAAGCGCGCCCGGAACTCGCCGGGCTCAAACTGCACTGGGCATGCTCCATCCGGCATATCAACTGGCTCAAGCACGGATTCAAGACCCGGGCCCTGAATTACCTGGCGGCAGATCACGGATTTGTGAATCCGTTTGCCCATCGCGCCCTGTTCGACTGCGCCACCACCTTCCGCCTGGTAACGCCCTACCTGGATGAGCTGATCCGTCGCAGCTACTTGCGGGAGTACCTCATTTCAGCGACAGGAGCTCCCTTCGAGACCAAGGATGTGCTTCGTACACATGGATACCGTTGGAATCCGGAGGCCCGCGTCTGGGCCAAATCGATCCTTGAAGACGAGTTGGCAGAGGAGCGCGCCTTCCTGGCGGCGGATGTCTACAAGACGTCTACCCGCAAGCATACGGAAGAAGAAGTGCGCGTCGATACAGGCGTGGTTGAAGCCGATTGAGCTGAGGCACTGGCCCCGCTTTACTTGTCGTGGATTGGTTGCACTTCAGCGGCTTTGTTTTTCCGGTGACGCAGCCACAAGATAATCAGAAAAGCAGCTATGACCAGGGCAAGAATCGAGTAAATGCCGACTTGGAAGCGACGGGTCATTTTCTCCAGCGTCTCAAGCTCCGCCCCGAAGATGTATCCCAGGTGAACCCAAAGCGGGACCGAAATCAGTGCGGCGATCCCGTCCAGTGCAAGAAACACCCACCATTTGACTTGAAAAATACCGGAAGTCAGGAAGATCGGCATGCGCAATCCCGGCATGAAGCGCGCCATGAAGATGACTTTGGTGCCATACTTTCGGAATACTTCCGTAACCTTGGCATCACGCTCCGGGGTGAGAATTTTGTTGAATGGGCGGCGACGCTTGAGCTGCGGGCCGAGTTTCAATCCCATCGTGTAAATGATGCCATCGCCAATCATCACGCCGGCAAAACAGACAATGTGGGCGGAAGTCTGGTCAAAGACGTTGTGCGAAGCCAGGATCCCGGCCGAGATCAGAATGATGTCTTCTGGCATCGGCAGGCCAAAGCCGCAGGCCAGCAGAATGGCAAAGATCACCACCAGGCTGTGCGTGCCGTAGGGCGTCAAGAATTCCAGCAAGTCCAGCAATACCCGCATGCACATCTTCCCTGGTCACGGTCTTCGTTCGGGAAATCTCAGGCGCCGGTACCACCGGATGATCGGAATACCGAAAGGATCGCCTTGATCGTGGCCCTGTCGACATCCACAATCCCAGAAAGGATCAAAGCAGTCAGCAAGATACCGCCAAAAAAGCCAGCAACTGCGGCCAGGATCGCCATCCGGCTTGCTGCTTGCGCCAGCTCGAGATTCCCGTCAATGAAATCAAAACGCTGGATTCGACCTGAATCTGCTTGAAACGGATTGTCGGCTTCCATGACTTTCCGGTTCCTTTGTGATGAAAATTTGAGCAGTCACCACACGCGGGTGCTTTTGAATGATGACCCGCCCCCACGGCAAAATCAAGGACCGTGATTTAGTGAACCATCCGGTCCGCCGGTTTGTGGCGCAGGTCAAGCGTTGCGAGGGACTGGCAGTTGGCAGCCGAGAGGCCGGCACTGCGGATATCCTCGATCAGGCGCGTGATCTTGATCTTGTCTGGGTCGACGATGCCAAGGTCATCAGCACCATGATCCGCAAGCAGCGGGATGAGCTTCTGCGCCGGGTGCTGGGTTCCGTCACTGCCAAGTCCCATGGCCGGAGCCAAAGTGGGCACGTGATCCATGACCGGAGCTATCAAAGTGGCGCTTGTGCCTGCAGCAGAACGCAATTTTTGCAGGGCCTGCATGTATTCGTGTGCGGTGATGACCGCAGATGGGATGGTCTCCAGCCGAACCGCAGTCATGCCCAATGGGCGCATGCCTTCGCTGATTTCTTTGAGCTGGGCATCAAAGTCTTTCCAGTCCGGCCGTTTGCCGTTGGCCCGCAGGACGACACGGCCTGCCGTGCGGATATCCGCAGCGTGGGCGGCCTTGTGCAGTGTCCGGATGTCACGGTTGGTGGAATCCAGCGAAGTCTCCTCGATCGCCGTCACACCACGTTCCAGGAGCGCTTGAAAGCCCGTGGCAAGGCTGATGCCCGCATCGTCCATCGCATTGGCAAGGGTCGTCAGGCCGGCGAGGTGCAAATGGGTTCCGGCTGGTATTTGCGCCGAAGAAAGCACAGCAAGGATTTCTTGCCACACCGGCAATTCACTTTTCGCATCGATGCCATTGCACGGGTCAAGGTTGACCAGCAAGGCAGCCTGCGCGACGACTTCGCCGTTTTCTGATGCCTGCGGATTTTTATATTTCGTCCGCAGTTCGTCCAGCGTCAGGCGCTTGCCAGTGGTGAAGCTGAGGCTGGTGGCCTTGCTGGCGGGAAGCACCGTCGGGCCGACATTGCCTTCTTGCGCGCGCATCGCGGTGGCGCGTGCCAGCGACTGTTCGAGGTCGATTGGGCGGTAGAGTGTGTCGCGCTCAACCGGCGTGCGTCCTGCGCGCAGGATCAATTGCTCAAGGTCGTCCCTGGTCATGACCATCCCTGCACGGCCGCCGGCCATGCGGGATATTTTCTCTTCGGTCACTGTGCCGTCAAAGTCGTTCGCGCCGAAGTTGAGACCGAGCTGCGCCACGTCCTGACCCATCATGACCCAGTAGGCTTTGATGTTGGCAAAGTTGTCCAGGTAGAGGCGGGATACGGCGATGGTTTTCAAGTCGTCATAGCCAAACGTGTAGCGGCCGATGCCCATGTCGTTCTGGTAGGGCTGGAAAGCAAGTGGAATGAACACGTTGAAGCCGCCTGTTTCGTCCTGCAAGTCACGCAGGCGGCGCATGTGATCGACACGGTGTTCAAATCGTTCGATGTGTCCATACAACATCGTGCAGTTGGAACGCAGTCCCATTTTGTGCGCCGTGCGATGGGTTTCGATCCACTGTTCCGCACTCACTTTGGTGTCACAAATCTGATCGCGAATTTCCGGATGGAAAATTTCAGCGCCGCCACCCGGCAGTGATCCCAGTCCAGCTTCCTTCAGGTCAGCCATGATTTCAGCAATGGTACGGCGCTCCTTGCGGGCCATCCAGTCCAGTTCGACGGCGGTGAAGGCCTTCAGGTGCACGCCCGGGAATTCGCGGTGCAGCGTGGCGATCATGTCAAGGTAACGATTGAACGGCCAGCGTGGATGCAGTCCACCCACCATGTGCAGTTCAGTAGCGCCCTGGGTAACAGCGGCACGGGCTTTTTCGACCATTTCGGGGATTTCGTACGCATAGCCACCTTCCTCGCCTGGCTTGCGCGAGAAAGCGCAGAACTTGCACGAAAGGGCGCAGATATTGGTCGGGTTGATGTGGCGATTGATGTTGAAGAAGATGCGATCGTCGTTTTTGCGGCGGTTGACGCGGTCGGCCAGAGCACCAATGCGCATCAGGTCCGGCGATTCGAACAGGAACTGGGCGTCGGATTCATCAAGGCGGATCCGGTTCTCGACCTTGTGTTCAATCTCGCGCATGCGGTCCATCAGCATTCTCCTGTCACGACATGGTTGCGCACATCCAGGGCCGGGTAAAGCCCCATACGGCTGCCTTCTCCAAGCAGCTGTTGCAAGGATTCAAGCACGTCATCCTGGAACTCAAGGCTCCTGTGATTGACGTACATGGAAATGTAGCGGTCACCCAGCTGCTCGTCGAGCTTGGCTTTTGCTGTGGATATTGCACCACGCAGGGTTTGCTGGCGGTCGGCAAGTCCCACTTCGATGCTCTTCTTGAAAAGCCGGGTCAAATTGGCGACATGCGCGTCTCCCAGGCTGCGCCGGATGGCGTTGCCGCCGAGCGGTAAGGGCAGGGCAAAACGTTCCTGCCAGAGGGCGCCCAGGTCGTTCCATTTGACCAGGCCGCTGGATTCACAATCGATCTGCATTTCGTGGATGAGGATTCCCGCATCTACCTGGCCGCCCAGGACCGCATCTGCGATGTCCATGAAGTACATCGGCACGGGGGTGAAATCACCCAGCAGGGTGCGGGCAGACAGGAATGCCGACGTGCGCAGGCCAGGCACCGCAATGCGCAGTCCTGAAAGGTCACGGCTATGCGGCGGCACCTTCCGGTCATGCCTGGTGACAACGGCCGGGCCAAACCCATCACCGATGCTGCTGCCGACGGGCATCAGCAGGTATTCGTCAACCAAATCAGGATAGGCGGCCATGCTGATGGCCGTGATGTCATGGCGGCCTTCGCGCGCCGCGTCGTTCAGCTCCTGGATGTCGCCTACGATGAATTCAAAGTCGTAGCCTTCCCAGTCAATGCGCCGCTCGCGCAAGGCCTGGACCATGAACTGGTCATCGGTATCGGGACTGAAAGCGAGGGAGATTTTCATGCTTTTGCTCATCTTTCTTGCTCTCGCATTTCTTTCAACTTGATCGGGATAAGTGGCCGCGACCCCAGGTGCCGGTCCAGTTGCGCACAAACGGCGTCCGGACGTTCCCCCGGCAGAAGTGCCAGCAGGCACCCGCCGCCACCGGCCCCGGTGACTTTCACCCCCAGCGCACCACTGGCCATGGCTGCTTCCCGCAGCTCGTGCAGGACGGGCGTCATCGCGCCTGCTTCGGCCAGACGTGCCGACGCCTCATTCATGACGTCCGCAAGCAGCAAATGGTTTGCGGTCGACAAGGCGCTGCAAGCATTGCTGGCAAGTTTGTTGAAAGCGTGGATGCGTGATTCGCCCTGGGTTTTATCAAGAAACCAGGGGCTCACGCGCTCGATCATTGTACTTGTGGAAGCCCTTTCGCCGCTATCGATGAGGGCAAAGTTCCACGTCCCGGAAACATTGACCCCGACAGGGCCGTTCTGCCGGGTAAAACGGATCACGCGTTCCCGGGCGACAACATTGGTGTCAAGCCCTGAGGGTGTGCCATGAAAGGCCTGTTCCAGGCGGTTGGCAAGGCGTGCCAGGTCATCTTCCTCGATATCGTGGCCGTAAACTCCCGCCATTGCCCGCAGCAAAGCAACACACAAAGCAGCCGATGAGCCAAGTCCCGCGCCGACCAGAATGGTGGACGTTCCGGAGATCCTGAGTCCCGGGTCGCGTACGTCAAGAAGGCGCGCCGCTTCCCGTGCCGCTTCAAGAAGTTGCGGAGAGACCTGCTGGCCGCCGAGCTCCATTTGCAAGAGTGGGCGTGGTGATGCGGGCTGGGATTCCTGACGGACGGAAAGTTCAAGGCGCATGTCGCGCAGCGGCATGGCCACGGCCTCTGCACCGTGGACTACCGCATGCTCGCCAACAAGGATGGTCTTCGCACAGGCCGTGTACCGGCGTTCAATGACCATGTTGCCTCCCGAGCGTCGCCCCCTTGCCGGTGATGTCCTGGATCACCTGCATTCCTGGGAAACGTGCCTGGATCTGGGTCTTGATGCGCTGGGAATCCTCCGGCAGGCAAATCAGGTGCGGGTTTGGTCCTGCGTCCAGGGTGAACCATGCAGGCAGGTCCCCTGCCGCGCGGCCCTGGCGAAGCCAGTCAAGAAATTCGATTGTTGGTGCGCCAAAATATTCCGTCCGCGGCGAGGAAGTTCTCATGATCTCATGCATCTCAATGGCTTCTTCCTCGATCAATGCACCAAGCTTCGGCAGGTCGCGTGTTTCAATGGCAGCGGCAACCTTCTGGATGCGCTCCGGAAGTTTCTGGAGTCGCGGCTGCATGAGCGGGCTAGAGAACGCACGGGCATGCCCATCGCTGGAGCTCACGGACTTCGCTGAGTCATCGATGATGACAATCAAGTCCGCCAATTCCCACCAGGTCGAAGAAAAGACGCTACGGGTTTTTTGGTGTGCAGCATCGTCGCCACGCTCCCAGAGGACGAACCCCCCAGAAATGCTGCGGCAGGCGCTGCCCGATCCTCGCCGTGCCCACGTCGCCAAAAGGTCTTCGGTAACGCCTTTTTTTGCTAGGGCCTCCATCGAATCGGCGCCAAGCCAGGCGCCGGCAGCAGCCACCGTCAAAGCGGCAAAACCACTGGCACTGCTTGCGATGCCGCAGGAAGACGGGAATGTGTTTGCCGTGACCAGGTCGAGCGCACCTTCCGCCTGACCAAAGCGGGCCACTTCGCCGCGCAACCACTCAAGAAACCGGATCGTCTTTGCGTTTGGAGTCCGCGCTTCGAACCCCGCGAACGCAAGTTGATGGTGCTGGGGTGTGGCGGCACCAGTTCTTATGCGCGCCGTGGTAGTGGTGGCGGCCCGGCTAAGGGTCATGCTCAGCGAATCGTTGGCGGGCCAGTTCAACGCAGGATCCGATTTGCCCCAGTATTTTATCAGGGCGATGTTGCTTGGTGCGCTTGCCGAAACCGTGGTCAACATAGTTGCAGGCCCTCCCGGCAAAAGCCCATTGTTGAGAGCTGCCAGCCCGAAGATGTCATGGCGCTGATGGCGGGATTGATGTCCTCCGCAGGACCGATCAGTAGCAAGGAGTCTTCGCCGCCCGCTCCCGTCGGTTTCCATGTCCAGGTGCGGTCGACTCCAGGCACCTGGTCCAGGATTTTTGCGGGGCCATGGGGGAAAACTGGTGAATCCGCCATGAATGTGCGATGAGCCGCAATCGTTGTGACCAAAGGCGTAAGGTCTGTTTTCCCTTCCATGAATGCCAGCCAGGCATCGACCTGCGCCTCGGAGAGCGACATCAGTCTGGCCTTTCGTACTGGCGTCAGCCATCCCAGAAACTCACGCATGGTCGTGCCGGTCGGTGCGCCGCGGCCGCCAGCGATGATCGCCACGTGGTTGGTCAGTCGTTCAAGATCACGTGTCGGGATGACGGTGGATTGCCCAGCGCAGAAAACGATGCCACCTCCGCGCCTCTGGATAGCGACGTCGTAGCCTGAAGCTGCGGGTTGGGTAAGGCGCTGCAGGTTCACGGCAAGGGATTCGATCGCGTCGAGATCGGTTGCCTTGGTGCTATTGGCGGCACGTTCGGCCGCCGCAAGGGTTGCAAGGCGCAAGGCCGAAGAGCTGCCCGCGCCCAGCGCGGGATCGAGGTTTCCTCTGGCAGAAAATTCAAGAGTCGCCGGCTTTTGTTCAAAAAAATCCAGAGCAGCGATCGCTGCATCGACAAACGGTGTGGCGACGCCGACTTCAGGGCGCCCTTCAGGAAGTTCAAAAGAAACAGGTTGAGGCCACAGGTCGCTGGTCAGCGTGATGCGGGTTTTGGCGGGGTTTGCGTTTGCAAACGAGACTCTGCACTGCACTTCAAGTCTGCCATCCAGGGCCATCGCGATCGCACGACCGCCGTCGAGCACGGCATACTCGCCGGCCAGCATGACCTTGCCCGGGACTGTTGCAGTGATTTTCACCTGGTCGAGCCCTTGGCCAGCAGTTCGAGGTTTTTGTGATGAAGGCCCATGTGACCGCGCTGGATCCCTTCCGATGCAAGGGCGCGCAGTGCGGAAAGGTTTTGCGCCAGTCCGACAGCGCAAATGATGCCCGCCAGCTCCTGGGCGTTGGGCGATCCCATCATGCGCAGCGATGCCTTTGCGGTTGGATGCAGCTTGGTGACGCCGCCGACGGTTCCGACTGCCATGGGCAGCTCGAGTTCCCCGTTCAGGTTGCCATTTTCGTCTTTCGACCATCGAGCCATCGGACGGTAGGTACCCGTGCGACAAGTCCAGGCATGGGCTCCGGCTTCGATCGCACGCCAGTCATTGCCAGTGGCGATAAGGACCGGATCGATTCCGTTCATTACGCCTTTGTTGTTGGTGGTTGCGCGGTAAACGTCATGCCACGCAAATTCCCACGCCTTGACGATGCGGTCGACGACATCGGCGCCGCGGTAGTCCCGCGATTCGAAAGCCTCTTTGAGCACAGTACAGCTGGCTTTCGCAAGGCGCCTGTCCGTCAGGTTGGTCAGGATACGCAATCCGGTATCGCAGCAAAGCAGCGTGGCAAGGTGTGTCGCCAGGCGTTCACACATGGTGTTGACAATATTGGCGCCCATTGCGTCGCGTGTGTCGACGTACAGGTGTACGACGATGCTGTTGATTTCAGGGATCCAGCGCCATTCGATGTCGCACGCGCCGCCTCCCCTGGCGATCAGCCCGTCGTGCCCCCGGTTGGCCAGGGCGATTAATTTTTCGCGATTTTCGGCAAGCGTTGCACGGTCTTCGTCCGTGAACTCATCGACGAACAGCTGGATTTGTCCGGTCATGACCGGATCGCTGGCCGAGCAGAAAAAACCTCCGCCAGATCGGGCCAGTTTTGCGCCATGGCTTGCGGCGGCCAGCACGGAGGTTTCTTCTACGGCCATTGGGATCAAGACGTCTTTGCCGTTGATCAGAAAGTTGGTGGCCACTCCAAGTGGCAGGCTGAAGGTGCCAATGGCGTTTTCGATGAACACATCCGTCAGTTCCGGGGTCAATGCGCCAAACTGGCCAAGCGACCGCGCGTCGGTATCACCCAGGCCAGCAAACTGACTGGCGACTTGAAGTCTTTCCGAGTGCGGCAATTCATAAAAACCAGGCAATCTTGACTTCATGTCATTTCACCTCCGGTCGTTACCGGATGGGTTACACCGGTCATGTTTCTGGAATGGTCGATGAGTGCGCCGCGCAGTCCCGACAGGTCACGTGAGCCCGTGCACATCATGGCGGTCTTGAGGCCGCGGACAAGCTGGGAAAGTTTTTTGCCAACGGCAAGTTGTCCACCTTCTGATCCAGCCTGAAGTGCAGCGCGGAAAAGGGGCAAGCCGATGCCGGTCATGGATGCTCCAAGGGCAACTGCCTTGGCCACGTCAAGCCCGGTGCGTATACCGCCGGTCGCCACCAGCGCGGGGCTGGGCGTTCCGCCGGTCTTTAGCTGGTTGTCTTGGAGGGCGGCCCGGGCAAGGCGCAGGGCCTTTCCCGTCGTAAGACCCCAGTCGCGGAAAGTGGTGGCAATTTCCAGGACGTCCGGGTCTTTGGCGCGCAGGCCTTCAATCCAGCCCCATGAGGTTCCGCCACGGCCGCCGACGTCAATGGCATCCACGCCCGCCTGGGTGAGTTCCAGTGCGGTTTGCGGATCCATTCCGGCGCCAACTTCCTTGACCATGACCGGTACGGGAAAGTCCGCGGCAATGACGCGAATGGTTTCAGCGACACCGCGGAAATTCCGGTCGCCTTCGATTTGGATGAGTTCCTGCAGGACGTTGATGTGGATGGCAAGGGCGTCGGCCTGGATCATGTCCACCGCAGCGCGGCAGAGCGTGCGCGCGGCTTCGGGAGATGACGCACTGGCCAGCTGTGCGGCTCCGATGTTGGCAATCAGGAATACTCCGGGCACTTCTTTTTTGACGTCAAATATGGGGGCGTAACGGGTATCCTCAAGGGCGAGCCGTTGCGACCCGACGCCCATAGGGATACCGGCTTCGGCCGCAGCGCGCGCCAGGATGTGATTGATTCGCCGCCCTTCGTTCACCCCGCCTGTCATTCCGGTGATCAAGATGGGAGCGCGGAACGTCCGGCCCAGAAAGCTGGCGGAACAGTCGATCTCGTCCCAGTCAAGCCCGGGCAGGGCGCGCGGCATGAAGGCAACGTCGGAAAGACCGTTGTCCCGGTCGGACGATTCAACGTCGCGAGTCTGGCAAATTTCGATGTGATGGATTTTCCGCTGACTGGCCAGCAACGCATCAAAGGTTTGGCGCTGAGTCGGGTCGGTCAGCTCGACGTCAAGTTGGCCGTGACGTTGGCCTGGCCTCACCCGGGTCGCGAAGTCGGCGTCGCAGGTTTCAATTTTCAGGGATGCGACATCGGCGGTGACGAAAGGCAGGTCGTCCAGCGATTCAATGAGAAGTTTTCCCGCTGCTGCGGCAACTGCCCAGCCCGACACCTGCTGACCGTGCGCGCGCAAGCGGACGCCAAGGCGCGGATCTACCGGAATTGTCGGGGGATTTGGGCTATTCATATACCCTGCCAATGATCTTTTCTGTCCGTCCGATTCACTGCTGTGAATATGAACTGTAACCCCCTGTCGTCAACCCTGATTTTATTGAAATCGATTAAAAAGACGGGCTGTTGTGGAGCATGCTGCGGCGCAGATTCCAAGGTGGATCCGTTGATTTGGCAGTCGAGGCTTGGATTGATGAGGGACGTGTCCAAAAAGTCAAAGTTAGCGGTGGGTTAGCTAAGGGCGTCCGGGGTTTCAGGAATTTTTGGCTTGGCACCTTGTGAAGTCACTTCACGACACGATCCCTGCGGGTTCCACTGTGCCGGGTGGATCCATGCCTGCAGACAGCTCCGCCAAGTTACCGATCCCGCCGCACAGAGCTGGTCAAAAGCCTAGTTTGTGCCGCCAAAGGTCGCGCAAAAAGTCCTGCCAGGGATAAATCTTGATCCCGTCCGATGTGACCCGTGGCTCTGGATCGAGAGATACGACGGCGTAGGACGCGAAGTGCCCTTCATCTTTAAGGGCGCGCAGGCCCTTTAGATGCTTGTCCGTCACTTGATTAACACCCTTAATCTCAAGAGCCATTTTTTGGTCGATCAGGAGATCAACCTCGAATTGCGACGTAGACCTCCAGTAACGGAGAGTCATTTTCTTGCGAAAATATGAGTTGAAAGCTCTGACTTCCATAACAATAAAATGCTCGAACGCTCTGCCAAAAGAATCAGTTTTTGGGCTGACGCTCTCGATGTCGCATACGCGATTTCGAACGCCGACATCGAACAAATAATATTTCTCGCGCGTGATCGCTTTGCGTTGGGTGCTCTTTGTGTAGGCCGGCAGCGCGAATCCGATCAATGTATCCGTCAGTATCTGAAAATAGTTTTTGATAGTATTCTGACTGACTCCGCAGTCAGTCGCGAAAGACTGAAGATTGATTTCCTGACCGTTTGATTTCGCGGCAAGGGTTAAAAACTCAGAAAATGCCTCGATGTTTCTGGTCAGTGATTCGGCCAAAATCTCGTCTTGCAGGTAATTGCCGACATAGGCGTCAAGTTCCTCAAGCCAGCGCTCGCTTTGATACGCGACCGGCAGGCCGCCGCGGGTCAGATACCGGTTAAGGTCAAAATCATCAATTTCGGCGGACGTGAGTGGCATTAACTCAGCGGTCCACGCCCTCCCAGCCAGTAAGTTCGCGGCTCCGCGGCGCAATTTGCGAGCGCTGCTTCCGGTTAGCAGAAACGTTTTGCCGTGGTTCTCAATTTGGCGATGTACCTCGTCAAGGAGGGTGGGGATTTTTTGAATTTCATCAATGACGATCGGTCCTTTTTTGGTGCTTTGTCCGATGAGGGATGGATCGGACAAAAGTCTCCGGAACGTCGCGCGATCTAGGAGATCAAAGACTTGCGCGTCGGGTAACGTGTTGCGGATGAGTGTACTTTTGCCCGTTGACCGGGGGCCGAACAGGAAAAAGCTCTTCATGCGAAGCAGATCGTCTAATTTAAGTGTTCGTTTATACAAGGAAAAATTAACCCCAAAACTCTAATGCATAATATTATGATAATATGCAATAGAGTTGCGGTCAAGTGCCAGCGGAGATCTTAGCCGTCAGGTGCGCACACACGCGTAGGAGTAAACTGGACAGGTGTGTGATGTCACTTCACGACACGATCCCTGCAGGTTCCACTGTGCCGGGTGGATCCATGCCTGCAGACAGCTCTGCCAAGTTACAGACCCCGCCGCCCAGAGCTGACCCCCTGCTACCGTGTCGTCTCGGATACCCTTTCCACGTTTCTTTCTGAGCGAGAAGGCGAAGGCAGCCCGCTGCCACCCCATATCGAAGATGAGTTTGAGGCCTTTTTACGCTGCGGCATTCCTGCGTGGGGATTTCTTCGCATGACGTGCGACGCCTATGCGCAGGAAAGGGTGGTGGCGTTTAGCTCCCGCTGCGTTACTGGATGCAGGCCAATCGCAAGCTGTTTGCAAAAGTGCACCGGTGCGCGATCCGCGAGATGCATCGCCACTACGAAAGCAAAGCAAAAAGTCTGGGTATCAAATCCAAGAAGGCCGGCAGCATTGCCTTCACGCAAAGGGCTGGCTCGGCCCTCAATCTTAATCCGCACCTGCACGTTCTGATGGTAGACGGGGTGTTTACTGAGGTCGGTGGGACTGCTCTCTTCCGTAATCTACCGCCTTTGACGGATGCCGACGTATCCACTTTGGCGGAAGCCATCGCAAAAAAAGTGATGGCCCTTCTTGTCCGCGAAGGTCTTCTCAGTAAAGACGGCGAAGTGGTCACCAATCCGGACTGCGACGAGATCTTTCGCGATCATGAGGGGCTTGCTGCAGCGTCATCTGCCTCTATCGGCGGAAAAATCGCCTTCGGCCCAAACGCTGGACGACGGGTGACACGCATAGGACCGGGCTTTGGCTATCACGAGGAAATCCCGCTCGCCAAAGGCCGCCTTTGTTTTTCCGTGAATGGCTTTTCCCTTCACTGCAACACATCGGTAAATACCCATTCGCGAAACCGCCTGCGAAAGCTTGTCGAATACATGGCCAGGGGGCCCCTTTCAAACGAGCGTCTTGAAATATTCGAAGACGGCACTGTGAAACTAAAGCTAAAAACCCCTTGGCACGATGGGACGTCCCACTTGCTGCTCACCCCGTCGGAATTTCTTGAAAAGCTATCTGCGGTCGTGCCTCCTCCGCGCGCTCATCTGGTGAAGTGGGGTGGGGTATTTGCACCGAATTCTCCGCTACGTCCGAAGATCATCCTCAAGCCTGGCGTGAAAAAGGCTGGGCGTCATAAGCGCGTTGCCGGGGGTGACGCACGTGATCAAGCAGACGACCAGCCGGACTCAAAACCAGGCGGTCTTCAAGGGTCGAGCTGGGCAAGGCTTTTATCCCGTGTCTTTAATATCGACATCACTCGCTGTCCTTGCGGCGGAGAGCTCCGCGCCGTAGCAGCAATCTGCGACCAGGACGAGGCACGGCGCTACCTTCGTCACGTCGGGCTT
>JBEGVZ010000079.1:0-12843 GCA_041178085.1 Pseudomonadota bacterium | reverse complement strand
CGCGGAAATAAATGTTCTTGATCGGGAAGCGGTAGTTGATGTGTTTCTCAATCGTTTCTTTGATGTTGTCCATGCTGGCTGGCATGTCGATCACATTGGCGTTGCGTTCACGACCTGCCTGGCGCGTGCCAATGTTGATGACGGGAGTGCCAAACAGAGCGGCTTCGCGGATTCCTGCGCTGGAGTTTCCGATCATGCAGGCTGCATGGGCCATGGTGTGGACAAAGTCCTCCAATGGCATGTGGCGCAACATGTAAAAATTCGGGTTTTCCTTGTGTCTTGCCATGTCTGATACGATTTGGAAGTTCTTGGCATCTGCATTCGGGTAAAACACGAACGCTGGAATGTTGAACGATTCTACGGCGTCAAGCAGGCGGTCCATGTTGACGTCGTTGTCTTGCGTTGTGTCGGGGTGGACCATGACCAGAAGATACTTGTCGCCTGGAGATATGCTGATCTGGCGCTTGAATCGTTTTGCGAGGCGGTTCTTGTCAAAACATTCGCCAACCTTAATTTTGCTGATGTACTCGACTGCCGGACAGCCGAAGTTGTGGATCGCCTGATCCGGGATGCCTTGCTCGAGCAAGTGCTGACGGGATAAATCGGTGGCGACAAAATGATGGCGCGCGAATTTTGAAATGACGTTGCGAACCGTGTTGTCGATCGTACCGCTGGTTTCTCCCCCCTGGATGTGCGCCATGGGAATGTTCATCATGGAGGCCGCGACAACCGGAGCAAGCATGTCGAACCGGTCTCCCACAACCAGTATCAAGTCAGGCTTCAATTCGCCAAAGAACGAAGCGTGCTCCATCAGGGAAAGGCCAGTCGTCTTCGCCATGGCCTCGTGGGAGTCGTTCATCAGGATGCAGTCAATTTTCTTGGCGATCTTGAAGCCGTCGCGCAGGAGGTCCTCAAAAGCCTTGCCGTAACGTTCCAGGAGGATGGTGGAGCTGGCCACTATGTGCAGGGCGTCCGGTCCAAATCGCTCCCGAAGCTCAATGAGAATGTGCTTGAGCTTGGAGTAGTTGGTCCGGTTGGTGATCGGAACACATATTTTCTTAGCCATCGAATCCTGCCGCCTGTATGTCGCAAGGCCCTGAATTTAGGATGGTAATGGCGGCTTTGCAAGGCACATTCTTCAACGTGGCTCTGGTCCAGCGGGGGTAGACCGTATATCTGCGGCGATATGCTTGATCAGGTCGCTTTTACGACATGTTTCCGGGATCTTATCGAAATTAGCCTCATCAAATTCCAGCATACCCCGGCAGTAGGGAAGCGCGAAATACCTGAGGTTCGTGTCCAGAAAGGCGCCTGGGTCTTTTTTTCCGTAGAGCCGGTTCTTGTCACCGCGGTTTTGCACGGTGATGTCGACGCAGTTATAAAAAGGCTTTTTGAAATACAGGGAACCCCACATGGTGTTACTCAACCCGCCGATAACGCCTCGCTTGATGAATGGCAGGAATACCTCAAGGCCAAGTTGATGAAACCTGGTTGTCTGGTAAAGCGGGCGAGCGCGCCGCAGAACGTTCTCGTAAAGGTACGCAGTATAGAGACGACCCATAAAGCGACGAAAACCTGCCTTTGGCGGCACGGGTGAGATGAATCGCTTCAAGCGCGGCAGTAACGGCATTAATGGGGCGAGAACCCAGGTTAACCAATTAAGACCCTTGGAGGTGAATTGGTCCCGGTCCAACCCATTGTGAGGTTTGTGGACGATCGTCTCGTTGGGAGGGATTTTTTTGAACAAATCGAGCACAGTCTCCATGAACAACCATTTGTCTTCCTCATGGGGGAAACTGAAGGGGGTCGGCATTGCCAGCATGTAGTCGGCCGAAAAGTCTTCAAAGACAGGGTATTTCTCGTACGGTAACCCGACTTCTGCGATTTCCACGTTTTCATAGGTTGTGGCATTTTGGCGCTCACGCAAAAGGTACGTCAAGAATGCCATGTCTATGGCATAGACCTTCCTGATGCCGAACTCCTCGATGAAGCGATCCTGGGCCGGCATTCCAGCCCAGGCGAACGCAAGGGCACCCACGATATTTCGTGATCTGATGTTGGATTTTAACAGGGCAACAGCTTCGGCGGTGTAGGGGCGCTGAGGCACAATTACGAGACTGGCGGATATCTGGTCCGGCCCGGCGATGACTGCGCCCAGTTCCTGGCATAAGCGCAAAAACTCCGCCTGTGCCTTGTCATTTTTTCCTGCGGTCCGCGGATCCACCGGCACGGGAAAGACGGCAATCCGGAACTCTTTTGACAAATGCCTGATGATGCTGGTGAAATATGGAACCGTCCGAAAGTATTCGGCGACGAGGACCAGGTCGAAGTGCTGCATCGATAAACTCTCTGGTAATCTCTCTGGCAATCTGTCTTTTTTAGAGCTCTTTGATTTAAGGTTCAAACGCGTGGTGAGGCAACCGGCAAATTCCGTTGATCAGACTTGCGGCGTTGTGGCGATCACAGGCGCAAGCGGTTTTTTAGGCCGGATTTTGTCCAGAAGTCTTGAACAGCTTGGCTGGCGCGTCATCAGGTTGTGTCGTGAATGGGAGGGCCCTTCCCGGCCGCACACCGAAGGATGTTACCCGGTTGACTTCAACGATCCGGCTGCGATTGCCCGGGGGATATCAGGTGCAAGTGCAGTGATTCACCTTGCGGGTCTGGCCCACGCGCATCTGGGCCCTGGGACTGGAGCGACCTATTTTGAGGTAAACAGGGACCTGGCTTTGCGTGTTTGGCAGGCGGCCTGCCAGGCCGGCAGTAAACATTTCATGCTTGCGAGTTCGATAAAAGTTTACGGCGAGGATTTATCGGGTCTGGTGATTGACGAAAGGTCCGCCTGCAACCCTTCCTCGCCCTATGGCCAGTCAAAGTTGGCTGCAGAACAATCCCTGACGGCCTTGGCCGGCCCCGGGACTCCTGCCCTGACCATATTCCGTTTCCCCCCCATGTATGGTTTGGGCATGAAGGGCGCTATCCGCCATCTTTTTTCAGCCGCCGGGCTGCATGCCCCATTGCCGCTGTGGGGCATTCCCGCCAAAAGAAATTTCCTTTGCGCAGGTAATGTTGTCCTTCTTGTCGAGGCTGTTTTGCAGGGCAAGATGCCCGCTGGGGTTTACACGCCACATGAGCCTGGATCGATGGCCCCTGGCGAAGTTTACGACGCTATTTATGCAGCGGTTCACGGACGAAGCCTGCCACGGTACCTCCGTTGGCGGGCCCCGCGCTGGCTCCAGGCGCTTTATCGACGTTCTGGCCGGCTGCGCGCCTTGACCGAGTCATTCGAGGTCAATTCAATTCACCAGGCGACTTATGCCAAGCTGGGGTTTCTTTCGACCGCAGCCTGCCTCAAATCGGTCGCAGCGGAGCTGAACAATAATCGTCAGTGAATGGGGATTGGGGCTTCCAACCGGTATTCCGCCGGAATGTGACCTTCGGGCGCGGAATGCCACTCGACCATGGACTTCAACTTCCTGACGCACGAATCCTCGTTGCCAGCAGTCGCTTCTTTCAGGATCTCGTCGAGTGAACCCAGTGTTTCCGCCGGGTCGAAAGAGTTTGGCGTTGTGATGTAAATGTCATCGTGCATCCGGTGTTTCTCGGTCCCGTCCAGGATCAGTTCCTCGTAAAGCTTTTCGCCCGGTCGCAGACCCGTGAAGATGATCTCGATGTCCTTGTGAGGTTCCTTCCCGGACAGGCGGATCAGATCCTTCGCCATGCTGTAAATTTGGACCTGTTCACCCATGTTGAGCACAAACACTTCGCCGCCTTCGGCCATCGTTGCCGCCTGCAAAACAAGGCCGACAGCCTCACTGATCAGCATAAAATATCGCATGACCTCAGGGTGGGTCACGGTTACTGGCCCGCCGCTTTGGATTTGCTGCATGAATTTGGGGATGACGCTCCCCGAACTGCCCAGAACGTTGCCGAACCTGACGGCACAAAACACGCATTTTGATGTCGGTGGTTGCAACTTGTAAAGCGACTGAATCATCAGTTCACACGCGCGCTTGCTCGCCCCCATGATGCTGGTCGGCCTTACCGCCTTGTCCGTGCTGATCAAAAGGAACCGTTTGACGCCGTGGCGGATGGAGGCCTCGGCGACCACCTTGGTGCCACCAAGGTTGTTCGTGATGGATGCTGGCTTGTTGGCTTCGATCAGCGGGACGTGTTTGTATGCCGCGGCGTGCAGGACAACTTCGGGCTTGAATCTGGCAAAGATCTTGTCGATAAACCGCACGTCGTTGGCAAGGCCAAGGACAAAGTGCAGTTCCGTATCGTGATCTGTTTTTGCGCGCAGCTCTTCCTCGATTTTGTAAAGGGCGAATTCAGAGGAATCCAAGAGAATCAGAACGCGGGGGTTGCAGCGCAACACTTGTCGCGCAATTTCCGAGCCTATAGAGCCGCCGCCGCCAGTGATTAAAACCGTCCGGTCTTCCAGCTGGCTTTGGATCCTTGCGTAGTCAATGGCTTTGGGATTTCGCCGGAGCAAGTCCGCCACATCAATCGGGCGGGGCTTGATGATATCGTCGCCCAGCGCGCTGGACATGTCTGGCATGATGAGCGGCTTGATCCCGACTTCGTGGCACCTGTGCACTGCCGAGCGGATGACTTTGCCCGAGGCGGAAGGCATTGCAAGAATCACGACCTGAACGTCGTGCTTCTGACAGATTTCCTTCAGCTGGTGGCCGGTGCCCAGGATTCGCCGGCCGTGCAGCACGCGGTTTTTTTTGTTCGCGTCGTCATCGATGAATCCAACGATCCGGAAGGGAAACCGCGAGTTGGTCAAGACCTGACGGGCGAGTAGATCCCCCGCCGACCCGGCGCCGTAAATGATACACCGCTTGGAGGTCTCGGAAGCCCCCGCCGCCTGCAAGTCCGCAACCCAGCGCCAGGAAAACCGGGTGATCGAGATGATCACGTAGCTTAGCAGCATGGTCAGCAGCGGGATCAGTCTTGGGGGAGTTGGCTCAGGCCGGGCGAACGTCAAAAGTGCCGTGGCGAGGATCGTCCCAAGGGCGACGCTGCGCGCGATCAGAAGGGCACTGCGGAAGTTGGCAAAGCGCCAGACTTGCCGGTAGACGCCGTTAACAAAGAACGAGAACAAAAACGCTCCCAGATAAACAGGGAGGCTGTACCAGATCGTCAGGGAGTAATCCCGGGGCCAGAGGCTCTCGAGTCTCAACGCATAGGCAGCCCAGACAGAGAGCAGGACTACCGTGGAATCAAGTGCGGTCAGGATGGCAAGGCGGTACCACTTCCAGAGTTTCGAGTGGAAAGGAAAGCGCATACTGTTGATCAGCCAAAATCCCATTCGGTTTCTCTCGTCAGCAATGGTCGACTTCTGATAGACGAAAACTAGTGCCAACAGTCCGGATTTTCAACGGGAATTGTGCGGTGGGTCGTAGCGGTCTCAAATCCAGGCCAGTATCGCGAATGCTGGTTATTTCGTTCGTTTTGCCCCTGATTGCCTTGGCCCGCGTGGCATGGGTGCTGGCCAATCCCGGGGCAGGAGAAGCCGTGCGTCCGCTTGCGGACCTTGATGTCGGTCTCCCTGGGTTTGCCCTGGGACTCGCTGGTAGTCCAGAGGCAGAAGGCGTCTTTCAAGCGTCGGCGACGATCTCAACCGCCTCAGCTGCGATGGCCGAAGCAGACGAAATAACCCTGGAAGTCGCCGACTTTGGGGACCGCATCGATTTTCTTGAGTTTGTCATTTTAGATGCCGAGTCCACCCAAACCCTGTTCGCCGCGGACCCGGTGACGTTTCGCGGGCATTCCGCAATCCAGCTGAAGCGCAAGGCGCCGCGTCCAGCGTCAAGCGGCGATGACATCCGGACCTATCGCTTGCAGGCGCGCTTTCGCGGCGCGGGAGGCTTTGGCCTGTGGGCGCAAATGCCGCCCCGGCCTGAGTCTATCGAACGTGCAGGTTTGGTCATGACATCCGGGTCAACCAAGGGAGTCCTTTGGGGCACTTGGCGAAGTGGCCGCAGATTTGTGCCGGTCTCCCGCTGGGCCATGCTGCGCTTCGTCTGGGACGGACGGGTGTTGCCAGTTGCGGTCTTGATCGGTGCGTTTTTGGTACTCGGGGCGGCAGGCTGGTGTAGTTATCGCTCAATTGTGTTCCAAGTTCCAGGGACGGTCTCGTCGCGTACTTATGCAACGGGCACTGTATTTTTGCTGGCATTGGCGGTGACCGCCGCCTATTCGGTGCTATGTCCTCCGTTTCATGCTCCCGATGAACCCGATCACCTGTTGACCCTGACCAAAGGTGCTGGGGCCGCAAAACTTGAGGCATCCGCCTTGGATTTGGCGCGCAAGGGGTACTTCGAATCCATCAAGTTCCGGCCCAACGTCACTTTTGCTGCTGAGTTCATGGACACACCCGAGAAGTTAAGTTGGGCCAAACACATCGCCGACACGGGGGACCAGCACATCCGCAGCCCTTTGGCGACAAAGACCTGGCCGGTACTGGGCGGCTGGCTGTCCGGTCTGGATGCCGCGGATGCGCTACTGCTTCTCAGACTGATCAATGCAGCCATGTTTGTCGCAGCTTTCGGGATTTTCCTTTGGGCCGTCCCTGCCGGGCA
This sequence comes from Pseudomonadota bacterium, assembly GCA_041178085.1. Lineage (GTDB taxonomy): Bacteria > Bdellovibrionota_B > Oligoflexia > Oligoflexales > RGVZ01 > RGVZ01. The sequence goes on along the minus strand of JBEGVZ010000079.1, from coordinate 6,256 downwards.
CAGGGCGACGCTGGGTCTTGTGTTGTTGACCATCCCAGCTCTGCCGTTCTTTGCCATGCACTGGTCCAATCATGCCATGGCTGTGGCTGGCATGTTGGCCTCCAGCGGGCTCATCGTGCGGCTCATTCTGGGGGCGACGCTGCCCTTGGCAGCCTTCTTCGCGTGGGGGGCGCTTTGTGGGTTGAGTTTTTTATCCGGTGTGACCGGCACAGCAGTTCTCTTCTTTTCGGCAACGATCGCGTTCATGGTGGTTTTTGTGCGTGGGAAACCATGGTTTATCGTCGTTGCGGGCATGCTTTTTTCGGGCGCGGCATTGGCAGTGCTTGGGTTGATGACGGCCCCCGGCTATTTTGACCTGATCGTTCAACGAATCATCCGGGCTTGGCCGACGACGGGCGAATGGTTGCGGGCCAATAATTTTCTACTGTGGGTTTCTGGCTTGGTGTTTGGGTTTGTTTTTGTAACCTCATGTATTCGTTGGGGTATATTACGGTTAGAGGGCTCTTTTAGTGAGCTAGTGCAGGTCTCAGGGCGAATCCGCAAACGGGTGAACCAAGGGATGTTCTTTTTGGTATGCTCCCAGGCTCTTCTCTGGGCGGTCTTTTTTCTAGTGCCAGTCTGGCCGCTTCGGCTGGAGTTGCAAGGTATCGAATCTGAGTCTGGTCCGGGCGTTGAAATCTGGAATTATGGTTTGAAGGCAGTCTCTACATTTTTTTCCGGATTCGGGCTGCTGGGCCGTGATTTTCTGACTTCGGATTCATTCTGGGGTGGTTTCGGCTGGCTAGACGCAGTCCCTTCCGCGCGGATACTGCAACCATTGAAAGCGATTCCTGGCATCGGGATTTCCCTGATTCTATGGCGTGCGATCCGGGAAAAAGAACTGAGTTTGTGGCTGTGGTTCCAGTACATCACCTTGCTCACAGCGGCTTGTGTGTTCGCCTTTGCAGCGGGGGCTTTCCAAATCCCGGCGAACCTTCACGGACGGTATCTGGTCGGGCCCTTTGTGCTGTTTATTTCCGTTTGTGGCATCGGCATCTCATCGTACGTTTGTGCGCTTGGTGAGTCGGGACGCAAAGCCGCGAGACAATTGATGTTCGTTGCAGTAGTGTCCCTGCACGCAGTTTGTTTCAGGCACCTTTTGCTCAGGTATTTCGGGTCGCTGTAACGGGACCAGGTCAGGATCATGGACGTCAAGCTTCAGCAATTCATTCGCTCCACCCCGTGGGCTCTTGCCGGAACTCGCGAGGAACACATTGAGCGGACCATCGCCAACGAGGCTGGACGCTTTGCGGGTGTCGATCTGGGAAAAAGTCCGTTGGTCTCTTTGATTGTGCCTCTTTTTAATACCCCGCCGCGCCTGCTCGATGAACTGATCCTCTCCATCCGCGCCCAGACATGGCCCCACTGGGAGTTGATCCTGGTGGATGATGGCAGCTTGCAGACGGCTCACCTTGGAATCGCCGATGCCGCCGCAGCGGCGGATTCCCGCCGGATCAAGGTGATCCGATCCGCGAGGCAGGGGGGTATCAGCGCGGCCCGCAACGCTGGCATCGCCGCCGCCACGGGAGCATGGGTTGGATTTGCGGACCACGATGACTTGTTGCACCCGCAGGCGCTGGGCGTCTTCGCCCGCTGGATCGCAGAACGCCCGCAATTGAACTTTGTTTATTCCAATGAGGTGAAGCTGGCGGAGGATTCCAGCCAGCTCGGGGATTTTCTATACAAGCCGGATTTCTGTCCCTCGACCCTTTTACGTTTGAATTACATCGCTCACCTGACTTTAGTCAGGCGCGATTTGATCGATGCCCTGCGTCGTCCCGATGGTCAATGGTTTCGCAGTGAGTATGACGGGGTCGAGGATCACGAGTTTTTTCTGCGCGCCAGCGGCGCCGCCGGATTTTGCGCCGGTCACATCCCCCTGTTTCTTTACTCTTGGCGGCGCATTGCGGGTTCTACGGCTGACACGCTTGAGGCAAAGCCGTACGTCCACGAACGCGGCCTGAAAATGGTCCGCGAGTACCTTGCGGCGCGCAATCTGGAACCTCTCGACTTGGCCCCGGAAATTTCCCGCGACGGAAACCGCGCCTTGCGCGTCAAGTTTGTCGATCCAAAGGCGGCTGCGGCCGCGCGGATCCTGGTGGTAATCCCCTTCAAAGACGGATGGGAGCTTACGCGGGCCTGCCTCGATAGCCTGGAAGGCCAGACCACCCGGGCGGCTGCGGTCACCTGTGTCCTGGTGGACAATAACTCCCAAGATCCCTCGACACGCCAACGCCTCTCGGCTTGGATGGCGACGGCTGGCCGGCGCTTCAACTACCAGGTGATGGACTTTCCGGGGGCGTTCAACTTCGCCCGCATGAACAACCAGGCGGTTGAAAAGTATGCCGGCGAATCGACGACCCACGTCCTGTTCCTCAATAACGACGTCGAGCTCAGAGATCCCACGACTCTCGACGTGATGGTGTCTAACCTGGCTTACGATGCTGGCCTGGCCTTCTGCGGGATCCGCCTGGATTACCCGGGGGCCGCTGGTCTTGTCAGTGGCGGCATCCAGCACGGGGGCATCAAGTTTGGCTTGGAAATGCGCGGGGGGCCGCTCTTCCGGACCACTCACATGCACAGTGCGGGCGAATATGCCATGGATGACCATGTGGTAACGGCTGTGACCTTCGCCGCGGCCATGTGTCGAAAGGCTGTTTTTGAAGAGCTGGAGGGCCTGGAGGAAAACTGGCTTCCGAACGGGCTTGGCGATGTCGACATCTGCCTTCGGGCCGCACGGGCAGGTTACCGGAGTTTTTACCTGGGGTCAGTCACCGGGATCCATCACGAGTCAAAAACCCGCAAGGATTTTTGCGAGGACCTGGAACAGGTCATCCTTTACGAGCGCCACGCGGCCTTGATCCAGCCGATGATGATGCGCCAGTTGGGTTATGATACGTTTGCGGGGTTGCAGCAGGGCGCGGCATGGTTCGCCAAGCCGCTCAGGTACCGCATCGCCGACCGCGTAAACGCGGCGTTAAAGGGCATTCTGGGTCCGTTTCACCGTCAGTTCCGGAATTTATGGAAACAGTGGGAATCAAATCAGAAGCAGCAGCGCAAGTCGACCAGGCCAGCCTGACACGTCGCATGCGCGAGATGGTGGTGGGCCGGATTCATTATCTGGACCTCGTAACCATGCTGGTGCGGCGTGAGCTGAAGGTCAAGTACCGTGGGTCGGTCCTTGGTTACGTCTGGAGCATGATCAACCCACTTCTCTTCATGCTGATCATCTCGGTGGTCTTTTCCTTCCTGATGCGTGGGATTGAAAACTACAACCTTTACGTGCTGTCGGGGATCTTGTTCTGGAACATGGTGACTCTGTCTCTTAGCGTTGGTTCCATGTCGATCGTACGCAACGGCCCCTTGATGATGAAGGTGCGGGTGCCGGCGTGGATCTTCCCCGTCGTACCAGCCGGTGTGGCTGTTACCAACTTCATCCTGTCGATCCTGCCCTATACGATTGTTTATGTTTTCAGTGGGCGCCCTGTGCCTGACCAGATCTGGTTGGCGCCGCTGCTCTTTATTTTGACCCTGATTTTTCTGGCTGGCCTTGCCATCACGTTGAGCGTGGTGAATGTGTTCTTTCGCGACGTTAGCCATGTCATCGACCCTCTGCTGATGCTGACGTTTTATGCAACACCGGTGATTTATGATCGCAACGCCCCGGAAGTTCCCGAGATGGGTCGCTGGTTGCTTGGCCTTAATCCGTTTACACACTTTATCGAGGCGTTCCGGGCTGCGATGTTCGGGGGTGCGTACCATGTTTCTGCCCTTGGGTTGCTCCTCTTGGCAGGGATGGCGGTGGGTTCCATGGCGCTTGGGTTGTGGGTCTATAAGGTGAACGTCAAAAAGTTGATTTTTTATGTCTGATGTTGCGAATCACAATGTGGTTGTTGATTGCCGGGATTTGGTGCTCGAGTACCGTCTTTCGGATTACCTGTATTCCGGGTTCAAAGACTATGTGATGCGCAAATTGGAAGGCAAGGGCAGAACCCGGACCTTCCGGGGACTTGACGGTGTCAGTGTGCAGCTTGCGCGTGGTGAGTCGCTGGCCCTTATAGGTCACAATGGATGCGGTAAATCGACCTTGCTCAAGGTCATAGCCGGGGTTTTCACGCCGCGTTACGGGTCTGTGCGGACTGCCGGTCGTATCGCTCCCATGATTGAACTGGGAGCAGGATTTGATGTTGAGCTTTCGGGGCGCGAGAACATCGAGCTGTCGTGCATGTTGATGGGTTTGACGCGCGCTGAAGTGCGCCAGCAGACCCCTGGCATCATCGAATTTGCAGATCTATCCCATTTCATTGATTCGCCGCTGAAAAATTACAGTAGCGGCATGATCGCCCGCCTTGGGTTTGCCTGTGCCACGGCGATCGACCCGGATATCCTCCTGGTTGACGAAGTGCTTGCCGTCGGGGATGCCAACTTTGGCAAGAAGTGCCTGGCCCGCATCGAGTCCCTGCGTGAACGGGGTACTTCGGTGATTCTTGTCAGCCACGACATGGCAGCAGTCCAGCGCTTCTGCAACCGCGCGGTCGTACTGGAAGAGGGTAAGCTGCGTTTTGAGGGAGACGTGGGCGAGGCAATCCGCGTCAACGAAAAGATCATGTATCGCCGGCTGCAACGTCAGCTCAATTCGACCGCTGTGGACCAGCCGGAGGTCGCCGGCACAGCCAACGTTGTGCAGGACGGTGTCCGTTGCGAAGCCAATCTTGATGTTGCACGCGATTTTTCAATCGAACTGGATATCGCATTCCAGGGCCGCGAGAAAATCCGTGACGGCGTGACGTTTGGTGTTGGCTTGTACTCGCGCGGGCAACTGCTGGCCGGCTTCAACAACGCTGATCTTGGATTGGAAGATCCTGCGGGGACGCTTCGGGATAAGGGACATGTTCAAGCACGTTTTGACGTCCGCGGCGGGCTGCCGGGCATCTGGGTGGGATCATTGCAAGTCGTTGTGACGGTGAACGATGACCGTGGGGCACGGCCTCTAGCCTCGATTGAAGTTGCGTCCCTGCATGCCACCAATAGCCGTCTTGGCGACAACCAGCACGGCTACGTCATGGGTCTGGCCGGCGCGGACATCAAATTTGAGCTGTCGCCCCGGCAGTGACTTGGCTTCCCTGTGTCGAGCCGCCAAATATCTGTTCGGACATTTGGTTTATGCGGTGGTTCAGGGCCTTTGCACCAAGCATGGCAAAGGGAAAGGCCTGGTCGGTGGTGTATTCCTCACCGCGCTTCAGGTTGGGATTCAAGTAGGGATCAAGGATCAGGGAGGCTGCCCATTTGGATTTGATGTTGATCCGCTCAAAGGTTTCAATGGCACGGCCGCGGGCCTTTGATTCGAAGTGGTAAAGGACAGCCCCTGGAACGTAAAGGTTCCGTAGCCCTTTCGCGACCAGACTGAGGCAAAAATCAATATCTCCATAGCCGTTGGGAAGGAATGAGGACTCCAAATGGCCGACGGAATCGAACTTGGTGCGGGCAACCATGAGGCAGGCGGCCGTGACAAAACTGCACTCACGGACTGTGGCTATGGCGTCAATATAAGTGCGGTCCCCGGGTCGCAGCTTTCGGCAGGAGTGTCCTGCAATCCAGTCACCAAGCAACAAGCCACCGGCATGCTGGACTGTGCCATCACCGTAGCGTAACTGGGCGCCGACTGCCCCGATGTCCTTCATCTGGGCATACTGGAGCATCTCCTCGATCCAGCCCGGGCTGATTACTTCGACGTCGTTATTGAGGAGTACCAAGTATTCGCCACTGGCCGCGGCAGCGCCGAGGTTGTTCAGGTGAGCAAAATTGAAGTGCCCGTCGTCTCGGATCACTTGGCAGGCCTGGCGGCCTGAGCGCTGGACCTTCGCCAATGACCCCAGCCAGGCGAGCGTCGCAGGGTCGTCGCTGCCGTTGTCGACGATGATGATTTCCAGATTTTGCCACGTTGATTTTTCCAGGATCGACTCTACGCAGGCCCTCACCACCGGTAGCTGGTTTCTGGTGGGAATGATGATGGAGACAAGAGGCGCGCCGGCGATCTCGAACTTCAAATCGTAGTGATGGGTTTGCACATTGTAGTCGGCACTTACTGGCGGTAACCCGCGACGCTGGCAGGCCTCTGTCACGGCCTTGATGCCGTTGACCGCAGCGTAGGGCTTGGCGTCGATGGAACTGGCTGTGCTCTGTGGGTGTACGCGCCATTGATACGTACAAAACGGGA
>JBEGVZ010000078.1:0-23189 GCA_041178085.1 Pseudomonadota bacterium | reverse complement strand
GTACCCATGAAAATACCGGCCAGCAATGGATCGGCTCCAAAGCGCCAGTGCGCAAGCCATGGATAAGCGAACAGGGCGACCAGACCAAAAATAGTTACGCACGCCACTGCGTAGCTGGTTTCATCTTCCCGTGCCTTGATGGCAGGCCCTGTGGCGACAATCGCAGTGATGCCGCAAACACTCGTGCCCACCGCAATCAGAGCTCCAAGTTTTGGCGGAAGCTTCAACCAGTTGTTAAAAAACGTGACCACAAGAAGAGCCGCCGTGATGCATGCCGCAGCCACCGGCAGGGCCTTCCCTGAGATGACACCGGTAGTTCCCAGCGCCAGCTTGAACCCGAGCAGGATGATACCAATGCGCAAGCCCGACTTCAGCACCCAGGCGACGCCTGGCTGGAGCACCGGCGCCAGGCCCATCATGTTTCGCCAGAGCAAGCCGATGATCACGGCCATGCTGATACCGCTGACCAGGTTGTGCGCATTCTTGTCCGCAGGGTTGATCCCGGAAAGGCCTGCCACAAACAGACTGACATGTTCCGCAGCCAGCGAGCCTGCTACGGCGACGATGATCGCCACAGCAATCCCGGGTAACAACTTTGCGTTCACAACACCACCTGCATGCCAATTTCAATCACGCGGTTGGGGGGAATTCCAAAATAAGCTGTTGCCGGCAGGGAGTTCCGCGACAGGAAAGAGAACAATAACTTCCGCCAGCGCATCATCCGATCCGGGCCATCCACCAGCAGGATGTCGCGACCAAGGAAATAGGTCGTTTTCGACTCCTCAACTTCAAGGCCGGTCTGCAACCTAGCCAGACGGAATATCTTCTCGACCTTGGGACTTTGCATGAATCCAGTGTGGGCAATCACCTCATAGAATCCCTCGCCGAGGGGATGAACTTCCACGGCTTCCTTGAGGGGAACAAAAGGCACATCGGAAGTCAGGATCGAAAGTAGAATGACCTGCCGGTGAAGAACCTGGTTATGCTCAAAGTGATGACGCAGGGATGGTGGCACCACGCGGGCGTTTCCGGTCATGAACACAGCGGTGCCGGGCACGCGGTGCGGGCGGTCCTGCTGCAGCAACTGGATGAACTCGTTGATCGGGGAAAACTGTGACTCAAGGCGTTTGGCCAGTGCACTGCGGCCCCGCTTCCACGTCAACATGATGGTGAGCACAAGCCCGCTGATCAAAATGGTGAACCAGCCACCTTCCATGATTTTGTGCAGGTTGGCAGTCAGGAACGTCAGGTCGATGGCAAGAAAGAACACCACCATGAACATCGCGTTGCGAGGCCGCCACTTCCAACGCTTCACCGCCACAAAATACATCAGGAACGATGTGATCGACATCGTTCCCATCACTGAAATCCCGTAGGCCGCCGCCAATGCTGAAGAGGTCCGGAACATGAAAACGAGGACCACACAGGCGACCATGAGCAGGAAATTGATCTCCGGGATGTAAATCTGCCCTTTCGTCTCCTCGGAAGTATGAACGATGGTCAGACGGGGCGAATAGCCCAGCTGGATTGCCTGTTGAGCAAGCGAGAAGGAACCGGAAATCAAGGCCTGCGACGCAATCACAGTCGCCAGTGTAGACAATGCCACCATCGGATAAATGCCCCACTGTGGCACCAGTCCGTAAAAGGGATTGCCCGCTACTTCATGCCCCTTCACCAACAACAAGGCACCCTGGCCCAGGTAGTTGATCATCAGGGATGGCAAGGCCACGCACAAGCATGCGAGTTTGATTGGCCGGCGGCCGAAATGACCCATGTCGGCGTAAAGCGCTTCCGCTCCGGTCAAACAAAGCACCACCGCACCCAGCACAAGAAAACCCTGCCATCCATGGGTAGCGAGCAACTTGAGGCCATGCACCGGGTTGAGTGCACCCAGAATCCTAGGCTCCGCCACGATCGCAGGCACGGCTAAAGCTGCCAGAACGACAAACCAAAGCAGCATTGCAGGGGCGAAAATCCGCGCAACTTTTGCCGTACCGTGCCGCTGCATCATGAAGATCGAAAAGAGGATGGCAACCGTACCCGGAATCACGATGGGAGCAAGGCGGGGCGTTGCGACTTCCAGGCCCTCCATTGCTGACAGAACTGAAATTGCTGGCGTGATGGTCCCGTCCGCAGCCAGGAGAGATGCCCCTATCAGACCGCTATACATCACGACCCGGCCTAACTTCGACGGGCCCTTCTGGTGAAATCGTGGCGTCACCAACGCCATCAGCGAAAGAATCCCCCCTTCACCGCGGTTGTCGGCACGCATGACAAACGCCACGTACTTGACGACCACGACCAGCAACAGGGACCAGAAGAAAAGCGAAATGATGCCGAAAATATTTGACGGCACGGCTTCAAGGCCAAAGGCCTCGGAAAAGCATTCTTTGACGGCATAAAGAGGAGACGTACCGATGTCACCGAACACAACCCCAAGAGCTGCGAAAGCGAGGGCCCGGTCTGAACCACCTGCATGTCCAAGGGAATCCGATTGGGAGGATCTCAATGCACAGCTCCATGTGCGGCAACCTGCCGCCTTTTCGGGCAGTTGTTTGGAAATGATGACTTCAGTTATGCCACAGTCTGGTCACACTTTCGAAACCAAAAAAAGCAACGAATCCGAACATTGCAGCATTCAGCATGGTGACCATATACCCAAGTCCCAGCAGCAGTGAATCCCGCTCGAGGCAACCAAGTGCAACCAGCACGATGCCAAGTGCCGGCGGAAAGTTGGTGCCGGGCGGTAGCGGCAGGGCGAGCAAGCCACCGCAAAAAGCCATCGCCAGACCAGAAAGTCGATTAAGGCCCGGCAATTGCAAAAATACAGCCCCACGCGGTTTGACCAGGAACTCCACCTTCTGCAACACCTTCAGTGTGATCCCCAGCGCCTTGACCATGATTTCCTGTGGGATTTTTTTGCGCGCCAGCCAGCCGGGAATCCAGGGCGCGACACCTGCGGCCATGGAGATGCCCGCGATCAGAATCAGCAAGCCAAAGGGCACTGAGACGCCAGGCAAGGGAACCGGAGTCAAGAAGGGGAATCCAATCACGAGGCACAGAAAGGCATGTCCTCGCGTATTGAGCACAGCCAGGAAATCGCCGATGGTCAGAGGGCGCAGCTCGGCCATGTCACGCAAAGCCGCAAGTTCGCCTGAAAGACGCGGGGGTAGCGGCTTTGGGGTGCCGGATAGCGAGGAAGTCAGCGAGTTGTCAGGACCTTGCGTCATTTCCACCCTTCACCAACGACACCAGCTCTTTGAGAACCCATGACGCAGTGAAAAGTACACCCATGGTGAGTACGATCATTGCGCCGCAAGGGGCATCGATCGCATAGGATATCATCAAACCTGTCTTTACGGATGCTGCCGCAAAAACGGCGGCAAAAAGCAATTGCAATCCGTAACTGCCGCGCCATATAGCCGCCGCACCGGCAGGAATTGCCAACAACGAACTGACCAGGACAATACCGGCCAGGCGCGCGGAAACAGCCACCACCGCCGCCGACAGACCGAACAGAGCATATTCAGCCAGCGCCACCCTCACACCGGACATGGCCGCAAGGTCTGCGTCGAATGCGGCATAGGCAATACGACGCCCCCAGGTCAGTACCAAGATTGCAATGGCCACGGCACCGGCTGCAGTCACCATCAGGTCTGTCTTCGTCATGCCAAGAACGCTGCCAAAAAGCAGGGCTTCCATGTTGACCGGGGGCGCTTCGGTCTGGCGGCGCAATGCCAGTGCAAGAACTCCCGCAGCGAACATCACGGGAAAGAAGATGCCAATGACCGTATCACCACGAAGCTTTCCCGTCCTGCGTACCCAGGCCATTGCAAGCCCGACCGTTACGTTGACGGGCAGGGCAAGCCAGATAAACCGCGCAAAGTCGTCGTCGCCACCCGCCCGGTTAAACTCACCGAGTAACGCACTGAAAAGTGCGATCAATGCCGCCGAACCGAACATCGTGTGGGCCAGGCCGTCACCGACAAAAGTGATCCCGCGCTGCACCACCAGCACGCCCATCATGGCGCAGGCTACACCGACCAGGGCGCCACCAATCAGGGCGCGCACCATGAAATCTTGTGCGAGTATCTCGGCAAGGAAAGACAACATGCCTAGTAATCCCCCCGCCCGCTGGTGATGGCATGCTCGTGGTCATGCCCGGTGAATGCGCCCTCGCGGATATGCTCGTCTTGCAATAGCTCAGCAGGTGGGCCAAACGCACGAACGTGACCGTCTTGCATGAACAAAATTTTGGAAGCACACCGTTCAACTACGGTCAGGCTGTGTGTCACCATCACCACCGTCATCCCGCGTTGCCTGACCAGGTGATCGAGCAGCGCAGTCATGTCGTGGATCCCTTTGGCATCAACGCCAGCCATCGGTTCATCAAGGACGAGCAAATCAGGCTCAGCAGCCAGGGCTCTCGCCAGGAATGCCCGCTGCAACTCGCCCCCGCTCAATTCACGCAGTTCCTTGTCGATATGTTGCTCAGCACCAACCAGTCGCAACGCCGCTGCGGCCTTGTCCCGGGTTGTTTCCCGGACAAACAACGGCCACGCGCCTTCCAGGTGTGCGGCGATTACCTCAACGACTTTGGCAGGGAAGAGACGGTCAAAGTTTTTACGCTGCGGGACATAGCCGGTCTTGCGTCGCCCCGCCTTGGGCGTCAACCCACCAAGTGACACAGAGCCCAGGGTCGGCTCGATCAAGCCAAGCAACACCTTGGTGAACATGGTTTTTCCAGCGCCGTTGGAACCACAAATGCAAAGGAAATCACCGCGCTCAATGCGAAAGGAGACATCGTGCAACACTGGACGCCCGGCGATCGCCAGGGACACACCTTTGGCCTCAAGCGCCGGGGGAAACAAAGCATTTTCAGTCACGACGGTCACTTAAATGCCCCAGAGATCTCGTCGACAAGACCCAAAAGGTAACGATCGTATGCTCCACTCACGTCGGAACTGCCCCCAGAACTCCCAAGGGGGTTGATGCGGCTGACTTTGATTCCGGCCTCAGCGCTCAAAACTCCGGCCGTCTTGCGATCTAATTGTTCCTCGGCCAGAACGTGACACGGGGCATTGGTTTTGGCCACAGCGACAAGTTTACGCAGATGTCTGGGGCCAGGCTCGACATGAGGAACTGGCTCCAACAATCCGACCACTTTGAGGCCGGTCCACGAGGACATATATCCCAGCGACGCGTGGGACAGGATCGCTGTCTTTCCCTGCCAGGAAGTTGCCTTCTGCTTCCCCTTCACCGAAAGCTCCTGCATGCGGGCGTTGAACTCTGAAGCGCGCCGTTCCACCGCTGTTCCTGGCTTCAGTGCATGCAATCGGCTGGCAACTGCCATGGCCGCCAGTCCCATGCGAACCGGGTCGGTCCAGAAATGGGGGTCGAGCTTGCTACCCAGGGAGCGGGTGGCGACGCCAAGTGCCTCACCCGTCGTGTCGGCGTACGTCATGGGTTTCACCGCCGGTAACACTCCGATGCGCGGAATACTGCCCGCCAACTTGAGCATCCAACCGTCAGTTGCCTCGTCGACAAAAACCAGGAGGTTTGCAGACTTCAGCAATTTTACATCTTTCGCCGAGGGCTCGTGACCATGCTCGCTGCGCCCAGCCGGCAAACCTGCGATCACATCAAAATCATTCCCGGCAATCTCGCGTACAGTCAAAAACAGGGGCGGAACACTGACCACGACCTTGGGACGGAGTTCACCCCCTCGGGCGGTCGCCGCTGCATGAAGTTTGGAGCCGGAACCCAGCATCCCAAGGACCAGAAACGCAAAGGCACCAGTCATCGATTTCAAAGGTTTGTTCATATCTGGAGAGCACCCATCTTAGCCGGACCCATCCCGGCAGTCGTCACCAGAACCGGTGAAGGGGCCTCATACCACTTTGACCACTGGTTGGGAACGAGCTAGTCTCACTGCCATGCGCACTGCCGTTTTCGTCGCCGCCAGATACCTCAAATCCAGCCGGGAAAATCGATTTTTCTCATGGATTACAGCACTTTCCATCGCTGGCGTAGCCATTGGCGTGGCAGCCATGACCGTCGTGCTGTCGGTCATCAACGGTTTCGAGCACGAGCTCAAGAACCGTTTTCTGGCGGCCAATGCACACATCATGGTCTTCAACTTTCCTGGCGGCTTGGACAAGCCAGACGTTTGGGCCGAGAAGATCAACAAGGATTTCGGCCAGCACCTGACCGGAATGGCCAAGTTCGTCCACTACGAGACCATGGCCCGCAAGGACTCGCTCCTCCATACGACCCTGATCCGCGGCATCGAACCGTCACAGAGACAGCTGGTCCAGGACCTGCGATCCCTGGTCCATCCGCCTCAGGCCCTGGATGAACTGCAGCGTGACCTCGAACGAGGTCAGGCTGAAAAGCAAGGCCCAACCCCCGTCATTGTGGGGCGGGGGCTGTTGTCGCTGCTCAACGCAAAAACAGGCGATACGATCCAGATGATCGCACCGGATCCCGACCGGATTGGCGAGATGCAAGCGTTTCGTGTAGTCGGAGTTTATGACTCAGGCCTGAGCCACTACGACAACAAGCTCACCATCGTCAGCCTTAATGCGGCCCAGTCCTTTTTCGGCATGGGCAATCGTGTGACAGGCCTGGAAATTGGCCTGAAGAAACCGGATCGCAGCCCCCAAATTGCAGAGCAAATGGGCGACAAGTACACCCTTCAGATCAAAGAGTGGCAATCTTTCAACAAGTCACTGTTCGAGGCGATGCAAATCGAACGTGCCGTGATCGCTCTGATCGTATTCCTGGTCAGCTGCGTCGCCAGCTTCAACATCCTCACGACCTTGTTCATCCTGGTGACGCAAAAACAACGGAGCATCTCGATCCTCAAGGCGCTTGGTGCCACCAACCGGGAAGTGCTGCTTCTATTCCTGATCCAGGGCGCCGCGGTGGGTGTCGTCGGGGCAGCGGTGGGCAGTGTGCTTGCAGCAGGTATCAGCAAACTGATTGAACGTTACCAGTTCATCGACCTTCCGGAAGTATACATGCTGGCCAACCTGCCGATGAATTACGACTGGAAGACATATGCTGGCGTCGCGGCGGGAGCCATTGTGGTTTCCCTGGTCGCCGGGTTGTATCCCGCCTGGGCCGCAAGCCGCATTCCACCCACGGCAGGGATCAAGGGATTGGCCGGGCTTTCCCAGGAAGCCACGAATCAAGAAGGTTGAAAAATGAATCCATGGCACGATGTTGAGATTGGCGTAGACGCACCTGAGCTGATCCAGGTTGTCATTGAAGTCCCCAAGGGCTCAAAAGTTAAGTACGAGATCGACAAACCTTCAGGCTTGATCAAAGTCGACAGGATCCTCTCCAGCAGCGTTCACTACCCGGCGAACTACGGATTTATTCCAAGGACTTATTGCGACGACAAGGATCCGCTTGATGCACTCGTGCTCGGGCAGGAGACCGTCGTACCCCTGTGCATCATGCGGGCAAAGCCTATCGGAGTCATGCGTATGTTTGACCAGGGTGAAGGCGATGACAAGATCATTGCCGTCCACGCGGACGACCCCGAATTTAACCATTACAACTCCATGGAAGAATTGCCACCTCACAGGCTGAAGGAAATCCGCCGTTTCTTCGAAGACTACAAGGCGCTTGAGGGGAAAAAAGTCGTCGTCGAGGATTTTGCTGATCGTTCGACCGCACAAAGGATCGTCACCGATGCGATCAAATTGTACGAAAAAAACAAAACAAAGCTGAAAAGCCCGCCCTGAAGGCGTCAATCGCGGCAACTTGCCATGTCAAAAAGCCATGTTTGATTTTTATATTGGAGTCGACCAGACGGGCGCCGTGCGGCGTTCACGACACGGGCATCACTACAAGCCCTTGCCCGCAGTGGTCGTTCAAAAGCGAAATGATGGTGTTGTTGAACTGAGGGCACTTGACCGGCACGGCAAGGCCCTCAAATTGCCGGCATTCACACCAGCAGCCATCCGGCTGTTATTGCGGGAAAACGATTTAGCGGACCGCCAGCATCAGAAAAAGGAGGCAGACGTTGCCGTCCTCGTCGATTCCGTTCTGGGGCTGCCTTATGCGAAAAACCTGCACCCATTCCAGCTAAGAGATTTTTTTTACAAAGCTGCGACCCATGAAAAAAACTCAAAGGAAAAGCCCGGCCGTGAAAGGGCAGCAGATTTTTTTGATGGGCTGCTAAGGCAATACTACAAACCCACCCCATCCTTGGGCACCGCTCCTTTTCCAAGGCGGATCTGCGAAGCAATCTCGGGTAGCAACAGCGTTTTCCAGAAACATCCCTTTCAGAAGAACATCCAGTCGGGGACCTACCGGATCTGGTGTGATCTGGGCCACGCACTGATTCCCGGCGAAGACCTCACCGCCGAGCCATCCATCTGGCCGCATGATCACTTGCAAGCGACAAGGACTGCTTCAAAATCAATGATCATTGCGGAAGGCTACCCGTCTTTTTACTGGCGCCACTTGTTCTCTGCGCCTTCGCGGCAACCATTGAATATCGAGTCACTGACGATCCATGAGTTTGAAAAACGCAAACTCAAGCTGGCTTGTGACAGCTGGCAGGTCCTGAAAAAAGATCCAGACGCCGCAGATGCGGCTATTCTTGCCTTGTCAGCGTTTTTATTGGATCTCAATCATGAACTTTTTCCGGACCTGCGTGAATCACCGGCAGCAAGGCAGTCCCGGCAATTAAGTCAGATCCTCGTCGAAGGCTGGATCGTGGCCGTCACGCCACGAGCTAAAACGGAAGAAAACTAAAAAATCTATTCGAAAAGCCGCTGGAAAAAACCACCCTGCCCCTGGGCGTCGTCCCCAGAAAGCTCTGCAAACTTCTGTAAGACTTCCCGCTGTTCACGCGTCATTTTGCGTGGCACGACGACCGCAATCTCAACATGAAGGTCGCCACGTCCAACACCCTTGAGGCTCGGTACCCCTGCACCAGGAATTGTGATGCGATGACCGTACTGGGTTCCCGCGGGGATATCGATGTTGTGCTCTGAATCCACGCCTTTCACTTTGAGTTTGGTTCCAAGCGCAGCCTGAACCATGGGGATCTGCTGGGTCAGGATCAAGTCGTTCCCATCGCGAACAAAACGGTCACTCTCCTTGACGTGCAGGACAACATACAAATCGCCCGCAGGTCCGCCGTTGGCGCCGGATTCGCCCTCCTGGGATACGCGCAGGCGAAGCCCCGTGTCTACACCACCGGGTACCTTTACGCTCAACTTGCGCGTTTCCTTCTGACGCCCGCGGCCCTTGCAGGCCGGGCAAGGTTGGTCGATGGTTTCACCCTCGCCAGCACAAGTCGGGCAGGGGGTTGCCACACTGAAGAACCCCTGGGTCCTGCGGATCTGGCCCATGCCCTGACAGGTTCGGCACCTGGTCTTCGATGTGCCTGGTTTTGCGCCACTGCCACTACACTTTCCGCAGGCAGCTACACGGTCAAACTCGATTTCTTTTTCGACACCGAAAACAGCTTCCTCAAAATCGAGCGCCAAGTCGAAGCGAAGGTCCGCACCGCGACGGGCACGTGTGCGTCCCCCGCCACCAAAGCCACCACCAAAACCAAAAAACTCTTCAAAAATGGAACCGAAACTCTGGAAGATGTCGTTGACGTCCTGAAACCCGGCCCCTCCGCCCAGTCCCTGATGTCCGAAACGGTCATAGGTTGCCCGTTTTTCCGGGTTCGAAAGAACTTCATAGGCTTCCGATGCTTCCTTGAACAACGCCTCGGCCTCGGCGTTGTCGGGATTGCGGTCGGGATGATATTTCATCGCCGCCTTGCGGTAGGCGCTTTTTATTTCAGAGTCCGCCGCACCCTTCTCGAGCCCGAGCACTTCGTAGTAATCGCGTTTTCCTGACATCTTAAAACTCGTTCTTCGCTGCAGGGAAGCTTCCGGACTTCACTTCCTTGTCATACTTCGCCAATGCGTCGCGCACGACCGCACCCAGGTTGGCATACTTTTTCAAAAACTTTGGATTGAACCCTTCATCAAAACCCAGCAGGTCATGAAGAACCAGGACCTGACCATCGCATCCCCCACCCGCACCAATCCCGATGGTAGGGACTGGAATTGCCGCAGTGACTTCCGCTGCGAGTTCCGCAGGGACCATCTCGAGAACCAACGAAAAAATGCCCGCATCTGCCAGCGCCACCGCATCTTCAATGATTCGCTTGCGCGCGTCACCACCCTTGCCCTGAACTTTATAACCACCCATCGCGTGAACACTTTGTGGCGTCAAACCAAGGTGGCCCATCACCGGGATCCCGGCTGCCACCAACGCACGTACCTGGGGCAAAATATTCTGCCCGCCCTCGATCTTGACCGCTTGCGCGCCACTCTCCTGGATGACCCGGCCACAATTGCGCAAAGTCTCCTCGACAGAGACCTGACAGGTCAAAAAAGGCATGTCGACCACGATCAGGGGACGTTTGACCACCCGCGTGACTGCTGACGCGTGGTGAATCATGTCATTCAAAGTAACGGGGATGGTGCTGTCGTGGCCCAGGATCACATTGCCGAGGCTGTCGCCGACCAGTACGACATCGACAGGAGAATCTTCAACAAGGCGGCCGAATGCGGCGTCGTAACAAGTCACGACGGAAATTTTTTCTCCGGTCTGCTTTCTTTTCAGCAACTGAACGGTGGTCACAGAATCACGAATGGCATAACGACTCATAATCAGTGGCCCCTTGGCTCTGCTGTGAGATTCAATTTGCGGTCGATGAATGCCCTGGTCAGGGAGCGTTCCACTGCAGCGATGCCGCCCGGGATTCCCTCATACACCAACTCGCCACCAGCGACGGCCGCATCAGGTCCGATTTCAATCAACCAGTCGGCAGCGCGCAAGACATCCAGGTGGTGCTCCACCACAATCACGGTATGCCCGGCCTTTGTCAACGCGCGAAACTGCTCCATCAAACGTGCGACATCGACATCGCTGAGACCCGTCGTGGGTTCATCAAAAATCAGGATTTTCGGCTTTCCGGACTTCACCTCACGCAGCAATTCAGAAAGCTTTAGTCGCTGCGCTTCGCCCCCAGAAAAGGAACTCGTGTGCTGGCCAAGGTTCACATATCCGAGCCCCATCGCCATCACATGCCCAAGAGTTTCAGCAATTGCTGGACGATCGTGAAAGAATGCCCGCGCCTCAGCCACCGTCATCGCAAGGATATCGGCCAGGTTCTTGCCGCGCCACTGGACGCTCATCACGTCGTCACCAAATCGACGACCCTGGCAATCAGGACAAATCACATCCATCTCACCCAGGAACGACAGGTCTTCCGTCACTGAGCCAAGGCCGCGGCATGTTTCACATCGTCCGCCCGGTGTATTGAAACTGAACGCCCCGGGTGAAAGACCCAGCTTTTTAGCCAGGGGTTCCGAAGCCATGAGTTTGCGGATCTCATCAAAAATCCCAAGGTAAGTCGCGATATTGGAGCGCGAACTCCGCCCCAGCGCCGCCTGACTCATCAGCAAAATTTCGGAGTGGGCCTTGATAAGTGGCGCCGGTTTTACCGACTTTGCGCGGCAACGCTCGCTACCACTCCCTGAAGGCCCGCCAACTTCCTGCCCCAGTATGCCTGCGACCATGGGATAAAAAGTATGTTGGATAAGGCTGGTCTTGCCGCTGCCACTGACACCACACACTGCCGTCAGGGCACCCACAGGAATCCTGATCGATACGCCCTTCAGGTTATTGGTCGCAGCCCCAGCCAGCTCGATGAACTTTGCCCGCGAGGGCTCCCAGGTGGACGCGGCAATCCCGCCTGAAGTGGCCTTGGATCCGCCGCCGCTTTTCGCGGGTCCGGCGAAAACGATTTGGCCGCCTTCGTGACCGGCTTTGGGCCCGACCTCGATGAGTTGATCTGCCCCCTCGATGACGGTGCGTTCATGCTCGACCACGACCACTGTGTTACCCTGATCGCGCATCTCACGCATGATGTCCAGAAGGCGCTGGGAATCCCTTGCGTGAAGTCCCACGGATGGTTCGTCAAGGCAGAACAATGTATCAGTCAAGGCGCTGCCCAGGCATCGAGCCATGTTGATCCGCTGAAGCTCTCCCCCGGAAAGCGTCCGCGAAGCACGATCAAGAGTCAGGTAGCCGACACCAATACGTTCCAGATAGGCAATGCGGGCTTCCGCCTCATCAAACGCTTCCACCAGCCCCGTCATTCCCCGTTCGATCCGCGAGCGTTTTTTGGGGTCCAGGAATCCCTGCTCCGTTGCAGTTTTTCGCAAGTCCGCAAGCCAGCGGGCGAAATCTGCGACCGGCATGGCCTGCGCTTCGGCGATATTCAGACCCAGGATCTTGCAAGCAAGCGAGCGCCGTTTCAAGCGTGCGCCCTGACACAATGGGCAAATCACGTACTTGCGAAAGCGCGCTGCATGGATGCGGTAATGGGGCTTGTAACGTTTGCTGTCCAGCCACCTGAAGTAGCCAAAAATTCCGTCGTAATCGGTGCCCTTGCTCCCGGGCAGTTCACCGGTTTTCAGCCAGTTCATTTCCGCAGCCGAATAGTCACGGAAAGGTTTGCGCGCGACGGCCAGCCGGCCGGCTTTTGCGCTGCGCAACGCCCAGTCGTAGCATCCATCATGCTGGCCAAAATTCCACGGCGCCACGCCGGCATCCGACAAGGACGCATCCAGGTCCGGCAGGATTTTGTCCCAGTCCAACTCACTCGCGTACCCAAAACCCTGACAGGTCTCGCAAGCGCCAAGGGGATGATTGAAGGACAGCAGGGCAAGACCGGGCTGGCTGTAAGTTACGCCGCAGCAATCCAGGCCATCGGTAAAATCAAGGCGCAGTGCCGGACTTCCACCTTTCGCTGCGCCGAAGACACTCGCACTGCCACGCCCGACGCGCAGAGCCAGCCTCGCCGCGTCGTACAACCTTGGATCTTTTGCATCCGGTTTGATCTCTGTACGGTCGATCACAACTGCGTATTTTTGTAGTGCTTTGAGCTGCGCGTCTGTCAGTTCACCGATCCTGACCAGCTCACCATCGCCAGGTGCGATCAACCGCGAAAAACCCTGTGCCTCGAGCTGGGCGCGCAACTCCTTTGGCTTCACCTTTTCCCAGCGAGCCAGGGGAGCTGCGATCGTGACGGTCGCCCCGGGGGCAAAGGCTTCTCGAGTCTTGGCAACAATGGTTGGCGGCGTTTCCGGTTCCACAACGTTGCCACACGACTGGCAGTGTATTTTTGACAGGTGGACGAAAAGAACGCGCAGCAAGTCGTTGATTTCGGTCAGGGTACCCACCGTGCTGCGCGAAGTTGCGCCGGATCGCGACTGCCGCACGGCAATCGCTGCCGGCAGGTTTTGCACGTTCTCGACCTTCGGCTTGGGAAGGGCCTTGAGATATTGGCGGGCAAAGCTCGAAAGGCTCTCAACGTAACGCCGGTATGACTCGCTGTAGAGCGTGTCGAAGACCAGCGAACTCTTCCCTGAACCGGATACACCAGTCACCACGGTCAGCTTGCCAAGGGGAAAGCTGGCGTCAATCGACTTCAGGTTATGGGTGCTGACCCCTTTGAGTTTGATCGTCTCCAAGCCAGGACTCCGGTGTCAAAATGCGGCCTTGCACTGGTCGGCCTGCGAGGCGAGAATAACGGGTTCCGGAGGTATTGCAATGGCCGAAAACAGTGCAAAAAAGTTGCTCCTGTCCATTGTGGCCGTGGTCCTGGTCGGCGGACTGGGTGGCCTTGGCGCCGCTGTCCTGTTCAAAAAGGGCTCCTGGCTCGGGCGGGACAAGGCGGCCTCGGGCAATGCAGAGATTCCCGACCCGCTCTTTTACACCCAGATTGGGGACTCGCCTGCCACTCCGATGGCAGACCAGGGCGTCCCCGGATCCATGACATTGGATGTCAAATTCACCATAGAAATCGCTAAATTTCCAATTCGGGACCAGGCTGAGTCGCTGATCAGGACCCTGGCTCAAAAAGGGCTGGACGCGTACTACACGCCGCTCCTGAAGGACGGCCGGGTCATCTACCGGGTGCGTTACGGCATCTTCGACACCGAAGCCAGTGCCAAAGCCGCCGCCAAATCGGTGCAGGCAAAACTAAATCCTGCCGGCCTGAAGGTCCGCGTCAGTAGCATGTGAGGTCGCCCAAAACAGTTGTTTTGACAGGGCTTTGATAGACCTCTATAACCCTCACACCCGTGCGACTGAAACCCGGTACACACCCCCAATGGGCGGCCCGCCGGACCAAAGAAGGCAATAATGGAAGATCCTGTAATCATTAGAAACTTTTGCATCGTGGCGCACATCGACCACGGCAAATCGACCCTTGCTGACCGCCTGATCGAAGAAACAGGTGCGCTCAGCTCACGGGAAATGCGCTCGCAGGTCCTCGACAGCATGGACCTCGAACGCGAGCGCGGGATCACCATCAAGGCTCAGACAGCCTCCATGTACTACCGCGCCAAGGATGGCCAACGCTACCTTTTCAACCTGATCGACACCCCAGGTCACGTCGATTTCAGCTACGAAGTGTCCCGCAGTCTTGCCGCCTGTGAAGGCGCCCTCGTCATTGTTGACGCCAGTCAGGGGGTCGAGGCTCAAACGGTTGCCAACGTGCAGCTGGCCATGCGCCACGACCTGGCACTGATCCCAGTCATCAACAAGATCGACTTGCCGTCGGCAGATCCCGACCGCGTTCGCGGCGAGATCGAGGAAGAGCTCGCGATTGAGGCCTCCGAAGCAGTTCTGGTCAGTGCCAAGACCGGTCAAGGCATTGAGGACCTCCTCGAAGCCATCGTGCAACGGATTCCGCCACCTAAAGACCGCCGTGAAGAGCCCCTTCAGGCCCTGATCTTTGATAGCTGGTTCGATCCCTACCTGGGAGCCGTCTCCCTGCTCAGGGTCATGGCAGGCCAGATCAAGCTGCATCAGAGGATGCAGATGATGTCGACTGGTAAAACATTTGAAGTGCTCAAAGTTGGCAAACTGACACCAAAGCCGGTCGATGCAAGCGCGCTCTCCGCAGGCGAAGTGGGCTTCGTTGCTGGATCGATCAAGGCGGTGGCGGACACCCGGGTGGGCGATACGATCACGGATCCGGAAAACCCCGCGAAGGCCCCGGTGGAAGGTTTTCAAGAAGCCAAGCAAATGGTTTTCGGCGGCATCTTCCCGGTTGATTCAGCGGACTTCCAGAATCTCAAGGATTCGCTGGAAAAACTGAACCTCAACGATTCTTCCCTGACCTTCGAACCGGAGAGCTCCAACGCGCTTGGTTTCGGTTTCCGCTGCGGCTTTCTTGGGCTGCTGCATATGGATATCGTCCAGGAGCGCCTCGAACGCGAATACAACCTCGATCTGATTTTTACCGCACCGACGGTGGTTTATCACGTATTCAAGTCGGACGGTTCGCCGATGATGGAAATCGAAAACCCGGCCCACATGCCCGACCCGACCAAGATCGAGCGGATCGAAGAACCGTACGTCTTGATGACAATCCACACGCCCGAAGAATACATCGGCGGACTGCTGAAGCTTCTTACCGAACGTCGAGGATCCCAGGTCGGCCTGGAATACACGACCAGCAAACGCGTCAAGATCATGTACGAAATCCCGATGAACGAGATGATCTTTGACTTCCACGACAAGCTGAAGAGTATTTCACGCGGCTACGCTTCGATGGACTATGAGTTGATCGGCTACCGCGAAGGCGATCTCGTGAAGCTTGACGTGCTGGTCAATGGCGATCCAGTGGATGCCCTGTCATGCATCGTGCATCGCTCCACCGCTCCGCACCGGGGGCGAATGCTTTGCAAAAAGCTAAAAGACCTCCTCCCCCGGCAAATGTTCCAGATTGCTCTGCAAGCGGCCATCGGCAGCAAAGTCGTTGCCCGCGAAACCTTGTCTGCACTTCGCAAGGACGTCACAGCGAAGTGTTACGGTGGCGACATCTCGCGTAAAAGGAAGCTGCTCGAGAAGCAAAAAGAGGGCAAGAAGCGCATGAAGCAACTTGGCAGCGTGGAAATCCCGCAGCAGGCGTTCTTGGCAATCCTCAAACTGGACGAATGACCGCTCTCCGGAAAACCGGCCCTACCCAACCACCGCGGACCACGACATGGCGCTCCAGGCCATGGGCGCGCGCGCTGGTTCATGCTGTCGTTGTCAGCCACCACTTCATGGTGATCTTTGTTTTGTTCGGCTGGTTGATCCCTGTCCGGAATATCTTGCTTTTACACGCCGCCCTGGTGCCAGCAATCGTAATCCATTGGCGTTTCAACCACGACCGCTGCATCCTGACCAACTTCGAGAATTGGCTGCGCCACGATGATGCCGCCAGGCCACGCATCGCGGATCAGGATGCGTTTATCGGCAAAATTCTGTCCCGCATTTACCGGCGTCCAGTCAGCTTTGCCACAACTCAAATATGGGCGCATGCGCTGGCGGTCATTCCCTGGCTGCTCGGCCTGTTTCGATTGAAGGGGTATTTATGAAGCAGTTTATTGTCGCAGCTTGCACGATGTTCTTCCTTGTTTCCCACCACGGATTCGCGCAGGAATTGAACACCTTCAAAGACATCCAGCAATTCATGCAGAGCCCGGAGGCACCCCGGACGGTTGAAACCTTTCTTGAGGTCGTCGCAAGACAAAATCCAGCGCTGTTCACCGGTTTCACGCTGATGAGGGAAAGTGCAAGCCTGCAGTCCGCCACCCCGGAGGCACCGCGTGCAATTGTCTTCGGAGAAGACGCTCGACTGGTCATCACATTCAATGGGAGTCCTGATCAATCCAACTTCAACCATGTTGAGCTGATGCAATTCATCGACACCGGCACCGGCACTGGTCGCTTTGAGCTGCGCGACATAGCGTTCGCTACCGACGGGTCCAGGGCGGCCATGGTTTCCGGGCCGAATCCAGCCACATGCATGCGCTGTCACGGCACTGATCCAAAACCATTGTGGGAAGACTATGATCGTTGGCCCGGCGCATACGGCGAGGAAGACGATGCCCTGATCGATTTTGACGATGGCACTAAATATCCACCAACCGGCTTCAACGACAATGCAAAAGTCAAACGACACCGCCAGCACCTGAGGGAGTTCCGGGCCTTTGTAGCGTCGAAGGACCAGCATCCAAGGTACAAGCGGCTGAGCTTTCCTGCTGGTACGGATTCTCCGGTCGCCCCGTACATTCCGACCATCCGCAGCGGCCAACCCCCTCTCAGGCCAAACCTGCGCCTGACGGATCTATTCTCCAAGCTGAACGCAATGCGCGTCGCAGGAATGCTCATCAATCCCGCAAACGCCAAATCACCGGATCAATGTTTTAAAACCGTAGCCCCGGTGATAGCCGCCCAGATTCTGGACTGTGATGGAAATGAGAACTTCAAGGATTCCATGAACCAGATCTCCCAACAGCTGAAAGCAGATGAGTTAAAAGCTGCAACCGAGCGTCCTCAGGGAGTTCCAGCTGTGCCTTTCAGCGAGCTGAATCCTGGTCTGTTCAAGGATGGAAGAGTCCACTTGCTGGAACTGGCGGGCATGTCCAGTTTTGATTGGACACCAGCACGCACTAATACGCAGTGGCAGTACTTCCAGGGGTTCAAAGATGGCAGTGACGATATCCTGGAAGCGTTATGGCCGGCCATGATTGCCACCGGCTTGGATTTGCCTGAGTATGCAAAACTACGCGCCCAACGGTACCCGGACTACTACTCATACGACTCTTCTAGAGTCTATGGTGACGAGGACATTCCCCGTGACGCAAATGGGAACTATATTCCACTTCAGACAGCGCTGGAAAAGGCATGTGGCGCGTTAGCCACGAGATTCAGTGATTTCTCCGTCGGCGACGTAAAAACCAATTGCCAACCAACGGCCGAAGCTTCAGTAGCCCAGGAAGTACCCGCCGTGATTCAGATGTGCATGACCTGCCACAACGGTGTGGGACCTGGGCCCGCGCTCCCCCTCGATAAACCCGGACAAGTCATGGCAGACCATAAACTACGCGATTGGATTTTCTCCCGAATAAATTCTACCGCCAAAGAGGAACGAATGCCGCCTGACAGGCACCTGAATCTGCATGAAGTGCGTGCCGTGACGGATTTCTACTACCAGCGCGAAGGCGTCGAATAACCCAATCCCTTCAGGCAATTAAACCACTGTAAATACGGATTGTTATAAGAAAACCGTAAGATTCCTTTAACGGACCTCAAAACACGCCGAAAACTCCTGACGGAGGATTCGACTTAGCCAATGAGATTGTCCGGCAAAAAAGCGATCAAATCACTTTTACTGACTTTGTTGGTCGCAGTCGGGCAAAGTTGCTCTCGAGAAGTTGATTTCAAAGGAACCACTGACCTGCTGTCCCACCTGGATAGTACTGAAGGGGGAGAAAAACCGCCTTCAGAAACCGACCAACCCCCAGCACCATCAATACCAGCACCGGAACCGCCACCTCAACTAGAACTCACCGCCTATGAATTTGACGTCGGAACATCGGATCTAAAGCCAAAAACAGTTCTCCACCTTATCGTGGACAATTCAAACTCCATGACCGAAATCCACAATACCACTGCGTCATCTCTGGAAAAATTGATGGCGGATATCGCTGCGCTAAAGTTGAATGTGAGCATCAATCTTCTCACAACCACAGATCTTCAAAATCAGCGCCCGGCACCCATAACGATCCAATACAGTTTTCAGAATCCAGCACAGCGAACCCAAAATTTGGGTCTCGACTCCCAGATCCCTGATCAGCAAGTCGCATTTGCACAGGGTAAGGGAAACAGTGTATTCGGCCCAACCGAATACCTCGACGTGGCTGGAAACAAGATCTCAAATTTTGATCGTCTTAGCCCACCCGAGCGATTTTTCATAAAGCATGCCATCACACAGAGACCATCGTTGTTTAGCGGGGGACAGACGGTGGAATTCAACGAATCGCTTACCCCCGATAGCGCAGCCACGCTCGCAAACGCCGTCGCAACAGAACTCAAGAGCCTCGTCCCTGCTGGTGGTACCACAAATGCAGGTAAGGGCGCCGAGATTGAGCAACCAATATCCGCTATCTACCGCGCTGCACTTGCGATTCCGGAAGCCAGTCAGGAAAGGCACGCATTCGCCATTGTCACCAATGGCGATGACACAACCCAATTCCCCCTCATAACGTCAATAACCCACGAAATTGGGCCAACAGAAAAAAGTGAACTACGATTCCCATATCTCAAGACTGTGAAATCTCTCGACTACACCTATTCCTACCAGCCGATGAACGATGGTGAGCCCGTCGGCGAGCGAAAGTCAGTGGACACGTCAGCGTCGGTATCCCTGACCAACTGTGCTGCGACAGACAACAAATGCCTGCCAGAAGGGGCGGCTCCAGTTAAATGTACCGATACCGATACTGAGTCTTTAAAAGAACTTGCTAGAACCAAATTAAAAACAGGAGAGACGATCGTCTCGTTCGGCGATTGCCAGGTCGCCAATCAAAATGCGTCATTAGAACTCATAACAAATGTTTACAGCGACGAGTGTGACACGAAGCGCGCTGGCGCCACTCAAACACTTTCAGAAATCTTCAGGGCAAATGCGAAAAGTTCAGACGATTATAAAGACTACAAATTTGTCGCACCATTCTGCTTTAAAAAGCAGCTTTCTCCCATCGACACCAAATCACCCAGAAGGAGCGGATTTACAGGGGTCGCTGGGAAATCAGACTCCCCGATCACGGGTCCACAGGAAACAGATGGGGCATCGCTTCGCGTCGGGCGCGAAGCCATTCGAATCTTGAAGCAAAAAGTCGGAGGACAAGGGTTCACCGTTGCTCTAGTTACGAAGGACGGAAAAACCACTTGCACCGAACAAGGAGCCACTGCAGAGGTGCCGTCGATTCTTTACAGCTTCCAGGCTCTGGCGATTGGGCAGGCGCCTGCCGAGCGCCTCCGCAGCAGCGTCTGTGCCCCAGAGTACGCCTCGATTTCAAAAGGTCTCTTGGACTTCATTGTCCGCGCCCCGGTTCTCGAATATCCGCTTAAGTTGCCTGCACAGGGCACTGTTCACGAAGTCCTTGTGATCGATCAAAACGGGCAAACTATCCGTCAGATAACGGATTTCAGCATCCAAAATGGAAAGATTATTTTCAAACCTGGCACCGTGGCTCCTGGCGAGAAGATCCACGTCAAGATACCTAAGGAGTAGATTCTTTATTGGCAGCCAAGATGAATTTTGAAGATTTTTTTCCCTGTGAAACAGCTTTCCACAACAGCAGACCTTCCAGAATTGCCCAGTGAAATCGAACGGCACTGTCTTGAAAAGCGTTTTGTGTAATCCCTGCCAGGAGCACGGCAAACACCGTCGCGAGCCCTGCCCACCCGAAGCTTCTCTCCCCAGGCAATTTTCTGCGCAATAGTTTTGAAGCGGCGAAAAAAAGCATAAGGAGCCTGGTCGACCAAATCAGCGCTCCGACGATCCCGGTGTTTACCAGCACCTGCAGGAACATGTTATGAGCCTGGTATTTCTTTTCAAAATCAGCCAGTCCAATCCGTGCGTAGTAGGGGGACAGATATTCCTGCGTGTAGGAATTCCCGTGTCCCATCACAGGGCGCTCCTTGAACATCTCCCAATGAGCAGCCCAGAAAGCCAGCCGATCATCGGCATACTTGTCCTGCTGACGATCCTCGATCTGGCCGATTGTATTTTGAAAACGAGCCCGCACAGGGTTTTCAGTTAGCGCCAGAACCGACACGCCCACTAGCCCTGTGGCAATTAGAGCCACTCGCATTTTTCCCCGAAGAAAAAAGAGGCACCAAACTGTCGCAAACAGCATCGATACCACCTGAACCGTGCGACTGGCCGAAGTAAACAGCAGGACGCCACAGGCAGCGGTACCGATCATCGCAACTCTTCGCCGCTCGCGATGCAGAAGGAAAAAAAGCGCGAGCGGGGTATAAAGCAATACGATGTACGCTAAAGAAAGCGGATGAGAAAACAGCACCCGCGCGCGCGGTTCAGACTCAATGATTTTTGTGCCGTGAATTTTCCAGCCCCAAAACCACTGGGAAAGTGCAATCAAGCAAACAATCACAGAAGTCCAAAGCAGTAATCGGCCAAAACGACTTGTCCAAACCGCCTTTTCTCCAGCACTCTGGGCAGTCCAGGCATTCATAAAGACTGAGGCTGTCCAGGGGGCTATAGCCCACCATAGATATCCACCAATAAAAGCGGGCGGACGTCCCGCTGTCGTTGGATTCGCCTGGGAGGAAATCAAGTTCCACACCAGCCAAGACAAACCGAGAACACAAGACCAACGGATGAGGGGGGCCCGAAGAGGCATCAAGGCCAATTCACGCCAATTGTCAGAATTCCGAAAATGAAGGATCAGCCAGGCAAGAACCACCAGCATCGCCAGGCTTTGCATGGCAACGCCGGCCCAGGAAGACCCAAAAAGAAAAAGGCTGACCGCGTTTATCGACATCGGGCCAGCCTTTCCAAAAAATCCATCATCAAAAATCTATCAGTGAAAATCTATCAGTCTTCCATCGCCCGGCACTGACGACCGTATGCGGACGAAAAGCCACAGTCCCCCAGATCGCCACAGCCCAAGAACTGACGGCGGTGGTATGTCTGCGTCTGCCCGCTGTCCTCGTCCCGGCATTCCTCAGTCAACTCACAGTAACAGGCCCAAGGACCTGGCCGGTCTTTACCGCAGCGAGCGTTGGGGCCGGCTGAATCAAGGTCAGCATCGGTGTCTGTGTCCGCAATCTTGCATACGAAATCCCCGGCTAAAGCTACAGGCTCATAGCCAAAGGCAAAAACACAGAGGGTTAAGATAAAGATCCAACGACGCATAAATCCCCCTCACTGGTACTTGAGTATGATTTATCAAGGCGGGCAGACCATAAAGTAAAAGCCCCGGTTTTTCAACCGGGGCTTTCAATATTAAGGCTGCGTCGTGCTACTCTCCCACACTTAAAAGTGCAGTACCATCACCGCTGGCGAGCTTAACTTCCGTGTTCGAGATGGGAACGGGTGTTTCCTCGCCGCTATAAACACAGCCAAATCACCACAGGCTTTACACCTGTTAGTTTTGACTTTCAACACTGAATACAAGCAATCACGATTATTTGTGCCAGAGTCATATGATCTCATCGACTCTGCTACCTAACGAATCTCCCAAGTGAAGAGTTGTTAGGCGTTAAAAAATAAGCCTCACGATCGGTTAGTACTAGTCAGCTCCATGCATTACTGCACTTCCACCTCTAGCCTATCAACGTCCTCGTCTAGAACGGATCTACAGGGCTTGCGCCAGAGAAACCTAATCTTGAGGTGGGCTTCCCACTTAGATGCTTTCAGCGGTTATCCCATCCGTACTTAGCTACCCAGCGGTGCCACTGGCGTGACAACTGGTGCACTAGAGGTACGTCCAACCCGGTCCTCTCGTACTAAGGTCAGAGCCTCTCAAGTTTCTTGCGCCCACAGCAGATAGGGACCGAACTGTCTCACGACGTTCTGAACCCAGCTCGCGTACCACTTTAATTGGCGAACAGCCAAACCCTTGGGACCTGCTTCAGCCCCAGGATGTGATGAGCCGACATCGAGGTGCCAAACCTCCTCGTCGATGTGAACTCTTGGAGGAGATCAGCCTGTTATCCCCGGAGTACCTTTTATCCGTTGAGCGATGGCCCTTCCATGCGGAACCACCGGATCACTAAGACCTACTTTCGTACCTGCTCGAGCTGTCACTCTCGCAGTTAAGCTCCCTTTTGCCTTTGCACTCTACGACCGATTTCTATCCGGCCTGAGGGAACCTTCGCGCGCCTCCGTTACTGTTTGGGAGGCGACCGCCCCAGTCAAACTACCCACCAGACACTGTCCCTCTCCCCGATAAGGGGAGTAGGTTAGAGGTCCAGGTTCGTCAGGGTGGTATTTCAATGGTGACTCCATGCGATCTAGCGACCGCACTTCAAAGTCTCCCACCTATGCTACACAGACCAACCCGAACACCAGTGCCAAGCTATAGTAAAGGTTCACGGGGTCTTTCCGTCTTGCTGCGGGTACAGTGCATCTTCACACTGTTTTCAAATTCGCTGAGCACCAAGCTGAGACAGCGGGGAAGTCGTTACGCCATTCGTGCAGGTCGGAACTTACCCGACAAGGAATTTCGCTACCTTAGGACCGTTATAGTTACGGCCGCCGTTTACTGGGGCTTCGATTC
>JBEGVZ010000077.1:0-8532 GCA_041178085.1 Pseudomonadota bacterium | reverse complement strand
AAGTTGCTCCAGATCGGTGGCAAGGCGGTCGAGGGTGCGTTCTTTTCCAATCACTATTCGGCGGAAGACAAGTCGCCCCACGTCCAGTCGTTTATCGAGCGTTACCGCAAGGATTACAAAGAAATTCCGTCGGGCCTTGCTGCCATGGGTTATGACGCGACGATGGTTCTGGCAGACGCGATGAAGCGTGCCAAGACCCTCAGCCCGCAGGACATCCGTGCCGCCCTCGCCGCGACGAAGGACTTTCAGGGGGTGACCGGGCGCATTTCCATTGACCAGCAGCGCAACGCCGTCAAGCCTGCCGTGGTGTTGAAGGTGCTCAATGGAAACTTTGTCTACGAGTCCACCATCCGCCCGGGCTGAAAAACCGCGATATCAGCAACATACACTTGACCAGGCGGCCAAAAATGCATAGCTCTCAGGAGCATTTTTGGCCGTTTTTTGTTCAGTAAATCCGTCTCCAGGAACTCCTGCTCATGGACCAGTTTCTCCAGCACATCATCAATGCCCTGTCGCTTGGCAGCATTTACGCGCTGATTGCCCTCGGATACACGATGGTGTTCGGCATTCTGCAACTGATCAATTTCGCCCATGGTGAGATCTACATGCTGGGCGCCTTTGCCGGGATGTACACCGTGCGGTGGTTGCAGCTGGAGCAAAATCCCGGCGTGATGTCGCTTTTGATCGCTCTGGGAGCGGCAATGGTCACTTGCGCGGCAGCAGGTTTTGCGATTGAACGACTGGCCTACCGCCCACTCAGAAAAAGTCCGCGGATCAACCTGTTGATCACGGCAGTGGGTGTCTCCCTGTTTCTGCAGTACACGGGTCAATTGGTGTTCGGCTCCGATCCGCAGTTTTTTCCCACCGGTATCATTGAGATTGACAGCTCCAGTTGGTCGACAGGTGACCTCGTGATCGAACCCATGCAGGTGGTCGTGCTGGTGCTGTCATTGGTGTTGATGGCAATCCTTCAATACGTGATCTTCCGGACGCGGCTTGGGCGCGCCATGCGTGCGGTGAGCTTCAACCATGACCTTGCAAGTCTGATGGGAATCCCGACCAACCGGATCATTTCGGCAACGTTCATGCTGGGGTCTGCCCTTGCTGGAGCTGCCGGAGTTCTTGTTGGCCTGACTTACCCCAAGATCGAGCCATTGATGGGCACCATGCCAGGATTGAAGGCTTTCGTTGCCGCGGTCCTGGGCGGAATAGGGAACGTCACCGGGGCGGTGTTGGGTGCGTTCACGCTTGGGCTTGCTGAAGAGTTCCTCGTTGGTTACTGGGTGCCGACCTACCGCGACGCACTGGCCTTTGGCATCCTGATCCTGATCTTGCTGTTCAAGCCAAGCGGGCTCCTTGGGGTCCACCGCGCGGAAAAGGTGTGAGCCATGGAAATTGCAACGCCTAAAACGGTCATGAAGAGCGAAAGCGGGAGTTCTGATTCTGCAGGCAAGCAGCACAGCAAAGGACTGTCTGTGACTTCAGCCAAGACTTTGATCTGGCTTCTGTTCGTCGGAGCAGCCTTTGGTTTGAGTCAGCTTGTCGAAGGCTGGATCAATCCATACTGGTTCACGATTCTCATGCTGACGGGGATAAACATTGTCCTCGCGGTCAGCCTGAACCTGGTCAATGGCTTCACTGGCCAGTTTTCAATCGGACATGCCGGCTTTATGGCTGTCGGTGCGTATATTTCTGCAGTTTTAACCATGAACCTGGGATCTACCGGGTGGTGGGCTTCGCTGGTTAATGGCTTGCACTTGCCTGAATCCGCGGTCTTTCCGGTGGGCTTGGCAGCTGGGGGCTTGGCTGCCGCTGGCGCCGGGTACCTGGTGGGAATGCCCTCGCTTCGTTTGCGCGGTGACTACCTGGCTATCGTTACGCTTGGATTTGGCGAAATCATCCGCGTCATTTTCATGAACACCGAGGCTGTAGGCGGCGCGAGTGGGCTCAACAACATACCTTTCTATAGCAACTTTGGCTGGGTTTACGCGTCCGTGGTGCTCACGGTTTTTTGTGTCTGGCGTCTGGTGAATTCGGCTCACGGACGCACGCTACTTGCTGTGCGTGAAGATGAGATTGCCGGCGAGGCGATGGGCGTCAATACAACTCAGGCCAAGGTCCGTGCTTTTGCGATGGGTGCTTTCTTTGCGGGCATAGCAGGTGGGCTTTATGCGCATTACTTGCGGATCCTTACTCCCCAGACGTTTGATTTCAATCGCAGTTTTGAAGTTGTGATCATGGTCGTCCTGGGGGGGATGGGCAGCATCAGCGGTTCCGTCGTTGCCGCTGTTTTGCTCACGGTGATGCGCGAAGCACTGCGCGTGGTCCAGGACTGGCTGCAGGTCGACATTCGCATGGTGATTTATTCGCTCGTCCTGATCTTGCTCATGTTGACTCGCCCGAATGGCCTGTTCGGCACGCGTGAAATTGCAGACTTGTTCATCAGGGGCAAAAGAAAATGAGCAACACCACGCAAGGCGTCCTGGAGGCGCGCAAGCTGACTATGCAATTCGGCGGCTTGAAGGCTGTGTCGGAATTGGACTTGTCGGTTCCAGCCGGGTCAATTTTCGGGTTGATCGGTCCCAACGGTGCCGGCAAGACGACTGCTTTCAACATGCTCACGGGTGTCTATCGTCCGACGTCCGGAGAAGTAGTGCTTCATGGCGCTTCGGTCGTTGGTCTGAAGCCATACCAGATCACGCGCAAGGGAATGGCTCGCACTTTTCAGAATGTTCGCTTGTTCAAGGATCTGACGGTCCTGGAAAATATTTTGATTTCGCTCGACCAGAATCCTGCCCAGAAAAAATTCGGCCTGTTGCCATCGCTGCTTCGCCTTCCTGCTGTGTTGAAGTCCGAGGCGGCGAAGCGCGAAGAGGCCATGGAACTGCTCAAGATTTTCAAGCTTGAGTCGCGTCACGATGAACAGGCACGCAACTTGCCCTACGGCAACCAGCGTCGTCTTGAAATTGCCCGTGCGATTGCCACCGGAGCGCGGATTCTGCTCCTCGATGAGCCGGCGGCTGGACTGAATGGCCAGGAAACGGCCGCCCTGATGGACACGATCCGTTTCATACGTAAAAGGTTTTCGGCAACGATCGTTCTTATTGAGCATGACATGAAGCTCGTGATGGGCGTTTGTGAACGAATTGCGGTCCTTGATTACGGTGTCAAGATTGCCGAAGGGACACCGTCGGAGATCCAGCGTAATCCGAAAGTGATCGAGGCGTATCTGGGCAAGGCCGCTGCTGAGCCCGCATCAGGAGGCGCCAGTGCAGAACACTGAAAAGCATGTGTTGGAGGTTCAGGGTGCCTCTGTGCATTACGGCATGGTGCAGGCGCTGCATGATGTTTCGTTTGTGGTCCCGAAAGGCAAAATCGTAACCCTCGTTGGCGCGAACGGTGCAGGCAAGACCACCATGCTTCGGGCTATTTCAGGGTTGGTTAAAGTTTCGAAGGGCGCAATCCGGCATCACCAGGAAGTGATCTCGAACATGGCTCCGCATGAGATTGTCCGGCGTCGGATTTGCCAGTCGCCAGAGGGGCGGGGGATATTCCTGAATCTCACCGTTGAGGAGAACCTTGATCTGGGGGCGTGGTCCGCACGGGACCGCGCTGCATACAAAGCCAATCTTGAGCGCGGCTTTGAGATGTTTCCGCGCTTGAAGGAGCGTCGTCGCCAGAATGCCGGAACATTGTCAGGGGGCGAACAACAGATGCTCGCGATTGCTCGCGCTTTGATGGCGCAGCCCGAGATCTTGTTGCTGGATGAGCCGAGCCTTGGCCTGGCCCCGCAGATCATTGAGAAGATTTTCTCCATCGTGCAGCAAATCAACCGGGAGGGTGTGACCGTCCTTCTGGTGGAACAAAATGCCCTGCAGGCGCTTGAGATAGCGGATTTCGGGATTGTCCTCGAGACCGGACGGGTGGTCTTGCAAGGGGTTGCCCGGGACCTGCTTGCTTCAGACGAGGTCCGTAAGGCTTATCTGGGTGAGTAGCGAGGTCGCGATTTTTGTCCAGCTGGTCACAGTCCTTGCTGTGGCCTCCTTCGCCGTTCTGCTTTCTCATTTTCTTCGCTTTCCGTCGGTTGTTGGTTTTCTTGTGGCAGGCGTTTTGCTCGGTCCTCAAGGGTTCAAGCTGGTTCCGGAGCTGGCTGCATTGCGCACCCTGAACGAGACGGCCATCATCCTGCTGATGTTTACCATCGGCCTTGAGTTTTCGATCTCCTCCATTGCCCATTTGAAAAAGGCCTTTTTCGGACTGGGCGCGCTTCAGGTCATTGCTACCGGCCTTGCCATTGGTTTGCTCATGCACTTTGTTTTCCGGGTGCCAGGTCCCGCGGCGGCGGTTGCCGGTTACATGATCGCCTTGTCGTCTACCGCGATCATCATGAAGCTTCTTCAGGAGAACCAAGAGGTCGCATCACCGCAAGGTAACGCGGCCCTGGGTGTGCTTTTGTTCCAGGACATTGCGGCGATTCCCATGATGCTGAGCCTGCCTCTACTTGCCGGGCAGCAGACCTCGAAGTTGTTCCACGGTCCATCGACGGTCTTTTCGTTCCTGGGTGAAATGGGTGTAGCGATTGTCGTCCTCGCGGTGGGCGCAAGGTTTATTGTTCCGTGGTTCATGAAAACCGTTGTTGAGTCACGCAGCCGGGAACTTTTCTTCTTTTGCGTGCTCCTAGTCTGCTTCGGTGTTGCGCTCCTGGCCGAAGAGGCCGGATTCTCTTTGCCGCTTGGCGGGTTCGTTGCCGGTATCATGATTGCCGGTTCCCCTTTTGGTCGTCAGGCTTCTTCGGAAGTTGTGCCGCTAAGGGACAGCTTGCTTGGCTTCTTTTTTATTTCGATTGGCATGCTGCTGGACTTGAAGTTCTTCGTCTTCAATATTCACGGAGTGATTGCCCTCGCAATACTGCTCCTGATGATCAAGGTTCTCCTCACCTATCTGGCGGCTATACTTTCAAGCTATACGGAAAAAATTGCAGTTATTGTTTGTTTGATGTTGTTCCAGGTCGGTGAGTTCGGATTTGTCATCGCTGAGGAAGCGCTCAATCTCAAAATCCTTACCAACGACCAGTTTCAGTACTTTCTGTCCATATCTTTGCTGTCCATGGTGGTTTCGCCTGTGGTGTTCAAGGCTGCGCCAGCGATTGCCATGCGCTTGGCAGGCGGTCGTGGCAAGGTCCAGGGTCAGGCTGGCAGGAAAGGGACCGTTCCTGCATCCGGATTACGTGGTCATGCAATCATCGTAGGCTTCGGCCTCGCCGGCAGGGAAGCCGCAGAAAAATTCGAGGCGGCAGGTCATTCCTATTGTGTGGTCGACCTGAACTTCCGTTCGATCAAGTCATTGCAGGCGCGGGGTGTCCAGGCTTTATACGGCGACGCCAGCAAGGATGAGATCCTGGAGGCTGCCGGGCTGCACCATGCGCGTGCCGTTCTGGTGGCTGTGGCCGGCAGGCATATGATTCCTGCAATTCTTTCAGCGCTCGATCGCAATAAATTCCGCGGCCGGATCGTCGTCCGGGCCGTTTATCAGCGTGAAGCGGACGAGATCATCCAGCTAAGGCCTGGCATTGATGTCGTTGTAGCCGAAGTTGAATCTGCCCATGTGTTCGCCCGTCGGGCAATCGAGGCTGTCGCGAACATCCCTGGCTGAAGGGGAATCATGAGTCGGTTCGCGGTATTTTTACGCGGAATCCTGCAGGCGCAGGTCCATCGCCAATGCGAAGTTCAGTAGCGGATCAACCTGGGGAGACATCAGGAGCACTTCATTCTCCTTGATGCTGCCCGGCAGAGCCATGTCTACATCGAGCATTGCCTCAAGAATTCCAACAAGGTTGACGCTGTCTGCGAGCATCATCCTCCAGATGTATTGTTGCATTGCCTTTGTCATGTCATTGATGTCGTCGGTCGTGATTGAACCACACCGGTCAAACAGCATGGTGATTTCATCAAAGTCGGCCGGAGTCATTGCCTTGGCCATCTTGCAGTCGGTCAGTTTGGCTTTTGCAGCCACAACTGCCAGGCCACCTTTTTTCAGGATTCCCCTGAATTTCTCCAGCTCGGGCTGGATGTGCTGCTCGGCGCCAAGGTTGATCAGGAAGAAAAAACCAATCCGCAGTGCATACAGCAAGAACATGATCCGGTGGTAAAAGTGGCTCGGTGGTCTTCTTGAGAAGTAGGAATCATCAACGTAGATCGCCTTCTGCTCCATTTCGAAGAATATCTGTGGCCCAAGGCCCTGCATGGAGAACAGTTCCAGGCCCGATTGCTTGAGGGAGTTTGCGTGATGGCTGAATCCGGCGTATCCAGCCAGCCCAGTTGACCAATCGAGCCGCTGGCGTTTGCTCATGACCTGCCGCACAGGTATGTTCAGTGTCTTGGCCAGTCCGTTGATGGTGAAGCGGTCCTTGAATGCGCGTGCCAGCACCGGGCCTGCTCGCATCAGCAGCTTGAACTCATTGCTCTTCATGATGCGGGGCGACAGTCCGGCGGGGAATCGCTTTTTTCCCGAACGTTCGTAACCATATTCGTGAGCCTTGCGCCAAACCCGCCAATCCCAGCGTTCAAGGAGGTGCACTTCTCCGCGCATGACTGCGATTGCCTGTAAGGCAAGATGCTTCTCCAGCTTGCTGTTGAATTGCTGATCCAGGATCGTTTGCACAAGGCCCGGGGGGGCCTTTCTTTCACGCACGACAGTCCGCCAATCCAGTCCTTGATCGACTTTCGGTGGCAAGTCCGGTGTGGCTGCCTTTGCTGGTGGTGGTTGCGCGTCAACGTGCACAGGTGCCACGTCTGCGGTGGGTTGAGCGGCCGCTGTAATATCCTGTTTTGGCGCCTGGGCGATTTCTTCTACTACTGGCGGAATGTCCGCGGGGACCGGTAACGGATCTCCCCCTTGAGGTGGCGCATGTTCTGCGACCTGATCTGCTATTTTTTCGGGGTTAGATTCCAGTAAAGTCGGAGCAGCTATATCCTGATTCGTCTTCCATTCAGGATGCTGCAGCTGGTTTTCCCCACCCCCGATGGTATGGCTGAGTGGCTCTGGGATTGATTTTGTGAACGGTTCTGTGAACAGTTCTGTGGGAGTTTCCGTCAATTGATGTGTGAGAGGAACGCTGCTTGGATCTGGCAACGACTCTGCGGATTCATTCGTGGCCGCTTGACTGAAAGCGTCATTGTATTGGTCGTTGACAAGTGCCGTGAGTGGTTTCGCTGATGGCTCAAAAAAATCGATCGCATTTGTTGATGATGGCGCTCTCCCCGCATCCTGAAATTCGAGGGCCGGGTTTTGCTGCGAGGGCTGCGGCTGGAATTCCAGTGTGCCCTGGTCTCCTGACTTCAGGCGGGCGAGTTCTGCTTCAAGGGATTCAATCGTAAACGGATAATCAGCCAGGATGTCTTGGTTACCCCTAAGTTCTGGCAGGATTTTCTCTAGATAAGTGATCATGGCCGGGGCGTCATCTTTCTCCCCGATCAGAAGATAAAGAGGAATCCAGAGTCTTTTTTCTTCCGGATGCGCGGTGGCCATGCTCTGGAGAAGCTGCATCGCTTGATCCCTGTCTTGCAGGTGATCAGCGGCAAGCAACGCAATTGTGATGGCCGGATGCAACGTCGCATTCTCTGTGGCCGGACTCACTGCGCTTGCGCGGGACAACAGATCCTGGATGTTTTTCGTCGCCAGCAGTGCCGCAATTGCGGCGGACGGATCCACGACGGGAACCCTCTGCTGTTTCAGTGAGGCAAATAATAGCTGGATCGCATCGTCCATTGCCGTCGGGGATTGTGCCTGCAGCATTTTGAGCATGCGATCCAGGTGGTCGAAGTCTTTTTGCTTGATCGCTTCCATGAGCTCGCGCGCCGGGTTTTCTGAAGGGACAAGCCCCGCCCTTGCAAGGTTTTCTCGCAGGGAACCAAACGCATCGTCCTGGGCGGGCAGTCCGAGTTCTGTCTGCAAACGCAGCAGTTCTGCTGCCAACTGCCCAAGTGTCGCCTCTTTTAGCTCCGTTTTGCTGTCGCTTGCCTTGCCGGGGCCACTTGCTTGCAGGCGATTCAGCCATAGAGTAAGGACCTTGCCCGCCAGGCCCTCATCCTCTTTTCGAATGAGCGCATGATCCAGGCAGAGCTTGAAGAGATGGGCGGATTTCGCTTCGTTCTCCACAAAGGTGGCCTGATCGAGCAGACCGTCAAATGTCTTTTCCTGCATTTCATCGTTTGCTCGTTGAATCAGGAATGCCAGCTCCTGAACCTTCAGCTGACGCCTGTGTGCAGCGTCCGCTATGGCATTCTCAAGTGCACCTAGTGTCTCTGGTGTTGGAAGGGTCTCTGCCTCCTTGAGGAGCGAGAAGATCCGCGAGGTCAGGACATCTGTCCACTGGGGTTCTCCCGATATGCCCAGCATCCGTGTCAAGAGCGTGAGGTTTGAGAAGTTTTTCCCCGTCAATTTGCCGGCGGAATGCGTCGATGGTTCCAGCGCTCTGACGATCAAATGTGTGATGCTCGGGTTTTCGCCAACCAGCCAGGACACTGTAGCCGT
>JBEGVZ010000076.1:0-16393 GCA_041178085.1 Pseudomonadota bacterium | reverse complement strand
CAATTTTATCTGGTCTATAACGTGTTTTCTTTCACCATTGCGAGCATGGGTGCTGCCTTTATTTTTTTCCTGGCAGGCCGTTCGCAAGTAGCCCCGAAGTATCGTGGCGCGTTGCTGGTCTCTTCGATTGTCGTCGCGATCGCGTGCTACCACTACTTCCGTATCTTTAATAGCTGGAACGAAGCTTTCACCATGAATGGCAACATGTACACGCCATCTGGCAAGCCGTTCAACGATGCCTACCGTTATGTTGACTGGCTCCTCACGGTGCCCCTCCTCCTCGTCGAACTCGTTGCCGTTCTGGCGCTGCCGAAGAATCAGCGTGAAGGCCTTTTTGGCAAGCTCGCAATCGCAGCTTTCCTCATGATCGCTCTCGGTTACCCGGGTGAAATTGCAACGGACAACACGACCCGCGCGATTTGGGGAACCCTGTCTTCCATCCCGTTCGTCTACATCCTGATGGTACTCTGGGGCAAACTGGGCAAAGCCATCGAGACCCAACCGGGTGAAGCCAAGGTCCTGCTGGTCAATATCCGTCTTCTTCTTCTCCTGACTTGGGGCTTCTATCCGATCACCTACATGCTGCCAATGTTTGGCATCAACCCTCAGTCATCCGTTGTGGGTATCCAGGTTGGTTATGCGATCGCTGATGTGCTTGCCAAGGCATTCTATGGCGTGATGATCTACTGGATCGCGCGCGCCAAGTCTGAGGCGGAAGGCTTCACCGCAGCAGCTCACTGATTCCCGGGTAAAACACCCGCGAAGAACTGATTCAAAATCAGCTAACCGCCCCGCTCCAAAAGCGGGGCGGTTTTCTTTTCAGAAAACCCTTCATGACTGGCGCGTGTGCGGCAGTCAATGCGCCAATCATGACAAAGAGTATTTGCCAGATACGGTCGTGCTCAGACCACGCTGAATACAACACGAACAGCAGGAAAATCCCTGTAACGCTGATAAACGTATAGCGCGCCGCCCGGAGTGCATACTCCTTTGATGTCCAGCCCGTGGCAGCCCGCTGCGCTACGATCGAGTCCCATCCATGCCAGAAAGCGAAGAAGCAGAAAAAGCCGGGCAGTAACGGCAAAGCCAGGATGGACATGCCAAGCATCGCGGTCGCCGGCAGGCCGCAAACTGCCCGCCCCAGTACCTTGCGTTCATAGCGGTCGAGTGTCCATGACGCCAGCAAGGCGGCAACGAAAATAAGCAGACCAGCCCCGCGGGCGACACTCGCTGAAAGGGCAGAGACAGGTACGGAGTCCTGCAGAATCCGTTGGACAATGGGGCTGGCCTCTTGCCAATGGACGAGAACGCCAAAAAGCGCGGCAAACATTCCCCAAATCCAGGCAAGCGCACGCGTCCAAGCCGCATACCCGGAATTCCGCAGGGCGCGTATCCAGTTGGCCTCACCAAAGTGATCCGCTGATTGAAAAATAAAAAAAGCAAATGCCAGAGGCGGATAGATGTACCAGACGAACAGGAATGCCGCGATGGAGCCGATATATCGGGTGTAAAACGGAATGCGGCTTCGGTCTTCGCGGTCGAGCAAGTGATCCAGGCTTCCGTGCGCAATTCCAGTTGTCAGCAAGCCAATGACTGGAATGACCCAGACGGATGCGCCGCCGACCGTGTGGTAAAGAATGGCGCTGGCCGACGAAGCGAACAAAAACGGGTATAAAACCACAAGGCTGCCAAGGAACGGGATCCACGGAAGTCGAAAAAAAATTTTTATTTCATCGAAGAACGCAGATTTTTCGTCAAGAAATGCGAAGATCCTGGATGGTGCATTCGCGGTGAATAGCACAGGGAAAATTTTTGAGATCATCGCGCCCTTGGCCTGTATGATCCGTAGCAGCAAGGCGTCGTATACCTGGAAACGGAAATGCCAGTATGAAGTCGTTGAGGTCAGGCGCGACGGGTCATTGAGAGATTCAAAATTGCGCTGGAAAGAATATCCTGTGCTTGGTTTGACCATGCCGGCAGCGCCCCCCACAACCTCGATGACCGAACGCATGCTGGCCGCTGGAAAACGTGGCTGTGCGTTCAGCGTCATGGGGATTGCTCCCGATTCAACTTTTGTGATCGTGAAATCCGGCAATGCCAGGCTTTTTCCAATGTAATCGCGAAGGATAGCTTCGCATTCCGGTGCCGATATCCGTGTCGCGGAGAAAACTGTGAACTCCACCAGTGCTTGCCGCTTCGTGAACGGAAGTATGTAGACGAATCTGACGTCGCTCTCTTGCTCAACGCGAAAGTCCATCAAGTCCACCACGTCGGGATCAAAGTGGTCCACTGTCGTTTCCACTTCAAAGCCAAGGAAATACTGCAGGACTTCTGGATCTCCTGCCGTCACGGAGCTGATAATCCGCTTTGCGGACAGAACTTCTCCAGACGCAGTCGTAACTTG
This sequence comes from Pseudomonadota bacterium, assembly GCA_041178085.1. Classification (GTDB taxonomy): domain Bacteria; phylum Bdellovibrionota_B; class Oligoflexia; order Oligoflexales; family RGVZ01; genus RGVZ01. The sequence continues at coordinate 13,989 of JBEGVZ010000076.1, read as the reverse complement.
TCCAGCCTGGCCGGGATTTTGCGAAGTGCCCGCGTCCAAGATGGTGGTGACTTCATCCCGAAGGATTTGAAAGCGGGAATCCCCTTCGAGCCTGCTCCGGATCCTGGTCATCAATCGCTCGCCTGGGATTCGCTCATAGCAATGTGCGCCGAAGTCCCGCAAAACCTGCTGGCCGTCCTGGCAGGTGATCCGAAAATGCCCCCAGCGATTTTCGACGCAATTGGAGTATCGATGCGGCAGCGAGGACTTCAGACGCCACGCAGCGAAGGTCTTTTGTGCCAGCAAATCCGGGTCGGGATCGATTATCGCCACGCGAAGATCCGGCGACTTGTCATCCGCGATAAAATCAGCGTGCATCATCCCGGCAAGCCCGCCACCGATGATGATCACATCAAAATCTGGATCGCGCGCATTCATGTTGCGGACCATTTAACCACCCGGTCTTTCCATTCATAAGCGCCGCGCAAGCTGGTCTTGATCGCTTTCCAGGCTGCCAGGTCGAGCAAAAACAAACTAGCTGGGTGCCTCAACAAATCCCAGGCTGGCATCTTGAAAACGGTGGCCGTCACAAGGCGCAAAAGCACGCACGCCAGAAGTCCGGTTGCTGCCAAACCGGGTTGAACCAGCCAACCCCACATGGGAAACAGGAAGACAATGTTTAGCAACATGATTACGGCCAGGAACCGTCCCGGCGTCCCGCCGCCAATTGAGACAAGGTTTTTCGAGAATCCATTCACCATTGAGTGCCAATCGACGTACATCGCGGCAGTAATGTCGCTGGCAGCAAACACTGGGCGGACTCCACGTCCGGTTTTGCGCTGGACCTGCCTTGCCAGGGTGACGTCCTCCAACGGAGTCGCGCCCAGGGCTCGATGGCCGCCGCTGGCGATGTAGTCACGCGCATACAACGCGAGCCACTGGCCGTTGGCGATCTGGATGGATTCAGTTGGCAATCGCCACGAGCAAAAAAGAGGTACCGTGATCATGAGCGGCAAGTGCATGACCCAGGGGATAAGTGAGCGTTCGCGCCACCCCCGACAGGACTGCCCAGGAAGTGCGGACAGGCCGGCCGCATGATCACGAAACCCAGGGCTCGACAAATGGGCAGATGTGAGTCCCACAGCGTCGGGGGAAGGCAGTACATCAGCGTCACAGAAAATCAGGATCTCTCCACGTGCCAATTCCGCGAGCTGTGCACACGCATGTGTCTTGCCCGAGAGACCTAGCGACGGCGACCACGGCTGGCCGTTAACGACTTGCGCGGGGAAGCTGGCGTTCTGAAGGATCGAAAAGGCAATTTCATGGGATCCATCGGTGGATTCATCGTCAAGGACGATCACCTCAATGTTTTTGAATGTAGTCGCCATGAGCGCGGGTAAAAGATTCCGGAGGTTATCTGACTCATTGCGAACTGGGATCAGTACGCTGACCAGTGGGCCGTCGGCGACAGGCTTTGCATCCAGACGAAGCCGGCCCGTAAAGATCGCATTGAGGACCGCCATGATGGCGGCGACAATCAACATCCCGAGGGAAAGCCAGGCCAGCCCGTTTAGCAGCATGACTGTCCACTGCGACATCAGGTTCCCTCCGTAAGGAACTTCATCGGACTGGTGATCGAGACTTGATCCAAAAGATTGGTGACTTCTTCTTCCAGCAGTTTGCTAGTGATTTTCCGGTCACGGCTGTCGATAGGTTTCCCGGCATGAACAAAAAATGTTGGCTTGGCCGCGTTCAAGGGTTCGATGTGCAAGGCGACAGGGATGCACTGGACACGTCCGGAAAGCCTGACCAGAAGTTCAATGCCGCGTGAGAATCGCAAAGGCCGTTGGCGCATTGGCGAAATCCGTCCCTGCGGAAAAAAAGTCAAGGTACGGTATGGGTCTGCGGTGACGAGGTCCCGAAACTGCATGAATGCCCTGCGCACACTTGCCGGGTTGCCTGGATGTATCCCGAAACATCCGACCTGTCTTAAAACCGGAAACTTCCGCAATTCGGTTTCGAGCATCAACGAATAAATTCCCGAACCTGGCCGCAGCCGCCGCTGGATCTCGAAACACATAAATCCATCCCACCAGCTGATGTGGTTGGGAATCAGGATGACCGGCAGTGAAGGATCGAGGTTGCCCTCGGCGGCAGAAAGATTGAAGTGAATGGCGGCGAAAGCCCCGCGGTACCTGAATGCCAGGTAGCGGTCCCATAACCAGCGGATTGTCCTGTTATGTTGCGGTGCCACGGATCAGCAGCCCGCGTCGCAGGGTTCCCCTCGTCAAGGCAAAGACAAGGCAGGCCACAAGAACCGCAGTCGTCAGGAAAACGGGGACCCACGCTCCGCCAGCCATTGCGAGTCCGAGGGGAAGAAATAGGTTTAGCAGGTAAAAATGCCCTGGCCACTCTGCCGCGAAGAGGGAGACATAATCACCCAGGCGAAGCGCTTCAAAGCTGGAAAAAATCATCAGACCAGTAATCAGCCAGCCGAGCAGGTTACGCACTGCAACGCCAAAAACAAAGACACCAGATTCCTCCCAGACCCAGTAAGGGGTCAATTGGCTCATTGCTGGTTCGAGGGTAAAATCCCAGGCAATCATCAAAAGCGCCGCAAGACCGATGCGTTCCAGGGATGGCTGCCATCGCCTGGATGGCTGGTGAAAGATCGGGCGGCGTGTCCCGCCTGTGATGAGGGCCGATAGCAGGTAACAACACAAGGACATGCAAAACCAGCTAATTGGAATCAGCAGTGGCACCTTGTCGGCGATTTTCCAACCAAGCAGGCTTGTGTAGGTATATTTTCCAAACGGAATGCCATAAGTTGTGCCGCCATACTCCATCGCAAAACTGATGAGAAATGCCGGGATGAAATAACTGATCCAGCGCCATTTCATCGCCTTGTGGCAGGCCCTTATGCACAGCCAGAACCCCAAAAAAATCTGCAGTTGAGCAAACAGGGGATAAGACACGGCGTAGATCGGCGGTGACCAGGGGTAGCGCGCCAGCAATTCCGGATGTAGCGTAAAAGTTGCGTATCCGAAGATTGATATCGCATTGATGATAAACAATGCCCACATGGCCGGGACCCTTTTAATCCAGAAAGGATAGCACCTGATCCGCCCTGAACAAGGAAATTCCAGCATTTTTCTGTCTGATAAACGCGATCTGCTTGCCCCCTTTCTGGCGGTTGCTGTCATCGGTTTGTGGGCAGGAAGTATTTTTTACGCTTTTTTTCAATTCCAGACGGGGATTTTGCCGGACTCGCCAGCCGCACTTGCCTTGGTGTTGTGGATCCAGTTTCTCTATTGTGGAATGTTTATCGTCACCCACGACGCCTGCCACGGAACGGCCTGCCCAGGGAATCCACGCCTGAATCGGTGGCTTGGCCGTATCACGGCAGCGCTTTATGCTGCTTTCGACTTTGACCAGCTGGTCCCGAAACACGCTGCCCATCACTTGCACGTGGCATCCTCACAAGATCCCGATTTTTACGATCAGTCGACACCCGGTGGAGCTGGTTTCGTAGGGTGGGGCTGGCGATTCTTCCGGCAGTATCTGGGCCTTCGCCAGGTCCTGGTCTTGATGGCTGTGGCACAGGTCTTCTTTCATGTGCTGAAAATCCCCGAAAGAAATGTGATCCAGTTCTGGGTTCTGCCGGCGGTTTTGAGCGGGATCCAATTGTTTTTTTTCGGTACGTGGCTGCCACATCGCCCCAAGGCCGGAAAGCCTTTTGCAGACCGGCATCATGCACGGGATTCAGGCTACCCGTGGTTATTGTCGCTGATTTCCTGCTGGCACTTCGGTTATCATCTGACCCATCACAAGCATCCGGGCTTGCCATGGTTCCGGCTGCCCGCGAGCAGGAGGAATTCATGAGAGGCTTATTTCCCAGGCCTAAGGCCATAGTCCAAATCGCATCGTGGACGGCAGGCGGAGCAGCTTTTGGAGTATTATTTGGCGCGTTGGCGTCAATCTTTCAGGGTGGGCCCGAAATGAGTCGTGGCATCCAGGAGACCTGGTGGTGGTTCGCGGTGGCTGGATTTCTTGCCGCCACGATTGGGACCAAAAGCCGGAATGGTGACCGGTCTCAATCCGCTCCGTGACCGGATAATTTTGATTTTCAGCACCAGCAATCCAGCTGATGCAACGGCAGACAGCTTGCCGGGTAAGGAAACGACGGTCCTGTTTCCGAACGCCCGGCAGGGGTTTACTGCAGCTGTACGCAGGAGTTTGTGTCCAATTCGCTGGTAGACCTTGCCTGCAACTGCGATCGCGAATGCAACGCGCCAAGGCAACCACGCGAGGCCATGAAATCCGTTTTCGTAGAGTTCGTCCGCGCGACTCAGAAGAATCCGCACGGCTGCGTGCGTGAGTTCAGGGTGGGCGCAAAGGGAATTCGCCTGATCATCTATCAAGTTTGGCAGTAACTTTTGCGGAATATAAACCCGCCCCAGGCGCGCGTCTGCCTGTACGTCCCGCGCAATATTAGTCAATTGCATGGCGCAGCCAAGTGAGACGGCATGCGGAGGAGCCATCTCAGGATGCGCCCCTAAAAGCGGACACATCATAAGTCCGATGACCCCGGCAACGCGGAAGCAATATTGCTCGAGGTCCTCCAGGTGCTCGTAGGACCGTCCCTCGACGTCCATGCGCATCCCGGCTATGAATTCTGATCGCTGCCAGTCGTCGAGCCACTCCGGCCCTGCGAGGGTGGGGCCGGCTAAATCCCGGTCCTCCATCCTGGAAAGTTGAAGTCGTGCAGATTCAGCGTCAGGCGCTTCGTCAATCGCGTCATCGCAGTTCCTGCACCATTGATAGAGGATCAGTGCGCGTTGGCGGGAGGCTGACGGCAAGAAGAGCGACGCAAGCGCAAAGCTTTTTGAGCCCTGCCGGATTGCCTGGCCGGGTGTCATTTCAACTTGGGATGATACTGAGTTGTTCAAGGCCTTCATCCGGTCGGCTGCCTGCGGGAATCTTTTCCGACATCAAGTCCTGGATCACCAGTGTTGCGGTTGCTTTTGCGGAATTGACGACACCGGGCACCCCGGCACCGGGATGGGTTCCGGCTCCCGTGAAATACATGCCTTTGAGCTGGTCGCAGCGATTGTGCGTACGGAAATACGCACTTTGCCAGAGCACAGGTTCACTGGAGAATGCAGATCCCAGGTGGGCGTTCAGTTCAAGCTTGAAGTCCTCCGGTGTGAAGATCCGCTGCGTCACAATTTCCTGTCGCAGCCCCGGGGCGTAGTGCTTCTCAATATAATCGAGGATCCTGTCTGCGTAGGCAGGCCCTTCTTTTTTCCAGTCAATGTCCAGATGGCCAAGATGCGGGACAGGTGACAGCACATAAAATGCCTCACAGCCGTCTGGGGCCATACCCGGGTCTGATCGCGTTGGCGCATGAAGATAGAGAGAAAATTCTTCGGGAATGGCATCTGCCTTGCTGAATATTTTTTTCAGCAGACCACGGTATGATTTGCCGAAAAGAATGTTGTGGTGCGCCAGTTCCGGGTATTGCCGTTTGGTGCCGAAATAGATCAGGAAAAGGGACATGCTCTGCGATTGCCGCAGCGCTTTTTTTCTGGATGGTTCCGCCTCTGCGGCGTTGCGCAACAAGTGGCTGTAACTGTGCACCACGTCGGCGTTGGAGATCACGACATCACAAGGCCAGGTTCCGCTGGCCGTTCTGACACCTGTTACGACTCCAGCCTGCGTGACGATTTCCTCAACCGGGGTGGAAAGCCGCACCTCGCCACCCATTTCTTCAAAAACCCGGACCAGCGCCCTCACGAGGGCTCCAGTGCCGCCGCGCGGGAAAAAGACTCCCCAGTTGCGCTCGAGATAATGGATCAACGTATAGATGGAAGATGTCTTGAAGGGGTTTCCACCGACCAGCAGGGTATGGAAGCTGAAAGCCTGGCGCAGCTCCCGGTCTTTGATGAAGCGAGCCACGGTCTTGAATACCGATCGATAGGCACTCAGGCGAAGTAACTGGGGAGCCACACGAATCATGCTCCACCAGTCAAGGAACGGGACATGCGCCAGCTTGGTGTATCCTTCGTCGAAAACTTCTTTCGAGTATTCCAGGAAATCCCTGTACCCCTTGGCGTCAGACGGGGATTTTCTCTGGATTTGATCGAATGTGCTGTCCGGATCATTCGAGTAGTCGAAGCGGAAGCCGCTTTCCCAGAATAGCCGGTAAAATGGGGTGACTGGCAAGAGTTCGACATAATCATCCAGCTTCTTGCCGGCACAATCGAACAGTTCACGTAAACAGTCCGGAGCGGTTATCACAGTCGGACCTGCGTCAAACGTGAATCCCTTGTCCCGGTATACATAGGCCCTGCCACCAGGTTGGTCCCGTTTTTCAAACAGGACGACTTGGTGGCCTGCCGCCTGCAGCCGGATCGCTGCAGCAAGTCCGCCAAAACCACTGCCAATGACGGCCACCTTTGCTGGTTCTCTGGTCTTACGCATAGGCACTCATGACTTTCCGGGCAAGTTCCTTGATGACGTGAAGAGCTTTCTCATGGCTGGCTGATTTTGGATCTCCGGTTATTTCTGCCACAAGATTCATCGTGTTTTTCATTTCTGCACAAGCCAGCGTGATGGCTTGGGCTACAACTGGGTGCTGTGAAAGAGTCGTGTGATCGTCACGTACGTCGGGTATCTTCATCAGCAATTGAAATTGACTGTATTCATCCGGATCAAGTTCGTTCGCGGCCACAGCCCAGAGCCAGGAAGGTCGCCTGAACGACACTTGCGATTCCGTGAAAGTTGCTGCGCCAGCCACTTCAGCGATGTCGTTGAACATTTGTAGCGCCACGCCAAAGCGCCGGCCAAACATGGCCAGGTTCGCTCGCCGCTCCGGACTTGCGTCACCGGCGATAGCACCGAGCTCAGCGCACATGGCCATGAGCTCCCCGGTTTTGAGTTCTATTGTCGCCAATGAAATGTCCCGCACATGATCCTGGGGCACTTGAGTCATGTCGTGTCCAAGATCCAGAGCCTGCCCGTAGTGCGCCCGGGTCATGGTGGCATGAAACAGCCGGTATATTTCCAACTCCATACCGGAGTCGAGGTTTTGCTTCCTGATCAATTCGGCGGGCCAGAAGTACAGCCAGTTGGCAGCATTTATGGCGAGCGGAACTCCGATCTGGCGGTGGAGGGAAGGTTCGCCGCGGCGAACGTCGCTGGCATCCTGGATGTCATCAATGACGAGCGATCCAGCGTGTAGCGCCTCGACCACGCAAGCCAGACATTCGAGGAGGGGGCCGCGCCCCGTTGCTGCGGCTTCTGAGTCCCGGGAAAGATCAAAACCGATCCCGACCAATTGGGCGCGCACTTGTTTTGAGTCACGCCCGACAAATTCACGAACCGGTTTGATCAAAGCATCGAACGCCTGTGGCGGGGGCAGGAAAGCATCGGACGGGACATCGACGCTACCGCGGTCCTTTTTCGTCGGCAAATAGGATCCGACACCCGGCCAATTGCTCAGGCTCGCGGCACGCGTAAAGAGGTCGTTATTGAAGATAGTCACTGAGAAAAGATAGTGCATGGCTATTGATGGATCAACATGTATCCCGTCTGGCTCTCGCCCTCCCAAAAACAGGATCAGTCCGGAAACAGGGTCCCGTTGGGGTGCGCGGCTAACCTCCTGAATAGCGAGTTTTAACCGGCGAGCTTGCAGAGGGCACCAAGGGATACATTCGGAAGCCGGCTAACCTCCCCCTTTCTTCTGCCGATCCCTTTGGCAGTAGGGCGTTTAGCCTTGGGACTTAACGTTACGGAGGATACGAAATGCACTGCATCAGGACCAGGCAGGCAATGTCAGTGACGTTTTCATACGCAGCATTTGCTGTCCTTGGTGGGATCGTTTCAGGGCAGGCTCTCGCCGCCAACGTCAACCGCCGCCTCGTTGCGGAAATCGATCCGGTGGCGCCTTCGTCCGCTCTCTACGAGGAACGTGCCAGTGGAATCTCAACCAGTAAATTCGGTGCTGCGGTGGACTTCAATGTCGGTGAGCGCTTTTCCATGGGGCCTGAGATCTGGAGCGGAACCTTCCTTGCGAAGGGCGACTCCGAAGGTCTCGTTCGTCGCGAGGACCTTTTTCCTGGTGAGCGGCAAAAGCTCGATGCCGTGCGCTTGCGCTGGAATGTCAGCTTCTGGGAAGTGCCGGAATCGATGCGGGGCTTCTATGCCCGGATGAGCTATGACTACGTTCGGGTCAACTCCCGCGCCAACCGTTACACGGAATCTCTCGATTCCGCGAATGCATTGCCGGTGGATGTCTCCGCAGAATCGCCGATGGACGAAACCGACTTGATCACGGACATGCGGCACGGACTGTCCCTGGGCATGGGCAACCGTTGGCTGGTTAACAGTCAGAGTCTTTCGGTAACGGTGGGTGCCGGCATCTCGCACTACTTCCGTCGCAGCGTCAACGTGGATAGCAAGGACTCCCAGGCCGTTGCGGATTATGAGTCAATGATCAACACGCTTCCTGACACGCGGCTTGCGCTTCGACCAATTCCGGAGCTTAGCATGGGTCTCGGCTACGCCTTCTGATCGAGCAATATGAGTTGAAAGCCAAGGGCCGGATGCATGAATTGCGCACCCGGCCCTTTGTCTTTGCGGGCTGCATGCCCCGCACCAGCCTGCTTGTCAGGCAGCCTGGTTCCGCTTGCGCTTCTTGCCGCCGGTCACCATGGTGACCGCATCACGGCGCAGAAGCTCCGATACAGCCTCGCCTTCGACAAACACACCGTGGCACGACGGGCAGACATGCATGTGAGCTGCCTCAAGCGTGACCTCGATGGTGTCTTCCCCGCAGGCGGTGCAATGTCCCACGTGATTGTGCGTCTCGCGGCGATGCTGCACCTGGCGACGCTTCTCCTCCATTTCATGGATGAGCTCGCGATCGCGCTGGAAGAAGTACACATTTTCGTTATACGTCAGCGGCTTCCTCATAGTCCTTCGATGCCTCCTTTTTGGCGGACCGGGCGACCTTGATCCGGCTTGGGGCAAAAAATCATTCACCCCGGCCGGGAACACCCAAGCCCTATGAATTGGGGATCGGCGGTATTGGCAAAAGCCTTAGAAAAATTAAAAAACCTCATTATATCAGCGACTTGAATAATCGTCGTACGTGGCAAAACGCCTTCAAGGTTTCCGTAGAAAAACCGAACCATCTGGCAGTTCTCATTGGGATCAGGAGCTCTCCATGCCTCATGCATCGCATCGCATAGCCAGGTTTCTGGTTTTTATGATCGCAGGCTTGACGGGCTGTTCTCTGGACAGTCAGCGCCGAAAGATCGAAGGGCGGCGAAAAGGGGGCGAGCAGCCTGCCTCCGTGGCGTTACCAACCAGCGGCGCGTCTTTCAGTTTTACCGGCAAAACAGTGTTGAGCAGAAGCATGGTCGAAGAAGTCCTGCGCAAAGAAGGGGACTTCATCAACGACCGGGCGGACAGTGAGGACAACACCGGGCCTAACGCCTCCAATGCTCCGGAGAAACCAGACGACCAGGAATCAAATTGCGACAAAATCGGTCAGCAGATCACGATCGAAGGTGCTGGGGACACTTATAAGGCAAGGGGTTCGATTGGACTTTCGGCAGATAATACGTGCACGGAAGACCCCCTCATGAAATCAGGTGCCAGGATTTCCGGCCATTTCGCAATTCTCATGGAGGGGCGCTGTGGGGGCGGCGATTTTTCCGGGCTTTCGTCTCCCCTGGAGCCGATGAACAGCGTCTTTAGCGAACGGTTGAGCAGCTGTGGAAAAAGTACCTCCGTAGTGGAATCTCGCGTCTCCCATGCTTCCCTTTTTGAAGTCGACATTTCTGAGGCGTTGAAAAAATTAAATGGTCAGGGGGCGCCGGCTGCCAGTTTGCAAGCGAAGTTCCACGAGGAGTCCCGGCGGTTTTTCGGCAGTCCTGACGGGGGCAAATGCCGCCGGAAAATTGGTCCCGAGAAAAAGGCCGTCGTCGACGGTGCCTGCGTCGATTTCAACGAGAAGATAACTTTACTGCCTCCGCGGTCTGAAGCCGGAGCGAACCTGGGCCTGAGCACATCGAGCAGTTTTGGCATCCCGCGAAGGATGTTGACCCCTTCTCTGCATTCCATCCTGTCGATGGCGGGTGGTGGCGCGCAGCTTTCTCTTGCAGGGGATGAGATGCTCAAAGTTCTGATTTTGATCGACCGCTCAAAGTTGATCGTTGAAAGGCTGCCCTCCGGGGAGCTTGGGCGTTACCGCAGCGGGAAGGCGGATGTGCAGGTCAACAACTGGAAAGGGGTTATCGACTTTGACGACCTTAACGACAGGAACCAACCGGCTTATTCATTGACCAGGATCGATCAGCCAGGCGAAAAAATCTCAGGGCGCATCGAAACAGCGAATGACCCCCGCGTCGTTCCGCCGATTCCAGAACCAACGCCTCCCAGCGAGTTGTTGTGTCAGGATGCTGTTGCCAGCGCGTACCCCGCCAGCGCTGCGCAATCCAGTGGTTTCACTCCCGACGTTGGATTCACTTTGGGATCGCTTGGATATGCCTGCAAGGATGTTGCGACAGCGCAGGCAAATTGCCGTCACGTCGCAAACGCAAGTATTGTGCAGGCAGCACAGCCCAAAGGGTTCGTCGCGGCATCGCGGAAATCTTCAGGCGCCTGGTACTTCGAGGTCCTCGTCACGCGTTCCTGCAATTCGACTGCTGGGGCTTTCAAATTCGGAGCAGACCTGAATTTACCTCTGGCCAGTACATTCGAAGCAGGTATCGATCTTGGCGCTTCGCTGCTTCCTCAGGGATCGACAGCGAAAAGGCTGAAGTTATCAGGTGATGAACTGTTGCCTCCGTTGAAGGCGGGGGACGTGATCCGGGTCTTTGTCCAGGTTGATAACCCGGCTAATCCAGTCAGTGGCGGAAAACTTTATTTAGGCATCAACAATTCATGGGCCGACAGTGCGGGACTCATGTACGGCGCTTCGCTGGATGTCGCCAAAGTGACGGCTTTTTTGCCTGCAGCATTTGGCGATACAACCTACCAATACGGACCGTCGATCAGTCTTGGGTCAGGTTGGCAGGCCATGGCAAACTTCGGGCAGCTTGCCTTCAAGTATGCAAAACCTTCGGTAACAGGTCTGGAAATCAAAGACGGTTGGGGCCACATTTACATGCCCTAAATTCCGTCACTCCTGGGCTTCGGCCCACTGTAACAGTCCAAGGGCGATTTCCTTGATCTGGCCTGTCGGCACGCTTTTGCCAAGTGCCTCTTCAACAAGGTCCATGAAGCCTTCGGCGCGGTCGCAGTAGTCTTCCAGTTCCACGGATTCATCGACCCGGTTCAGGATAGTGTCTGGATCTGCGGGGCCAAAAACCTTGCTCCACCAAAGTTCTGGTTGATCCATGTGACGGTCCTCCTGCAAAAGTTGAGCAGAGAACTTACCGGAATGTCCGAAGGTTCGATACCAATTTTGCGGGAATTCTTGCATTGCGACTTCCGGGGACATTGTTGCAGGAGCATCCAGCCCTGTGGCGGGCGGTTGAGTCTGGTGACGTGCATTTCATTGCCAGTTTTTTAAGCAATGTTGGTGTCTCCGGTGTGCCGCGCACAGTCGATTTTGGCCGCACCCGTGGCAATTACGAGGAGCGGATTTTTACAGAAGGGGTGCTGGCGGTTCGCCGGGGGTCGCTTCATGATTATTACAACCTTATGGCATGGTCGTTGTTTCCCCGGTCGAAGGTCGCTATCAATCAGATCCATCATGAAGCGATAGAAGCGGAGTCGAGCGCGGCCGCGGGTGAAAGGCCAGGTCGCGGCCCGCGGCGGGATTTCTTGACGATTCTCGACGAGGCCGGTGTCCTTTTGCTGGTGGACCCGACCACCGACGTCGCAACGCTTGCAGGAGAGATACGCCGCATCCGGCAGCAGGCGTCAGAAATGGACTACCCATCCGTAATCACGAGGATACTTGAGGAAGCGCGGGTCAGCATGCATGTGCTTGGTCATGCGTTGATGGAGACAGCGCGGGTCCAGCCGGGGCGCATGGCCAGCGTTGGCGCGTTTGCCGTCATCCTGCCGGCTGATGAGGGTGGTCCTACGTTGCGTGCTTTGGCCGACCGCCAGTTATCCCGTTTTCTGTTGGATAACCGCGAAAGCCTGCATCCCTCGCTTTTCCCTTCGCTGCGCCTGGATGTCGTGTTTGAATGCCTGCAACGCAGTTGAACACTCAGGAATAGCAGGGCGGGCGGCGCAAATGGCCAAGTTATATTTTCGTTACGGTGCGGTGGGCAGCGCCAAGACCCTCAACCTGCTGGCCGTTGCGCACAACTACCGCCAACAAAACAAGCGCGTTCTGATCCTGAAGCCCGCCCTCGACACGCGCTTTGGTGAAAAGCAGGTGCGTTCCCGCGCCGGACTTGAGCAGGAGGCGGACATCCTTCTTGTAGAAGGGCAAAGGATAGACGAGTCCCGCGTTACGGGGGTCGATTGTCTGCTCGTGGATGAGGCGCAGTTCCTGTCGACCGATCTTGTCGGGCAGTTGCGCGTCATCGCAACAAAGCAAAATATCCCGGTGATCTGTTACGGCCTGAGGACTGATTACAAGAGGTTTCTCTTTCCCGGCAGCAAGCGCCTCTTGGAGCTTGCGGATTCCATCGAAGAAGTGAAGACCACTTGTTACTTCTGCAACAGGAAGGCCATTTATAACTTGAAGATGGTCAACGGCCGAGCTGTGGGGCCTGATGATGATAGTCCGGTGGTGGATCTTGGGTGCGAAGAAAAATATTTGCCGGCCTGCGCAAGTTGCTACGGCAAACAGGCTGGCGTTTAACGACAAAATCGCCGCGCGACAGAGCTAGTGGAAATTAATTTTCAGTGATTTTGCCGCGCGAATCAGGTTTTTGTCTTTAGTCCAGATCTGCGCGTTCGATGTAAGGGCAGATGCAAGTAGCATCGCGTCAACCCAGCCTAATCCCACAGCATACAGCCGACGGTTTTCGATAAATTCGAGCATTTCCTCAAACTCAACCGAGCCTGCCTGGGGTAGTAACTTCAGTAGTGGCAATATCTCATCTCGCTGCCGAAGGGATCCACAAGCCAGCTCGCCTGTGACCATGGGGTGGCCCAGCACAAGGTTGTCCACCAGAAGTTCCGACAGCTTTTGGTCTGCCGATCTGAAATGATCAATCCAGACGGATGTGTCAACCAGGACCATCATCAGAATGCTTTCCTTCTGCTTCCCGGCTTGGCTTTGTGATCCGATCCGCCCAGCGCAATCAAACGATGACGTGCGTGCATGTCAATTAGAGCCTGCAGTCCGGCGTGGATCAGGGCCGTTTTCTCTTTGATGTTAGTAACTTCCATAGCTTTTTTGACGAGTTCGTCCTTCAGGATAACGGTGGTGCGCATCGCTTAACCCTCCAATATGCATATAATGATGCACGTTATATGCATACTGGGTCAATCCGAAATAGCCCGCATCCAGGCGGTAACCCAGCCTGCGATACGGATGCAGTTTGGCTTTATTGGAGCCTTGGATGAAGTGACTTCATATGTCACTCAAGGCGATGCGGATCCGTTCAAAAGCAAAACCGCCGCACTGGATTCCAGTGCGGCGGCCTTGCAGGAGCAGACACAGTGCGATCATCGTTACAGGGAAACGTCCGTGGTGAATTCCGTGAAGGATGGATTCCCACCATTTTCAAGCCAAGTCTGGATTGCAGCGCGGGAGCTGTTGAAGGCATCGTGCGCAGCGCCGATGGTCAGGTAATTCAGTTCAGCGGTGGTACCAGTGAACGCGATGCCGCGATGGCCGTGCCCGCAACCAATCCCAGTATCGTTCTTCCTCTGATCAGCCTTTGCCTGGCTTGCCTCCTGCAAAACAGAGTAAAGTTGTGCTAACTGTATAGATCATGCGAAAAAAATTCCCTTCATCCGGTCAGCAGGTTTTTGCGGCAACTACGATTGGTAAAAGATGAAAAAACTGCCAATTGACGCCATTGTGCC
>JBEGVZ010000075.1:0-60502 GCA_041178085.1 Pseudomonadota bacterium | reverse complement strand
GTTCGAGAACCCGCGAAACGACGCACTATCAGGCAGGGGACCGGCATGGAAGAGAATCAAGGCTATCCTTTCTCAATCATTGAGAAAAAATGGCAAAAGCACTGGCTCGAAAACAAGACCTTTAAGACCCCCGCCCAGCCGGACCCGGCCAAGCCCAAGTACTATATATTGGATATGTTCCCCTACCCGTCCGGTGACGGGCTGCACGTCGGCCACCCGGAAGGCTACACCGCGACCGACATCGTCGCCCGCTTCAAACGGATGCGCGGGTTTAACGTCCTGCACCCCATGGGCTGGGATGCCTTCGGCCTGCCGGCGGAACAACACGCTATCAACACCGGGACCCACCCCCGGGTAACGACCGCAAAAAACGTCAACCGCTTCCGCGAGCAAATCCAGTCCCTTGGACTTAGCTATGACTGGGACCGGGAAGTCGATACGACGGATCCGAAGTATTACAAATGGACTCAGTGGATTTTTCTGAAACTGTTCGAGCGCGGACTTGCCTACGAATCCCACGAACCCGTCAACTGGTGCCCAGCCCTGGGCACTGTGCTTGCCAACGAAGAAGTCATCGACGGCAAATCTGAACGCGGCGGCCACCCCGTCATCCGTAAGCCGATGCGCCAGTGGGTGCTGAAGATCACCGCTTACGCAGAGCGCCTGCTGGAAGACCTCGACCTGGTCGACTGGCCGGATAGCGTAAAGGAAATGCAGCGCAACTGGATCGGCAAAAGTGTCGGCGCTGAAGTCGTTTTCAAGATCGCCGGCAATACGGACAGCGACGCGGCTTCGTCGTTTACGGTATTCACCACACGCCCTGACACGCTGTTTGGCGCGACATTTTGTGTGCTCGCCCCAGAGCATCCCCTGGTTGAGAAAATTACCACCCAGGCGCAGAACAAAGCAGTGTCGGCCTATGTCGAGGAAACACGCCGCCGCAGCGACCTTGAGCGCACGGGGCTGGCAACTGAAAAGACCGGCGTATTCACGGGTTCTTACGCGATCAATCCCGCAAACGGCGAAAAAATTCCTGTTTGGATCGCCGACTATGTGCTGATGACCTACGGCCACGGCGCCATCATGGCAGTTCCAGGCCACGATGAACGCGATCACGAATTTGCGCGCAAATTCCACCTCCCGATCAAGCGCGTCCTCTCTGGCGGCGAAGAAGAAGATATAACCAAAGCCGCTCACACCGGCGATGGCCAGCTGGTCAACTCAGGCTTCCTGGACGGCCTGGACAAAGCAGCCGCCATTGCGCGCATGGGCCAATGGCTGGAAGAGAAGAAACTAGGCAAGCCGACCGTCACGTACAAGCTGCGTGACTGGTTGTTTTCGCGCCAACGTTACTGGGGTGAACCCTTCCCCCTTGCCCACGACAACGAAGGCAACGTCGTCGCCATGGACGAATCCGAACTTCCCGTGCTGCTCCCTGACTTGGATGACTTCAAGCCATCGGGGACTGGCGAATCGCCCTTAGCGCGTGCGACTGCATGGTTGGATTATAAAAAGGGCGGGAAAACCCTCCGCCGTGAAACCAACACAATGCCCCAATGGGCAGGCAGTTGCTGGTACTACCTGCGCTACATCGACCCGCGCAACGATCACGAAGCGTGGGGCAAGTCGGCAGAGAAATACTGGATGCCTGTTGACCTCTACGTTGGCGGCGTTGAACACGCCGTGTTGCACCTTCTCTACGCACGCTTCTGGCACAAAGTGCTTTACGACTGCGGACTGGTCTCTACCAAGGAACCGTTCCAGCGCCTTGTCAATCAGGGCATGATCCTCGGCGAAAACGGCGAGAAGATGTCCAAGAGCCGCGGTAACGTCGTCAACCCGGACGATATTGTCCGAGAATGGGGCGCCGATTCCCTGCGCCTCTATGAAATGTTCATGGGGCCGCTCGAAGCGACGAAACCCTGGCAGACTTCCGGTATTGTCGGCTGCCACCGATTCCTGCGCCGCTTATGGAAACTTTTTGTCAACGACGATGGAACCCTGAACCAACAAGTCCAGGCGACCGCCGACAGCGACGTCTTCCAGCGCACACTCCACCGCACGATCCAAAAAGTCACGGAAGACACAGAGGGAATGCGTTTCAACACCGCCATCGCCGCGATGATGGAACTCGTCAACGCCGCTTACAAAGAGACGGCCATCTCCCGCAACTCGGCATCGGCGATGACCATGATGCTTTCCGCCTACGCCCCGCACATGGGCGAGGAACTCTGGGAGAAACTTGGCAACAAAAAGTCACTCGCCTACGAGCCGTGGCCGAAGTTCGACCCGGCCCTTTGCGAAGTGAACACCGTCACCTTGTCGATCAGTGTGAATGGCAAGATGCGCGGCACGATCGAAGTTGCGAAGGATGCAAGCCAGGCCGATGTGCTGGCTGCAGCCAAAGCCCTGGATGGCGTCAAGCGCCACATGGAAGGCAAGCAGATCCGCAAGGAGATCTACGTGCCTGGCAAGATCGTCAACTTTGTTGTTTCTTAAGGTGAAACCAATACGGTGATCTCGATGTCCAGCCTGTCGCAAACATACCTGTTCTGGAAATGGCTCCACATCGTGGCGGTCATCGCTTGGATGGCGGGCATCCTGTACCTTTACCGCCTCTTCGTCTATCACAGTGAGCGCGGGCGCACTGACCGGACAGTGCATGACTTGATGACCCTGATGGAAATGAGGCTGTACCGATACATCACCATCCCAGCCATGCTGACCGCCGTGACGGCTGGACTGGCGATGGTAGCCGTCGCCCCGGACCTTGCCCGGACGGGCTGGTTCACCATCAAATTCCTGGTTGTTTTTGGGCTGATTGGCGCCACGCTTTATGCGGGTCAGATCCACAAAGCCGGGGCCGCGGAACCAGGATCCTTGCCCCCTTCGCGCAACCTCCGGATTCTGAACGAAGTCCCCACGCTATTGATGTTGATCATCACAGCACTCGTGGTGTTCAAACCGTTTTGACGGAGAGTCATGCCTTGAAGCTCGGCCCCCGAAATCCTGTCCAACGTATCCCGCGCAGGCTGCTGCTCGGCGGCGCTGGACTGGCCCTGGCCGTTTCCCTCTTCTTTACCTTCAAGTTCCTGGAGGCCGCTCTGGCCCGGCGCGCGGCGATCAAAATCGGGCAGCGACTGAATGCAATCGAACGATCGATTGGCGTGCGCGTCCGGAGTGAAGGATTCAAGGCCGGGTTCGGCGGCTTGAAACTTGACTCCGTCGAAATTACTATCCCGGCATCAGGACGCACAACGCAGGCCACCACCAATCACCGGGAAGAAGCCGAGAACCCGCTGGAAACGGTGGACTTGCTGCGGAAGATCGAACCCGCACTGAAAAACATCGTCAGGGAATTTGGTGACACGACCAGTCGTGAGACCGGTATCGCTGGCAAAGCGTGGGCATGGTTCCTGCCTCGCAGGGTGACGTTCGATATCGAAGAACTTTTGATTGTCACCGCCCGCCCCGGCAACAAGGGCGAATTCATCCCTGGAACCCGCGAGACAGTCTTGAGGGCGTCCGGTTTCCATGTCCGGATCGACCGGCGCAAACCGCGCATCCACTATCACGCACGTCGCCTGCTGCTGGCCGGCATGATGGAAGAATCCATGCTGAGCGGACACATGCGGGTATGGAATCAAACCGGTGTGTTTGAATTCACTGCTATAAAAGGCCCCCATCACAGCATGGGCATGGACAAAGGTGCCTGGTATATTCGCACGCTGTCCAGGCTTGACGGCCGCGAGATGACTGCTGAGATCCAGGGCAATCACATGCCAAGGATGATCGCAACGATGACCCGCGGCATTGTGATACCCTCCGCAGACACCACCTTCCAGGCCAACGCGACCTTCAAGCGCCTGGGCGAGAAGATGATCAGTTTTGCGAGCAGCGCCAAGGTCAGTGACTTGTATGTTCAAAGCAAGATACTTGCACCGGGAACGATCGGCCCTGTCCGCCTGACGACTGAAGTCTCCGGAACGTTTGAACCTGCACGCGGTGAACTGATCATCGACCACGGGCGCGTCGAATTGCCCGCGCCAGTTGATTTTGAACCCCTGGCCAGTGGCATGGCCCAACGCTCACACCACGACTTCGCTGTCGATGCCGGCACAGAACCAGCGATCATTGTGAGCTTCCAGGCGAAGGGTGGCATTCACACGCCGCGATCCATACAGCGCCTCCTGATGGCGCACTTTCCCGGACCTGTCTTGCCAGCGAGCGACCAGTGGGGGTTCAAGGCCTTCGTTGCCAGGACACCTTGTCAGGCACTGGTCGACATACTGCCACAGTCCCTTGCACCTGCGCTGCGCAAGTTTCAGCTGGGCGGAGACTTCATGGGGATGCTCTCGGTTGAGTGGCCTGCCGGGCGCCCGGAAGAATTCAAGGGTCGCCTGACCCATCCCGAATTCAGCTGCGCGGTTGAACAGGAGCCATTCGAATATGCGGCCAGCAATTACACCGGCCCCGTCAAGGTGGTCCGTTCTTCCCGCGGCATGCCGGTTCGCGAAATCACTCTGTCACCGGACAATGCATCGTGGACACCGATTGATGCGGTCAGCCCAGCCTTCTTGAAAGCCATCGTGGCTGCGGAGGATGCCGGATTCTGGTCCCATCACGGGATCGAACCCGCAGGATTTGTCGATGCACTCCGTGACAATCTCACCGAGCGCAAGCTGGCCCGTGGGGGTTCCACGATCACCATGCAACTGGTCAAGAACCTCATGCTCAGCCAGGAACGCACTGCGAGTCGCAAGATTCAAGAACTGTTCCTGGCCTGGCATCTTGGCAACTCGCTGCCCAGGTCACGCGTCCTTGAACTTTACGTCAACCTGGTGGAAATGGGCCCAAATGTCTTCGGTGTGACCGAAGCTGCGCAGTCTTTTTTTGGCAAAACACCCGCGCAATTAACCCTTAAGGAAAGCGTCTTCCTGGCGAACCTTCTGCCAGCACCGCTGCCTCGCGTGGAGGCCTTCTGCCGCCATATGAAGCCAACTCCGAATTTTACAGGTTTGATGAACGACCTGATCGCGCGGATGGAATACCTCAAGGTGATATCCCCCGCTCAGGCACGTGCTACTTTGAATGACGAAATCAAATTCCGGACTGATGAAGCAGCGATCGACCTGCTTTGCAAACCTGTCAAGGAGGCCTCATGAAACTGGTACCTGCAACTGAAAAACTGGCCCAATACCTGGCGAAACACAGTACGGCGCTGGATTGCGCCCTGCTGCCCGGCGAAGTACTCGCGCTTGCAGACCTGCGTCGGGAGACCGCCGGCATGAGTGGCAGCGAAATGCAGATCGCCGCTGAACAAGGCTCTTTCATGTACACCATTGCCAGGATCGCGGGCGCTCGCCGCTGCGTCGAGATTGGCTGTTTCACCGGTTATTCCGCCATCGCAGTGGCGGCTGCACTGCCAGCTGACGGCGTCTTGTTCACGATCGACAAGGATGCGCGGACCATGGAGGTGGCAAATCGCTATTTTGTTCGCACGGGCCAATCAGGAAAAATCAGGCCCGTGACTGGAGACGGCCTGCAGGAACTCGCGAAACTCGAGTCCCAATGGGGACCCGGGTCCTTCGACCTGGCATTTATCGATGCCGACAAGGCACCCATGCTTGACTACTTCGAGGCATGCCTTCGCCTTGTCCGCAGCGGCGGAGTCATCCTCGCTGATAACACCTTATGGTCGGGAGAAGTCGTAAGGGCAGGTGCTGACGACAAACAAACGGCCGCGATCCGTAAATTCAATGAAACTGTGGCAAAAGACCGCAGGGTGGAAGCCACCCTGGTAAATGTTGCAGATGGAATCATGATGCTGCGGAAACGCTGACACCACACCTGTCAGATTTCGAACCCGGCAAGGACTGGCTGCTCAGCGACTGGGCGGACGCGGGTTCGTCCACCTTCCGTCACCCGTTCAATGCGTGAAGCAGCGCAGGCAGGATCGTGGGTGTAAAACATCCACCACTGTTCTGGCACCGCAGCGGAATACAGCCCCTCTTTTTCATCAATCACTTGTTCCGGGAAGCGGTCGTAACCCATCGACACGGGCACGTGCACCCACGCGCGACCAGGGACAAGGTCACCTGCAAAAATGATCTTGTCCCGCGTCCCGGTAATGATGGTGTGCATCTGGCCGGGCGTGTGACCGTCAGAGAATCTGAATGAAACGAAGTCTGGCAAAACGTCCGGATGAGTGACCGCTTGACCATGGTGACCTGGATCGTCCACCAGGACGAGGCGACCGGATTCCTTCAACAGCTTGTCCAATCCGGGAATGAAAGATGCGCGGTCTCTTGAATGGGGATTTTCTGCACGCTCAAAGGCACGACGGCCGGTTACGTACCTGGCTTTGCGAAACAGGAGCGAACGGTTACCCGCCTGGATCTCTTGCCAGGACGGAAGCAGGCCCCCCGCATGGTCGAAATGCAGATGAGAGAGAATGACAAAATCGATGTCATCAGGCGCGATTCCAGCAGCCACAAGGCTGGCAAGCAGACGATGCTCTTGCTCGATCACGCCATAGCGTTCAGCCAACGTCGGCTCAAAAAATACGCCAATCCCCGTTTCGCAAAGAATCTTTTTGTTCCCGATCTGGACCAGCATGGCGCGGCAGGCGAGCTCAATCCGTCCCCTGGCATCAGGTTTGGCCCATTTTTCCCACACAGGACGGGGCACATTTCCGAACATAGAACCGCCGTCCAGCCATTGGCGGTTTCCTTCCACTGAACTGACGAAAACTCGATTTCCTGATGCCATTTGGTCCCCTGCCCAACTATTGAGCGATCCGGTGAAACAGCTGAATTCTAGGCGGAACCGCCCACAGCGTACAGGACTTATCAACAGATCCTGTGGATAAACCTAAAAAACGTTTTTTAGCTAATAAAATCAATAATTTATTTCACCAAAAAACATCGCAAAGACTCAACTTTTCTGAACAAAAGACCGATTCCCTTCCAAGAACGCGGCTGTGTTCGACAGCCCAGAACAGGAACCCGCAGTGGCTTTTCCAGGCAACGATAAAAAGCTGGCATTCCGGGATGTTGTCACGCTCACTGCGGCAGCTCTCCTGCCCCATTTAGTCCAGCCATCCGCTGCATACGCCATGTCCGGTTTTTCCCTCGATGCCTTGCTCGCTCGTCCGGAAATTCGCTGGCTGGAGGAGTTCCGGCCGGGGCTTGAACGAACCCTAAGCCTCGATCTGGCAATCGACCCTGGTGTTACCATGACAGGGAGCGTGCAGGCACTCCTCCGGGACGAAGGGTTACATCCGTTTATCGAGGCCAGGGAAATGGGGCGCGCGCCCACAGGATTCCTGCCACTGGCCAACAGCCTTCCCGAACGCGCCGCGTCGATCAAGCCCATTGAGTTTTATCTAGGTGGACGCCGGATTCACGGTTTCTCCGTGAAAGCCGTGGCACTGCCACCTGACGAGGCTGGCAATCCAGGCCGCATATCGATGCTGGGAAATTTGCCGGTGCTGGACGCTTCTCTCGCACTGCACGCCTTCGAGGGTGATGGCAATTGGCCAGATCGTTCGACAGCACTTGCCGTGGCATGGGATTCCATGCACCCCGGATCCGGCGACGCCGATCAACTCAACCTTGACGGCGATCAAAACGGCAGGTCACCTGTCCTGTCCAGCGAAGAGATTTACATGCCAGGCCCTTCCGCGCTGAAACCCGCCTGGCGATTTGTGTTAAAGATCGGGTCATTGCCCTACGAGGTTATTGCGGATGATCGTGAGATTTTGTCGTTCAACCCGCAGTTTTTTGATGCGGCGGCTTCGGCCAACGTTTACCTAAAAAACAAGCAGGACGGGACACTTGGTAACCTGCCCTTCATGATAAACGATGGACAAAGCCACCTCGAAAACCCGCGGTTCCGCACCGACTTCGGATACCCGGAGGGCCGCGCGGTCGCTGACGCAGGCAACAAGTTCGATTTCTCTACTTCGAGCCGCCATTTTCAGGAAGCGAGCGTTTTCGCATACGCTAACACCCACGCAGACTATCTGGGCAACCTTGGCTTCAGCTGGGCACCAACCAACCCCATCGTTTTGCGCGTTGCTGAATGCTACGACACGACGGAATGTGCACGCTGCCCCTCCACCGGAGTGTGCAAGGCCAAGGCAAACGCCGTCTATGTTCCTTCCGATCCAGGTTACGACAACTATCCACCCGCCATCCGGGTTGGTCAGGGCGACAACGTTCTGCTAAAGGACCTGCACCTCGACAACGGTGTGACCAGCCATGAATTCGGCCACCATGTCGTCTTCACTGCAATCACTCAATACGGGGTCGGCACGGAAGCACTGCAGCTGCATGAGGGGCTATCCGACTTCTTCGTGATGATGCGTAATGACAGTCCCTGCCTTGGATCAGGTATCTGTACCGGAGGCACGCAGTCCATCTGCTCAACAACTCAGTGCCTGCGTTCCGCCGATAATACCCTCACCTATGGATCCGCCGAGTTCCGCGTAAGCCTTGATCATCAGAAGGGGCAGTTGGTCAGCGGATTCCTTTGGGACCTGAAGGTGTCGGGCATCGCAAATAATGACCTGGTCCGCATGACACTGGGCGCGATTGAATTATTGCCCAGCGGAGCCAGCTTCGGAGATTTCCTGGCGGCACTGATCAAATCAGATGAAACACTGTTTGCATCGGCCCACAAGGATGCAATCGAACAAAAAGCATTGGCCCGAAATATCAATGCAAGCCCGACTACAGACTCCTTGCGGTCCCCAGTCAGCGCATCAAAGTCACGGCGATCGTCGGGAAATATTTTCGGATGCACTGTGATTCAATCAGGAATCTACGTCCACCCGAAAGGGACCACGGTAGACAACCCCGTTGTCTATGGGGAGTTCGATACATTCCTGGCCTTGCTGGTTGCAATTCCGATTCTGCTGGCGCTGAAGTCGTTGTTACGAAGAACCAAGGGGAAATAAAGCGTGCTGCGCTTGAACAGAGAAAGTCTTCTTGCCAGGGCACGCCGTGCGTGTTCCCTCTTTTTGCTTATTGCCACCATGCCCTTGCTTGCGGCGGGTATTGCAAGGGCGGATGACCCGAGTCTGACCGTGACCATCGGTGTTCTCTGGGAAGGGGAACCTTTATCCGCAGCAAACCGCGAGGCAATCGCTGCCTTCCGCAACCGGTTTGAGGCAGTGAAAGTCGTGCATTTCATAAGCCCTGTCTATTTCACCCGTAACCACAAGGATGTCCGCAGCCGCGAAACGGCGATCCAGCAAATGCGTGAACTGGTTGGCCGTAGCGACTTGGCGGGCGTCTACTTGAACGGCTGGAAGTCCGTCACAGAAGCGGCAAATGTTTCTTTCAAAAACGGACCAACCTTCTGGGGCAACCGCTTGACCGTTAAATCCTGTATCGATGACTGCGGTCGCGAAGTGCTGATGAACGCGTACCCAGCGACGGACTTGCGCAAAATCATCAAGAAAAGCCGACAACTGTTTGCCCGCAATTCATTCGGGGATGGCAGGCTGATGAAGGTTGCCGGGCACGCTGCCTCGCCTGAGCTGCTGGCCGCGGCCGCCGCAGAGGGGATCACCCATGACTTCTCTGCAATCGCTCCGGATCATTATGCCGGGCGCCTGTTCCGTTTCCCCCTGATGGCCAACATCAAAGAATTGTGGGCCGGAGTTGGAGTTACAATGCGGCCCTTCACTCTAAATACTGGGAACGACCGCATCACACAAATGACAGCCAATGGTCTGGCGCTTGAGGTCGCATCGCAAGAGGACATCTTGGCCAGCCTCGATCGCATTGCCGGGACCACTGCCGCACCCCTGACCGAATCGGGGCGGCATTTGTTTGTGTCTGTGCCGATGGAGACCATGGCCGTGACCGCACCCAAACTGGAGCTGGCAGTCCAGGAGATTTTCCGCCGCAGTTCAGAGCAGAAATTTGCCGTGAAGTGGTTTGCAGACGCCACGTCGGATGTGTCCGGCAACAAACCAAAAGACAAACTGGATACCGCCCACTGATCCTCGATAAAGGGAATTGCTTTTCAGCAAAAAAAGTCCTTTAATCAGCCCCGGACCAATCCAAAACCACACCCGGGGAAAACGACATGAACCGTCTTACGTTTGCCATGAGTGGTATTTTCAGCCTGGCCTTGGCCGCCGTGGCCTCCGGAGCTGGAAAGAGCGAAATCGCTCCAAATCCAAAAATAAGCCCCGGCTTGTGGCGGGAAATTCGCGCACTTGACGCTCACAAGGCTGCGGAGGCATTGCCTGGCACCCAGGAACGGAAAATTCCGGCTCTTGTTTTCATGCTCCAACAGGCACACCTGGACAAGGCCTACGACATGGAATCGAAGGAAGAACGCGGCAAGTTCGTCTACAAGGCGCTGGTCGCCAATGCAAAGTCGTCCCAACGCAGCCTGACTGCGTGGCTTAAGGCGCGCAAAATTCAATTCAAGTCTTATTATCTTGGCAATGCGATCGCAATTGTGGACGCAACGCCGGAAATCATCGGTCAGATCGCCGCCCGCCCCGACGTCCAGCGCGTGGTCGCAGATCCCAAGGTCCGCATGAAGATGCCGACCCCGGAACAGCGGGAACGCAATGGGTTCCTTGAACGCCTGGATGAGCCGGCAACAGGAATCGGAGAAAACCTGGTGAAGATTGGCGCCAACCGCGTCTGGTCGGAACTCGGAACGCGCGGTGAAGGGATCGTCGTGGCTGGCCAGGACACTGGCATCCAGTGGGACCACCCGGCCCTCAAGGCAAGCTACCGCGGCTGGGACGGCGGCAAGGCCGATCACACCTATGCTTGGCACGATGCAATCCACAAGAGCATGGACCCGGAGGTTGAGAATAGCTGCGGTTACGACCTGAAAGTCCCATGCGACGATAACGGCCACGGCACGCACACCCTCGGTACAGTGGTCGGTGATGACGGCGGTGCCAACAAGATCGGCGTCGCGCCAGGCGCCAAGTGGATCGGCTGCCGCAACATGGACGCCGGCGTGGGGGCTCCTCACACCTACCTCGAGTGCTTCGAGTTCTTCTTGGCACCGTACCCTCAAGGCGGCAACGCAGCAACGGATGGGCGCCCGGAACTTGCCCCCCACGTGGTCAATAATTCCTGGGGATGCGACGAGAGTGAAAACTGCGATGGCAGTGAATTCCTGACCGTACTCAAGTCCCTTGAGGCCGCCGGAATCATGATCGTTGCTTCTGCAGGCAATAATGGCCCCAGCTGCTCGTCGATTGACTCTGCACCTGCGCATCACACGGACGAAACCCTCGCGGTCGGCGCACATGACCATCGCACCGACAAGATCGCAAGCTTCTCCAGCCGCGGTCCGTCCATTTTCGACAATGGCACAGGACCAGACGTTACCGCGCCGGGAGTTGATGTCCGGTCGGCTGTTCCGGGTGGCAGTTACGCAGGTTCTGGCTGGAGTGGAACCTCCATGGCAGGACCACACGTGGTTGGCCAGGTTGCGTTGATGTGGAGCGCGGCACCAGCTCTCGTTGGTCGCCTGCACGAGACAATAGAACTTGTCCGCGGCACAGCTCAACCCAAGACCACCACCCAGACCTGCGGCGGCGTCCCGGGATCGGCCACCCCGAACAATACGTTCGGTTATGGCACGATCAACGCCTACGAATCAGTGAAGGCGGCCAAAACCAAGTTTGGCCAATGATCCGGTTCGATGATCCCGTCCGGCACAGCCAGATTCTGTGATGTTCACACACACCTGACCCACGAGCGTTTTCGCGATGACCAGAAAGAGGTCATCGCGAGGGCGATCGAAGCGGGTCTTGGTGCTATTGTCTGCAATGGCCTGAATCCCGCTTCAAATCGTGAAATCATGGTCCTTGCGGGAGAATACCCCGAGATCAAGCCCGCCCTTGGCATCTATCCCACGGACGCCGTCAACGGAATGCTGCCCGCGGATTATCCGTGGCGCATCGACCGCTTCGATGTCGATGAGGAAATTGCCTTCATCCGTGAAAGTGCGGCTGCAAAGGAAATCATCGCCATCGGTGAGTGCGGGCTGGACGGTCATCTGGTTGGCGAAGAAACATTCCCGGGGCAGGAAAAAGTGTTCGAGGCACTGGTCGCAGTCGCCATAGAACACGACCTGCCTGTCATCGTGCACAGCCGGAAGCGGGAGGTCCGCTGCGCCGAGATACTGGCGGCGGCAGGTGCCCGGAAAGTGGACTTCCACTGTTTCGGAGGCAAGACGCGCCACGCACAAAAGTGGGCCGAGGAACATGGGTGGTATTTCTCTATCCCGGCCAATGCCCGCGTGTCGGAAAGCTTCCGTAAAATGCTTTCGTCACTGCCGGCAGATCGAATCCTGACAGAAACCGATGCGCCCTACATGGGACCGGTGCGCGGGGAACGTAACGAACCCGCAAACGTCACTGGTACGGTCGCCTTCCTGGGTGAGCTGCGCGGCTGGAGCGAAGAAGAAGCCAAAGCCCGCGTCTGGCAAAACTACTGCGACTTGTTTGGATCCTGAAGAAGCCACTCAGCCGCGGCAAGGGCGTGCAACCTTGCCGAGTCAAAAAACAACAGGTCGCCCCGCTGTCCAATGCGTGCTGTCTGATAGAGCGCAAGCTCCGTGCATCCAAGGATAACGCCACCAGCCCCCCGGGACTGCATGCGCCCTACGATGTCATCCAGTGCACGTGAAGCGTCCGCAGACATGCGGTCGTGGATCAGCTCACGGAAAATGATTTCGTTGACGCGACGCCCATCTGCAGCTTCCGGAACGATGACGTCAATTCCACGCTGCCGGAATTGATCCCTGAAAAAAGGCATGTCCATGGTGTAGCGTGTGCCGAGCAGAGCAACCTGTGAGCATCCACTGACCTGGATGGCGGCCGCCGTGGCGTCAAAGATGTCCAGTCGCGGCAGGTTTACCGCTTCATCCGCCGCCGCCGCTGCAAGGTGCATCGTGTTGCTGGCAATCAGGAAGGCCGAAGCCCCGGCGCGTGCAATGTCCGCTGCGGCACGGACGACAATCTGACCCGCACGCGCCCAGTCGTTGGCCATCTGGGCGTCAATCACTGGCTGGAAATCGACGCTGCGGATCACGAGTTCCGCAGAGGCCTGGCGCCCACGCGCATGCTGCACGGCCTCATTGATCCAGCGGTAATAAAGAAGGGTTGAGACCCAGCTCAACCCTCCAATGATCCCGAGAGACCTTGTGCCTGTCTGGTTCACGCTCAGCGCGGGCATTCCGCCAGGAACAGCTCGTAGTCGTCAAACAGGTGCTGAACACGCTCTGCGTTGTAGACTTCGAGGTTCGTTTCGGCATGCAAAGTGGCGCAGAAGACTTCTTCTTTAGCGGCATCCTGCCCAGCCGGAACAGGTTCCTGCGTGATCTTGTACTTCACGAGCTTCTGCACGCGGACGTTGTAGGCGCCCTCGGGAATCCGGTGCACCAGGAAACCGCCCGTTGCAAGGGCGTCGGCCGAATGTGCCGTCTGCCCTTTGATGAAGATCTGGAAACCCTTGGCGAAGGCTTTGTTGTCGATCCGGGTCAGGAACTCAACCTTGCCGCCTTTTGCCAGCAAATCAGCCTGGGCTGTCGGCGCCGAGTCCGCAAGGACCGCCTGGAATTCGCTCGCCAGGTGGTTGGCGTCAAAGAAGGGCTTGCCGTTCACGGTAACTTCGGGAGCCGGCGGTATCGCAGCTTCGATGCATCCCGACATGAGGTCCATGCGGCAGTGGAATCCGGCAGCGCGGGTGGTCTGGGTTGCGTCCTCTTCGGTGCGGGCAGTCCCCGGACCGGCTTCGAAGAAACAACCGCCCAGCAACAAAGCTGCGGAAAAAATCGACATCCTGGTCGCGCAACGGGTTACCATGACAAGCCTCCGTGCTTATTTTTTGTGCGATGGTTCAAAACAACATCTTTCGCCATTCGAATCACTGCGTCAACAGTGAAAAAGCAAAACCCCGGCCATTTCCCTCGCGGGAAACAACCGGGATCCGGGAAATCGCAAAGAATCAGGATTTCACAACCAGATCGAAAATCCTGTCCCCACCGTGGTGGAGTTGTTGCGGATGGTGTCGTAGGTGGAATCACCACCGGTCTGGACCAGGCGTTCCTGAAGGGTCTTTAACGTCCCGAACACTGAAACCTGGCTGGACAGGAAATAGTTCATGCCGAGGGAGTAAAACAGGCCGCTGCCGTAGTAATCACCGCGCTGAAGGCGCTGCACGAGGTCCATCCGAGAACCCAGCACGCCACCACCAAGCTCCAGGTTGGCCAGCGGCGCGGTAAACACAAATTTCGCACCGGCATGCAGACGGGATCCACTAAGAGTCTGCAAGCCATCATCGTTGCGACGCAGCGAAACGAACGTGTGCCCAGAGGTAAACTGCACGAATTTGAGGACCTCCAGTCCAAAGGAGGTGCCGATGCCAAACCCGCGCCATGAATCGCTTGAGGGCCCGAGGGCCCCACCGACCGAGGCCAGCGCATCCGCGCTGGTTCCAGGCTTCGTTGTGGCAGAAAACTTGCCGAATTCACCGTCCACGGACTGCGACACGAACATATGACTGACCGTGCCGGAACGCATTGTGTTGACATAGTTGTGGTTGAAGCTGGCACTTTGCGCCAGCGCGGCTTCGCCGCCCAGTGCCGCCATCGACACCAAGTTCGACAAAACGAACCTGCCGATCAACCTGCTGGATTTTTTTAGCAACCCCATTTTAGGCCTCCCCGACCTGAGCCAGCGCCCGCGACGACAACACGTTCGACCAACGGAAAATTACCGGCTCTTTACGCTTAGGGTTCAAGGGGCGTGCCAAACGGACTCAGATGCAGCAGGGCGGATTCTGATAATAAAAAACCCGCCATTACGGCGGGTTACAGGATCCACTCAAGACAGGCACACGACAGAGGGTGACGCCCCCACGAGAATTGCTGGCTAGCGCACGGGTGCCCTGTCGATCCGGTTGACACCATCGACCCCTTTTAGGACCGAGACCCGAGCAGGGTCGTTCGCGCCATTGGGTGCTGGCGCGCCAGGACGGGCAGAATCCACCCGTGCTTCAACCGTCAACTCACCAGAACGATTGGTAAATTTAGCAGATGACTGGCCCTGGAACAGAAACAAGCCTGGCTCCAGGCGCACCATGCCACCGTCAAGAGTCATATCCCCGACATGGTCCTCGAGTTCACGGTTTTCCCCGTAAGTCCGGCTCAGGCTAAGTTTAACGATGACCCGTCCGCTGTGGCTGCGCGGAGTCGTCTCGACATGCCAGTCCTCGAAGTAGAAATGATTCGGACGGTCCAGGCGTGCGCGCAGGTTGAATTGCTTTGCGCGGCGGCCAATCAGCACGGAAGGCGCACCAGGCGATGCATTGGCAGGCGTCTTCTCGAAACCCCGGATGGTCAAGGGAATGCGGATTCGTGCCACCTTGTCTTCCGGCGTAAGGTCACTTTCCGCCGCGTGACTGGTGGCCGCGTCTTGTTCAAAGACACTCCAATCGTCCGGCTGAAAAGGGGCTGCGGAGGCCAGGCCCCCGGTCAACAATGCCGTCGCCAGGGTCGTTTGCAACATCCCTGATCTGAGCGCAGACACAAACATCGGCCAGCGATTCATCGTTGGGTTGCCTCATGTCTTGTGGATTGGATAGTCTTCTCGTTCAATTATAGACCGATAAGGTCCTTAGACGGTAACCGTAAACCGGAACACACTTGGGCAAACCGCCAACAAAAAATCCCTGTGCGCAGCTGGTCAACCTTTCGATCACTGCCTTGATCGTCGCGAACATCCTGTTTCTCGGTCAGAAACTGCCGTTATTGCCATGGGTCGCCAAATGGCGCATCAGCCAGCAACTTGACCGCACTGCCCTGGCGCTGGACCAGTGGCGCGCAGCAAAGGGACAATATCCACACAGCCTGACCGAGGTGCTGGACACATCCACACCGGGACAGATCATGCCTTCCCTCCATGATGCAGTTGGTAATCGCATACAGTACCTGCGCCTTGGACCAGACCAATATCTGCTGAGAAGCTTCGGCCCTGATGCCATGCCTGCAACTGGCACCGGGCATCATGACGATGTCATTCAAGGTAGCCGAGCCATGCCTTCTCCAGGCGGCCTTAAGCTTTCCTTTGCGCCGGGAGACACAAGCATCCGTGGCACATGGTCCCCGTCCAGCGCAGAAGGTGCGTGGTCGCCTGACGAAAAATGGATCGCCCGCATCGCAGCGAATCCAGACACCGGGGAGCGGTTGCTGGTCATCGTGGATGACCAGCGCAGCCGCGTCCTTGTCAGCGAGCACGATCGCGTGGAAGAGTTTACCTGGGAGCCCGGAGAACACCTTTCTCCGAGCATTGTTTTCTCTGCGACAGGAAGTGACTTGCATGGCGATGGCATCTACCGTTGGCAGATCGACACCGGAGTCACTGAAAACCTGATGCCGAAGCCAGAGGAACCTGCCGGATCTGGGAAAGCAAAAGACGGCAAGCTTCCAGGAAGCTTTGGCTCAACAACGCAAGCCACTGACTCGACCGTGCGCTATGCGATCGCCATCTTGCAATCACCCGGCGGCGAGCATGGTGCGCCAGAAGGGCTTGATGTACTCGCCGTGCGCTTGGACGGTCCAAACGGCTTTCATTCCCGTGGCGGTGGGCAAGCCGGAGGCCCGCGTTTTCTTGATGTACGCAACCTGTACCGTTGCACCTGGCGCGATGGTGGTTGCTCCCGCGTGAAAGGAAACGCGGCCAGTGTGCGCTTCCGGATCTCTCCCGACCAGCCTTGGCGCCAGCGTGGCCAGATGACCCCGGCGCAGTCCGGTTGGGTGCGTCTGCCTGTCCGCGGGACCGCACGGGAGCTGCTGGAGAAATGGTTTGATGCGGCGACATCGGACCGCTTGGTACCCCTGCGACCTTACGTGCTCTTTTATGCGATTATCCTGCAAGACCAGATCCGTAACTCGGCTGCGATCGCACGTGACACGCAAGTGAGCAAAAGACTACGCGAATCGGCCGACGGCATGAGCGACCAGCTGGTCGGCAGCGCCGATGCCGCGCGCTACCTGCAAATACTCGTATCCAGCGAGGAACGCGAAGGCTTGTACCGCCTTGGCCTGGACTCACAAAAAGTTTTTGAAGTGACAGATGATGTCGAGCCTGCGGCTCAGGACAAGGCGAAAAATGGCAAAAAAACAGAAAAAAAGAAGCGCTAGCAAAGCAAAATTCCCGGGCGAACTGGGGCGGCGTATTTTTGGCGTCGTCCTGGCTGGCGGCAGCGGCACACGCTTTTGGCCGAAATCAAGGCTGAAAACACCAAAGCAATTGTGCAGCCTGGGCGGACAGAAGAAAGCGATGCTGCAGGTCACCCTGGACCGTTTTGATTCCATGGTACCGCCCGCACGACGCATGATCATCACCCACGTCGAACAAGCGGCGGCGACGCGTAAGGTTTCTGGCACAAAGTGCCGAGTGGTCATTCCGGAGCCGCAGGCCCGGAACACTGCACCCGCGCTCGCACTTGCAGCGCTTGCGATCAAGCATGCCAGTGAGTCGATCAACCCGGGCATCGATCCGATCATGATTTCAATGCACGCCGATCACGTGATCACCGACCTGCCTGCATTTCACCAAGTGATTTCTCGGGCCGTAAGCGTAGCCGCCAACGGCTACCTGACTTTGCTCGGCGTGCTGCCGGGATGGCCAGAGACAGGCTATGGCTACATTGAACGCGGGCAAGCACTGCATCTTTATCCGTTCAGCGAAACGAATGCGGGCTTCGAGGTCGCCGGCTTCCGGGAAAAACCGGACCTCGAAACGGCGCGCAAATATGTTGCCAGCGGCCGCTTCCTGTGGAACTCCGGGCTATTTGTCTTTCCAGTATCAACCTTGCTTGAGGAGCTAGAGCGTTCCCTGCCGAAAGACATGAAAATGCTGCGTGGCTGCTTGAAGAAAAAACCTGCCAAAGACGGCAATCCGTTTGACATGAAAAAACTGGCCAGGGTTTATCCCAAGCTGACGAAAATCTCGATCGATGAAGCCGTGCTGGAGAAAAGTGACCGGATCGCGGTCGTCGATGCCGACTTCGGCTGGCAGGATGTTGGCAGCTGGGATGCGCTGTCCCGGGCTTTTCCTGCGACAGACAAAGAAGGAAACCTGGTGGAAGGGCCTGCCGTGCTTCTTGATACTTCAGACACGACGATTGACAGCGATGGCCCCCTGGTCGCAGCGATCGGCCTGAAGGGCATGGTGATTGTGCACCACAAAGGCGCAATCCTGGTTTGCCCCAAGGAACGCGCACAAGACGTAAAAAAGGTTGTCGAGAAGCTGCAGCAAGGCAAAGCCCGGGAGCAATCTCTTCTATGACCCCGAAGAGTCACGCATAAAAACAGCAACAATTGGCCGCGGTAGACCTAAAGAAGTCGGTACCCGTAAGCGTTGCCAAGACCCGTGATGAAATAGATGCCGTCATCGATGAACAGCGGCGCCGCCATGACGCTGTATCCCAACGAATCGTGCCAGAGCAGCTCGCCTGTCTGCAGGTCCATGGTAAAAATTCGTCCGTCGGACGTTGACGCGATCAAGCGCGATTCCGCGGCAGTAAGTGTGGTCACGCTGCCACCGTTGGCAGCACGCCAGACCTGCCGTCCCTGGTTCATCTCGTCAAGCGCGACCACGTCCCCGTTCACGCAGCCAAGGAACATCTTGCCGTTGCGGTGGGTTACCACAGAGATACCGGGGAACTTCTCTTGCCAGATGACCCGTGGTTCGCCACCCTTGGCGTCCTTGACATCAAAAGCCGTCACAGTCCCGTCGTAGCGCGCGGCGAATAACTGGCCATCACGCACAAAAAGCTCACCGACCACATCATGGAACCTGGCCTCGCTCACCGGAGCACTCACGCGCCATGCCTGCTTGCCTGACTGCAGGTTGATGCCGACTAGATCGCCGTTCGCCAATCCCGCAATCAGGGAATCCGCCCAGACCACGGGTGTTGGTCCACCGCTGACCGTCAAACCTTCGGGAAAACCGGCGTCGTAAAGCCACAGACTCTTGCCTGTCTGATAGTCGAGGGCATAGATGACTTGCGATGCCGCCTGGACGATTACCGTCGACCCGGACACCAGCGGTTTGCGATCGCTGAAGGAGTCGAGGGTGGCTTCCCATGCGCGTTTTCCGGTCGCAATATCCAGCTTGAATACTTTTCCTGCGCGGGTGCTGAACACAATGAAGCCGCCGGCGTTGAATACCGGGCTGCTAACTTCCGCACCCGCATTGAACCACCAGGAGAACCTCTTGGAGCGGGAAGATCGTGCTCCCACCCAGCCTTCACCCCAGTCCCCGATCAGGGTGTCCCCCTGAACGCTGAAACCGGAACGGAGCGCCAAACCCACCGGCTTGGTTGCGTCCACTTCCGGCATCAGGCGCATGCTGCCAAGACGAAATGGCCTGCTGGGCGAAGTGGTCGCCGCCAGACCAGAACCAGCGCATGCATACAGGCCAATTGCCAAGACCGCTGTGTGAAGACATCGCCTGGACATCAATTCGCTGCCGCCATGGTCAACATTGCGCGCGCTGTCGCCGCCTCTTCAGAGAATCCGTGGTCTTTGATGATCGAGTTGAGCGTTGCCCGGGCATCATCTTTGGAGTTCTTGGCCAGCTCGATACGCGCCTTGCTCAACAGCAGGCGGGGTTTGATTTCCGTGACCAGGGGGGATTTGCCTTCCGACTTGCGGGGCTGCTCTGCATCAAGGATGCCGGACAGGGCCGCCGCGTGTTTCAGGGCCTCGTCATACTGCTTTGTATCTTCCAAAACCGCCAACAGCATGAAACGTCCGAGGATCTGGTGGAAGCGCGAAGCCGTGGACTTGGCAACCACCGCTTCGATCTGTTTCCGCGCGGACTCGTGTTCAGGGGCTTCCTTGTCGAGCAGGATATTGGCGGCGCGTAATCCTGCAGTCCAACCCTCTTCATTCCCAGGGTGTTTCTTTGCAAAATCAAGGTAGGACGCCAGAGAAGCTGAGTGGTCTGGGGTCACCTTGCCAGCGGACGCCGGGTCGGCTTTTTTGAAAGCTTCCTCGGTTTCCTTGGCGTACTTCTCCTCAATGCCAGCCAGATCTGCCATGCGCCGGTTTTTCAAGTGACCCGACACCGCCTGCCAGGTAAAGCCCGCGACCGCAACCACCACCAGTGGGAGAAGGAACAGCCCAACCTGCCGCTTGTTGGCAACCAACCAGTTGATCGCGATAAATATCCGCGCCTGAAAGGCGTCCGGTCCCTTGAGCTCTGCTTTTTTGATTTCCGTCATGTGCAACCTGCCGATTAAAAGAGATCCAGTGGTCTGGGACGCCGTGAGATCCTCAGGATCCCGGGAGTCCAATGCGTCCATGCCCCGTCATATTAGAAGCTGTGGTAACATAAAACCAAGCCAAATTTTCAGCTATTTCACGGAGCCCGGATGACGACGAAATTGGGTCAACTCCTGGTCGCAGAAGGCCTGCTTTCAGAGGGCGACAGGAAGACCATCCAGGAAGCCTCAGGAAACTCTGCGGGTGCATTTGCACGGGGAATCCTTGCCCTGGGCCTCCTTAACGAAGAAGAACTGGCAGCGTTCCTTGCCGACCGGACCCACTACCGGGTAGCCGCCAAGGACATCTTTTCCGAGATCGATGATCGCGCCCTGGGGGCGATCGACACGCCCCTCCTTCGCCAACTGGAAGTCCTTCCCCTGCGCCTGGACTCCAACATCCTTGCGGTCGCGATGATTGACCCGCTGGACCGGGCGACCCTCCACCAGTTGGAATTTTTTACGGGATACAAGATCAAGCCACTGATCGCGACCCTGAGGCAGGTGCGACAGGGACTATCCCGGCTGATCCCGGGCTACAAGCCTGAACCCTCTGCTTTTGAGGCGTTCATGGCCACACATTTGTCAGCGCTGAAGACCAGCCGCAGCCGCCAGGACCGGGCCAAAGAGTTGGTGGCCCAACTGGTTCAACCTGTTTCCCGCCATGCCCCGATTAGTGCGCCGGAGGAGGCAGAGGCAACCATACCCCCGGTGGAAAGCCCGGAGGCAAACGCCCCCGAAGTGGAATCAAGCCCCGAAACCGGGGTCGCGGCGACGGCCGAGGCAGCCCCCAATCCCGCGACGGAACCGGCCGTCGGAGATCTGGCCGCAGAGACAACAGCGGACGCAGGACCGGCAGTTGAAGAAGCACCTGCCACCCCTCCGACTGCTCAGCCCTTCGCGCCGAAATTCACAGGCGCTCCGGCAATTGCTGCCAACGAAGCCGCCGCCAACAAGGCACTCTTGGAACTGAACAAGAAATTGATGGACATGACTGTGGCAGAGAATTCGGCTGCAGCCCTGTCCTTGCTGGTGGGCAGTTTGTTTGGGGCGGGTATCGACGCGGGGTGCGTGGCGGTAAGGCGAGAAAACGGCGCCATCGAGGGCGCTCTTTGGTCGGGTCCAGAGTCCGTGGCGGTCGCTGCGCTTGGCGAGTTGCGGGGAGACATGACCCCTTCCCTCATGGAGGCCATCACCAATTACGCTCCGGAAGTCATGGAATCCGACGGCTGGCTGCAAATCCCCGCGGACGACGATGCCGGAGTCAAGGCGTCCCTCGACCTGATCGAGCCTGGTGAACCGCGGACCGCCATCGAGACCGCATTGAGAACCTCTGAAAGTGTGCTTTTGGCCCGGGCCATCAAATTGCCGGGCGGCGCCGGAGATTTGGTAACGGTTCTCGTATGGCCAAACGCGAGTGCTGGACACGAGGCCCTTCGAGCGTCCGTTTCGAACGCGATGCGCGCATGCTCACAAAAACTGGCCGGGTGATTTTGGGGAATAACGGAAACGGAGCTGACTGGCTGGTTTGGATGGATCAACGGCAGCTTTCACGGGGTACACAACAAACGCAGCATCAGCAGGATCACCAGCTTATGACGGCTGGCGAAGGTGGTCAGCCAGTCAACTCCTGGGACCCATTTAGCAGCGAACGTGCCAGCCCCAAGCAGTTTGATAACAACAGTAGTTCCGAGGTGTTGCAGGCATCCGGAGTCACTCTCTCTGCCTCTTCCATGGCGTCCGGAGCAACATGCGACCAAAAATTGAACAGCAGAGACCTGCACCTGCGTCAGTTCGCCTGACCAGCGAAGAAACAAAACTGGTGCTACTTCTGGCCATGGTGCAGTTCGTCAACATCCTCGATTTCATGATGGTTATGCCTTTGGGGCCCGACTTCAGCGCTGAGCTGGGCATACCCACTTCAAAAATCGGAATCATTGGGGGTAGTTACACAGCTGCTGCCGCCCTGAGCGGAATCGTCTCTGCCTTTTTTCTGGACCGCTTCCCACGCAAAAAAGCCCTCGCCACTGCCCTGGCGGGACTTTCTATCGCTACAGTCGCCGGGGGCATTTCCACCGGGTTGGCGACCTTGCTTGCGGCACGGGTGACTGCCGGAATGTTTGGCGGGCCAGCGACGGCCCTTGCCCTGGCCATGACGGCAGATTGCATTCCCGTGCGAAAGCGGGGCCGCGCCCTGGGTATCGTCATGGGCGCCTTTTCAATTGCTTCCATCCTGGGTGTCCCGGCAGGACTGGAGCTAGCCGCGGCAGGTTCCTGGCGCACACCGTTTTTTGCGGTGGGTTGCCTGGGGGCCTTTGTGACCGCCGCGATCCGGTTACTGCTGCGCCCGGAAAGGATGCCATCGACCACCCCGGCAAAGGCGGCCAGGCTTGTA
The DNA here is from genome assembly GCA_041178085.1 of Pseudomonadota bacterium. GTDB lineage: Bacteria > Bdellovibrionota_B > Oligoflexia > Oligoflexales > RGVZ01 > RGVZ01. The sequence continues at coordinate 37,777 of JBEGVZ010000075.1, read as the reverse complement.
TCGGGCAGCCGTCAGAACCTTCAGGCCCTGCAGCACCTTTTGCGCCAGGCATCCACACATATGTCGATGGCGCTCGGGGCCAGCGTCATGTTCAGCGGGTTCATCGTGATCCCGAACATTGCCGCCTTTGTGCAAAAGAATTTGGGCTTCCCGCGAGCCCACATGGGCTTGCTCTACCTGTGCGGCGGCATCGCCAGCCTGCTGTCGATGCAAATCGCCGGAAGGCTGACAGACCGCTACGGCGCCACACGTATCTCCGCGGCTGGAACAATCCTGATTCTTTTTACGCTAACGACAGGTTTTTACCGACACGCCGACTGGTTTAATCCGGTTTTGATTGCAGTCTTTTTCATGGCCGGAACATCGATCCGCGCCATCTCCTACAACACGATTTCTAGCCAAGTCCCAAGCCAGGACAACCGGGGAGCGTTCATGTCGCTGCAATCGACCACGCAACATTTCGCTTCGGCCACCGGCTCCTTCGTTTCCTCACTGCTGTTAACCTCTGACTCTGAAGGCAAGTTGACCGGAATGCCCCTGGTCGCCATGATATCGATGGCTGTCTCACTGCTTGTCCCCGTGCTGACCTGGCACCTGGAGTCAAGATTGCGAATGGCGGACAAGACGTTGTGAAAAAACCCGGTTTGACAATGTGGATCATGTTCAGCCTTCTGGTCGGGATTTTGACTGGACTCGTTCTGGGCCCCGAAGCAGGCGTGCTCGGCGATGCCGGAAAACCGGTCATAACGCTGGTCAAGACGATCGCCACGCCGCTCGTCTTCTTTGCCATTGTGGATGCAATCCTGTCCGCCGGGGTCGATGGCAAGGGCTTTGCGCGCCTCCTGACTGTCACCACCATCAATGGTGTGCTCGCGCTGGCGATTGGCCTGGCACTGCAAGCCACGCTCAACCCGGGAGCAGCTCTGGCTCCCCTTGCAAAATCAGTCGCCGAATCCGGTATATCCGATTCGAATACCAGTGCGAAGAATGGCGTACCAGCCCCAATGAGCATCGAACTGGGCAAAACCTTGGAAAACATCACGCCCAAAAGCATCATCGACCCATTCCTGAACGCAAACATCGCGGGGGTCGTAATCCTGGCACTGCTCACAGGCTTTGGCCTGCGGATGCATGCGCACAGCTCCAAAGAGGCCGCCAACGCGGTTGCCAGAGTCAGCGAAATCAACCACGCGCTCCTCAAGACAGCCGAGAAATGCATCCTTTGGGTCGTTTGGCTGGTGCCGCTGGCCGTATTCGGCGTTTCCGCCAAAGCTGCTGGCGAGCGCGGCCTGGCCGGGTTTGCTGGACTTGGTTTTTATGTTGCCGTGGTGATGGCCGGGTTCATGATCCACGTATTTTTCGTTTATTCCGCATGGATAAAGCTGTTCTGCGGTCAATCCCTGGGTGCATTCTGGCAAATTGCGCGCAAGCCGGTCTCATACGCCTTTGGATGCAACTCAAGCCTGGCAACCTTGCCTCTGACCCTCGCAGCACTGGATAATTTGAAAGTGTCGCGCAAATCTTCCACACTGGCGGCCTGTGTCGGCACAAACCTGAACAACGACGGAATCATCCTGTACGAGGTAGTCACTGCGCTGGCAGTTGCCACGGCCAGTGGCATCGATCTGTCCCTGGTACAACAGATTGCCCTTGCTGGTTTATGCCTGGTCGCCGCGATGGGCGTTGCTGGCGTGCCGGAAGCAGGATTCGTCTCCCTCTCGCTGGTTCTGTCAACGCTGCACCTGCCCATGGAACTCCTCCCATTGCTGCTCAGCGTGGACTGGGTGCTGGCGAGAGCGAGGTCCGCCGTCAACACAACCAGCGACATGGTTTGCTCCCTCGCGCTTGACCGGATGAACGCCCAACGCGGCGTAATGTAGTGATTTCCCGCCATAACACTTGGTTTTTTTTTGTGACAAACTCTATCTAGTGGATCGGTTTGTGGCTTAACGATTCATTTCCAATCCACAAAATTTGCCATTGGGTTACCTATGCGCGAGACATCTTCGCCAACAAAAGTCTACCTTCTGGATGACGACCCCACCTTTGTCGATCTGGTCTGTACGTTGCTTGCATCGGTAAACCTGGCGACTGAGGGTTTCACTGACCCGGACGAGTTCATCAAACGCCTACCTGAAATGACCGCCGGCTGCATCCTGCTCGACAAGCGGCTACCTGGCATCGACGGCTTGGAAATTCTGGATCAGATCAAAAAAAACCAGGCCAGCCTACCGGTCATCATTGTCACAGGCCACGCCGACGTTTCGTCCGCAGTCCGGGCCATGAAAGCAGGTGCATTCGACTTCATCGAAAAGCCCTTCAAGGGCCAGCACCTGGTGACTCTGGTCCAGAAAGCACTGCAGCGTGATGCAGAGACGCGGGATAGCTTGTTGCGGCGGAAATCCGAGGTCGATCGCATTGCCAGCCTGTCAAAACGTGAACGCGAGGTGCTGGACCTTGTCGTCGAAGGCAAAGCCAGCAAGGCGATCGCGCGCGAGCTCGGCATAAGCATTCACACCGTAGACAACCACCGCGCAAACATCATGGCCAAGATGAATGCCGACTCCGTGGCCGACCTGGTCCGCGCGGCTGTTTCAGCTGGATCAAGTCACTCAACAGTCTCTGGCCGCCCCGGCAAGAAACTGTAGAAACAGGGCACTACCAGCAAGGTCATGACCGTCGACACCAGCACTCCGCCAATCACGGCAACTGCCATCGGCGCGCGGCTTTCTGCACCCGGGCCAAAGGTAAGCGCAGCTGGCACTGCTGCGACAATCGTCGAAAACGAAGTCATCAGAATTGGTCGCAGGCGGGTCGGACAGGCTTCGATCAAGGCTTTATGGACACCAAGCCCCTCGGATCGCCGCTGGTTGGTGAAATCAACCAGCAAGATGGAGTTCTTCTTGACGATACCGGTCAGCAGGATGATCCCGATTGCGCTGTAAATGTTGATGCTCTGGCCCGTGACAAGAAGTCCTGCCAGGGCACCTGTGATCGAAAAAGGCAAGGCTAGCAAAACCGTTACCGGGTGGATGAAACTGTTGAATTGCGAAGCCAGCACCATATAGGCCACAGCAATGCCAAGCAGCAACGCAAAAACCAGTCCCGAAAGGGCCTCGGAAAAAGATTCAGAACTGCCACCCGGCACCAGCCGGTAGCCTTCCGGCAGTGACGCAGAGATATCCGCCTGTAACTTACGAATGACATCGGCCTGAGAGACTTTGGGGGCGAGGTTCGCATACACTGACACCGCACGCTCCCGGTCCTGGCGCGTGATCGAAGTCAGACCTTTCTCCACTTTGATCTGGGCGACCTCTCCCAGCGGAACCAGCTCACCACGATTGTTGCGCAGAAGAACTTTCTTAAGGTCGTCAGCACTGGAGCGGTCAGCGGAAACCAGGCGAACCCGAATATCGTAGCGATGACCACCGCCAGAGAAAGATCCTGCAACCGCACCACCAAATAACGCCCCGACTGTTTCGCCAATATCCGAAGCGCTGACCCCACGCAGGGCCGCTTTCTGGCGGTCTGGCACGACATGCACTTCATCGACAAAGCCGCGGAAATCGCTATCCACATCGGTGACCAGGCCAGAGGCTTCCATGACACCCTTGACCTTGTCCACCGCAGCGGTCAACCCCTGCCAGTCCGGTCCACGCAGATTGAATTCAACGGGATATCCGCGTCTGCCGCCAAAGCCACTCAGCGACATGTCCTGAACGAAAACCTTCATGCCCTTAAGTTCGGAAAATTGCTTGCGCATCAGGGTGGCGTAATCCTGCTGCGATGGTCGACGCCCCAGTTCCGGATTCACGGCGCGTTCACGAGGCGGTTTCAGCGTGACGAACAGAATCGCCGAATTGACATCGCCACCACCAAAACCACCAACGGACCCAAAATAACGAGCCACATCGGCGTTGGCAGCGATCAACTTTTCCACCTCTGCCATCTTGCGGTCCGTATAATCCAGCGAAGACCCTTCGGGGGCCTTCATCCGGATCAGGAGGGATCCCTGATCCTGGGGCGGAACAAATTCTTTGCGCAAAGGCTTGATCATTAGAAGACTGCTGGCAAACAAGACAATCGACAGGCCGATCGTCCACCAGCGATGCCTGAGGGCCCAAGGCAGGATCTTGCCGTAAACCATTGCAAGGCCAGTAAACCCGCTCTCCACCGCACGTCCGATGCGCGTGGTGCGTTCGCCGACATAGAGGAATTGCGAGCAACGCATAGGCGCAAGGGTCAGCGCTTCAAGAAGGGACAGCAACACAGCGACCGAAATGGTCACACCGAACTGGAAGAAATACTTGCCGATCAGGCCCTTCATGAAGGCAACGGGCAGGAAGATCGCCACCACTGCAATGGTGGCGGCAAGGGCCGCAAAGCCGATCTCGCGGGACCCGTCCAATGCTGCCTTGACTTTGCCTTTTTTCATTTCGCGGTGGCGGACGATGTTCTCCAACACCATGATCGCGTCGTCGACAACGATACCAATGGCAAGTGAAAGACCGAGCAAGGTAAACAGGTTCAGGGTGAAGCCAAGGGCCTTCAAAACAATGAAGCTGCCGATGATCGAAGTCGGGATGGCCAGAATGACGTTGATGGTCGCCGAGAACGATCCGAGGAACATCCAACAGACGAGAGCCGTCAGGATCGCAGACAAAACCAGGGTGAAATTGAGTTCATCGATGCTTTCTTCGATGAATTTGGTGGAATCAAAATTGACACCAATATTCATCCCTTCAGGAAGAGATTTCTGCACTTCGGCAAGGCGCGCCTTGACCGCCTTGGCTACTGCCACGGCATTGGATCCGCGCTGCTTTTTGATGCCGAATCCAACAGCGGGCGCTCCCATGGCCCGGCTGCGGCGCCGCGCATCGACGAGCCCGTCATCCACTTTGGCAAGATCGCGCAAACGAATGTTGGAAAAAACCGGACCGCCACCACGCCGGGCCACTGGCAGGGCTCCCATTTCCTCCGCGCTTTTAGCCTCACCCAGTGCGCGAATCGACAATTCCTTGTCGGAATTCTCGATACGTCCGGCCGGCAACTCCACATGCTCCGAACGGATTGCGCCGATGACATCGGAAACCGTCATCTGGTAGCGGGCAAGATCACTGGAAGTCAAATCGACTCGGATTGCGGGGTCGACCAGGCCGCCGAGGTTGATATCCGCCACACCGGGCACGGTCAGGAAGCGACTGCGTAATTGGTCGCGGGCAAAGGCCATCAGTTCACGCCGCGACATCTTGTCTGACGATACCGCCAGCCACATGATCGGCTGGTCCTCCGGGTTGGATTTAGAAACACTCGGCACTTCCGTGTCCCGGGGAAGACGTCGCTGGATCTGAGCCAGGCGCGTCTGGATTTCCTGAACGGCAATATCAAGGTCCTTGTCCAGGTCAAACTCAAGACTGACGTTTGCAGACCCCTGTCGCATCGAACTGGAAATGCTTGTGATGCCATCGACTGAGATCACGGCGTTCTCAATCAAGTCCACCACATCTGCTTCCATCACCTCGGGCGAGGCACCTTCCAGGGCAGTGGAAATGGAAACCACGGGGAAATCGACATCAGGCAGCTGGCTAATACCCATCTGGCGAAAGCCCAGCCAGCCAAACAGGATCAAGCTCGCCATGAGCATCCAGGCGAATACCGGCCGCCGGATGGAAATTTCTGAGATATTCATCAGTCGCTTCCTAATCAATCCCTGCGGCGGGTTCACGGATTACCAGCAACAACTCTCTCCAAGTCTGCGCTAACTGGACCCGCGCCTTGACGGCTGCGCGACGCGCGTCGATCGATGAGTTCAGCGCCTGCAAGGTCTCAAGGCTGCTAGCCAGACCAAGGCGCTCATCCTGGGCGACGCGACGGTAGTAGGACTCGGACTTGGACGCGGCCTCCTGCAACAAGTCGACCTGTCTGCGGCCAGTGTTATATCGCTCCCACAAATCGCGCCCCTCATCCAAGGCCTGCCGCTCCGCCAGTTTCAAGCGCAACGCCTGCTGCATTTCCACGGCCTTGGCCTCACGCACGGCGGCACTGACACCGCCACCGGAAAAAAGGGGCAGCGTCGCCGAAAGCGTTACGTCCCAGTCGGAGCCATCAAAACGGGCGTCGGCTCGCTTCAAATGGTAATTGGCTGCCAGATCGACGGATGGCAAATGGCCGGCACGGGCAATTGCCACAGATTCACCGGCAATCTTCACGGCAATGCGCTCGGCTTCCAAGTCTGGGCGGGACAAGATCCGCGCCTCGATGTCACTCCAGTTGGCCAGCGGTACATTGCCGAGCGTCACATCGCACACACCGGATTTCATGAGAACCGGGCGTTCCTCCAGCGGGATACCCGCATCGGAAACCAGTTGGTGACGCGCTGTCTCGAGTTGCAACGTTGCGACATCAAGCTGCGCCTTCGCGCTGGACAGTTGGACTTCAGACCCAAGGCCGTCTGTGGGTCGCGACTTGCCGATAGCGACGCGGCTTTTAATCTGACTGTCACGGCGGCTGGACAAGTCACGAAGTTCCTGTAGCGCGGCGACTTCAGCCTGGGCAGCAAGGGCGGCAAAATAGCGGGCTGTGATCCCGCGTGCGACCTTGATCTGCGTGGCTTCAAGGGAAGTCGCTTGGGCTTCGACACCCGCCTTGGCGGCGCGCAGTGCGGCGTATTCACGACCACCCTTGAACAATGGCTGGCTCAGCGTTAACCGGGAGGACGTCTGGGTCGTCGATGGCTTGCCACCAGCAGCCAACGACAAATCAGACGCGTCCTGCACAACGGCGCTACCGGTCAAGCCAAGCGACGGCAGAACCGCTGACCGGGCCGCAGACAGGGCGGCCTCCGCCTTGCTTACCGCCGCAGCCTGAATCTGAATGGCCTCCGACTGGCTGGCAGCAAAATCAAGGACCGCCTTCAGGGACACACAACTACCGCGCGCCACAACCGGGGTTGCAGCCTGCAGAGGGGCACCACCAAAGCAAGTCCAGAACAGGACCAACATGCCCTGCGATCTGGATAGGGAGCGGATTTTCAACCTGCAAGCCATTACGCCGTTCCATGGCAAAATGCCCGATCCGCTGCAGCCGAAACCTGAGCCGCAACGCGCCGATTGTATCACAGGCATACCATTTGCACCCCGCTCCACTTGAGCATGGGTCGGTAATTTTTCCCGGATCTGACCCGGCCAGAAATCTGCCATCAGGGAAGACGGACAAAAAAATGCAAACGCCCCAGGAAGCCAGGCCATCAGGACGTATCGTGGCCGAAATCGTTGAAGACTTGCGGATCATCAGCGCCGCTTCCCTTGTCGCTGTTCAAGAAAAAATTATCGCCAACGCCAAGGATGTCCTCGCCGGCGAACGGCGCCGCATCACAAGGACAATCGTCAAAGCAATCATCGCAATGCCACTCATCATCATCGCGACCCTTTTCTCGGGGGCCGCAGGGGTCGAGTTTCTTGCAGATACTTATCCTTTGCCCCTCAGTATCCTTTATGGACTATCTGCACTGGGATTCTTTCTTTTGGCATTTGTAATCCTTTTGCTGCCGGTTTCACCGCGCATTCAAAATATCCGGAACTCCAAGGGAGGCTCGCCGTGAACATGGACAGCGACAACATGAACCCGGGCAATTTGCGCCGGATAGCCGCAGCACGCAAACGCCTGAAGGACAACATTGGCCAGTTGTCAGATGAAATCGAGCAGAGCAGCCGGGAGTTCTCCGCCGCAATCTCCGGTGTCGGCAATTTTGCAAATCAGGCTAGCCGGACAGCGGCTGGCGTCCGGTCGACAATCCGCGAACATCCCCTTCTTGCCATCGGCGGCGCCGCATTTGCAGGCTGGATGGTCTCGCGGACATGGAGTGGCAATAATCGCCCGACCAGTATCCCGCTCGACGCCTACCGGGAACTCCGGTCACCTGCGGTCCCGGCAGCTGAATTCCCTGCCGGGCAACCCGAAATCACCTTAAAATCCGTCCTGTTGCGAGGACTGGTCACAGCGGCGCCCATCCTTCTGGACGCCTTCATGACAGAGGTTTTGACACCACCCCGGAGGGCAGATACATTCTGAGCCTTATGTCTGGCTCACAAGCAAAAGCACTGCTGATCGTTCCCACTTACAACGAATGCGACAACATTTCGCTGCTGATGGCTGGAATTGCAGCCCATGCGCCGGACTGTCACGTGCTCTTCATCGACGACAACTCAACGGACGGCACGCGGGAGGAGATCTCGCGATTCATGGCGCAACAACCGGGCAAGGTTTTCATGGAAAAACGGGCCGGCAAGATGGGCCTGGGAACCGCATATATCCATGGCTTCAAGTGGGCGCTCGCCCGGGATTATGACCGGATCGTGCAGATGGACGCAGATTTGTCCCACGATCCGAAGTATTTGCCGGAAATCCTTGCACTCCTGGACAAACAAGACCTTGTCATCGGCAGCCGCTACGTGCGTGGTGGCGGTACCCGCAACTGGTCTTTCCTTCGCCGGTGCATCAGCCGTTTTGGCAGCATCTATGCCCGGCTTGTCCTGGGCCTTCCAGTCAGCGACTTTACCGGCGGCTTCAATGGCTGGCGCAGGTCCACCCTCGCCGCATTGCGACTGGATGAAGTCAAGAGCAACGGCTACGTTTTCCAAATTGAAATGAAATCAAGGGCGCTGCGCAGCGGCTTTGGCTTCGTAGAAACTCCGATCATCTTTGTCGACCGCCAGGTCGGCCAGTCGAAAATGTCATCGGGTATCGTCTACGAAGCCATGTGGCGGGTTTTGCTGCTGCGCCACGCCCTCAAGTCAGCTCCGGCTGCGGCGCGCCAGAAGAACGCCCAGCAGGAAACCGCCAACCACTGAAGCCAGCGGATGTTCGCGAACCACCTTGCGCACGCGCTCACTCGTGGTCTCAATCACTTCATTGACATCGACCTCGCGCAACCATACGCGGGCCTTTTCAAGTTCTGGTGAATTCATGCGGCTTTATACCCCCGTTTGCGAGCATCCTGCTCCAGCAGACCCAGGACGTGTTTCTTGACTTCCAGCAGCTGGCGCGAATCCTCGTCAATCAGCCGGTTGAGCAGATCCGTGCAGCAACTGGATTTGTCCTTGCGCGCATCGGCGAGGTATTGCTTGTAGGCGTACACGCCGTCTGCCTTGCACTTGAGTATGTTGATCCAGTCATACATCAAGTCGTTGACTTCCTCTGTGCGGGCAGTGAGTTCTGCCATGAGCTGTTCCTCCTGTGGCTTGATTGCTGGGAACCGGGTCAATGCCCCCGGCCTTTCACGACTTCATCTTGACCAGCAAACTCCATGCCACTGTGATCTTCCGCCAGCATCGCCTCGCGCGTCATGCCGTACTTCATCATCAGACGGTAAATATCTGCGCGGTAACGACCACACAGACGCGCCGCCTCAGAGATGTTGCCCCGGGAGATTTTGAGTAACTCACGCAAATAATACTTTTCAAAGTTTTCCTTCGCTTCTGACAAGGGCATCGCCAGGTAGTCAACGAACGCTGCAGCAGTGGACGCAGAGGAACCTGCCGCCGGTTCCACACCGACGACATCAAGTCCATGACCCTCGAGCATGTGTTCGATGTGCAGCTGCCCGTCTCGCGACAACACAACTCCCCGCTCGACAGCATTTTGCAACTCGCGGATGTTGCCCGGCCAATCCCAGGCAGAAAGGCGTGCCATCAACTCACCCGTCGGCGCCGCCACGGACTTGCTAAAACGCGCATTGTAGATGCCAAGGAAATGATTGACCAGAAGCGGGATGTCGTCCCGACGTTCACGAAGAGATGGCAAATGGATCTTGAGGACAGATATCCGGTAAAAAAGGTCCTCGCGAAACCTGCCGGCCCTGACTTCTTCCTCAAGACTGCGGTTGGTAGCTGTGATGACGCGGGTGTTTACCTTGATCGACTGGTTGGAGCCCACTGGAGTTACACGGCTCTCTTGCAGGACACGGAGAAGCTTCACTTGCAGCGCAAGAGGCATTTCCCCGATCTCATCCAGGAACAGCGTCCCTTCAGAGCAGGTCTCGAAGAAACCTTTGTGATCCGACTTCGCATCCGTGAAAGCTCCCCGTTTGTGCCCAAACAACTCTGACTCCAGGAGGTTCTCAGGAATCGCGCCGCAGTTGATCGCCTCAAAACGCCTGCTGGCACGCTTGCTTGTCGAATGCAGCGCCTTGGCGACGACCTCCTTGCCTGTCCCGCTTTCACCTGTGATGAGCACCCGGGAGTCGACATCACGCAGGATATCAACCATCTCAAGGACCCGGGCCAGGGCGGGACTGTGCCCGATCAACCCGAAGTCCTCGCCGCGCAGCCCTGAAGCACATGCAGTGCCCGTGGCGGTGCCTTCCGGCACCAGGAATGACCGCAACTTTCGAACGATGGATTCAGGTTCACCGTCCTTGACCAGAAACGAAGCAGCCCCCTGCTCCATCGCCCGGACAGCGGCCTCGACAGAACCACGGGCTGTCATCACAAAAACCCGCGAAAAGGGATGATCACGCATCAGCACGGGAAGGGCAGATGTGCCATCCTCCTCGCCAAGGTGCACATCCAGCAGGACGGCGTCGTAGCGCCCGCGTCGCATCAGTTCGAACATCTCTGGCAGGTTCTCTGCAGCGTCACAATCGAATCCTGCGCCGCGCAGACGGGCGGCCAGAAGTTCCACAAGGCAAGGATCGTCATCGACAAGCAAAAGACGCGTCAAAACTGCCCCCTATTCCAGGTTAAGAGAGTTCCATTCAGCAAAATTTGGATCGATCGAAGCAACGGCTGCACTCACGCCGGCACCCATGGCTGCAAGCTCCGACACCAGGGGCGTAATGGTTGACGCCTGGGTCCCCGCCCGTGCACCGGTCTCAACCGCACCGGCCAAGTCGGCAATCTGGCTGTAGCCATAACTGCCAGCAGCCCCCCGAACCATGTGAGCAAGCCGGGCGAGTTCGACGAAATCACCGGCGGAAAGCATCAAACCCATCCTTTTGACCCGTTCATCGAGCGCCTTGGCAAAAGCAGGCAAAAGGGGACGCACCACCGGGTCGTCCATGTAAGTCGACCAGAGGGGCTCTACATGCCCGCCGTCAGTCACGGTTCTGGTCGCCTCCAAAGCCTTCATCTTGATTCTCCCTGACCAAATGCTGTGATTGGAAGCAAACCTGGTGCCAGATTGATGAAACATCGACACCAATCCCAGCCAGCACGAGGACGCAGCTACTCCCACAACAGACCGGATCGCACAAGCGAACATTCGCAAAACCACGGAAATGGTGACAAACCACCATGGGAGGCCTAAAAAACCGCTAAAAATAGTTGTTTCCGGCCAATTGCACCTCAGACCGCCCTGTGACATATGTCGCTGGCCCTTTGCCCCTTCGGGATACACACATGCCTGGCATCAAAAAATTTTTCAGCAAATTGCGCCTGCGAATGACCTGGATCATCCGCAAATGTACGGTCTGGGGGATCGTGGAGGAAATTGCGTCCGCCTCCGAGACGGTTGCGTTCTGGTGGGACCTCAAGGCCAACCAAGTCTATGTCATTGCCGGTGACCATCGCTGTATCGGGATCAACCGCAAGTTGAAATTCCACAGTCCCGAATGGTGGCTGGCAAGAATCCACCCGGAAGACCGGCCGCTGGTGCAGCAGGCGATTCGTTCGATCAAGCCAGGCCAGAAGAACATTCATTGTTCTTATCGGGTTCGCGCTGACGATGGCGTTTACAAGGACGTGCTGGATCGCTGCACCATCATCTGGCGGCGCGGGGGAATCGCGCATATCGTGGGCGTCACTTCCGATATCTCGCTTCTGGTCGCAACCCGTAAGGGCCTCGAGAAGGCTTGCCGTGAGGCAGAGTCCGCATCTGCCTCAAAGACCCGCTTTCTGGCGAACATGTCCCATGAGCTACGCACCCCCCTTGGCGCAATCATTTCCTCAGCCAGCTTGCTCGAAGACCAGGTTGTGTCGGACAAAGAGCGCAGACGCTACTCACAGATCGTCGACAATAACGCCCGGCAAATGCTCAACCTGATTGATGAACTGCTTGATTTATCAAAGATTGAGGCTGGTTCAGTCAGCGTGGAGAAACAACTGGTGGATCTGAATGACATCACCAGGCAACTCACGGAAACATTCACCATAAAGGCAAAGAAAAAGGGCATTTCCCTGGTAACCGAGCTGGGTACTGGCAGACCCGAGGAAACCCCACCTCGGTTTATAACCACTGACAGCACGCGCATTCGTCAAATCATGGATAACCTGATCACCAATGCAATCAAATTCACGACGCAGGGTGAAATTCGTATCTGCATCCGGAAGTCGCCAGCCGGTGACATGCTGGAAATCCGCGTCAAAGATACGGGAATTGGCATCGACAAGTCACAGCTACACCGCCTGTTCCAACCTTTCGAGCAGCTTCACCACGGCAGGCTCCTCGGTGCCGGGGGAACTGGCCTTGGACTAAATCTTTCCCGGAAACTAGCTGGCCTTCTTGGTGGAACACTCGATTTGGAAGAGACAACTGAAGATTCGGGTTCGACTTTCCTTTTGTCATTGCCACTCCGTCACCAAGGAAACGTATCCGCAAGCCAGACCAGGGATGACGCACTTCACAGCCGCGACCGAAAAAAGCGAGTCCTGGCAGGCCAGGAAAAAAACCTCGTAGATCACCGGATCATGGTGGTGGACGACTCGGAAGACAATCGCCTGCTGATGACGCGGATCCTGCAACTGAGGGGGGCAGATGTCTTTGTTGCGAAGGACGGCCAGCAGGCACTTGAGCTGCTCGAGGGCATCCAGGAATCACAACCGGCGACCCCAATGCCCTTGGTTTTGATGGACATTGAAATGCCCGTCATGGATGGCCTCTCGGCCCTTGGTGAGATTCGCAAACGTGGACTGCCCGTGAAAGTCGTCGCACTGACTGCCCATGCCATGCAAGAACACCGTGAACTATATTTGCAGATGGGTTTCGACAGCTACATCAGCAAACCAGTGGACCGACTCACTTTAGTGAGCGAAATCCAACGCTGCTGGCACACTTCATGCTCATGACATATTCGTGCGACGCGATATGTCATCATGGTTACCTGCCTTAATCAGACCATGAAGATGATGCTGCCCCAGCAGTTTCCTGCCACAAACGATCAAGCCAGTCCGGGACAGACTGAAACCCCTTCCCAATGTGTAAAGAGTCCAAGAACTGCAGAGGCGGCCCGTTCGCAGGCCGCGTGCTTCGCGTTGGGTTGATGAGCCTGATCCAATCAACTGGCGGGACGGACCATCTGTAAGTCGATACCCGACCCGTTGCCGATCCCGGTAGCAAGCGTTGCCTGGGACGCCACCAGACGCAAGATATCCGTGCTGGTCACGATACCGATCACCCTGCCTTCCACTGCCACGGGCACACAGGATATCTGCAGTCGTATCATTGTGGATGCAACATCCTGTATCAGACTGGTGGGAAAACAAGACACCACGTTGCGTGACATGATCGATTCAACTGGATCGTCAGGCACATCAATTCGCCCGCTCCGCAAGGAAGATGCCAACAAAATATCCCCATCTGAAACGATTCCCGCAAGACAACCCCGATGAATCACGGGCACATGCCGGATATTGAATTCCCGCATCAGGCGCCTTGCCTCTGCAATCGAACTCGTGGGGCGCACAAATACGACGTCTTTCCTCATCGCCTGGCTGGCTCTTAGCATGCGGATTCCTCCTGAAGGGGCTGATGTGATCGTGCAACCGAAGATGCTCCAGCAACCGCTGTGCCATCACGAAAAGCTACTATAAGGAGAAAGCACATGGGCCAGAGGCGGACGGGGGATGAAGTGGCATCACAAGTCAGGCGCAGGGATGAAGAGCAGTTTTAGAGAATTGCGGTTGCCTGGCGAAGTCCATCGACCAGGTTGTCCTGGTCGATGAAATCCGCCGGTTGCGCTAGTCAAGGCCGATGCAAGCTACCCAGATTCAATCCCATTACGCGGACTTGGAAATCTGCTCAGGGTTCTCTGATTCTTGATCTTTTTTACGCGCCTCCGCCTTACGGCGAGCAGCCAGACCGCGACGGGCCTCGCCGCCCTTGCGGCCGATCATGGCCATGTGAGCCGTATCGCGGCTGACAATCTCACCGCCCTTACGCCCGGCACGGCGAGCTTCCTCTGAAGTAAATTTGTGGGCTGTGCCTTTCTGGTGTGCAGCCCGTCCGCCCTTGCGGGCAATTGCGCGCTGGACTGACGGATCCATTGATGCAAACCCGCGCATGCTTTTGGCCTTAGCCTTGTCGACTTCCTTTTCCAAGTTGAGCTCCTCTCTGTCCTGCAGATGTTTGCCACGACGCCTGATGCGCCTTTGCAAACACAGGGAGCAAAACTTGTGCCGGTGTCGGCTTTATTTTTTTCCGGCTTTGATGAAAGCGGCCGCAAGAGCCCCGGAGCTGGAGCCAGTTTTTGCCGGAATGGAGATCGTGCTCGGGACATCTTCAGCCCCAACTGGCGCACCTGCAGCTTTACCTGGGCTGCGCGCAGAGGATGAAACTTCCCCCTCTTCCTTCATCGAGACGCTGATGCGTTTCTTGATGCGATCAACCGCCAGAATGCGCACATCGACTTCCTGCCCGGCCTGAACAACTTCCCCAGGACGGTGGATACGACGCTTGGCAGACATTTCTGAAATGTGCATCAGCCCCTCGACGCCGGGCAATAGCTCAACAAAAGCGCCGAATTCGGCAATCCGCGTGACGACACCCCGCACTTGCTTGCCAGGACTGACGTGATCAGGCAGCTGGTCCCAGGGGTCTGCATCCGCCTGCTTGATGCTGGCAGAAATACGCGGACGTCCCTGAAAAGATTCGACCTTCAGAATTTTCACGGTAACTTGTTCGCCTGGTGAGAAACGCGATTGCAGCGACTGGCCGCGGGACCACGAAGCCTCACTTTGGGGTACCAGCGCAGACAGACCTGCGCCCAGCTCCACAAACAGGCCAAACGACTCGATTTTGCGCACAGTCGCATTCATGACCTTGCCGGGCTCGATGCTCGTGAGAAGCTTTTCTTGATTGGCCTGCTGTTCTTCACGTTGCAGTGCCGTGCGCGACAGGACGACGTTGCGCCCTTCGACCCGGGTTACCAGGAACTGGAAGGTCTGGCCGATGTATTGGTCGGAAGCCAAACGGGTGCCAAGCTCCATCTGGGAGAACGGTACAAAACCCTTCGCACCCTGCAGGGCAACTTCAAAACCACCTTTGTTCTCGCCGGTTACCTTACCGGACACGGGGACTCCGCCAGCCTGGGCTTCGCGCAGGCCATCAAGGCTGCCACCGCCCGTGGCGGCCACCCGCGCCTCGCGCGACGCTTCGATCGACAAACGCTCACCCTTGCGGGCAGCGGTCACGACGTGAACGCGCAGCGGCGATCCGGACTTCAGGGCAGCCAGCTCATCCGCGGAAAAATCGTCCCGCGAAATAACGCCTTCAAGGCCGTCGCCGGTAAAAAGGATGTTCTCAGTACCAATCGAGGCTACGGTCACATCAATCGCCTCGCCCGGACGAACGCTGCGGACAGATTCCGATGCTGGCTTGATGGACTTCCACCATTCCTCAGAGACGGCAGCTTCCTGACCGGGGGCATTTGTGCCCTTTGTCTCTTCGACTTCGTCTTCGAACAGGGAATCCATGTCGAATGGTTTGCCGTCGACCATCATCTTCCGGGACATTGAAACGCCTCCCCTGGAGCACCACTAATTCCGACCACTCCCCACACCCGAGGCTGGCACAGGTTGTGCTTTTACCCGGCCGGGGACCCAACCCTTAACACAATCCCACACGAGGAGCCAACCGCATGGAGCGCGCCAGACAACCCAAGACAGTCCTTTCCATACTGGGGAACCGGGCCGAAGCCATCAAGATGGCACCCGTGATCCACGAGCTCCAGGCGATCCCGGCACTGGCTTCCGTCGTCTGTGTGGCCGGTGGGCCGCTGGGCGTCATGGACCAGACCCTGGGTCTGTTCGGACTGGACAGCGACTACGAACTGGAAATCACAAGCGACCACCGGTCCCTCGTTGACCTGACCACCGCCTCCCTGGCCGGACTCCGCGAGGTACTCCAGGATGCCCGCCCGGACATGGTCCTGGTCCAGGGTGATTCGTCGGCCTCGTTGGCGGCAGCCCTGGCGACTTTTTTCATGCACATTCCCCTGGGTCACATCGAGGCGGGCCTCAGGACAAGCGACCTGGCTTCACCGTGGCCCGAAGAATTCAATCGCCGGACGATCTCTTTGAGCGCAACCTTGCACTTTGCGCCGACTGCATGGGCGCGACAAAACCTGATCGCAGAGCAGATCCCTGCTGAATCCATCGAAGTTACTGGAAATACCGCGGTGGACGCCGTCTGTACCATTGCCGCGCGGCGGGATGAATTTCCGGGGTTGCGTGAGCATTTCAGTGGCCGCAAGCTAGTCCTGGTCAACATCCACGCCCACCATCAAGACCCGCACGCCATCCAGCAAATATGCCACTCCATTGCCCAGTTTGCCTTTGAAAACCCGCAAGTCAGTATCGTTTGGCCCATGGAACATCATCCATCCCTTTGGCGCGCCGCCCGGGAGACCCTTGCCGGCCTGGAGAACGTCCGGGTAATCCATCCAATCACCTTCGCCGAAATGGTCTTTCTGATCCGCCATTGTCAGTTTGTCGTGACCGACGGGGGCAGCCTGCAGGAGGAAGCCGCCGCCATGGGAAAACCTGTAATCTTGGTGCGCGACCGCACCGAAAGACCAGAGGCGATCGAAGGCGGGATCGCCGTACTGACGGGTACTGACCCGGAAAAGATCCAGACCGTGATGCATGTCCTGGCCGATGAAAAGTCAGACGGTTACCAGCGAATGGCTCAAGCCGGCAATCCGTTTGGCGATGGGAAAGCAGCAGGACGTATCGCACGGAGGGTGTGGCAAGAGCTTTCAGCAAGCGAGAAGCGCCTTTACCGGACTTCCCGCGTCCAATAAACTCATGGTTCAACTGAAAATGACCGTGAGGAATGCCAGATGAAAACAATCGCCGCCGTTGCGTGGGAAGCCAAAAGACCGCTGGAAGTGGAAGAGATCGACCTCGAAGGGCCGCGCGATGGCGAAGTCCTGGTAAAGATCGCCGCGACTGGCGTTTGCCACACGGATGCCTACACACTGTCGGGCGCGGACCCGGAGGGAATCTTTCCGGCGATTCTGGGTCACGAGGGTGCGGGTGTCGTCGTCGAAACCGGAAAGGGCGTCAAATCCGTTGCCGTAGGCGATCACGTCATCCCGCTGTACACGCCGGAATGCCGCACCTGCAAGTTTTGCACATCAGGCCGCACCAACCTTTGCCAGGCAATCCGCGCTACCCAGGGCAAGGGCCTGATGCCTGACGGCACCTCGCGGTTTAGCAAAAATGGCAAGAAAATATTCCACTATATGGGCACTTCGACGTTCTCCGAATATACGGTTTTGCCGGAAATCGCGCTGGCCAAAGTCAACAAGGCGGCACCACTCGACAAGATTTGCCTGCTGGGTTGTGGCATCACCACCGGGATCGGAGCTGTGTTGAACACAGCAAAGGTTCGTCCGGGTTCAACGGTTGCCGTGTTCGGCCTTGGCGGAATTGGTCTGAGCGTCATCCAGGGAGCCGTCATGGCGAAGGCCGCCCGGATCATCGCAGTGGACCTTAACCCGGGCAAGTTTACGATGGCGCGTCAACTGGGAGCCACAGATACCCTGAACCCCAACGAGGTCAACGGCCCCGTACAGGCTGCAATCGTAGACATGACGGATGGCGGCGTTGATTATTCGTTTGAGTGTGTGGGGGATGTCCGTGTCATGCGCGCGGCGCTTGAATGTTGTCACAAGGGCTGGGGCGAATCGGTCATCATCGGGGTGGCCGGGGCAGGGCAGGAAATCAGCACGCGCCCCTTCCAGCTGGTCACCGGCAGGGTATGGCGCGGGAGCGCCTTTGGTGGTGTCAAGGGTCGCACCGAGCTGCCGGGTTACGTCGATCAGTACATGGCAGGCAACATCAAGATCGACGAATTTGTCACGCACCGCATGCCGGTCGGCAAAATCAACGAAGCCTTTGACCTGATGCATCATGGCAAAAGCATCCGAACCGTAGTCACCTGGTAGGAAATCGCTGTGCTGAAAAAAATCTCGTCTTCCATGTGCTTTGGCGGCGAAGTCGCCTTCTGGCAGCTTGATTCGCAGTTCTGCCGGACGCCCATGCGGTTTTCAACCTTTCTGCCAGGATCCAAGGGAAAAAAAATCCCTGCAGTGATGTTTCTGTCGGGTCTGACGTGCACCGACGAAAACTTCATGGTCAAGGCAGGGGCGCAGCGCCTTGCCGCTGACCTTGGCCTCGCGCTGATCGTACCTGACACGAGCCCGCGCGAGGCGCGCGTGCCTGGCGACGACGCGAGCTGGGATCTGGGACTGGGCGCCGGATTTTACGTCGATGCGTCGAATCAGCCGTGGGCACGGCACTACCAGATGGCTAGCTTCGTCAGCAGAGAACTGCCGGAAATCGCCTGTCGCGAGTTCAACATCGATCCCGCGCGAATAGGCATCATGGGTCACAGCATGGGCGGGCATGGGGCCATCGTGACCGCGCTGCGAAACCCGGACCGTTTCAAATCATGCAGTGCTTTTGCGCCGATTTGCGCACCTTCCCAGGTGCCTTGGGGGCAAAAGGCATTCCGGGCCTACCTTGGTGAAAACACAGCTTCGTGGCCAGAATGGGATTCCTGCGCACTTCTGGAGTCCAAGGCAATGGCTGGTGCCGCCAAAGTTCCCATCCTGGTCGACCAGGGGACTGCCGACCAGTGGTTAACCCAGCTCCGTCCGGATCTGCTTGCAGCAACCGCTGAAAAATACAATTGGCCTGTGACAGTCCGCATGCAAGAGGGATACGATCACGGGTATTACTTCGTTGCGACCTTTATCGAAGAACACTTGCGCCATCACGCCGACACCCTGGGCGGGTGAGCAAACCTGGCCAATGTGTCCACCAATACTTCGCGGACGACTGGCTTGGTCAGGTAATCATTGAAGCCATGGGCAAGGGCCTGTTCTTTTTCCTCGCGCATGGCGTGGGCGGTCAAGGCAATCACTGGGGTTTTGTAGCCCATTTCGCGCAGTTTTGCCGTGGCTGCCTGCCCTGAAATGCCCGGCATCGAAAGATCCATCAGCACGACGTCAAAACCATCGGCCGCGGCAAGAATCACTGCTTCCTGGCCCCCCGAAGCCGTTGTCACAAGAGCACCAGCCGATTCCAGGAAACGCGAAATCAAGATCCGGTTTTCCACCACATCATCAACGACCAGAATCTTCATTCCGGACAATTTGCCACCGCTTCGCAGCAAATCAGATCTTCGTCCGTTCAATTCGGTTGGACGAACCCAGTCTGTTTCCATGGTGGTGTGTTCGGCGACCGTCGCAGAAAACACCGACCCCCTGCCCGGAACACTTTTCTTCAAAATCACGTCACCCCCCAGAAGATTGGCCAGGCGCCGGGCCAGAACCAGGCCCAGCCCGGTTCCCGGAATCTTTTTCTGTTGGGCTTGATGCCCTCGCGAAAAAGGCAAAAAAAGCAGATCGATATCCTCGGGAGAAATGCCAAGACCAGAATCCTCGACCTCAAATTCAACCATCTTTCCGGCCTTTGAATCCGCGTTCATGAAAGACCGCACGCGGCAAGTGACCAGACCGGATTCGGTGTACTTCACGGCGTTACCAATCACGTTCAGAAGGATTTGCTTCAGGCGCAGGGGATCCGTCCGCAAAATCTGCGAGGCCCCGGGATCGATAGAGAAAGATAAATCGACTCCCTTTTCCTGTGCCTTCACTTCCAGGGCAGAGGCGACATCCTCCAGAATCTTGTCAAGGCGGACGTCTTGCAAGTCGATCGACACACGTCCCGATTCAATCTTGCCAAGGTCCAGAACCTCATCGACCAAAGCGAGCAACTGACGCGCATTGCGCTCAATCACCTGTAATTGCCGCTCTTTCTCTGCTGAATCGGGTTCATCCTTTGCCAATTCCAGGAACCCCAGAATGATTCCAAGCGGGGAGCGCAACTCGTGGCTCATGTGAGCAAGGAAGGCGGATTTGGCCTTGTTGGCAATGTCCGCCTCAATGCGGGATTTTATGAGCTGTTCCTCGAATTCCTTGCGAGTTTGTATGTCTACGCCGGACGGGACAAGAAATTCCACCCTGCCCTTCGCATCCAGAAGGGGGACCATACGAAAATCCACTGCCCGGAGCTGGCCAGATGTCGTCGCGTATTTCAACTCTCTCACTACAGTTTTTCCGCTGGCAACTTCCTGGATAAGGCGTCCCATCTCGCCACTTGCTTGATCCGAAAAAATCCACCAGGGAGTCTCGTGGAACTTCTTACCCTGGATATCGTCCAGCCGGACTCCGGAGACCTCAAGGGCAGAGCGATTGACCTCGATGACAGACCCATCGGGAGCAAGCACCCCAATGAATGGCTCCATCGTGTCCATAACACGACGCAGAAACTGCTCGCGACTGGCGCCCAGCTCCATTGCGTGCTTTAAGTCGCGGTTGACGACCGAGAGGTCCTCGGTCCTCTGGGCGACCAGCTTTTCAAGGTTATGGTATTGCCGGCGAACGCTTTCTTGCGACTTTCTTTGTCGCAAATGAGAAATCTGGATAACCCCCCCAATCCACCAGACTGTGACTGCAAGAATCATCGAAGGCACGATCGTCAGGACCAGAATCGCACCTGAATGCCCAAATAAGCCAATTCGCATCC
Organism: Pseudomonadota bacterium; assembly: GCA_041178085.1. Taxonomy (GTDB): domain Bacteria; phylum Bdellovibrionota_B; class Oligoflexia; order Oligoflexales; family RGVZ01; genus RGVZ01. The sequence continues at coordinate 16,967 of JBEGVZ010000075.1, read as the reverse complement.
CCGTCAGACCAAAAATGACTGATATGAATGGAATCGCCATGGCCAGGGGTACAAGAATCCTGGATGCGACGCCGGCGGGTCCTTCGTAGAGGATAAAACGCGCAGATCCGCGATCCAGGTTGACCATGATCAAGCCAATCGAAATCAGGAGGGAAAGAATTGCGCCTTCTATAGAGAAAACCTCCAGGGCCGTTCCCGGCTCCAGCAGCGCTCCGGCCAAGACAAGACTTGCCAGCGACGCAAGCGCACCGAAATATGCCAACGCCGACAGAAACAAACCAAATTCAGCCACGGCGGCATATTTGATCTGGCACAACACCATGGCAACGCCAAGGATTGCGGGAATCATGGACTCGGGGCGAAAATTCATCAAAATCGAGAGGATAACAAAGATTCCCAGCAACGCGACTCCCGGGGAACCCAGCCATTGTCCCGTGCGCCGATAACCTCTCTTAACCTGCGCGGAAACAATCACCCCCAGGCCAAGACCGATAAGCGCGATGAGGACAGGCCAACTCAAAATAGCCTGATCCCCACGCAGCAGCAGATCCATCCCGGCGGGAAAAGTCCGCATGAGCGCAATCGTTGCCGCGCCAAAGACCACCACGGCACCAAGCCCGGCTCCAACTTTAGTCGCCAGGTCAAGGCGCTCACGACGCAAAGCAATTTCAGAATTCAAATCAAGCGCAGATGTGTGTTTAGAAAGTGTAAACAAAGGTGTGTCCCCCGGCCATAAAACCGGAGGCGCTTATGCAAACTGCGGGCCAGACTCAGCGTTTGGTTTGGCTCCCGTTCAAGCAAAAGCTCTTTCGATGATGGCGATGCCCTCGTCAAGCTCTGCATCACTGATGACCAGCGGCGGGGCAAAACGAATAATATGGTCATGGGTCGGCTTGGCGAGGAGGCCAAGCCCAGCCATTTTCATGCAGATATCCCACGCGCTGGTTTTGTGTTTGGGGTCCACGACAACGGCGTTAAGCAGGCCCTTGCCGCGAATCCCTTGAACCCACGAGAACTTGCCGATGGAATCGCTCAGGCGGCTGCGGAATTTTTCTCCGGCCCGGGCAGCGCGACCACAAAGGTCCTCATCTTTGACCACTTGAAGGGCGGCCATTGCTACTTTGCAAGCAAGTGGATTGCCACCAAAAGTGGAACCGTGCTCCCCTGGCTTCAAGCAGAGCATCACTTCGTCGTCAGCCAGAACTGCCGAGACTGGCATCACACCGCCAGAAAGCGCCTTGCCCAGAATCACGATGTCGGGGCGGACGTCTTCATGGTCACAGGCGAGCATGCGACCCGTGCGGGCGATCCCGGTCTGGACTTCATCGGCGATCATCAGGACGTTGTGGCGCGTGCAGAGTTCCCGGATCCCACGCAGGTATCCATCGCGGGGGACGACCACACCTGCCTCGCCCTGAATGGGCTCCAGCATGATGCCAGCCACATTGGGGTCTTTGAGGACAGCTGCTGCGGCATCCAGGTCGTCATAAGGAATCAAGTCGAAACCGGGGGTGAAGGGGCCGAATTCGTTGCGACTTGTGGGATCGGTGGAGGTTGAAATTGCCGACAGGGTCCGGCCCCAGAAATTCCCACGAGCAAAAATGATCCGCGCCTTGTCGGCCGGTATTTTTTTCTTCTGATAGCCCCACTTCCGGCAAAGCTTGACGGCAGTCTCGCCGCCCTCGACTCCCGTGTTCATCGGCAGGACGCGGTCGTAGCCGAAATACTCGGTGATGTATTTTTCGTAGGGGCCAAGGCAGTCGTTGTAGAAGGCACGCGAAGTCAGGGTCAACTTGCTGGCTTGCTCCACCAGGGCGGCAATGATCTTGGGATGGCAATGTCCCTGATTCACGGCGGAATAGGCGCTCAGGAAATCCAGATAACGTTTGCCCTCGGGACTCCACAGACAGGCGCCCTGCCCTTTTGAGAGGACAACCGGCAGCGGATGGTAATTGTGGGCACCGTGCTGCTCTTCAAGGTGCATCAGGTGTTCCGAGGACAACCCAGAGGACGAATGGGACATCGAAACCGGATTCACAGAGAAAACCCCGCGTTAGTTATGGAACGAGCGCCCGGACTGGGCTAAAATTCTTGCCATAATCTTCTAACATGCCCGGAGCGCGCATCCAAATGGTCCGTCCAACATCCAGTGTTGCTGCCCTGCCCGTCCGGCTTGCTTTTCCTGCCTTTGCTTTGCTGGCCTCCCCAGCTGCTTTCGCCCAGATGGAACTGCATGGCCACCGTCAACCCGCCAGCCATGCGGAGCATGAAAGCGAGGGATTCACCTTTCATATCCGGCAGGTGGCCGGCTACAACCGGCAAGGCGGACCGCGCGGGGCAACGGCGGGTTCCAGCGAAAACTTTCAAATGATGGTCTATCGGGGGAGCTTCGGCCCGATCAATGTCGAGCCGCACATCATGACCACCCTGGAACCTTGGACGCTGCCCAAAGGCGGGGCCCCACAGCTCTTCCAGGCGGGCGAAACGTACGATGACAAACCCTTGCTGGACCGCCAGCACCCGCACGATGTCTGGATGGAAATCACGGAAAAAATCATTTTCCCGCTCGGCGGCAAGGGCAGCGGAGTGTTCGTTCAAGGGGGGCCTGTGGGTTCGCCGGCCCTGGGTCCCGACCCCTTCATGCACCGTGCTTCAGCGCGGCATTTGCCGTGGGCACCGCTCGGGCATCACTACCAGGACTCCACTCACGTTTCGATGGGCGTCTTGAACGCCGGGGTCCGGGTGGACATTGTCGAAGCGGAACTTTCGCAGTTCAATGGCCGCGAACCGGACGAAAACCGCACCAAGATCGACAAAGGCAAGATGGATTCCTGGTCGACTCGCATCACCTTGCACTTATGGGAGGGCCTGAAGGCTCAGACGTCCACGGGTGTGCTGAAGTCGCCGGAGGTGCTTGAACCAGGTGACCAGCGCCGGACCACGGCGTCTTTGCACTGGCAATCCGGCGACAAAGGTTCGTTCCAGCACGCCACCAGCTTTATCTTCGGATCGACGCAAAGGCTGGCAAACGAAGATTTCAATGCATCCCTTGAACCGGACGCAGACCAAGGGGACGGCGAGGCATTTCCTGTCAACCGGTCCTGGCTTGCCGAAACGGACCTGACCTGGGGTGATGGTTTGTTTTTCTACGGGCGATTTGAATCCGTCGACAAACACGGCCTTGATCTTAAAGACAAAGGCGGCGAGAGCGACGAAACTGTGCACCGCATCAACGCCCTGACTTTGGGCAGCTTCCTGGAGGTCAGCGCGCTGTCCAATAAAATTTTGACCACAGGCCTTGGGGCGGACGTGACGCTTCATTACGTCGACAAGGACGTTCAGAAGGATTACGGCAGCATGCCGATGGGTAATCATCTTTTCGTGATGGCAGAGGCCACATGGTAAGCGGCGGTCAAAAGCTTTGGACATGTGGCCCGGCGGCCTGCGCATGCCTGGTCTTTGCGGCATGCCTTGGTTTGGCGGTGCCGTCGCTGGCTGCCGGCAACGAGGCCGGAGTTTTCTCCGTACTGGTCATGGAGCGGAACCAAACCGGACCTTACGCGGTCATGTCAGGGGGCACTTCCCATGGCATACAGCTGCAGACAGAAGTGTGTGTGCTGAAAGCAGGAAGCAAAAAGGAACGCCTCTTTTGTTCCCCGGTGGTAAACGTCCGCACCCGTGCGGCGGCTTTTTACATTCCCCAGGAATTTGAGACCGAAGTGTCCATGGGATCCCAAGTGGTGATGAAAAACCCGCTTGAGGCGTCGCCAGCGGAAGACCAGACCGCCACGGAAGAAGACCCAACAGAAGCCCACCCGGCTCCGCCTGAAACAACACCCACCAACTGGTTTCCTGGCGGGCAAAAAATCGATGCGGGTTACCTGTTGCAGCTGAGCCCGGCGATTGCAGCCAACAGTGTGTCTTTCGCGGCGCTCCCACGCGAGACCAACAATGATCCATTCCAGGCACGTGACACGCTCAACATTGCCCCGCTGGGCCTTCGCTTCTCGTGGGGAACTGCATTCTTGAATCCACAAAACTTCCTTGGCGTCAGGTTGTCATGGGCAATGACGAGTCCTGTATCTTACAAAAACGATTACGACCTGACCGACGTCAACTCTTACGTCGAATCGTCGACTTCAGTCAGCCATCTGGGTGCGGCAGTCTGGTACGGCACGGATCGCAACATGACCGATGTGATCGGCTGGAGGGCCAGTGCCGGGCTTGGGTTGAGGCGTTCAACTATAAAAGTGACGTCCGAGGTCAAGGGCGCGGCCACGATGAAGATCGTAGACGGTACCGTCATTGCATCGGCACCTGCCGTCGAGTTGACGACCGGGGCACGCTACAAATTCATGGGCGTGGACTTTACGGGGGATTTCGTGCTGGCTGTGCCATTCTCTGTCACCTCGTCGGTCACTGGCACCGTCAACACCACGCAAGATGTTTCAACCGCCGACCTGAAGTCCAGCCTGCTGCGTGCTGTCGATCCGTCGGCCGGGCTGGAGATGGCCTTGGTTGCCGGCGCGAGCCTGTCCCTTTGAAACGCCAAGGGCCGCGTTGATGACACCGCGCAAACCTCATGACGAAGCCAAAAGCCGCCTCGTTTTCCTGCGTCAGTTTCTGCAGCGGCCCACTGAAGTTGCATCGGTGATTCCGTCCTCTAAGAAGCTGGTCCAATGTTTGATCGCCGGAGCCGAAAAAATGGGCGCAAGGACGGTGGTCGAATACGGTCCGGGTACCGGGGCCATCACCGCTGCGCTCGTCGACCTGCTCCCAGCCGATACGCGTTATCTGGCCGCCGAACCCAACGCCACCTTTCGCAAGCATTTGCAGGAAGCTGGTTTCGAAATCGAAATCATTCCAGGCTACGCTCAGGACATCGCCGAAGAAATTCTTGCCCGAGCGGGTGAAGTGGATTTGGTGGTGTCGGGGTTGCCGTGCTCAATCATGCCGGTGGATGTGTTGGCTTCTTTATTTGAATCGACTCACAAAATCTTGAGGCAAGGCGGCGAATACCGGCAGTTTGTTTACACGCACACACTGATGATGCCCAAGATGCGAAAGATGATGGCGATGCTGGGGGGGCGATTCAGCCGTGTGGAGACGTCTTCTGTATGGCTTAACTTCCCGCCGGCGACGATCATTCGCTGCACCAAGTGACGGTCCGTTGCTTTATTTGACTTCTGGAATGGCACGAGGCTCTGAGCCAAATGTGCTTGGGCGGGTGTCTTGATCTTCTTCCTCGCCCATGTAGAGCATACGCACGCCGGCGGTGGTTTTACCGATCGCGTAGATCGTCAGGTATTGGTCTCCGACAGCCATATGCCCTTTATCCGAATTTGGATTGAGTACCTCGTAGGCACAAGTGGAGTCCTGTAAGTTCACAGATGTACCTTCTGACCAGTAAACACCACATGCCGGCTGGTCGCCGCCTATACCATTATTTAGTTGATAAGATATGGATGAATTCAAAGGGGTCAGGTTCAGAGAACTAATGCTGAAATCGAGCTCTCTCGCCTTAGACGAAGCACCAGAAGGCACCGTCACGGAATCAAGAACCGCGCCCGCCCCAAACTTGCCGGTAATATTTTGACGAATGTCCAGCGTAGCCGGGTAGGAAGGCGTCGCACAGTTGGAGGGACTATTAGCAGAGGGCGTACTCCTCAACATCTCATGCTCAAAGGTACCATCGGACTTGATCGCGAACGTTTCTTTCTCGAACCAAAAGCTACCGCCGCTACTTTGCAGACGGCAATCCTCCCACGTCCCCACCAGCTCGATCCCTGGAATCGAACCAATCTTGTCACTGGACGGTTTTGAAATCGCCGCTTCAACTTTCACGCTCGTCTTGACGACCTGGAATGCGCCAAACTTTAATGTCTTGAACTTCACCGCATTACCGGCAATGACAAGTTCAGAGCGCGGGATCAGTCCAGACAGGATTTCAGTGGCGCCATCCTTGATGCTGATGGCTTTGTAAACCACAGCCATGTTTTCGCTGGAATCATCAAGCCAAAGTCCACTCGATAACAGAGGAATACTGAGCAGCATCGGCTGGCTTAGTTCCACATCACTCGATGGCGCAAAGTTGACCGCGGGACCTGCCGCACTCAACGTCACACCTGATATGCCAAGATCCCCTGCCTGCGCCGAAGTTGCCAGGCTGGTGGAGCTGGAGACAGAAACAGAAAGATTAATGCTCAAGGCTCCCGGTGGGATCATGATGGAAGACCCACTCAGTGACCCCGAGGAAATTGACATCAGTTGGGGCGTGCCGCTCGAAGCACTGAACGCACCCGAATAGGTCCCGCCAAGTTCTGACGCGGTCAGTGAAATATTGGATACCACCCGTTCGTCATTGACCGGGCCACCACAGCCCAACAGACATAATGCCGCGCTTGCGGAGCCTGCCATCATCATCGCCAGAGAATTTTTCATGTTGGCTACTCCCGGGGGCATTCGTGCCGTTATTGCTTCGCGTTTATGCGACCTTCAGCAAACGTTTGGTCAAACCAGCTGCATACTCCATCCAGTGGCGGATGTAGGAAATGTTCCCGACTGCCCTCACTGCGCCAAGCCGGACAGCTTCCTTTGGCATGCCAAAGACTGCGCAAGAGGCCTCATCCTGGGCTACTGTGTAAGCCCCATGATCGTGAAGGAGCTTGAGGCCATCTGCGCCATCACGCCCCATGCCAGTCAACAGGGCTGCAAAAACCCGGACATCGTGCAGATACTTGGCTGCATCATGAAACATGTGATCGACGCTTGGACGGTGTCCACCTTCGGCTGGCCCGTCATCCATAACAATGATCGGTCCACTGAGCCCCTTGCGGACACCGATGTGCGATGAATCAAGCGACAGATAAATGTACCCGCGGCGCAACAATGTTCCCGTCTTGCTTTCACCAAGCTGCAGGCCGGCAGTCCTGGCCAGTCGCTGCGCAAATCCAGCGACCATCGCGGGAGCGATGTGCTGGACCACGACGATGGGAGGGCAATCTTTCGGCATGCCACGCAGGAGCGCCGTCAAAGCATCGGGGCCGCCGGTGCTCGCGCCAATCAAAATGACTTCCGCCGGCCCGCCGTCGGCGAGCCATTTTCGGAGTTGGTAACGTTCGTCCAGAGTCAACGAAAACCCCTTCTTTTCAACACCCTAAATTGTTCATCGATCACTTGGCACAGGTTCTTTAGCCAGGTTTGCGAAGCCATCCCGGATCTGGATCTAAATACCCGTATATATTCTTGTTTTTGAAAGCGAGCGTTCAATCATGGAACACAATCACTGGTTATGGTGAGTCCTCATCTAGAGGCTTTTGGCGCGCGCCAAATCCACCGCCGACCTTGTCTTTAAAGCCGCTACCGGCAAATAAAATGGAAAGCTCCGCGAAAGACGAGCTTTCCAGCTTTCACCGGCAATCCTGCTACGAATACCTAGTCCCGTGAAGGTTGCGAACCCTGCAAGTTACCTGCGAGAACTTTTTCGTGCCCATTTCCGGACGGGATGTAGTAACGCCGCCCTTTGAGCTGCGAGGGCAGATACTCCATGCCCGCCGCACCCGCAGGATCATCGTGGGCATAGGCATAACCCTTGCCGTAGCCCATCGACTTCATGAGTTCCGTCGGCGCATTGCGCAGGGCCATGGGAATTTCAAGGGCGCCGAATTCCCGCACATCTTCCAGCGCTTTGTTGATCGCAACATATGACCGATTGCTCTTCTGCGATGATGCAAGGAAGGTCGTCACTTGGGCCAGGACAATCCTGGCTTCCGGCATGCCGATCTGATGCACGGCATCGAAGCCTGTCTGTGCCATCACCAGCCCCATCGGCGAAGCGTTGCCCACATCTTCACTTGCTGCAATCACCAGACGCCGTGCGATGAACAAAACATCCTCGCCCGCGTCCAGCATGCGCGCCAGGTAATGCAATGCAGCATCGGGCTGACCCGCACGGATGCATTTGATGAAGGCGCTGATGGTATCGTAGTGCTGGTCACCCTTTTTGTCGTAGATCAACGCAAACGTATCCCCCATCGACTTCAGGGCAGCCATATCCACCGGGGACACATCTGCGGGCGCTGCAACGGCGACCGCCTCAAGCAGGTTGAGTGCACGGCGCGCATCGCCGGCACTCGACCGGGCAATCGCCTGCAACACATCTTCCGCGACGTCATTGCGCGGGCAAGCACTTGGGGCGCGATGCAACGCCCGGCGCAAAATCACCAGCAGCGCGTCTTCGCTGACCTTTTGAAAGCGAAAGATGATGCTGCGCGAGTTGACTGCAGCGTTCACTTCAAAGGAAGGATTCTCTGTGGTCGCCCCGATGAATTTGATCACACCAGATTCAAGAGCCGGTAACAGCACGTCTTGCTGGTTCTTGCTCAAGCGATGGATCTCATCCAAAAACAAAAGATGGGCTTTGCAACCCGCCTCGACTTCGTCCTGGGAGGCTGAAATTGCCTCGCGTAGATCTTTCACGCCAGCACTGACAGCAGACAAAACCACCAGCTTGCGTTGCGACGAGCGACCAATCACGGACGCGAGGGTCGTTTTGCCACAACCCGGCGGTCCCCAAAAAATCCAAGATCCAAGGCGATCCTGCTCTGCCATGCGTCGCAAAGGCGCATTCGTTCCCCAGATGTGGTCCTGCCCGGCAACTTCATCGAAGTTTACGGGGCGGACGATCTCTGGCAGCGGCAATTCGTTATTTTTCTGGTCCAAGCAAGCTTCCTTCGTCTGGCAAGCCCGCCTGGTCCGGCAAAAAAGCCCTTTTGGGGGCCCCAGCGCTTTTTGCGCCGGATTACTGGCCGATCATGAGGTCCAGTTCTGGGTCGCCAATGAGGTTTGACTCAAGAGCTGTGTACACCATGAGGGACGAGCGGTCCACCGAAAGGACCTCGGCCTTTGCGAAGTGGTTCATCTGGCCAATGGCCTTGATACCGCCCTTGAACCGCTGAGACCAGAAGGCACGGTGCAACACGGCAGAGCTCCCCTCGCCGCCCCGCCCTGGCTGATACCAGCCGTAGCGCGTGTTCGAGATCATCGCCGCTGGTCCGAAATCCGGGAAACGCGTGGCCTGGATGGTCCAATTGTCGACGTCCGGATTGTTGGGGTAACACCCCTGAGAATAGAAGAATGCCGGACGGGACTTGAAATCCGGGATGCGACTCGCGTTCATGCGAAGGGCGTAATCCGAATTTGCGTGACCCAGGTGATTCAGCACATGAAAATCTCCTTCTTCCATGGTTTTCAGCATTGTCGACGCACTGACCGGCGTCCGGAACTGATCGTATAGCTTGGTGAAAACCGTCGAGGCCGGGAAGCCCACCGTTGCCGGGGCCACGGAACGCCCCGTGACCAGATGCTCAAGGACCCAACTGCCAAGGGTCGAGCTGTCGAGTTCTTCGCCGTATGAAAGCGCCTGCGTCGTACGCCCGGCCTTGGCTGCCTCGACCAGGGCCATGTGCTTGCTGACCCATACAGCAAGCTGGCTGGAATTGCTCACACCAACACGTCCAACTGCGACTTCACAATTCCAGTCATAGGAACTTGTCGAGCCTGTGAATGTCCCGTCAAGGCAAGCGTAATACTGGTCGGACGGGACAGGATCGCCGTTGCCGTTGATCCCGGAACGGATTTTCTGCCAAGGCAAGTTCGCCTTATCGCCCACCAGCAGCACAAAATCGATGCTGCGACTCACGTAGGCTTGCTTGATAAATTCACGGATCTGCGCGCTGGACGCAACAGTGCCGCCGGCAGCGATCGATTCAAGGGAAACCATTTCGACATTCAGGCCACGCGCACGTTTCTCTTCAATCAACGGACGCAGAGCCGTGTTCGACTCGTCACCGATGATCGCCTGCTTGCCGATGATCAAATAACCGACAGGCGCCTCATCCCGCGCCGGAATTTGCCACCAGACCTTCGGCGCAAGAACGCCGTTGTCGACGTTCCGGACGGCGAGTTCGTAATCCCTGGCCAGGTTCGGGCGCATGAGGGAACTGCGTGGCATGCTGGCGGCAGGCCTTGTTTGAACCGACACCTTGATCGAGTTGAAGTAACGTGCTGTGCCGGGTCCGGTTACCTGAAATGGATACACAGGTACTTCGACAAACGTGAAGCCACGCAAGTCCGTCAGTTGCACTTCGCCAGTCACTTTCTGGGGATAGACTCCGCCCATGTAACGCGGCAAAAACTTGCGCGGATCATAGCCCAGGGAAATCACGCGATTGCGCCCGGAAAACTCCGGGACGTAATCCATTTCTGCGCCCTCACCGGCATCGACGCTGAGGCCCGCGTATTCCTGACCCGGTGGTATCAGAACCTTCACTGTGCGTACCGGGACGACCGGAAAAAGCTCGCGCCGGTAGTCTGGCAGTTCCTCGGCCCACGGCCGGCAACTGTCCACCGCACGACAACGTCCGCTGGTTGATGGGTCCTCGATGTTGAACTTGAGGTCGACATGGATTGACCCGTCTTTCGCTGCGTCGGCAGCAGCCAATCCTGGTATTGGCAATACGAGCGCAATCGATGCAATGACTGAACGGATCAGCGAACCGGTCAGGAAATAGCGCGATGACCATCGCCGTGAGCCTTGCTGTTTCATGGGAAGCTCCCCTGTATCGAAGTTTGTTTCACGCGACGAGCTACATTTGAGTTGGTATGCTAGCACCACAAACGCGTTTTACGAAGAAACGCGAATTGGCTGCAAGGCCAGTCATTCCAGGGGTTTTATGCAATTGAGGAATTTCCAAATGATGTCCGTACGCAATCATTTTGCAAGCTTATGGCTGATCACTTGCGCCGCGTTGCATGGATCCGTCGCACAAGCTGCTGACGACGAGGCATTCCGTAAACTGTGGTCCAAATTGCCCGTCGGTGAAGCACTCGAACAAGCGCAGAGGAACCATCAACCGGTCTTATTGTATTGGGGAGCAGTCTGGTGCCCTCCTTGCAACCAACTCAAGTCACAGGTTTTCAGTCATCCCGGTTTTTCCTCCGCGACAGAGGGATTCGTCCGCATTTACCTGGACGGAGACGAAGCCGGCGCGCAGGAATGGGGGGAAAAGCTTGCCGTATCTGGATATCCGACAGTCCTTGTGCTGACGCCAGACAAGCCCAAGCGCAAGGGAAAAGAAAAGTCCGCAGCATCGTCCATGAAAGAGCAACTCCGCCTTGCAGAGTTTGTGAACTTCGACGAATTCAAGGCACTGATCACGCCCGCCCTGGAAGAATCACGGAAAAGCAAAGGCGGAAGTTCAGCCGTCTTGGAAGGCGTTCGCAAAAGGGCGCTATCCGGAAAGGCGAGCCTTGATGACTGGCGCCTCCTTGCCTACACGTGGGATCCGGTGGAGACTTCGCCTGACCCCCAGGCAAAAGCCATCCAAAAGGCTGCATTGATGCTGCGCCAGTTGCTTCAGAAATGCCCCCACGAAGAAATCCGCGGGTTGCTCGCTGCGCGCCTGCTGAATCTGGAGACGGATTCACCGCGTGAACTGTTGAAGATTGTCACCGCAAACGATTCCTCCCTTGTTCCGGCACGCGGTCCATTCGTCGCGGGTGCGATGAGCTGGATCGAACGCGCCGGAGAAAAAGAGAGCGTCGAAGTTGCCACGCTGGCGCTCGGTGGCGCGGCACGCCTTGCCGCCGGCGGCGCCTCCACCTCAGAAGTAGACCGGCTTCAGGCAACCGCATTGCACTGGGAAATTGCAAATTGGCTGAAGGCAAAAACCGCCCTGACCGTGGAAGAATGGGAGAAGATCCGCAAGGAAGCGGCTGCTGTGGCAGTCAAAACTGAAGCAGCAAGCAAGTCGGCCTTTGACCGTCACGCCATCGTCACTGACTCAGCCATGCTCCTGTCCGCCACCGGGAATGTCGACAAGGCAAAGGAAATCCTGCAGCGTGAAGCAGCCAGCAGCGACACTCCCTGGTACTACCAGTCCTCGCTTGCGATGATCCATCTGGAAGCCAAAGAATGGCCCGCGGCGCTTGAATGGTCACGCAAGGCCCGCCAGAGCGCACAAGGCAACGCGACCAGGATTCAATGGATGGTCAGCGACCTGGTCCTGCAAAGCAAAGTCCCACCAGACGCGCTACCCCAGGGTGCGTTTGAACAGGGACTCCGTGACTGGCTTGATCTGGCGAAGACGATGCCGGACGGCTTTTCCGGGCGCAATGCGATGCGGGCGAAAAAAGTAAAAACCGCTATCGATACCTTGAAAGACGAGAAGACCCGTGCCCGGGTGATGGCTGATTGGCGCGCAACCTGTGCTATGCTTAAAAAAGAAGCACAGCGTAATTGCCTGAAAAACATGCGCTAGAGGTCACAAATTGGTGCCCGCGTCCGACACAAGCAAGCCTGTTGCGCTCGTTACGGGCGCCAACCGGGGGATTGGCTTCGAGGTTTCCCGCCAACTGGGCATCCGGGGATACCGCGTATTGATGATTGCGCGGGACGACACAAAAGGGCAGAAGGCCACGCGCGTTCTGGCCGGGGAAGGCCACGACGTCCTCTTTTACCAGCTCGATGTGCAAAGGCTCGACGACACCAAGGTCGCCAACGACTTGCGCCTGTTCATCGACACCAACCTGGGGCGCGTAGATGCGTTGATCAATAACGCGGGAATATTCCTGGACCCCTCCCGGGCGCGCGGTGGATCACCCAGCGTATTCGATGCCAAGCTTGGACTCATCCGTCAGACCATGGATGTGAACGTTTACGGCCCCCTCGTCCTGACCCAGCTGATCATGCCCTACATGCAACGGCAACATCATGGCCGGATCGTCAATGTGTCGAGCGCAATGGGTCAGATGCATGAGATGGGCGGAGGTTTTCCTGGCTATCGCCTGTCAAAGGTTTCCCTCAATGCATTGACTAAAATAGTGGCAGCGGAAGTTGAAAGCGAACTGAACGAACCCGATATCCTCTGCAACGCAGTCTGTCCGGGGTGGGTGCAGACAGAAATGGGTGGAGAAGGAGCAAACGTTACCGTGACGCAAGGCGCGGAAATGATTGTCTGGCTTGCCACTTTGCCGAAAAATACCGGACGCGACCCGCGCCTTGTGGCCTCCATTGGTGCCTCAAAAGCCATCAATGGCTTGTTCCTGCGGGGTAAAAAAGTGCTACCATGGTGAATGATGACAGCGCTGCGTTACATCCTTGTTCTTTGCATCACGGTGACCTTCGCCGGACGAGCTGCCGCGCAATGGGCACTGTTTGACCTTGATGCGGCGCTGACTCAAACCAATCTTTCCCAGAATATCGAAAACGCCTCATCCGACGGCATGGATTCAGGCTGCTGCTGTGAAGATGAACAAGGTGAGGACGGGGATTGTTGCGGTGATTCTTGCGCACATTTCTCTTGCCCCATGCTCATGGAACCGGTCGACCCGGAGACTGGTTCAGTACCGGCCTACTTGAACGATCAAGGCTTGCCGCTTTTGTTCCAGGCTTCGCTCTTACGTGCGGATGGCTGGCTGGGCGGACTTGAACGTCCTCCTCGCTTAGTCTGACCCGCGCATTCACGTTCTGACATTCGTATCTTTTTTTGATTAACGCATGAAACAAGGAGTTCATCATGCAGCGTTTCCTTACCAAACTTTTTGCCCTGATGTTCCTGCTCGGCTTCTCTGTCAAGCTCTACGGCGCACCTGTTGCCGCCGGAAAAGCTCCCGTAAAAGCCAGCCACACGACGGAAGCACAGCACCACGATGCCAAGACCAACGACCATCACGACGGCTGTGATGATGGGTGTGATGATGGTTGCGACGACGGTTGTGATGATGGCTGTGACGACGGCTGCGATCATTGCTGCGACTGCGGTTGCGATGACTGCGACTGCTGCGATGGCGGATCCTGCGGTGACTGCGATTGCGGCTGCGATGACTGCAGCTGTGGCGACTGCGGTGCCAAGGATCACTGCTGTGACTGCGGTTGCGATAACTGCGACTGCTGTGACGGCGGTTCCTGCGGTGACTGCGACTGTGAATGCGAAGACTGCTGCTGCAACGACTAAGGTTGCACATCCTGCGGCCCCAGTGGCCTTATGGCATGATGCGCTATAACACAGGATAAAGGGCCCGGCGGACTTGTTCCGCCGGGCCTTCTTCTTTGCCGCCAATTATTTTCAAGACAAGTCAAACAGCAGGAAATCGGCGCCACCGGTGCCAGCCCGGACATGAATCTCCCGCTCGTCGCTGATGGCCAACCCGTCACCGGGCGACATCTTGCACGTCCCGCCCTGCGCCTTGACATCAAGCTCCCCGCGGATCAACTGGATCCAGCAGTTACCGTTCCTCAATGGAATTTCGCGGTCAAACAAAGGCCCCACCTTCCCCGCATACAGGCTGGCATCGGCACGGATGGGAATGGCCGATCCCACCTGCGGATCGCTGTCCGGTGCGGCAATACGCGTCAATTCACCGATTTCAAAGTTGCGCTGGTCATAGGTGGGTTCGCCGCCCTGTTGGCGGGGCAGGATCCAGATCTGCAGCAAATGACAGGGCTCATCGGAAAGAGGATTGACTTCACTATGCAAGATGCCGGAACCAGCGGACATGTATTGAACCTCACCCGGCCTGATCACCGCACCATTACCCAGGCTGTCGCGGTGCTGGAGCGCGCCGCTGACCACACAAGTGATGATCTCCATGTCCTTGTGGGGATGCATGTCGAATCCCTGCATGGGGGCCACGATGTCCTCGTTTATCACGCGAATGTTCCGGAAGGACATATTGTGGCGATCGAAGTACTGGGCAAAACTGAACGTGTGCCAGGTCTTCAGCCAGCCGTGGTCGAAGTGCCCACGTTCATGACTTTTCCGGATATTAAGCATCTCACCTCCCCCTTTTTCACTAACATTGGAAGCGGAAGTCTATTTCACTGGCTTAGCAGCGTGCTCTTTTGCTGGTAAAATCGGCAGGATGAGGACGAAGCTTAAAATCTGGTGGAAGCGCAAAAAGGCGACCTTGATCAACTGGTGGCCGCCCTTTCGTTTTGCCGGCATCCGCGTGACGCGATTTTCCACAGACTTTCGCGAGGTCGATGTTGAATTGCGCATGGCCTGGTGGAACCGAAACTACGTGGGTGTGCACTTCGGTGGTTCTCTGTACGCGATGACCGATCCTTTCTTCATGCTCATGATCATGCAGAACCTTGGACCGGACTACATTGTATGGGACAAGGCAGCCAAAATACGCTTCCGCAAACCCGGGCGAGGCACCGTCACCGCGAAGTTCCGGATCACAGAGCAAGACCTGGCGTCCATACGCCATGCTGTAGCCGGGGGTGACAAAACCGAGCCGGTTTTCCACGTGCAAGTGTGCAACGCGGAAGGTAATGTTGTGACCGAGGTCGAAAAGACAATTTACGTTAAATTGAAGGACAAGAAACCGTGACGGAAATGCTTCTCAGTCTTTTGACACTGACCATTCTTGAAATCGTCCTCGGGATTGACAACATCATTTTCATCTCGATTCTTGCCGGAAAACTGCCGGAGCATGAAAAAAAGACGGCGCGACAGCTTGGCTTGCTCGGGGCACTGGTCTCTCGCCTTGGCTTGTTGGCAACGATCGCCTGGATTGCCAAACTGACAACCCCGCTCTTTCAAGTATTCGAAACGCCCATCAGCGGAAAATCCCTGATCCTGATCCTTGGCGGGGTATTCCTGCTGTTCAAGGCAACGCGCGAAATCCACGACAAACTCGAAGGTTCAGAACATTCCCCTGACGCCAAACTGAAGCGCCCGACATTGGCGTGGACCGTCGCGCAAATCATGGTGATCGACATTGTTTTCTCACTCGACTCGGTGATCACCGCCGTCGGCATGAGCAATAACCTCGCGATCATGGTACTGGCCAACATCATCGCCCTGGCCGTGATGCTCGCCGCCTCTGGCGCAATCTCCGACTTTGTCGACCGTCATCCGACCGTTAAAGTCCTGGCGCTCTCTTTCCTGATGATGATCGGCCTGTTCCTGGTCCTGGACGGTGTCGGCATGCATGTCCCGAAGGGATACATTTACTTTGCCATGGGTTTCAGCGTCTTCGTTGAGTTCATCAACATCCGCATCTCTTCCAAGAGAGCGAAGCCTGTGAAGCTACACAACGTGCCAAAGGCCGTCGAATAAGCGCCGTTCAGGCGCCTGGTTTGTCTTCGCCGTGGCTGACGAGGGTTGCGATGGCCAGGTCACCGGTAACGTTTACCGTAGTCCGGCACATGTCCAGCAACCGATCCAGCCCAAGGATCAGGCCCAGGCTTTCCGGCGGAATGTTGAGCTGCTTGAGCAGCACCATGACCAGCGGCAAAGAGCCGCCCGGTACACCAGCTGTGCCGACCCCGGCAAGGATCGCCATGCCAACCACCTGCATCTGCTGCGATACGTCCAGGTTGACGCCAGTCAACTGCGCAAGGAAAAGCACTGTCACACCTTCGAACAGGGCGGTTCCATTCTGGTTTGCGGTGGCGCCCACGGTCAGGACGAAGCGTGAAATGTGCGGCGGCAATTTGAGCTTGTGTTCGGCCGTCTCCAGGGACTGCGGCAACGATGCGTTCGATGATGCCGTGGCGAATGCATAAAGCATCAACTCGCGGCAGCTGCTAAAAAATTGCCAAGGACTGCGACCAGCAAAAAACTTTAGCGCACCGCCATAGACAACCAGCATCTGGATCAACAACCCACCGATCACCACGGCCAGATAGGCCCCAAGTGGTGCCAGTAGCTCAAGACCGCTGCGATAGAAGGATCCAAAAGTCAGCGCAAAAACTGCAAAGGGCGCGATCTTCAACGCATACCCCATCAAGTATATGCAGACGTCGAACAGTTCCTTCAAGATCGCGTGTACCGTGCGCGGCTTGCCCGTTGTCCGTTGCAACGCAAAGCCGAATGCAAGGGCAAAAAACATCAGGCTCAACATCTCACCGTCCAGCGCCTTGACCGCGGACTCAAGGGGGTTGCGCGGAATGATGT
>JBEGVZ010000074.1:0-39244 GCA_041178085.1 Pseudomonadota bacterium | reverse complement strand
AGCTTTTGTAAAACAAAACGGACAAGGAATGCGCCAACTCATGGCGCCAAAACTAAGCCTCAAACCCCCGTGTCATGAAGTGACATCTGCTAATTGGCGCACAGAATGTGGGGGATCTTTGAAAAAAAAGAGAAATCCCGCAAATTTAGCGAGATTCCATCACCAACGAATGGGGGCAGTTTTATTTTTTTTAGCTTTGAAAAGCATCCATTTTCGACCACCTGTCAGTCCAGGAACTTGTCACGTTCATGCGGCGCAGGTATGCGACAAACGTCGAATTTTCCAAACCAGCGGTACCGGTTTTTCGCAACCAGGTCATAGACACCGTCAGCTATCACGGCGGGAATCCAGCACGTAGCCCAATAAAAAACTCGCCAAGGCCCGCCCACACAATTCATGACGTGCAGGACAGCGCGGGACTTGGTCAGCGTTTCGCCACGTCCAGTCAAGACAACCAGGCTGTCAAGGTCACTGATCAGCCGGGCGTCGAGCCGTTGCCGGGCCGTGTCACCTTGCAGGGTTGCCACCATGAAAACATTGCCCCGATCGATCCGAAAAAGAAATTGCACAAAGCCGTTACACAAACCGCAAACACCGTCAAAGAAAAGCACCGGCGGCGGCGATGAGGTTCCCGGCGCAAACCAGCGGTTAACAATTGAAAGAGGCAGCATCAAAATATTCCAGGTGGCATCTCAGGGAATCTTAGCACACGAGGATGGTGATCCCCGTCTAAAACTCCATCGTGAGCGAAAATTGCCACGATCTGCCGGGCAACGGCACACCCCAGACATCAGAATAACCAGTCCTTCTCGTACCCGCAGCAGTCGACGATTCGATCCACATCCGGTCCAGGACATTGGTCACGGCAATGCCGCCCACCAAATTGAATGATCCATGTGATGAATGGCTTGGCTGCCAACGAAAGTCCACGGCTGCATCATGAACCCACCAGGCTGGTGATTCGATGTCATTGGCTACGTCCCGGTAAACAACACCGCGCCGTCGGGACGTCCACCTGCCAGTGACCATGCGCCAGGGACGGCGCCAAAGGGGTTGTGCGATCGCTATCGCGCCTTCGTCTGCAGGCACGCCGGGAATTGCCAATCGCTCACTTCCGCCCGCCCCGCTATCCGACTGAAAGAAAACCCACGACAATGACGCCCTTGTCGCACCAGCGGCTGCAAGCGGCAAAGCGCCACCTATCTCACACTCAATGCCCTGAGTTTGGCTGGTTTGATCAAGGTTGCGCGCACGGTAACTGGAGACACTGGACGGGACGATCACGATGGCATCCTTGCGGACATCACGGAAAACCGCGAAATGACTGTTCCAGCCGAGGGCATCACTGCCAAAATCCACCCCTGCTTCTGAATGATCGATCCGTTCCGGCACCAGCCCAGCGGACGCGTGGATGCGTCCGCCATCACCATGGGTCATCATCAGCCCTGGCGGGCGCGACTCCCTTGCATGCTGCAACCAGGGCCGAATCCATTGTAAATACACATGATGCCACCCCAGGGACCAGCCAGCAGGTCGTGTCACCGGGTCGCTGGACAGGACTCCACCGTGGGTATCACGCAGCACTCCTCCCTCGACCTTGGCCTCGATGTTACCTGGCAGATAACCCAAGTTTTTCCAGCGCGCAGCGAATAAACCTCTCAGACCATCACGCCCGAACTTTCGTTGCGAAACTTCCGCCGATAGCTGATCAAACTCCTGCTCTGGCCAAAAGCCATCGACCAGGACGTCGGCGCGCTCACCAAAAAAAGAAACCCTGCATTCTGCAGTCCGAAAAAGACAACTCCCGCCCACCCACTCGATGCTGGCATTACGGGAAAAGATCTGGCGCTTGTCGTGTCCTGGAAGGATCAACACCTGACCATCCGGATCGTCAACTTCCCGCTCATCGCGCAATGCCGTCAATGACGCACGCAGTTCATCCCGTACCGCCTGGGATTCACCATCTACACCCGATAAAGGCATGGCAACAGAGACCCTGCCCAGGGCGAGGCGTGTTTGCTGGCTTGCCGCTGCACGCAAGGCTTCCGGTTCTGCGCTGCGCTGCATGATTGGCGCAATTCCCTGCCGGGACTCATTCCAGATCGCAAAAGATTCTATCGTTGAATTTCCCAGCCGCCAGCGACCCGCGGGCATGAAAAAGCGCGATGCCCGGTGATTGTTTATCCGACGCGTGACCCCGTCATCCTCGCGATTGAGCGGGGTTCCGCCGTCGTCGTAAAAACGATAATTTCCGCGGTAATTGGACTGGCGAAAATACAGCCGGGAGAAAGCATCCTCTCGTTTGACCGACGAGGCATGTCCCTGCGGCTCGCCAACCCTTGAGCTCAGGCTCCACGTGGCGGGAACCCGCACATCTCCCTCAACGTCCGAATGATCAGCGGGAAACAGACGGAAGCTGACAGCTCCCTGGGATGCAACGGCAGGCAGATTAAAGGGAGCCGCGCCTGCAGTTACGTCAACGGAGTTGAATGCGGGAAGGTCAAGTTCCTCAGCCAGGGGAAGTGACGCCCATGGGTCGGACAGAGGCACGTCGCCAACAAAAATTCGCGTGAAGCGGGCCTCCTGGGCGCGTATGCGCGGCGCATGGAAACCAAAAGGCGCAGGATGATCCGCAGGCAACACAGAAAAGCTTGCTGACCGCTTGACGTGGGCATCCAACTCGTCCTGGGATCCCCCGCTCGGCAGAAAACTCCATCCGGAACCTGGATATTCAATGCGGATTTGGTCAGGCCGTCTGCCAGGCACAATAACGCGGTTGGGTTCATCGGGGCTTGAAACGGCTTGCACTTCGTGCGGCAAAACCGGCAAAGCAGACAAGACGCTTACCAAAATCCAGATGGACCGCGGCATCACAAATGCCGTCCGCACAAGTCACTTCCTGTTGAGAAGAAGAAACTGCATCGGAAACGCCTGGCCTTTTGAGCCAATAACCATGCGCGCCGGGCTTGTAGTGGGTTTACCCCCGTCACCGAGCGGGTACAACCAAACCATGCCGCGACTGCCATCGGAATCACCAACCACCAGCGTGCCGGATTGCTGGTCAAACCAAAGACCATAGTAACCCGTGGAACTTCCGGTAAACGAATGGACCGTATGGATTTTGCCGTTCTCTAGATCGATGGCCGTGATCTTCTTGCCTGCTGCCTGCTGGGTCGCCGCAAAGGCAAACTCCTTGACAGCGTCCTTGCCGTTATCGATCACACCATGAACAACAGACCCGTTGGAATAAATTGCCTGACCGCCAAAATCAGTGACCAGAGTGGTTTCTTTTGATGAACCAACATCCGAAAGTTTGAATCGCTCCACACCCCTGTTACAGGCTGTATCGACGCTGAAGCAGAGGCCTGCCAAAGCCACTGAATCACCGGAGCGGAAAAATCCGGATGGGTTGCTCAAACGCAACGGCCAACCATTGATCCCGGATCTGGCCGGGTTGAGGTCGGCTTCGACATAGGTGCCCGCACCGGTCCGGCGCCAGGCGTAGATCGCTTGCGAACCGTTGCCACGGTAGTACTGGTCCAGACCCTGGTGAAGGGCCAGCACGAATTCGTCTGACGGGTTTCCACCGCTCGACTCCAAAACTTCCGGCGCCAACTCGTCGCCACGCACCACCAAGATGTCTGCAGGCCTGAATACCGCAACACCGGACGCACCCCGTTCAAGTTCCCTTGGCACCAAAGACGTGCGCTCTGCCGGGCGGGAGGGATCAAAATCAACCAGCTTTCCGGCCGTGTTCATCGCCAGGAGCCAGCGTGAGCTGGAGCCGTCATCGAACACCACCAGGTCGTGGGGATCGCCATTTGCGGCAAGCGGCGTGGCCTGCTGACTCGTCCGCCCGTAAGACGTGAAGACCGTGTAATTCAACTCAGGCGCCCGGCGAGAAAATGCAACCAGGCCCCCCGGACCGTCAACCAGCCAGGCGTCCCCTGATTCACCCCTGGCGACCGGGCAAACCTTACCAGCCCCCAAGTCGACCGCCAAAAATGCGCTTGAGGAGTACGAGGAGTCTGTCAAGACACCTGCAAGCACCTTTTTTTCAAGGCCTTTTGGGATATTTCCGCCACTCAGCTGGACCGGTTCGCAGCTCGTCGCATCGTCAACCAGGAAAGTTCCGTCGGTACCGCCGCCAGCCCCGCCAGCAGGATTCTTCGTGCAAGAAACAAGGCCTGCGGCCATAATGAGGGAAATGAAACACCGGACAATCACGGGAAGCTTCGAGTGAACGATCATCACAGCGGCGACTCCTCAAGGGGTGGCAACCAGGGACAGCCCCGTCAAAAAGTAAAGGACCCTATGGTTCCTATACATCGTTGGCAAAGTTATCCAACCTCCATTTTCAGTATCATGTCTGCGGAAGCCAACGCAGTCGGCGCGGTCAACCTGGCCCAGGGGTTTCCTGACTTCAGCGGTCCAGAGGAAGTGATCGACGCCGCCGGCGCTGCCATGCGCAAGGGGCTTAACCAGTACGCCCCCGCCATCGGAATCAAAACCCTGCGTGATGCGATCGCTCGCCGTTACGAAGCCCGCTACGACCTCGACTACGACGCGGATCGGGAGGTTACCGTATTGTCCGGCGCCACTGAGGCGATCTGGTGCGCCGTCCAGGCCTTCTGCGGTCCCGGGGACGAGGCCATTGGCATCGCCCCTTTTTATGACTCCTACCCCGCGGCCTGCCATGCAGGGGGCGCCACCCTTAGAACGGTCGCTTTAACCCCGCCCGACTGGCGAATCAACCCGGACGCCATCGAACAGCTGGTCACGCCCAGAACAAAAATGATCCTGGTAAACACCCCGCACAACCCGACGGGAAGAGTCCTGACCCGGAATGAGATGGAAGGAATTGCGGCAATTGCCCGCAAACACAACCTGATCGTCATGTCCGATGAAGTCTACGAGGAAATCGTGTTCGCCCCGGCGGAGCACATTCCCATGGCCTCATTGCCCGGGATGCACGAACGCACGATCACCATTTCTTCGACTTCGAAGACATTCAGCTTCACGGGGTGGAAGGTTGGTTACGCTTGTGCCCCGGCTGCCCTGAGCGAGGGCATTCGCCGCGTGCACCAGTTCACGGTATTCTGTTCTGCGACACCGCTGCAGCACGCGATGGTCCGCGCTTTCGAGTTGGGGGATGATTATTACCGCCAGTTTCGTGCCGACTACCTGATACGGCGCGACACGTTGCTGGCGGCAATCCGTGCCGCAGGCTTCAACGCACCAGCGCCGGAAGGCACCTATTTCATCTCTGCAGGCTATGAAAAACTGGCGCCCGGAGCCAACGACCTTGAATTCACCCTGCAGCTCGTCCGGGAGAAAAAACTGGCACTCATTCCCCTTTCGCCTTTTTACCTGCCAGATGAGCCAGTAAGCAGGCAGCTTCGCCAGGTCCGTTTTGCGTTCTGCAAGACGCCGGAAACGTTGGCGAAGGCAGCAGCAATTCTGGAGAACCTCAGGAGCCAAAAGTGACAAGGCACAACGTATGGAGCATTGTTTGGGTCATCAGCATCGCAACGCTTTCTTTGCCCGCCTATGCAGCAAATCGCAAAACCACCGTCCAGGTCGAACACCTGACCCCTGGCCAAAGCTCCATCGGCAAGGCCGAGGCTATCATCCGCGCCAATGCAATTGAGTCGATGACCCCGGACGAGCAACAGGAATATCTGCGCGAACATCAACTGGAAGTTGTCACTGGCCCCGGCCAAAAGCTTCACCTGGTCGATGGCCATCACCTTGCGTGGGCTCTGCTGGAGTTGAAGAAACGCGGCGTCATGGATGCCGCGGCACCGGCCAAGGTGCTTGGCGATTATTCCCAATCGACTGCGCCCCAGTTCGAAAAGGTGTTGATCCGCAGGAATTGGGTCTGGTTGTTTGATGAAACCGACCAGCCAATTACGGTCAGGCAACTCCCAGCGCAAATCGCCCAGCTTAAGGACGCACCACATCGCACCCTCGCATGGCTCCTGCGTGAAGAGGGCTGCTACGACAAAAGCCAGACACCATTCTCGGATTTTGCCTGGGCGAGCTGGCTACGTCAGCGCATCAAGCTGCACACCAACCATCCCGCGGACATTGCTCGCGCCGTCCTTGAGGCCAAGGCCATTGCGCACGAGAAATCCGCCGAACGGCTACCCGGATATTTGGCCACCCACAAGCAAGCAGACCATTCCAGCCTGACGAAAAAAACGAAAAAGCGCCTGGCATCCCTGGAAAACACTCCCGTACCCTGAATTTTTTGCCTCGGAATCTGACCGTATTTCATCATCTGATTCCGGGGCATTACAAGAATCTTTCACCCCAGAAATTCGCATTCCGAAACGACTGGATCATTTCGGGAGATGAATCATGCTCGGCAACCTGCAAAGGACCTTGGTCAGTGTCTTGACCGTCACTGTGTTTGGGGCAACTGCCTGCTCTGACGAAAACACGGTGCAACTGGGACTTGGCAAATCCAGTCAGGACAAGTCCGCAATAGAACGAAACGGCGCTTCCGCTGAAGCACCTTCAGACCCCCTCAAAGCACCGCGAATCACTGGTATTTACGCAGACATCAAAGACGCGATCCTTGGCGTGAACCAGCAGCTAAAGATCTATGTTGTCTTCGACACTCCAGTGCAGGTTGTCCTCCGGGCACCGTCAAATCCGACGCTCAAAGCCCGCCTCATGCTGGAAACAGGAACACTCGATGGTGCCGCCGTCCACGAATATGGGAACAATACGAACCGTTTGACTTTTACTTACACGGTCAAGAAGGGTCACGACACAAAGCTGCTCACCATCCAATCCCAGGATTCTCTTGTGGTGCCCAATGGGCTTGAAATCCAGTCGGTTCGAGGCATAAAAGCCAATACCACAATTCCAGCGGACAATCCGGGGGCAGACCTTTCGCCCTACAAAATCAGGATTGACGGAATTGCCCCACAAGTCGAATTCCGTTCCGCCGTCCTCCAATCTGATGGCATCGCACCCCGCTTGAAGCTAGGCCTCAACCTGATCGAAGAAAACGGACCATTGGCGGTCCATGTTTTCGCCGGCCCTACGGCAGTATGCAACACTCCAATGCCATCCGCGATTGCTACCAGCCAACCCAGCGGTGCAATCGAAGTGCAAAACATACCGGTCAGACCCAACGACACTACCTTCTATGCCGTCCGGGTATTCGACCGGGCCTCAAACTTTTCAACCTGCAAGCATGTGTACACTTACAAGCACGACAACCTGCCCCCGAGGGTGTCTCAGATTTCACGTACGACCGACCAACTGCCACACACCAGATCCTTGCCGGTAAAATTCGGGATCTTGTTTTCAGAGGCCATCGATCCCGCAACTTTTGGCCCGGACGACCTCACCAACAGTCCGGAATCAACTGCGCAAGTCCGCTGGCAGATCATCAGCAAAGGCGACAACAGGAACTTTGAAATCCATGCGATTGATGCGACTGATGGCTTCATCCGCCCAGTGGTGGCCGCCGCGGCAGTCAGTGACCCAGCGGGAAACAAGGGACCCATCGCGGAATTCAAGTCATCTGCGACCGTTGAAATGCGTACCGCCCCGCTTACTGTGGTGATAACGAGGGCGATTGGCCAATCAAAGGAAACGACCAACCGCGCCATCAATTTCCAGGTTCGGTTCTCGCATCCGATACAGCTCGACACATTCTCTTCGTCGGACATAAGTCAGGTTGCAGACACAGGCGCGACCGTTAGATCGTGGGTGATCACAAAGGTCGACAACCGGACTTTCAACCTGCGGGTATATGGCATCACGGGCAATGGCAGGATCATGCCCAGGATCCCTGAAGCAGCTGTGACGGACAGATCTGGTTATATGAACGCTGCCTCAATCGATGGCGACGACGGTGTGATCTATGACACCAACGCGCCACTGATGAGTCAACTCAGGATGTCCGGAAAAATCACGTCGGATGGGAATTACCTTGGCAGGGATTCGCAACCGTCCATCCATGGCCAACTGCATGACCTATCTTCGACGACCGTGACTTTATTCAGTGACATGAACTGCGAACAAGCCGACCAGACCCTCGCCGCAACCTCAGGTCCGTTCGCCTTAAAACCGGTCAATCCGCTAATTGACGGAACAGTTTACAAGCCAGCCATCAAGGCGGTAGACGGCGCTGGCAACTCATCACCCTGCATCCCCATCGGAGCCTATCTTTACGACAGCACGCAACCCACGATCACTTCGGTCGCAGCCATTTCACAAAGCCCCACTTACCTGGCCGGACAACGATTGAATATCGGTGTGCAATTCAGTGAGCCAGTAGAAGTCTCTGGCGTACCTGTCCTCATGTTGAACTCAGCACCGGGAGGAAAAGCTGCAACGTATGTTTCCGGAAGTGGCTCCAGTTCCCTCATATTCCAGTACGATGTCGCTCAAGGGGAAAATTCTGCAAAACTGGCGTACTTGTCAACGCAGGCCCTGCAACTCCAACCTGAGTCCATGATCACCGATGTGGCTGGGAATGCCGCACAGTTAGCTTTGCCGGCACCTGGCCTTCCAGGAAGCCTAGATCACGCAAATGCAATCCGGGTTGACGCCTTGAATCCGTCTTTCGGCAACGAAGTGACTCTGGTGCCAGGCACCGAAGGCGAGGAAACCTCGATTTCAATCCAGATCACGCCATCAGAACCCTTGTTTGAGATGGGATTGTATGCCGACCCGACCTGCACCAGGCCACTGGCCCGGGAAACGATGTTGGCAGCAACGACTCGCGTGGTGCGAATTCCCTCGATCCTTTCCTTTGCCACAACCAGCATCTTTGCCCTGGGAAAGGACACCGTTGGCAACCTTTCTGGCTGCGTCCTCCTGGCCTCTTACAAGCATCGACTGAATGATTGCAAAGCAAACGCGTCCAATGCACTCGAGCCGGATCCTGCAGACCCTTACCTTGGTCAATTTATCAACGCACTCAACGCCTGTTTGCCTGCGATCAATGCAGCTTTTGAACCTGTCTCTCGCGTCGATGAGTTGATGGCGCAGCGAGAGCAGAACTGGTCACAAACGATACATTCTCTGCCGGTTGCAGAAGCCTCCCGGCTGCATAAGCTGCGCCAGTATTTCGTGGCGATGAAGGGATACCAGAAAGTCCTCCAGAATGGGCTCGCAGATGACTTCAACTCTACCATCGCCCAGGTCGTCAACAGAACCTCGGGCGACTGGAGCGTTGAGACCTCTGACTTGGCGCGGATTGAGCGCATGAAACTGCCGTCGATTGCCCTTGTCAGCGCGCGCTTGATGAGATTCCCGTCGATGGCGCCAGCCGAGCGGGCCGCGGCGTCAAGCTTGCTCAAAAATCTTGCCGGCACTGATGTCATCGCCTTCTTCAAATCAGAGCTGTCAAGCGCCAACGAAACGAGAGACCAAGTCCTTCGTTCCATGCGTCACTTCAAAGTTCAGCTTCGCCTCAAGCTGGCATCTAAAGACGGCTTCAAGCCCACCTTCCTGAGCGCCAAGTACGGTTCGGGGGTCACACCGGATTTCAAAGCTTCCGGTGTAGATACCGGAATCCGCAGCATTTCAGCATGGTACCTGCTGAAACCCAAGACAGCACCGGACGGTGGTTTCCCCTACCTCTGCGAATTTCTCCCTGCGGAGCAAATTGGCGCCAACATCGCCCGGTATTATTCGCCCGAGGACATTCACTACATTGATGACTATCACCTGCCATGCCCGGATCTGGCTGGGACTGACAAAGCTGTCTACGTGTTGCAAGTCATCAGGAAATATTTCCCCGGCATGATGGTCGGGTTCTATGGATACGCACCGCACGTCGAATACTGGTATCCCCAAAAAACAGAACAGAACGAGCAGAACCTTGCTGCCTTTGGCAAATACGTCGACATGATCATGCCTTCGGCATACCTGATGTATCCGACCTCCGAAAAAGTCGCATACAGCGCATCGGGAGCTTACAGTGGCGCGCAGTGCGATCGCCGCGTTGCACTCCACCACAACCGCGACATGATCCTTGGGCCGGCACCTGCCGGCGATCCAGCCAACAACCGCGCTGATATCGTTGATGCCGCTGAAGGCGCTGGTTTGTACACCTGGAAACAAAAACGAAAATCCCTGATGCAAGAAGCACGGCGGCTGAGCAATGCGTCCTACGGACAACCAGTCCTGCCGTTCCTTTGGCCGCAATACCATGAACGAAGCAGGGTAATCCTGACTTCCTGCAGGGATAGCAAGACCAATGGTGTGACATCCCCGGACTGCCTGCCCTATGTCACTGGCAACCAGTACATGACGGCAACCGCATTGATGATCAAGTGGGGTGCAGATGGTGTGATCCACTGGGACCAGGCAGAAGGTTTCAATACCTGGTATCCCTCTTTCAGCTCCAGCAGCGATGGGGTCCTGAGCTGGTACGAAGCCATCATCGACCGCCCCCAATTACAGCGACTTGCCGCAAAATCAGAAACTTGTGTCAATGCCTGCCCCGGCACATGGGACAGCGCCGTGGGCGCATACTGCCAATAGAACCAATTTGAATGACGCCCCGTTCAGATCATTAAAAATGTGATCTGAATGGGTGCAAATCGCGGGATTCAAGAGCCAATTTTCCCAATCTATCCGGCTGGTTATCATGGAAGAAAGCATTTCCTCAGATAACCACGATCGAAGTCCGAAACGTAAGAACTTGGAGGTTCAAATGCAAAAGTTCCGCAACCGCCCCATATGCGGCTTGGCAATCACTGGTTTGGTAAGCGCTCCATTGCTTGCTGCATCCTTTACTGCATTTATCTTGGTCAACTGCTCCATCCAGGAGCGTCAAATAATGGATACCGCTCGCAGTAGAAAATCCGGGGGCGGGAATGACAATGCGGAAAGAAATGGGTCCTCAAACCAAAGTGGTAACACTAACTCTTCTGGTGACAGCGAATTTGAGGGCGATCCGGACGTTAATGAGTTGGATGAAAATGGACGCCAAGTTTCAGACGATGGCATTATAGCTTCCATCAAGGGCCCGGTGTTTCTAAACTCTGCTTCTCCAATTTTAACATCATCTTTGCCCGCGCAGCCTGGCGAAAGTCAGGACTTCACGTTGCTCGACTTCGAAGACGCTGAATTGCGCGACGATGGTTGGCTCGCAAAACAGCCTGCCGGAATCACGCAGACAGTGGTAAGCGGCAAGGGAGATAGCGGCGTCGACAAACTGTCCCTCGCACCTCGGCAGGGCCGCAATGGCGGAACAGCCCTCGCGGTAGAATACACCACAAAAATTGTTAAAACCCCGACTGGCCCGAAAACGGAGGGGAGCGGTCTGCCAGGATTCTGGGTCACCCGCAAGCGCCCCGGCCTCCTGGCGTATGGCAAGGATGGTTACTTGTTGCCTGAGGGACGACGTGCCAACCAAATCGAATTCTGGGTGAAATTCCCGAAAGGATTTCGCAAAGCCAATGCATCTGCAAAACCGATGTACTATCCAAACCACGTCAACTTCATCTTCGGGACCTACCACTTCGACCCGGCAATGATTGGCAAGGGTAGTCCGGTCAAGGAATCAGACAACTGGCATTTCTACCACCAGATTTTCCTTCGTCACGACAAGGCTGAGGACGACTGGATCCGCGTCTTGCTGAACGATACCCCTCAGCATCAACGTGGGCACAGCAACCGTGTTCCGGCCGTCAACCCGACCGCCAACGCTGGCAATTACTTCGAGATCATGACCCGGTTTTACATCGACTGTCACAGGTACTTTGCTGACCCGGAAATTCAGGCGGAGCAAGTAAAGATGCTTGTTGACGACATCAAGTTCCGTTACGTGCCGCCACAGCAAAACGTTTCCATCGCCTTCCATGAGATTGAAAATGCGGCACTCAAAACAATCAAGGCAAACGTCGAACACCTGATTCACTTCACTGTGCGCAATCACGGTGACAAGGTCTTTTCAGGCAGACTTGGCAAATCTACCATGGGTAGCGTAGGGGTCAGGATCACAAACCTTGACGGACAGGACGTACGAGACATCGAGATCCCGGCTGGATCTTTTGCAACCTATATCATGCGAGTGGCCACAAAAGCTGTTACCAACAGCATGAGGGCTGGCGTTTCCCTGGTTTCGCGCGATCAATTCTTGAGTGACGCCGACAGCAATACCCGCTCACTAAGCAGCAACTTTGTGGAAAAGCGATGGAACAACGAGTCCGGGCCACATGACGCCGAAGTGAAGGGCATTTTCCTCAGGCTGAAAAGCACGAACTGAGAACACGGCATCAGGGCGTCCTGGAAGAATTCCGAAGGCCCATCGAAACCAAAAAAGGCCGGCTTTTCTGAACCGCAGAGAAGTCGGCTTTGCTCTTTATGCCTTGCCACTGGTTGGCCACAAGCACCTGACCGATCGCACCCCCAAGGCTATTGCCTGGACCAAGAAGGTACAGCTGATCAGGGGCGAATTCTTTCAAGGCAACCGTGACTGCGCGTGTGAAGTCGTAGATTTCGTGAACCTGGTGACCAAGCGTGTAATCATACAAGTCATTAACATCCGTGCTCCACGGCTGCCAGATCTGACCGCGACCATCGATCATCGGGACGCGTGGCCGGTGGAAGATCGATCCGGGAATCGACGCAAAAGCACGTTCGGAAGTTTCACGCAACAGCGGCGTGTGAAATGCTGCGTGGTTGATGAGTTGAAGGGGGTAATGCTCCAGCTTTGGCAGGTTTTTCATCAAGTAATTCAAACCCACACTGTCGCCACCAATGACCGCATAGCCGCCAAGATGAATTGAAGGATGGACCTGGCCGCCTGCGGCACGTGCATCGTCAATCGCGCGGGATACAGTCTGTTGCAATTCAGGTGAAAAACGCCAATCTCCATCAACCACCGGATAAATCAACTGACCACCGATGATCTTGTCCTTCATCATCGATCCCATGGTGTTGATCAATTCAAATGCGCCAGCCCAGTCAAGGCTCCCGGCAAATCCAAGGGCCAGATACCAGCCCATCGAATTACCGGTGATGGCAACGATCTCGTTTTTCTCAAGGTCTATCGAAGCAAAGTCCGCAAACGAGCACGCATAGATCAAAGTCGAAGCGTTTTCGCCACGCGTGTGGCGGCTTGGACTGAAGTTCGTTGCGTTGTCCAGTTCAGAGATGGTCGGCTCGCCAAGTTGGGCGCGACGCTGGTCAATATCAGCAAGAAAATCAGCAACGACAGGATTATCGCGACACTGCTTCAAGTAGCCAAGGGTCTCACTCGTGTAAGAACCACGCCCTGGACAGATGACAACAATGCGGTTCTTTTTGGTCATACTGTCTCCACTTGCTTGCGTGCGGGAGCCTTCGAGTGATCGCGCAGAAGCTCCAGGGCACCGGCAAGGATTTCCTCTTTTTTAGGCAGGCCAGCCGCGGCCGCGCGCCCGAGTGGAATGAAGCAATCGTCAGCTGCGACCACCTTGATCCGGGGCAATGGGTCCATGCGTTCGACCAGAGCGCTGACCAGATACTCACTCAGTGAGCCTGTCTTGCGACACTCTTCGACGACAAGGACCCGCCGCGAAGAACCGATTTCCTTCGCCACCTTGTCCATGTCGATGGGCGCAATCCATCGCAAGTCAATCACCTTGACCTTCTTGCCGTGCTCTTTGACCAGCACCTCACTCGCCTGGCGCGAGTAATAGTAGCCGTTGCCGTAGGTCAAGATCGTTAAATCGGCCACCTCGCCGGCCGCGCCGGAGCGATGGACGCCAAACTCTCCCACCGGAATTTCGTCTTCCGGAGCGGGGTATTCAGCACACCACACTTTATCGCCTTCTACGTTCAGGTCGCGCGTCATGTACAGAGCAATCGGCTCGATGAACACCACAACCCGCCCGTTCTCGTATGCTTCGCGCACACAACTACGCATCATTTTGACGGCGTCAGCGCCCGTGGAAGGCACGGCGATGATGATGCCCGGAATGTCGCGCAGCACTGCCAGCGAGTTATCGTTGTGGAAGTGCCCGCCGAAGCCCTTCTGGTAAGCAAGTCCAGCGATGCGCAGCACCATTGGATTGGTGAACTGGCCCTGCGAGAAAAACGGCAACGTTGCGGCTTCGCCGCGGATCTGATCTTCGGCGTTGTGAAAGTAGGCCAGAAATTGGATTTCCGGGATCGGGACAAATCCGTTGTGGGCCATGCCAATCCCCGTGCCCAGGATCGACTGCTCATCGAGCAGGGAGTTGAATACACGCTTCGCACCGAATTTTTTAAACAGGCCATCCGTGACGTTGTAAACGCCGCCCTTTTGCGCCACATCCTCGCCAAAAATCACTGTGTTTTTGTAACGCAACAAGATGTCATGCAGACCGAGGTTGATCAGCTTGGCCATGTGCAGTGGGATTTTCGTCTTGGCCCAGTCAGACCCACCGAATGCCGCTTGGCGGTCAGCTTCGGATGGAATTGGCGGAGCCTTGCGCTTGTGTACGCAAGCCGTGATGGTCGAGCGGACTTCCGCCGGGTCGGAGAGCTGTGGACGCTCCATGGCTGCCGCTGCAACGTGGCGCACCCGCTCCCGCACTTGCTCGTACATGTTGACCAGCTCTTCCGGAGAGGCGAGTCCATTCTCGAGCACCAGCCTGGCCGAATGGAGCAGAGGATCCTGGAACTCGACTTCCTCGATCTGCGGAAAGGAACGGTAGGAGTTCTCCATGTCGGATCCGGCGTGACCCATCAAGCGTACAGTCTTGACATGAAGGAATACGGGCTTGCGCCGTTCCCGGGCGTAGCGGACCGCTTCCTCTCCCACTTTGTAGGTATCTAGCAGGCTAAGGCCATCGGCCGCGTAGTATTTGATTGCTGGACGGCCCGAGAAGTTGCGTTCCACCCATTGGTCCGGTGTCGCAACAGAAATACCTATGCCATTGTCTTCACAGGTAAAAACAAGGGGAAGCGGGATGTTCTGGTAGCCCACCCACGAGGCCATGTTGATTGCCCCTATGGCGGTTGAGTGGTTGGCGGAAGCGTCACCAAAGGTGCAATCCACCACGGCGTCGGCCGGCATGACAGATTCGATTCCCATCGCGTGCGCGCGATGGATCGAAAGGGCAGCCCCCACCGCCTTGGGCAAATGTGAGGCAATCGTACTGGTCTGGGGCGGAACAAGAAGGGGCAGGCTGCCGAACACCTTGTGGCGCCCGCCGGCAATGGGTTCCTCGGTGGACGCAAAAAACGACAGCATCGTGTCATAAACAGGAGTGGTTCCGGGCACTTGCTTGGCCCGCTGGATCATGAAACCGCCGCTCCGGTAGTGCAGGAAAGCCATGTCCGTCAGCCGGAAAACCTTCCCCAGAGCAGCGTTGCCTTCGTGCCCGGAACTGCCAATGGTGTAGTAGCAAAGGTTCTCGTTTTTCAGGACCCGGGCAATCAGGTCCAGGTGCCGGCTGATCATCTGGCTTTCGAACAGGTCCATCAGATCCGCCGGGCGCAAGCCCGATTGTGCAAGCCCGGTTGAAGACCTTTCAGCCGGCAGTTTTCCCTCGCGGACGAAGCGAGAAAAGTTTTGATCAATGACCTCGGCTCGATTAAACATGCGGAATCCTCGCTCTGATGCGCCCTGCACACTACTCCGGGCGGTCCCAGACGAGCAACAAAAAGAGGGCAAAAATGGCCCGAAAAGGAGCCCGCTCATGGCAGCCTACGAATCCCTGAACTACATGAACATCGACAGCCTTCTCACGGAAGAGGAACTCCTCGTCCGCCAATCGGTCCGCAACTTCGTGGACGAGCGTGTAGAACCCCTCATGATGAAGGCTAACCGGGACGAAAAGTTCCCCATGGAACTCATTCCCATGTTTGGCGAGCTCGGCCTGCTGGGTTCAACCATCAAAGGTTACGGCTGCCCAGGCCTTGGCCAGGTTGCCTACGGCCTCGTCATGCAGGAACTCGAGCGCGGCGATTCAGGAATCCGCTCCTTCTGCTCCGTCCAGGGATCGCTGGTCATGTACCCGATCTACACCTACGGTTCAGAGAAGCAGAAAGATAAATACCTGCCGAAACTGGCGACGGGCCATCTTATCGGTTGCTTCGGCCTGACCGAACCAGACGCGGGATCCAACCCGGGCTCGATGAATACCAAGGCAGAAAAAGTGCCCGGTGGCTACAAGCTCAACGGCAACAAGATGTGGATCACCAACGGCTGCATCGCTGACATCGCGGTCGTGTGGGCAAAGCTGGACGGAAAAGTGCGCGGCTTCATCGTCGAAAAAGGCACACCTGGATTTACAACCACCACGATGAAGGGCAAGTTCTCGCTGCGCGTCAGCACAACTTCCGAACTGCATTTCCAAGACTGTGTCGTTCCAGAAGAAAACATTCTGCCAGGTGTCGAAAGCCTGCGCGGACCACTCAGCTGCCTTACCCAGGCCCGTTACGGCATTGCCTGGGGCGTGATCGGCGCCGCCAACGCCTGCTACCACACAGCCCTCAACTACGCCAAAAGCCGCACAATTTTTGACGGCAAGCCTCTTGCCGGAAATCAATTGGCGCAGGCAAAGCTGGTGAAGATGGTTCAAGAGATCACGAAAGCGCAGCTCCTCGTCCTCCAAATGGGACGCATCAAGGAAAAAGGCACGCTCCACCCTCACCAAGTGTCGCTCGGCAAGATGAACAACTGCCGCATGGCGCTCGACGTCGCCCGCGACGCACGCGACATGCTGGGTGGCAACGGCATCATCGACGAGTACCCGGTGATCCGGCACATGATGAACCTCGAGACGGTCAATACATACGAGGGCACGGAAGATATCCACCGTCTGGTGATCGGCGAGAACATCACGGGAATTGCGGCGTTCCGCTAATCGGGACGCCAAAGCTCATCCCGATTTAAGCTTCGATGATTGTCTTTAGGGACCGACAACATCGAGGTTCATGGCGGCGCGCCTCCGGGTTGTTTTTGACCATAAAAACACCAACGCTATGGTGAAGAAATCATCGAGACATAACCCCTCGAAATTTCGAAACAAACAACAACCCCTTCCAAGATGGATAAAGTTCCTGCCCCCTCGACCGAACTTCTCCTCGGACGCTTACCCGGGAGATTCGATCATGCGTTACGAGACTCGCAATGCGACATTAACTCACATCACGTTGGCATTCTTGATCGCGAGCATCGCGTCGTCCTGTGGCTTTCGGAAAGTGATCGTTGCAGGGAGTTCGAACAAACCGCTCGAATCGACTGGGAATGCCCCCCGACCACCGGGAGAAAATATTGTCACCGATTCGGATGACATCAAGTTCCGAAAAGTGAACGTTCCAAAGCTCGCATCCCAAGTCAAAGGTACCCGGGTCGTGGGCTGTGTTTTCGGCCCGTTGGCAGATCTAGCGACGAATCCTGTGATGTGCACCCTTTATGCCGTTACCAATGCTGGTGAAGTTCTGGAGATTCCGGACAGCAGGGTGGTTTCCTCCGGCTCCGGAACATGTCGTGCTGAGGCACTGTCCAGCGTCCCGCCAAGCTTCCAAAGGGATCCGCAATGCATACCCTTTCTTGGTTTTCTGCGTACCGGCGAATCCGGGGAATTGGTTTTCGCAGATCGCGGGGAAAATTTGCCAGCCGACCTTGCAGGTAATCCGAAATCGTCAAAGAAAGGAAACGCACCCAAAGATGCATTGGGCTTGGCGACGGCCGTTCAATCCATGCCGCCGGACCCAGTTAGCGAAGCCAACCAGGCCTGCGGATACAAAAACCAGTTCCCGTCAATGGCAGCGTGCCTTGAGGCGCAGGCAAATTGCATGAGGACTGGCTGGATATACACTACCGGCTGCAACTATTACTGCGACGGGGCACCCAGTGGGATTCTGTCCGGCTCCTATAAGAAATGTGAAAGACCTGCCTCGGCAACAGGTTTGAGTGCAGAGCCAGAAGCCTTCAACTACGGCCTAATAAGCACGGCTGGACAGGGCGTCTATCATTTCGCCGACGGGTTCATAAAACTGCCCGCTAACGCATTGGCGTCGATTGGAGAGATGGTTTCAAACGTCGGCCAGAGTGTCAGCACATGCACCTTGGGCGGAGCAGACTCATGGTACAACTATGGAGTCGCTTGTCTAGTCACTGGTGGTGTCGCGGTCGGTGTGACGGTGGGCGCCATCTTGATGTTGCCTGCGGCTCCCCCCGCCGCAATTGTTGCCGGTGCAACCGCTATCGGAACTGGCATGGCGGCCATCGGAACAGCCGTTGAAGCCGGGAAGACGCTTTATATCGCACTGAACCCAAATCAGTCGATCGCGGAACAAATCGCCGCCATGGAAAAGCAGAACGGATCAAACCTTGTCGCGCTCGCAGGAAACTTGCTCACTTATTGGGCCGCCATCCGGAATCCCACGGCACCGACAACTACCATCAACGGCGAAAAAATGACCCAGATAAACCTGAAAGACGCATTGCCAGCCGGAAAAGCATTCGATAATCCGGGCGTAATTCAAGGGATGTCTAATGCAGCAGAGGGAGGACTCCCAGTCCTTACAAACAGGATTCCAGACGTGTCACATTACGCGACGTACGCCCAAGACCTGGCAAAGTCCAGTTCGCTGAAAGACGTCATCAAAGCGATGACAGCCTATGCCACCAAACCAGATGGCACCTTGCGCTACGATCCGAAGACAATTGCCACGCTCGCCGGTGAAATGTGGGACCGGCTGCAGGAAATCTCTGCAGCGAAAAACGGCGGTTTCTTTTATATCGGATCGAGCAATTCAGAATGGGTCAACTTGCTGAACCTGGATCCAAAAACGACGGGTTTGCTCAAGGCCATCCTCCGCACCACTCAGCCATGGGATACATTTACGCCCGCCGAACAAGCGGCCTTCATTGACTTAGTCAACGGACCGCTTGCAGGAATCCTTCGAGAAATCAAAATACCAGTGAAGGTGGCACCCGGATCAACATTGGGCAGTGGTCCGACGGGAGAGGGTATCATTGACCCGACAACTGGACTGCTGGTAGCCAGTCCCCGGGTCTTGCTTGATGAACTGCGCGCGCTTTTAAATCTGGGTTACACTGTTTGGAAAAATGTGGCCGGGGAAATCGTCTTAGTTCCGCCCATCTGACATCATCCCGGTCGTGCCAGATTAGCCTTGAGCCACCGGTCGCGTTCGCGCATTGCGCGACCCAGCATACCATCCAGATCGGTCTGCAGCGACTTCTTGGGTACCCAGCCAAGGCGCGTCCGCGCGCGGGTTAAATCCAGCGCATAATGATCACCTGCCCGGTCCACCATCCAGCTACGAATAAACTGAGGCTTTTTCCGGGCCTTAGCCACCATTGCCAGGATCGCGACTCCGACCTTTGCCCACTCGGGGGGCA
This sequence comes from Pseudomonadota bacterium, assembly GCA_041178085.1. Lineage (GTDB taxonomy): Bacteria > Bdellovibrionota_B > Oligoflexia > Oligoflexales > RGVZ01 > RGVZ01. The sequence goes on along the minus strand of JBEGVZ010000074.1, from coordinate 19,917 downwards.
GCTGAATCAGCGGGAGTGCGCGCCCGAAGAGGGCAGAACAGGCCCGCGCATGAATTTCCCGGTAGGTCACGGGTTGCGGCTGACCGATCAGAAACTTTTCCCGGACACCGCCCTCCATGCTGACCTCGACGCTTTTTTTGAGCCGCTTCTCGAGCAGCTCAAACTCAGCCTGTTTGATCAGATCTCCACCATTTCCGTACCTGTCCAGGACAATCTCAAAGGCGCGCACGACATCTTCGATGTGAACGTAGGAATGACCGCGGGTGGGTGGCCCAGCGTAAAAATTCCTCTCAATCCCCGGACGCCCGCACAACTCGATCCATTGAAATAAGGGAACCAGTTCGCACCAGTCAGTGTATATGCCTGCCAGGATCAGTTGGATGATCGGTTGCCTCAATGGACTCTGGTCAAGCAAACGCTCCGCCTGCTGCTTGCTGCGCGGGTATTCCCAGGTTGCCGCACGGGGACTTGATTCGTTCAGGCGCTGGCCGGGCATGGACGGTGCAAGAGAAATCACGCTGCCCGCATGAACGAAAACACAGTTTCCAGGCGCATCTTTGGATATCAGCATGAGAAGTCGTTCAAGACCCTGGTTGACACGCACATAAGCGGGATTCGGGACGTTTGAAAAATCGTAATAAGCAGCCAGATGCACAACGGCGTGTAAATTGCTGGTGATCTCGCGACGACGCTCCCACGCCTCTGTCAATGTCGACAGACTGCCGAGGTCCACGACATCTCCAACATCACCAACGTACATGTCAGGAACGGGAGCGCGATCCACACACCAGAAACGGTATTTGGAATTCAGGGCGTAGCGCAGGTAACGACCAAGAAGACCACTGGCACCCGTCATCAGGATCCAGGGCTTTCCGCTGGCGGCATCACCGTTCATGGGCAATCAACCATGGACCTTGAACAGGGCAGAGCCCCATGTCAGGCCAGAACCAACCACGGACATGACCACATGTTGCCCCGGTCGCAGGCGATCCCAGTTCTGGCTGAGCGATACAGGCGCTCCCGCCCCACCCTGATTTCCATGCGTGTCCACGTTGAATAGATGTTGTTCAGGAGCAAGACCAAGTCGCTGCGCCGCCGACGAAAGCATTCGCAGGTTTGCTTGATGCCCGACAAACCAGTCGATTTCAGAGACCGACAACTTGTTGCGCTCCAGCATGGCCTGGGCCGCCGCAACCGTTTTCAGGATGGCAAACTTCTGGACAGCCTGCCCGTCTTGCTCAAACGGTTTACCATCAAGCATGCGGATCGTGTCCGCACCTTCCGGAGAAGATTCAACAAAAGTATCGATGACTTCCAGGCATTTGCCGTTTGGCGAGGCCTCGATAAATGCCGCGTAGGAACTGTCTCCGAACAGGATGCAGCTTTTACGGTCGGCGTAGTCCACGCGGGTTGTATAACGCTCTGCCCCAAATATCGCTCCTGTGCGCGCACTACCCGAAGCGAACAGGCCACGCATGGTATGCAGCTGTACGACAAACGTGCTGCAAGCAGAGTTAGTGTCGTAAGCAAACCCTGTCGACAGCCCTGAATCACGCGCCGCGTAACAGGCGTGGGATGGAATGTCGCTGTCTGGCACAGACGTGCCACCAATGACCGCATCCGCGTGGAGGTCTGCAGTGCGGCGGCCCGCACGAGACATGCCGTGTTCCCAGGCGCTCGCCGCCATCTTGCCGAACGTCATGATCCTGCCGGCTGCCCACAAGTCATCTCGCGTGATCTCACGACGACGTAACGCGCGCAATTCAGCGGTGGTCAGGATGCTACGCCGCTCACGGATTCCGACCCGGTCGACAATCCACTGCCCATCAGAGCCGATATCCAGAGTGCCAAAAAATTCGTTATCGATGACATTCGCAGGAACAAAGTGCCCGAATGCTGTGATGAAAATACGCTGGTTCGCTGGTGTTTTCGCGTTCTGGGGAGACATGAAAATCCCGTCAGTTGGTGAACATTCCGCCATTCACATGGATCGTGGACCCGGTGATGTACGAAGACTTTTCGGAGGCGAGGAATTCTACCGCTCCGGCAATGTCCTCAACCTGCCCAAAACGTTTCAAGGGAATCCTGGACAACATCGCTTCCTTGACGCCTTCAGGCAAAGCAGCCGTCATGTCGGTCTGGATGAAACCCGGGGCCACACAGTTGGCCATGATCCCGTAGGGAGCCAGTTCCGCTGCGATCGACTTGGTGAATCCGGTGATGCCGGCCTTGGTGGCAGCGTACATGCTTTGACCCGGATTGCCGGTGAAACCGACTACGGACGCCAAGTTGATGATGCGCCCCCATTTTTGTCGAATCATCTGCCGCGCGGCAAACTTGGACAGCATGAACACCGGCTTCAGGTTGGTTGCGATGAGCGTGTCGAAGTCATCAGGTTTGGCAAGAGGCAGGACCTGGTCGATGGCTACACCCGCGTTGTTCACGAGCACATGCAAACCACCCATTTCCGCGGTCACAGTTTTGATCAACTCCTGGCAAGCCGCAGGATCCGAAAGGTCCGCACGAAATGCCTTGGCGCCTGGAATCTGAGCACAGACCGCCATCGCCTTGTCTTCCTGGCCGCGGTAATGCACCGCGACTTTGAAACCTGCATGCCCGAGAGCGATGGCACAAGCAGCACCGATACCGCGCGAAGCGCCTGTTACAAGTGCAACTTTTTGACCGGTTGTGCCTGTGTTGCCACCGGTGGAACTCGAAGACGCCGAAATGGCAGCCATAAAAACCCCCAACCCTCTGAAAAAGTTCCTGAAATTCGTTTTTTCTGGAACCAGAGGGGCGAGGTTATCAGCTGGCGCGGCCCCGGACAAGGCCCGGTTCGGGGCCCGAACGGCCGAAAGCCTTGCGAATCGCGAATGCCGTCTGAATGATTTCCGCGGAATTCCGCCAGATCCCCTGGATGTCGGCGGCAGCCTCCGGATGGAACCCCTCGTGGGCTGCCCGGTTGCGGAAGTCCTGGAAAACGTGGAGCAGACGGCAAAATTCCGCCAACTTGCGGTCGTTTGCAACCGTCCCGGGCACAACCGGGACGATTCCAGCCAGTCCGAACCGGCATTCGCTACGCCCGAAGACAAAGAAGAACAACCCAAATGCCTTGAGACCATCCAGGGTGAAACGCTTACCGGGTTTAAACTGGCAAAGGGCGAGCAGCATCTTCCTGAGCTTGAACTTGCTGAAAAACGGGATGGAGTCAATCACCGGCATACCGGCCACGAAGCTTTCAAACTCATCCATCTTTGCAGGAACGGGACGTGAATACCCGATCAGGTCGAGTTTGCGCTGGATGACACCGGTCTGGATAAGCCGGCTGGAAGCGTCCTCAAAAAACTCCCGGAACAGAAGTTCCAGGGCCTTGTACTGCATGTCAATCACCGGGCTGAGGTCGATCGCCGAAGTCGCAGGATGCGCCTCAATCTGGCGGTGAAAATACCATGCCGTGCGTAACGCCCTTTTGACCTCGGCAGACAACTCTGAGTAGTTGGGAATGATCCTGGACAACCCGGCGTCCATCTCGCCCACCTCAAATCCGGATACGGTATTGGACGTGCTGGTCGAAACCGGTGACGAGGCTGAATCAATTTTGGCAGGGACCTCATTACCAACCAATTCGAGCAGGGCTTCCCACACCTCAAAGGTGGCCTCGGCACCGCTCCCGGTCCCGCGCCCTTCACGCACCCGTGCGGCAAGGTGGTTTGCCGCCGCCATGAGCTCAGCTCGATGCGCCTGCAGGTTATGACGACGCAGCAGCGACGCGATGTCGAGCTGCAAATCGACATCCGCATTCGCACGCGAGATCATCGCGATCAACTCCTGCACGGCGCGGGGCGTTCCGATCGCCGACAAGGACCGCGCCACTTCACGCAGTTCGGGTGAATGGTTCGATCGGACGAAGTCCAGCAACTTCAAAACGGCCTCGTCACTGCCGCGACGGTGACCAAGCGCTCGCAGGTAGGCCATCCGGTAAATGCCACCCATCGGACGCAACGCCGCTGCATGTTCCCGCAGGTCACGCTCCGGCGTTGATGGATCCGCCACGCGCAGAAGCAGGTGCCAAACGGACCCTGTCGTGACACCACCATCCGCAGGGGCGCCAGACGCCTGCCTGCAAAGCTTGGAAAGGCAAGCCGCTGCGCCACCGTCTGCGACATGGACGCGTGCAGGCGAACGCTTTTTGCGAGCCGGCAAGGCCGCCTGCACTTGAGAAGTCAAGCTGAAGTCCGCGGAAAGGCTCCCGACCATCCGCTGCGGAGAATCGCCAGGGATTGTTGATGCCAGCGAGGCAAACGTGTCCGGTGAAAATCGCCAGAGGTAAAGCCATGCCGCCATGGCCGACTTGTCTTCAGGTACCAGTTCGGCTGCAGCACGCTTGCAGATGGATGCCGCCAGCGCGACAACACGCTCGTCAAATATCTTGAATTCGTACATCCGGACCAGCATCAAAGCGTTGAATGCCGGGGACAAGTACCCTTGCGGTTCGCGCACGGCTGGCTCAACACATGCCTTGACCAGAGAGATAACTGGTTCACGCCGCCCGTCGCAAGCCGGCGCAATGTCAAGAATGGTGTAGAGGACACGCTGCGGAATTCCAGGCAATTGGGCAAGCCTCGACAAATCCTGCCAACGATTCCCGCGAACGGGATTCTGCGCCCACAAGCGCAATGCGCGAGCGGCAAGCTCCTGGGTCCAATGGACCAGGTTGTCAAAAATGAAGGACTCCAGCCCCTCGTCACCCGCAAGAGACGCCACCTCAAGTAACGCAAGCTTTTCTGCCACCGGAATATCCAGCGAAAACAGTGCGGAAACCAGCGCCGGTGGCATTACCATGCCGCGGGCGCCAAGTTCGCGCAGCGCCGCAATGCGTTCATCGGGGGAAGCCCCTGCCAAATAGTTGCTGATTTCCATGTCATGGGTTGCCAGCTCTTGCTGATGCTGATCATCGTGCATCACAGTTTCGATCCCCTTTTTAAAATCGCGCCCCGACATTCAAATGAAACTCACCGCGAGTGAGCCAGTAACCTTCCTGCTTGCCCCTCGGATAACAATCTCCCTCACCACTGCTACATGCAGAAGACGTTGGCTCCCGCATGGGCAGTCCGTAGGCAAGATTCACGGAGCCAATCGCCGTCAGAAAGTTTATGGCGGTGCCATAGCTTGAATAGTGCCTGGTCCAGAGCAGCCCGGGCTCCTTCTTCAAGTCATCCAGGCTGTATCCATTATTGTCTTCGACGCTGCGGATCGCTTGCCCGGGGGCACATTCGTCACCCACACCGGATACTTCGACTGGATCAGAAAAAGCCTTGCCGAACCTGTCCATTTCTTCCTTGCTGAAAAACACATTGCCATTGTCGACGAAGGCCGTTGCAGCAAGGCTGTCAGTAAGGCGATAACGTCCCTCCAGTTTGAACACAAGTCGCCGGGAACCCCCTGAACGACTTGTTTGCCAACCGCAATTCCAGATCCCGTCATCATCGATCACAGGGCTGCGTACCAGGGGGCCAAGAGACCGTTCGCGATAACCCCGTATCGAGTCAGCACCACCGACGTACAGCCTCTCTGAAGGGGGCAACAAGTCCAGCGAACGATCTTCTCCCTTGCGTTCAACATCCTGGTAAGCGGATACACTTGCGCCAACCGCAAGCACGAAACGGGGGCGCAGGCCAAAATACCTGGCATAGTCCAGTTGGGTGCGCAAGAAGCGCAGGTCACCGCCCATCGCAAACCGGGCCATGCTGATTTCCGGACTCATGGTCCATCCACGTGTGGGCCAAGTCGTATCGTTTCGGCGGTCGATGTTTGCCCGCAAACCGACAACGCCAACACGCACATCATCGGAAAGCAAAGCAGAACGCCTGGCGTAATCAGACTCCTGCCGCGTGACTTTTTGCCCGTAATACAACGAAGCCACTGAAGTCGGCCCCAACCATCTGAGCTTCTTGCTCAGGGCCACTTCGCCGGCGCGACTGAGTTCCCAGGCGGTCTCGGTCGCACGCGCCTGGTTGGTTGCAGACACAGTAAGGTCGAAAGGAAGATCAAGCACATAGGGTTCCACGTAACCCCCACCGATATTCCTGCCAACCAGGGTCTTGTTACCGATCGCAACTTGCCTTACTTCCTGCGAGAAACCCGCGCGCAGTGAAACCTGCCGGGCAAGCCCGCCAATGTTGTTGTAGGTGGCCTCGGTGTTGAACCGGTATCCGTCGGCAAGACTCCACCCAGGCCCGAAGGAAACACTGCCCGCCTTCCCTTCACGGACATCGACCAGGATATCCAGTTCGGGTTCCTCGTCGGAAAGGGCGTTACGATCCATCGGCAGGATCTGGACAGCCCGGAAAAGACCGAGGGCGACAAGGGCCCGCCGGGACTCGGTGATCTTTTCCGGGTCGTACCACTGGCCCGGCTCGAAGCGAAGTTCGCGCAAGACGACCTTGGGCTTCGTGCGAGCCAGACCGGTCACGGAGATGTTCCCGATCTTCACACGGCTGCCCTCAAACACCTCGACCACGACATCGACCTGGATCAGCTTCTTCTCCTGCCGGTACGCAAGGTCAACTTTGACGTCTGTATAGAGGTACCCGGCCTCGAAATAGCGGGTGCGGATGGCCTGCTGCAACTTATAGAGCACAGAGCGATCCAACGGGGCACCGATTTCCAGCTTGCCTTCGCCCTCCGGCAATTGCAGCAGGATGTCAGCTGGGAAAAACTTGTTGCCACGAACCGAAACCGAGCCCAGCATCCTTTGCTGGCCCTCGTTGATCGCAATGGTCACTTGAGCGATGCCCGCATCCTTGTCCTTGGCTGGGGGACGATCACGCACCGCCACATCCCAGAAACCGCTCGACTGGTATTTCACTTTGATCGCGTCAACACCGGCGCGGATCACTTCAGGATCAAGGGGAACTGACGTGTTCTGCCAGAAACCCTGCAAATTCATCAGCGAAAGCAATTCGGAATTGGGGAAACGCTGGCTGCCCTCGAAATTGACACTGCGCAAGCTGTATTGAGGACCCGGATCGACATCGAACACATAAACAATTTCGTCATCCGCGCGGCGATCCTGCTTGGGTCCAGTCACGGCGACATCGTTAAATCCCTTGGACTTGTATCGACGGACCAATTCAGCAGCCATTGCGTCCGGCCCGACAATCGTTGGGTCGATGCCGCTCAGCTCATTGGCTCCGAACAGGTCACCAATCCGGTACGCCCGCGACTTGTCATTCACCTGGTAACGAATGCGTTTGCCAAGAACCCCGCCGACATGGACTGTGGCCGTGTTTCGCTCTGGATGCCTGGTCATCCCGGCAAGCTCAATCCTTGCCTGATTGTAGCCGCGGTCACGCATGGCATCGAGAAGGCGCTCGACGCTCTGGCGGACAGCCTCCTCATCACAGATATCTCCCGTCACAATGCCAGTGCTTGCACCGAAGGGCAGTTTGATACCGATATCAATCTTCTCGATCACGCAAGGCTCGCCCTCTGACACTTTGACCTTGTAGACGAGATAGTCCTGATCGACCTCGGGTTTGACTGAAACCTTGGCCCCGAAAAACCCGCGGCGGTGCAAGTACGCAGTGAAATCGGAACGGACTCTCTCCCGAAGAGCCGGCGTATCAACCTGACCCTCTACGTTCTGGGCCATCGCCCTCAACTGGGAACGCAAGTCCCTCAGGGAACTATGGATGTCAATTTCGGCGACCGTCATCGCACCACGTCCGGTGATAAGGAACTTCCCACCATCACCATCCGGCACGAACGAAGCATTGAGGTCGAGTAGCTCCGCCTTGCGGGCCATGTCTTGCAGCAATCGCATCAAGTCGCCTGGATTTTCAATCCGCGGATGACGCTCGCGCAAATTGCGTGCAGCGGTCTCGCTGATGATGCCTGGAGCCACTTCCCAGGTTGCCGCGGCTGCGACTTCAGAAGCAAGGGTCGCCATCGCGCAAGCCATTGCCGTGCCCGCGCATTGGAGCAGCCGCGACCATTTGCTCATGTTCAACCGGTAAGCAACCATTGCCAGGAAAACCACCATCATGGAAATGCGAAACGAAATTTCAAGTCCACCCCGGTATCCGCAGGCGACGAACCCTGGGTTTCGGTCGACGTCGTCGTATCTGCGTTCTGTCGCTCAAAACCACCGCTGACACTGATGTTTTCAGAGACCGAATACTCACTCGAAACCTTTAGCGAAGATGGATCGACACGCAATACGACGTCCAGCTCATCACCAAGGTTCAGGGGTAGGTTCACTCGCGGAACTGGCTTGCCTTCCGGAGACGCATAAGTATCGATATAAACTTCACGCACGACCTTCTGACCCGAGAGGTCGAATAGCTTTTCCACTGGTTCCTCGAGTAGCCCGGCGATAATCCCGTACCCTTCGGCAGCAGCCACGTTCTGCGACTCACCCAGGGCTTGTTGTTCCTCCGGCAGGGATCCACGCCCCAGCAGCACAAGGATATCGACCTTGTTGATCGGTGTACCATTTTGCCTGGTCGGCGGGTCGACCGAGAAATCCACACGGGGATTCGATGCCCGACCGCTCATGTTGATGTAAACGCGGTAATTCTGCACTTCACTGACGGCGCTGATCTCCAGCGTTGGATCAACACGGAGCGGATCATCAAACGAAATGATTCCGCGCGTGATGGAGAAATCCCGTTTGTAAACGAACTTGCCCCTGGCGATATCGATCTGACCCAGGACCGATGGCTGCTGGTCGGATCCCGTCAGCTGCAAGTTGCTGCTCAAGAGCGCCTGGATCACGCGGTTGTTGACGTTGATGGTCTGGTCGGCGCGGATCGCAATGTCAAATTGAAGTAGTGGGTCGCGCGCCACCTGGGGAAGAACGACGGCCTGGCGGCGGATTGTGTTAAGAATCTCCTCGCGCAAATCCACTTCGCGCGTGGAACGAGCCCGCGTGATCTGCAAGTCGCCAGACAGTCGATAGGGCTTCCCCCTTCCAGACAAGGCAAGATTGCCGCTCACGCTCGATTCAAAGCTTTTCAGGAATGCCACCGGGTAAACAATGGTGGCATCGTCAAACCGGATGTCCATCGTGGAATCCTGAACATCTTCTTCCGCAAAAATCGGAATGGCCCCGGCAATTTCGACACGCCCCGAACCTTTGGCCGCCGAGAAAGAGTCAACAAACAATATCCCTTCCTGGACGTGGGCCTTGAACCGGATATTGCGCAACGGTGGCCGGAAGTCAGCCAGGCCAAGTGAAAGCGGTTCCCATGTGCCAGCCGTGAAGGGATTGGCCCTGACGTCGAACACCTCAAGTGCAAGTTCCGGGTTGCTGACGCTGCCCTTGATACTGCCTTTCACTTGAACCTTGCCCGTGGCGCTTTCGATCTGAGGCACCAAGTCACGCAGCAAGGAAAGATCAAGCGTGCTGTCGATTGCGATATTGACCCTTTTCGGCAGGTTATTGCCCTCGCCAAGAGACACCCGGACACTGGCCTGCTGGGCATTCAACACCAGGTCCTTGCCACCGGGAGCCTTCAGGGCACCTCCCGAGAACACAAATTCCGCGGGACCTCCGGACTGGATATTGACCACACGCTGCTCACCGAGCACTTCCCTCAAGAGCCTGCCGTTGATGTTGTTGATGACAAGCTTGCCCTCGGATTGCCAGAAGTTGGCAAACTCACCTCGCATCACCCAGGAACCGCTTGCATAGATGTAGTTTCGTGGATCGCTCGCGAACCAAGGTGTTGCGACAAAACGGATGTCCATGCGATTCGCAGTCAAGAACCAGTCGAACGGCATCGACGGCCGGGATAGGTCAATCGACAGACGCCCTTCCAGTGAGTTGCCCCCCTGGTTCACGATGAGTTCGTATTTCTGTCCTGTGACAACACCCTTCACCCTCACTGGAGCAATTGCGCTACCAAGGAGTCGCGGCCGCAACACGGTCGCATCAAAAGCACCCTCCAGGGAATCAAGGCGACCACCGAGTTTGACGTCGCCAGCGAGAAAGCCCTTGATCTCAGTCGACGCAAGCGACTCCTGCAGAAAGGGCATCCGCGAGATATGATCTGCCTCGGACTTGAGATTCGATATGGAGTAAACGCGCGCCTCGATCTCAGCTTTGTCGGACCCCGAAAATCCTGCACCTCGACGTCGGCGGAGCTTGCCATCCGACTGGGGGCGGATGATGGCAAACTTGCCATCAACGCCAAGGTCACCAAGAACGCTGTTTAACTGGGTTACACGCCAGGCATCCTTGGTCGCGGCAAGCTTTGCGCCGGCGTGGTCGGCCAGCCGTTTCCCTTGATAGTCCACGTCGAAAACTGCGGCAGATGCATCAATGTCCCACCAGAGAGGCTCCTTCAACGGGCCACGAAATTTTCCCTGCACGGCTTCCAGCCCAAAAGCGAGCGGAATGCCGGCACCAGCGGTCTCCAACAGCCCGGTGATAAATGAGGGCGGCACATTGGTTGCAGACACAGACGAGTCAATCGACATTTCACCTGAGGTGTCCAGCGTGCCATCGGCAGAAATGATTTCTGCACCTTCCTCCGGGACAAGCCTCAGGCCGGTCCATCGCACCTTGTTGCCGTCAACGGACCAGTTGCCGGTCGCCTGGCCTAGAAGCATCTTGTCGACCAGAAGGCTGCGGAAGTTGAAATCCCCGTCGATGAGCACATGGCTGTAAGGTCCATGCACTCGCGTGCTGGCGGCGCCCGCACCACGCAGGGGTATCTGCGCGAAATACTCACCAATGCGCGCATCCAATTGCGGCAGGTTGACCTTCAGGTCAATCCCGCGCTTGTCGTCGAACCAGACTGGACCCGTGAACTGGATGGTGGACTCTCCGCCACCACTGCGACAGATGCCACCCGTACCGTCAAAGACAATTCGTGCGGAATCGATGTCGAGGCGCAGGCCAAGATCACACTCAGGGCTTTCAGGGAACCGGGAGTGGTCGTATGGCGTTGATGGCAATGAAATCTTGTCTGCAATCACTTGTGCCGTCGCGAGCATCTTGAACGGCTTTGAAGTTCCGGAAAGCTCCAGGTCATTTCCAGTCATGTCCAGATCGAGAACATCAAACCCGACGTCGAAAACATCCAGGAGCTTGCTCAAGGGCAGGTGATCCGGGCGAAGCTGGAACGAATAGCGGCCGGGACTGTCAAGCCTCAAGAAACCCCTTCCGGTTCCGTAATTCCTTGCGCCAATGATAAGTTGCACATCCTCAAACGCAATCCGTTCCATGTCGATGTCCAGGCGGGACTTGAAATTATGCAACTTGAATCCACCAAATAGCGCTCCGGCAGATTCGGTGTCGGCGACAACGGACAGCTGTGGCTGCGCTCCGCCACCCTTCCTGGCCAGCGGAATAGAAAATTTTGCTTTCACAGAGGCTTTCGCCGGTCCACTCGTCTCTGAAATATCGAGAATGGTTCCCAGCAAGGAAATATCGCCTGCCACGCGCATCGACGCTTCGCCCGAAATATTCCGCAAGTCAGGTTTGGGAAGTATCTCGTCAAAGGTCACGCGGACGTGCCCGTCGCCACTCAGTCCCTTGGTGGTCGCAGCGCTTTCCATGTTGGAAATCCGCAAGTCTACCGTGTTGGTGTTGTAGGTAGCATCCGCGACCATCTTTGCCCCGCTGAGGTAACCAGTGCCACCAATCCGCAGCTCGACGTTGGCAGCTGACAAGGAGATGTCGGCGTTGTCCCAGGCCTGGGTGGTGATGCTCAGGTCAATGTTTTCACCGCGGAACAAGGTCGAGGCCGGGAGCAGGGGAACGCGCCGGGACTCCCCACTGTCAAACACGGAGACATGTGCGTTACGCAGGATCACCTTACGAACCGGCACGGGAAATTGCGGGGGCCAGGAAAATCCCGACATCGATGGGTCGGAATTTTTTGTGGCATCTGTGTTGATGACCTTGCCAATCGTCGAATACTCGTCAATCTCCAGGCGGGCGTTGTTGGCCTCGATCGATGCAAGTTGCGGCGAACCGATCAGCAAGGACCACAGGGACAGGGTGGCACGGATGTGAGCAGCACTGAGCAGCCTGGGATTGACCTTGGTGGATGCTTCACCGCCCGAATGCGCGCCGTCCGTACGATTCACCTCCAGCCCGTACAAGTCCAGGGCCGGGGGAAATAACTGCACGCGCATGACCCGGTAATCAACGCTGAGGTGAGTTGAGTCTTTGAGTAGCCCGTCGACCGTCCGCCGCACGAAGCGGTGCGTGTAGGGATTGTCCACCAAAAGATTCGCCAGGTACATGGCCGCAAGGACCAGCACCACCATGACGAGCAGCTTTTGATGTTTGATGCTTATCCGCACCTTCAACCCCGGATCCAGCGGTCAATCGAGTTTCACCAGATCGATCAGCCGGGGCAAATGTGCCCCCGAATCCCTGTCACCACCCGTACCTTCAGAACCCCCCGAATCGCCCCGGACCTGGGCGTCGGGCTGCCCCCTTGAACTTACGTGCTGGCGCTGACCACGCACTGCGCCACTCGCTGGCTGCACACGGTCGGTCGTGTCGTTCAACACGGCCTCAACATCCTGGACTTCGACCGTTTTGCGACCGGCAAGAAAAGCCTCGGTCAAGGCTCCACCAGCAATCCGGCCAAGCCGGGTCAAGCTGCCCCTGGCCGCATGCACCGCCCCGGCTGCAGCTGCGGGAGAGAATACTGTCTTTGCCCGCGCTTCAGACATTCCTGCCATCACCAAGCGAGTCCGCAACCACCCGTGAAGGCACTCGTCTGCCGGTGACTGCAGCCTGAACGAACTCGTACGTGACGCAAGCGCACGCGGCCAGCCAGCTGACATGGCTTCCATTTCACTTGTTCCGCCAAACAGGAAAAACTGAACCACGTTGTCCACGAGTTCCCCCTGGCGCAGCAGCGACAGAAAAAAGGCCGCCCAGGATTCCCCGGCAAGGAAACCGGCATTGTCGAGTACGACAGCGAGGCGCTTACCCCGTTGACGGATCCAGTCAAAAACTGGCGCCAACCCGAGCATCTGGTCCCGCAAGGAAGAGCCGGCAGCGATTTCCCCGGCTGAGTTTCCAGGAGCGGCCTGCATCAGCTCAACCATCCGCTGGGACAAAGCGGCGGGCTCAACTCCTGGAGCTCCGGGGGCAAGCAACAACGCCATGTGGGTAGAAACTGGAAGAGCGTCATAAAGCCAACGCGCGAGGGTCGTGGTCCCGGCGCCGTCTTCGCCCCTCACGACAGCAAGCGGTGCACCTTCCTGGGCTGCGACAAGCAAGCGTCCAGCCAGAGCCTTCTGGTTATCCAGCAAGGCCGACGCAGGCACGACCACCCGGGTAAGGAAAGGCGAATGACGAAACCCCCAGTAAGAGGAAAAATCTCCGGGCGTCGAAATATTTTTGGCTGGCTCCACTGGATTCATTTCGAGTCCATCCATGCGGCCTGAAGAATGTTGAAACGTCCCGCCTGACCCTGCAAAACCTTGTTAGCCTCCGGCACGCGCCCAATCGAAAAATACAACTTGGCGAGTGCAAAGCTTGTTTCATCGGGAAAAAATCCGGCCTGCAGGAGACGGCTCAAGCTGCCGATCGCCTCCTCAACTTCACCCAGCAGCAAGTGCATCTGGGCGAGCGAAGCGTTGCAGATGGAGAACCGCGGTGCAGCGACAGCTGCACCCTGAAAGACTCTCTTGGCCAGGACGGGCATGCTCCACTCTGCGTAAAGCCCACCAAGCAAAAGAAACGCCATCGCGTTACGCGGGAACAGCTTCGCATGGCGGAGAAGTTCAGCCTCCGCAGCCTTCATCTGCGCTGCATGTGTGGTCACCCCCGGCATCCCTTCTGAAAGGGTCAAAGCCGCCTTCGCGCACCGCGCCCGGTGGACGACGGCAGGATCGTTCGCCAGGGAATCAAAAAAAGCGTGGCGGCGGGCAAGGTCAGACGCACGGTACTCACGAAGGACCAAGGCAAGGCGCTTCCCGGTATCCGTCAAGGTTTTGCGATTGAAGGAGGCGAAGGATTGCGCAACGAGCAACCGGGAGATCGGCTTGGTGACTACGTCGAAACCGAAGTGTGCGCTGAGGACCTCCGCATCCTCTTCGCGTTCCTTGTCCAGGAGCACCATGATCGGCACGAGATAGAGCAGAGGGTTGCGCATTTCCTGCAGCAGAATGGTGGCCAACGGCAACTGCTGCGTGTCCTCAATGATCAACCCGCTGAAGGTTCCGTCAAGGCATCCGTTTAAAGCTTCCCGCAAGGTAGTGGGCTTGCCCTCAAGACGCCAATCCCCTGACGAAATGATCTGGGCCACGTGACGAAGGTGATTGTCGCCTTGACTGACATAGGCAAGCAGGCGAGTTTCAGCCATGCGTAAAACCCAACCGGAAAGAGGTTCGTATAAGAGTCAGAAATACTGGAATTTATTAAAATTTTAGCATAATGAGACCCGTTCCGGGAGGATTTCATGGTGAAAATGACGCAGCCACTTGCCAGCGGAGTACGGGGATCTGCCTTGCCTTTGATCATCCTCGGCAGTTCATCCCCCAGACGACGAGAGCTTCTGGGGCACATTGTTGCCCACGAGGTGATTTCCCCTGACATCGAAGAAAAGCCAAAAAAATCCGAGCTTCCGGAAGGTTACGCGGAACGTAACGCACGGGAAAAGAATGCTGCGGTGATCCAGTCCCTGGCCAGGCGCCCCGTGGTCGATGGCCAGCAATTTCTGATCATCACCTGCGACACGATTGTGGTCCTCGGGGACCAGATCCTGGAGAAGCCCGCGGACCAGGCTGACGCAAGCCGGATGCTGGCGGAACTTTCTGGCCAGACACACACCGTGGTTTCGGGAGTTTCCTTGACGCTGTTGCAAGCGATCGCAGCCGGTGGCACGGCCAGGGACGCAAGCCTGAAACCATTGAACACCAAGACATTTACGGTGAAAACCAAGGTCTCGATTAAACCTCTGACGCCGGCCGAAATCGACGCTTATGTTGCCACCGGAGAGCCCATGGACAAGGCTGGAAGCTATGCCGCCCAGGGGATCGGCGCCTACATGATCGAACGTATCGATGGCTCCTACAGCAACGTCGTCGGCCTGCCTTTGACTGAACTTGTGCGGGCAATCACCATCGACTTCAGCGTTTCACTTTGGTGAGTTTTGCAATAAGGTTCGACCCATGGCGCTCATTTACTTCACATCAGAAGACCTTGAGGTCGATGCCGACGAAGGCATCGCGCTGGTTGATGTTGCCGCCGAGGTCGATTGTGACATCACTTTTGGCTGCAAGTCCGGAAGCTGCGGCACTTGCCGGATCCGGGTCGTTGCCGGCAAAGAAAACCTGTCCCCTGCCAGCAAGGAAGAGAGCGACTTCCTGAGCGATTTTGGCGCTCACCCGGACGAACGCCTTGGCTGCCAGTTGAAGATTAATGGCGACTGCAAGATCCGCTACGTCGGTCTTGACGACATTGAGGATCAAGACCAGCTTTGATGAACTCCCGTCGCGTACAACATCCTGATTTCTTCGAGCTGGCGCGCCGTCAGATCATGTTCCTTGACGGGGGCATGGGCACGCAACTTCAGATCCGGGAGCCAACGGCCGACGACTTCGGCGGGGCCGCGTTTGAAGGCTGCAACGAACTGCTTTGCATCACCCGTCCCGACTGGATCCGCGAAATTCATGCCGCCTATCTGGACGCTGGCGCCGACGGCATCGAGACCAACACTTTTGGCTCAAATGAGATCGTCCTTGCGGAATACGGCATACCGGCGCGCACGTATGAACTCAACGTGGTTGCAGCAAGGCTCGCCCGCGAAGTATGTGACAGCTACACGGCACGCCCAACTTACGTGATCGGCTCCATCGGACCTGGCACGAAACTGATCACCCTCGGGCATGTTGACTACGACACGATGCTCAAGAGCTACCGCGCCCAGGTACTCGGCTTGATCGATGGCGGCAGTGACGTCCTGCTCATTGAGACGGCTCAGGATATCCAGCAGATCAAGATCGCGATCCGCGCATGCATTGAAGCAATGAAGGAACGCAAGGTAAAACTGCCAGTCATGGCCCAGGTAACCGTGGAGCTGACCGGGACACTCCTGGTCGGCAGCGACATCCAGTCTTCCCTGGCGACCCTGGAAATGTTCCCGATCTCAAGCATCGGGCTCAACTGTGCCACTGGCCCAGACGAGATGCGCACGCACTTGCAGTACCTCAGCCAGACAGCCCCGTTCATGCTCAGCTGCCTGCCCAATGCCGGGCTGCCGGAAAACGTCAAGGGACAGACGGTCTATCCGCTCGGCCCCGAGGTCTTTGCCGACAAAGTCGCTGGACTGGCCAGAACTTATGGCGTCAACATCGTCGGAGGCTGTTGCGGGACAACACCAGATCATATCCGCGCCTTGACGAAGGCCCTTTCGGACCGTCAACTGACCCAGCGCGAACCGCGCTTTGAAAACGCAGTATCGTCCCTTTACAACGCCCAGCCGATGGACGTCGATGTCCGTCCGCTCTACGTTGGGGAACGCACCAACGCAAACGGATCAAAGCTGTTCAGGGACAAGCTCAAAGAAGATGACTTTGACGGACTTGTGCAGATCGCCAAGGGCCAGTTGAAGGAAGGTGCGCACATCCTTGACTGTTGCACGGCTTATGTTTCACGCAATGAAGTGCGTGACATGCGGGAATTCCTGCAGCGGACCGTGACGCAGGTCAACATTCCGATCATGGTCGATTCGACGGAAGTACCGGTCATCGAAGAATCGCTCAAGATTGTCCCGGGCAAGGCAATCGTCAACTCGATCAACCTCGAAGACGGCGAAGACCGTGCCCGCCAGGTGCTCGACCTGTGCCGCACTTACGGCGCGGCTGTCGTGGCCCTGACCATCGACGAAGATGGCATGGCAAAAACACGTGAAAAGAAGCTGGAGATCGCTCGCCGCATCTATCGCATCGCCCATGAGGAATTCGGACTCAAGCCTGGCGACATCATCTTTGACCCGCTCACCTTTACGCTGGGCTCCGGCGATGCCGAGTTCCGCAAAAGCGCGATTGAGACGCTCGAGGCAATCCGCCTGATCAAGGAGGCGATGCCCGGGGTGAAGACGATCCTTGGCCTGTCCAACGTCAGCTTCGGCCTGAACCCATGGCCGCGCCGCCTGCTCAATAGCGTCATGCTTTATCATGCCGTCGAATACGGACTCGACCTTGCAATCCTGAACGCATCAAAAATCATTCCGGTTTTCAAGATCCCCCAGGACGAACGGCAAATTTTCGAAGACCTGGTGTTTGACCGCACCCGCCAGGATTATGACCCGCTCAAGGAAGTCCTCGCCCGGTACACCGACAAGAAGGCAGGCAAGAGAATGGATGCCGGCGGCGGCATGGACCTGCCGCTGCCACAGCGACTCGCAAACCACATCATCGATGGTGACAAGCTTGGCATCATCCCGTCGCTGACGCTGGCCCTCAAGGAATACAAGCCGCTCGAAATCATCAACAACTTCCTCCTTGAGGGGATGCGTGTGGTTGGCGAGAAGTTCGGCGCCGGTGAAATGCAGCTGCCGTTTGTCCTGGAATCCGCAGAGGCCATGAAAACTGCGGTGGCCCATCTGGAGCCGTTCATGGACCGGTCAGAAACGGGCCAGAAGAAAGGCAAGATCCTGCTGGCTACCGTCAAGGGCGACGTTCACGACATTGGTAAAAACCTGGTTGACATCATCCTGACCAACAACGGATTTGAAGTGGTCAACATCGGCATCAAGCAGCCGGTGGAGGCGATCCTGCAGAAGTACCACGAGGTAAAACCGGATGCGATCGGGCTGTCTGGACTGCTGGTGAAATCAACCGCCATCATGCGCACCGACCTGCTGGAAATGACCGCGCGCAACGTAACGGTGCCAGTGATTCTTGGTGGCGCTGCGCTGACCCGTCAATTTGTCGAAGAAGACTGCCAGGCTGCATACAAGGGTAAGGTCTATTACGCATCTGATGCCTTCGAAGGATTGCGTATCATGGGGCAGATCACGGGCAACGAGGCCCACGCGAGCCCGGATAACGTCCTCGCAGGCAAAGCCATTGCCATCAGCAAGACCACAAGCGACGCGACGGAAGAAACCTCAAAGCAACCGGTCCGCCCCCGGGTGCGCGCGGTGCGGCGCGGTTCAACCGCGACAGAGTTGACCAGCGATGGCCAGTCATCATGGGTGCGGCGGTTCAAGCAAATCCCTGCACCGCCTTTTTGGGGCACGAAAGTTCTTGAAACGCCCCTGTCCACCCTGTTCCCGTTCCTGGACGAATTCGCACTGGTGCGCACCCGCTGGCAATTTGCCAAGGGGGAGATGTCTGACGATCAGTTCAAGGACATTCTGGAGTCAAAGGCACGGCCTCTTCTCAACACCTGGCGTGCCCGTGCGGAGCGTGAAAAGCTGCTGCAACCAAAGGCTGTTTACGGTTATTTCCCGTGCGCCTCTGAGGGCAACCTGCTGCATGTCTTTGCCGGACCAGACAGCGAAAAGGTCATTACCACTTTTGATTTCCCGCGCCAGCGCTCCGGCAGGCGGCTGTGCATTTCTGACTTCTACTCACCACGATCATCTGGACAACGCGATGTGATCGCCATGCAACTGGTGACGATGGGACCATCAGCCAGCCATTTTGCAAACAAGCTTTATTCGCAAAACCAATATTCGGACTACTTCTACTTTCATGGCCTTGCCACCGAAATGGCAGAAGCATATGCGGAGTGGCTCCACGCACGAATCCGCAAGGAATTGAAGGTTCACGGACGTGACTCAAGGAACATCAGGCAACTTTTCAGCCAAGGATACCAGGGTTCACGCTACAGCTTTGGTTATCCGGCCTGCCCAGACCTTGAAGACAACGCGCGCCTGTTCAAATGCCTGAATGCAACTGAGTTGACGGCCGTGCACCTTACGGAAAACTTCCAGATGGTACCGGAGCAATCCACTTGCGCCGTAATCTCGTGGCACCCACAAGCAAGATACTTCGCCACCTGATCTGCAAGTAATTGAAATAACTGAACTAAAAAGATCTACTCAGGTTTCCGACTCGATCGCCGATAAGTCGACTCATCGGAGGTTGAATATGAAAACCATGCATCTTCACTTTTTCGCAACCGTCGCACTGGTCCCCTTGTTCACCGCGGGGTGTGGTGACCGCAAAGACAACGAAAAAAAAGCCTCTGAGGTCGAATCGGCAAATGCGACCTCTGAAACCGACGACACATTCCAACCCTTGGATCTCACTTCAGCGGACCTGAAAGACGCTGAGAAATCTAACGTCCGATTGAAGCTCCTGATTGGGCGCGCTAACAAGGCAATCGAAGAGGCCAAGAAGTTCTGCCAGGCCGCACTCGACTCACGAGAAGACCTGACGGAAGGTCTACCTTCCATCGACGGCCAGGCCACCGCAGCCGCGCACTTGGCTGCAGTCGATCAGCTGATCAAGGAAAAGAAACAAGACCTTGATGCGACCCAGGCTCAATTGGCTCAACTTGTTGCAAAGCTCACTGCCGCACAAACCGCGATATACGGAAAACCACCAATTCCAAAAGAGGAATTCAAAACAAAACTGGCCGCAGTCAACGCTGAAATCGATAAGCTTCAGGTTGCCTTGACGGCAGCGAAAACAGCAGAAGAAGCGGCTTTGAACGCCCTGGATGGCAGCGAAGCCGCCCGGAAGAAGTACGATGACGCAGTTGCCACCGTCAAAAAATCAATTGCTGATCTTGCTGCCAAGCGCGCCGAGCAAAAGGAACTTCAGCGGGGACAAAAGCCACTTTCAAAAAGAAAACCTGCCACCGACCCGACCCTTGTTGCTGCATTGAACAGCGCCAAAAAAGAACTTGCGGACCGCAAGCCGGCTCTTGAGAAGATCATCAAGGAAATTTCTGAGGAAATCGCCAGCCTGGAAAAGCACCGC
>JBEGVZ010000073.1:0-18908 GCA_041178085.1 Pseudomonadota bacterium | reverse complement strand
GTTGTTCGCGTTCGCCGAGGTGGCGGCCCACATCGTCAGCAATCCAGGTGCAAATTGTGGATTGGTCGACGCAAATCCAGTGGTAAGGGAGGCAAAGTCCGTCACTGGGATGGCAATGTCTAGAAAATAATCAGCGGTCGTGTTGATCGCACTGCCGGCGGACGAACTGCGAAACCAGGAATCGCCTGTGTACGAAATTGAGTATGTATTGGTCGCAGTAGAGGATCCGTAGCGATTCAGACGCAAAACTGGACTGTTACCCCCGTCGACAAGCCAGATCCATTCGTAGCCAGTCAGATCGCCGTTTGTGTCAAAAGCAAATGCCCACGATCCGGACGAGTCCAACTGTGACGAACTGACCGGATTGGTATCGAGGCGCATCCGGACGAAGAGATAGTTTTCAGACGTCGCGTAGTAAGCACCGGGGTTGCTCGAGTCGCCGATAATGTCCTTGGCTGAATTGGCGGTTGAGTCGTTTGCTCCATCGTTTGATATTGCGGTCCCGCAGTACATGATCTTCCAGCCATTGGCTGCGGGCCAGTCGGTTGATGCTGGGGGTGACTGGTAGGTCGCGCCGCCGCCTGCAGGAGGCGCAAAAGATACTTCTGGAGACATGATCACGCCGGATAGCACGACAGCCAATGCGGACCAGAATCTGGTCACATAGGATCGTTGCTCGCGCCGATTTTTTGCTTGAGTCATGCTCCCGACACCTTCCTTGAATACCATCGGCGTCCCCAGCATTGGGTTTAGCTTTCTTTTCGAGAAGAAAAACCCAATGGTTATGGAAGATTGCCCGCGCCTGTGACTGGCTAGTGAGCAGTCCTCTGAAGCGCTTCATCAAGGATTTTTTGGATGTCGCTACTTGAGCCCTGGCTTGAGCTGACGGAAACGATCACCCGGCGATTAAGGTAACCTGGGCGGGTCTTAATTCGTTTCGCCGGGACTCCCTGGCGAATCAGAGCGGCGCGAACCTGCTCTGCCTTGGGTCCTCCGTTGACGACTTCAACCTGAGACCACAAGTCGGAGTTCTTCGCAAGGAATGGTGCAAAGCGTGCCACCGGTCGTTTGTCTACCAGCCTGATGGCAGCCGAATTGCGTGCTGTTTCAGCAATTTTCGCGCCAAGTGCCAGAACATCTTGATTGCGTTTGAAGGTGTGTACCGCGATTTCAATCGATTCAGAACGGGAATCAAACCTGGTCAACAGCTTTCGCCGGCTGACTCCGATCTGCTTTAGCACTCTGTTGTACCTTGCGAATGTTTCCCGTCCGGCTTTACTCCCGAGGGCGCTTGCGGGCATGGTGATGGCAATGAAGCCCCCGGTTTTCTTGCTTTTGACCAGGGCTTTTGCCATCCGGTCAACGGCTAGAATCTCTGTGGCCGGAAGGAAAGTCCTTGGATCAACAACGCCGTTGACGGGTTTCCAGCTTGTGCTGGAAAGGATCACCTCATCCCTTGCACGAAGTCCTTTTTTCTCGACAGAAACATATTCGAGGCTGGACTTTGCTAGTTCTTGCAACGCCGACAAGGGTCCAGTGACGTCGTCACTGAATTGAAATGCGACCGTGGCACGTCGCTGTTCAGCATGGCTTGCCGGAAGTTCGTCGACCGGTTGCGAGCTACCGAAGGCAGTCACGCGGATCGCTTCGGGCTTCATACCAGCTGAAGTGAAGATTCCGGCAACGGTTTCAGCCCGCAACATGCTAACACGGCGGTTGGCTTCTTCCGCGCCAGTCCTGCTTGCATGACCTTCGACGACTATTTCCTTAATGGATCCGTTATTCTTCGCTGCGATTTTGGCTAAACTTTGTATAAAGGCCAATGACTTGCCATCAAGCTTGTCGCTGCGCTCAAAAAAAACACGGTATTCAGGTACGTCCCGGGAATCCAAAGGTTCAGCGGGCTTGGTTGCGGCCAAGGCTGGAAGTGCTAGACAGAAGATCCCGGTCAGTCCTGCACCAATGATACTGAAATTGTTCATACCTATCTGCCCTCTAATCGAATCATAGCCCCGGTGAGGGATCGGATCTGCCATAAGATCCTTTAGGAAAAAATTCACGGTGTGCCAGATGGAGTTCCCCCCCCAAGAGGAACCGTTTGCCACGGATCCCTGCGATGGGATTTGGCTGGCAGTTCTTTACTATCTGGTTTCGTGGATTTTTCTTTCTCGATTAAGGGTTTCGCCATCAATCGCAAAATAGCGTCTTTCGCATGGTCGGGTTTGGGCGCTGGTTCCTTCTTTTCCCGAGAAGGTGTCGTCACCCGTGTGACCTGTTCAGGAACGTTTGAACGCAATGCAGTCTCGAGTCTCTTTTTTGAACGGCTGGCGTGGACAACGATCACGCCCTTGCTCGGACCAGATTGCTGAATGGATTCGGTCGTGTAAGACCACAGGTCTGATTGCTGACCCAGTCGGATCCTGCCCGGCGCGATGCCTTCATCGATAAGACGCTGACGGATTTCCCTGGAAGGAACTTCTATGGCTGTCCAGAGTTTTGATGAAGCAATGAGTTTGTCTGGTAAATCGTCGGTTTGAAGTCGATCTACATTTACCGCTACCAGCTTGTTTTGCATTTGCTGGACTTCATCTAGCCGGGCAAGAAGCCGGTTATCTGTTGTGGTTATTTTGAACAGGATGTCTCCCCTTCTGCCACTTACCCTTGTTACAAGGCCATTTTTTGACAACCCCGCACTAACAATGACATTGATTCCTTCGCGGACCTTCTCCCATGTGCCTGGTTGGCGGGCGACGCTTGCTGGCAAATCGACCGAGACAGACAGGGATTTATTCTCCGAGTTACGCATTGCTTGGACTGTTTCAAGGATTCCCCATAGTTCTTCTGCTTTGTACACAACACTTGGGGGTATTCGCCTGCCACTCATTGAAAGCGCATAAGTAGTCACATCCTGGGGCTGTGGCCGGGTTCTTTTCAACTTCACCACAACCCTTCTCTGGCGGTCTCCATCAGGAGCCTCCAACGGATCAAGTTCGGAGCTGCCAAAGCCGGCGACCTCCATTGCGGAAGCTGGTATGCCTGCTTCGATCAGCATTGCTGCGATTTTCTCTGCCCTTTGCAGCGACACTGCGAGAGTCCTGCGTGGACTGCCTGTGCGGCTGCCGAACCCACTGATCTCAATCCTTTGGTCCCCCAGGTTTTGTCGCTTCAAGGCGTCGACGATTGTTTGCACATCTTTGATTGATTCGGGGGCGAGTTCATCACTGGCGTATTGGAAATAAAGATTTGAGACCGTCGGACGGAATTCATCCGTAGAAGTTATCTGGCCGGGTTGAGCGATGATCTTTGCCGCCATTGTGGTTTTACCAAATGAGGGCAGATTAACCGGGATGGACGCTGAAAGAGATGCAAGCACCGTACTAACCTTGCGTTCTTCGCTGTTCAGGGAGCGCAGCCACGCGGCTTCGGCGATAATGTTGTAGCGAGTTAATAGCGGAATCGATGCTCTTAAGGCTGGACCGGCATCGCGGAAGGTTTTTTGCGCGTCGTCTACCTGAACGCCATAGTCTGCAGATGGTCCCTTGTGAATCCGTCCAGCAAGGCCCAGGCTCAGCTTGCGTGTGAAGTTCAGGAATAGACCGGTTTGGCCAGTTGCCGTGTTTACCGTCAAATCCTGGCCCACGCCCCGGGTTTTATCTTCACCTGATAGCCTGGTTGTTTGCCTCGATCCGCCCAGAGTAAAAGTTAGCCATCTGCTATTGATTTCAGCAAATGCCCTCATGCCATATGAAGGGCCCGACTTATCCAGTTCGGTTGGCTTCTCCGAGAGGACGGACACACGCCCACCCTCGACACCGGCGCCAAGGCGGAAGGGTCCCGTTGTTTTATCGACAGCATAGGCGCTGGTTGCTGTGAGCAGCGATGCCGCCCCTGCAGCGCAGGCTGTCCTCTTCAATGCCAAGAAAGTCATCCTTGACTCCCGGTCGGTTTGTGGATCTCCGCTTCCTCCTGTCAGGTCGGAACTGGCGTGATTCCCTTGAGTGGCGCAGTGGGCAGCTTTAAATCGCGGACGCTTTTTGTTAACCTGAAATCATGGATAAAATCGCAATCTATTACCGGGTTTCTACAGACAGGCAGGATCTTGCTTCCCAGAAGAACACTGTGGAGAAATGGTTGTCTGAGCTGCCAAAGAAACCGTCCAAGGTGCACGTCCTGGAGGACGAGGGCATATCTGGAAAACACGAAAACCGCCCCGGTTACCGGCAGCTCATGAACATGGCAGTCAACCGGCAGATTGACACGATCGTGGTCTACCGCCTGGACCGCCTCAGTCGTAATGCCACAGTTGCCATAAAGACTTTGCTCGAGATGGACGAGTACGGCGTCGGATTTATCTCAGTAACCCAGCCTGTCCTTAACCTCGGTCACGCAAATCCGTTTCGCCGGACCATGCTCGCTGCTTTCGCGGAGATTGCAGAGATTGAACGTGAGACGATCGTGCAGCGTGTGCGTTCCGGCCTGGAGGCCGCCAAAAAGCGTGGAGTTAAACTTGGGGCGCCTGCCAAGCTCACACGCGAGAAACAGATCCTCGCACGGTCAATGAAAGCTGACGGCAAATCCTTCAAAAAGATCGCTGAGGCTATGGAGCTCAGTGTTGGCAGTGTCCATGCCCTGGTAACTGGCGACGACTTGCCCGCTGGAATGGACAGCAATGGCGACGTCTGATTTGTCGGGTGAAAATGCCGATTTTTATGACCTGCTGAAGCCCCTGCCATCTTTCGTGGACGCCACGGTCGCCAGTTCAGGAATAAGCCTGCCGTCTGGCTGGCATGTCGTGGTGGCCGATGTTCAGGGGTCTACTGAGGCAATTCGAAACGGCCGTTACAAGCAGGTTAACATGCTCGGCGCAGCTGTCATCGCCTGTGCCCGGAACTTGTCCCAGCCAAACTCGATCCCTTTCGTTTTCGGCGGCGATGGCGCCACCATCGCGGTTCCAGGTCACGTCATCCCCCGCCTCCGGAGCGGCCTGGCGGCGGTCAGAGCTATGGGGAACTCTGCCTACGGACTGTCGATCCGCGTAGCCACCTTTCCGGTCGAAGCCCTGGTCAATGAGGATACCCAATTCCAGGTTCATAAATACACACTGAGCCCCATGAACGATCTCGCATCATTATACGGATCCGGATGGGGGCTTGCTGAGGAGCAATTGAAGCGCGGTGGTCTGCCATCGGGAGCCATCATTCCAGAGGGCGAAACCGGCAGAATCGAGGACATGGATCTTTCGGGGCTTCAGTGCCGCTGGGATTCGTTGCCCAGTAAACGAGGTTTCAAATCGTGCTTCATCATTGTTTTCAGGGTTGCTGAAGGGGCGCAGCGTTCTGCAATCATGCAGGAATTGAATGGCTTTCTTGATTCGCGCAGTTTCCCGGGGCAATCGCGGCATGCCATCGACGTCCGCGACTTGAAGCTCACCCTCAATCCAGCAAAGCTTGCGGCAGAAACCAGGGCACGTGCCGATGGTGTGCGATTTGGCGCACGTATGCTCTACGCCTCCGGGCTGCTCATGACCAATGTCCTGGTCCGTGCGTTATTTGTCGCTGGAAAAATTTTTCCACAGTTTTTCGGTGGTCGTTACCGCCGGGAATTGATCGAGAATACAGACTTTCTGAAGTTTGACGGCTCACTCAAGTTTGTTGTTGATTGCAGCAAGGAGTGGCTCCGCGAATTCATGCGCGCCTGTGATAACCTTGAGGCACAAGGTTTGATCTGGTACGGGCAACACTCGTCAAAAGCTGCGATATTGACCTGTCTTGTTCCTTCTACAAACAACCATGTTCATTTCATTGATGGAAGCGACGGTGGGTACGCCGAGGCAGCGAAAATTTTGAAAACAAAGATGCGAAGTGGAGGCTGACATCATGGAACACGCCACGATGACCGTTGCAATGTGGGCGGCAGGTCTGGGATTCGTTGCCGCCGTTGCCCTCCCCGCTGGGGCGTTTGCCTCCTTCTTTCTATCGCCCAGTCGGGTCATGATTGGTGGAATGGCGGCGTTCGGTGCAGGGGCCCTGTTTTGTGCTCTTGCCCTTGAGCTGGTTGCGCCCCACGTTGAAGCTCTGGAACGCGCACGCCACGTGGTTGCAGCCTCTCACGATGCCGGGCAAGTTGCCGCTGGCGGGCATGGTGGTGATCCAGTTACAAATCTTCTGACCTTGATCGCTGGCGGGATCCTCGGTGGCTTGATTTTCATCCTCGCGGACCAGTTGTTGAACGCAAAGGGTGGATTTCTGCGCAAATATGCGACTTCCATGGCTTATCTGAGTCGCCAGAAGAACAAACGGAATGAAGAAGTGTTGCGTGTTCTGGGGCAGGTCGAACTGCTGCGAGCAGTTCCTCCCAATGCCGTTCAAGACCTGGTGGATTCGGTCAAGGAGCGCGCATACCAGGCTGGTGACATGATTTTTGATCAGGGCGATGAGGGCGACTTCATGGTCTTCGTCAAGTCCGGCGAGGTCGATCTCAAGCACAACGGCGAGCATCTCAAGACCCTGGGTGTCAGTTCTGTGATCGGCGAGATTGCTTTGTTGACAGGCAGCCCCCGCACGGCGAGTGCAACTGTGACTATCCCGACAGAAGTATTGACCCTGTCGAAGGTGGATTTTGACCGGCTACGCAGTCTTTCTCCTGAACTGGACGTGGCATGTCGGGATCTTGCTGCTGAACGCCTTGGCGAAATCAAAGCCCGCCATGTGGAAAGCGCCACCCGCGTGCGTGAGTGGTCAGAGCGGGCCATTGATGCCCTGGCCCGGGGTGCCTCCGCTCCTACCAAGTTGGATATCAAAAAGGCCCATGACGAGTTTCATGGTTCGCCCATGGCGATCTGGCTCGGCAATGTGATCGACGGAGTGCCAGAAGCCTTTGTCATCGGCACAGGTGTGCTGAGTCTAGTGCTCACCAAGCAATCTCAGCCCGGTGGCGTCGGTTTTTGGGATATCATCCCGATGACTCTGGTCGGCGGGATGTTCATATCCAACTTTCCAGAAGCTCTTTCTGCAGCGTTGACGATGCGCGACCAAGGTTTTTCAAAACAGAAAATCATAGGGCTTTGGTCAGCCCTTGCCATCGTTTGTTCCCTCTCTGCAGCGGCAGGAGTTCTGATTGGCTCCTCGCTGGACCCTGCCATCGCGACAGGGATCGAGGGGATTGCCGGTGGTGCCATGCTCACGATGGTGGCATCGACCATGTTGCCAGAGGCCGCGCACGAGGGTGGGCCGACAGTGACCGGATTTGCGACTCTGCTCGGTTTTTTTGCTGCGACTGCGTTCAAGTTGCTTGAGTAACGTGCCGAAGCCCCGCAGATGACGGACAAGTCAAAACCGAAATACTTGATTCTTATGCGTCACGGACCTGCCGTGGAGCCATCGGAGTGGCGCAGGGAGGATCGGCTTCGTCCTTTGACTCCTGAGGGGATAAAACTTACTTCACAGGTATGTGATCATCTTGTTTCTGTTTGGAAACCAACCCTGATTCTGTCGTCCGAATATTTGCGCGCCAGAGAGACTGCAGATCGTTTGCTGGTGGCGTCAACCGCCGCTGGCGCCAAGGATGGTGCCGGGGCTCCTCCTCAAATGATGCTGGTGCCTGAATTGAATCAGGACAGCCCCTGGCAGGAATGGAAGCATGCCTGGCAACGTTTGCAGGCAAATATCGATCCAGGAGAAGTCGTGGTCCTGGTTGGTCACGGTCCGTCTATAAACGAGATTTTGTGCTGGCACTCCGGGATCAACTTCAATGTCGGGTTGAAGAAGGCCGGGTTTGCGGTACTCAAGGGAGATTCGGAGCTTTTAACTTGGACATCACCAAAAGCCCTGCTGGGCGAAGGAGCTTGAAAAGCATGACGACTGTGAATCCAGACTACAAAATCCGCAGTGTGACGGTCAGCCAGGCGATCGGGTGGATCCCGGAATCCTTGAAGCTGCTGGGGAAGGCTCCATTCAAGTTTCTCGCTGTCCTTGTGTTTTTGCCTCTTTTTCTTGCATTTGTTGTGCTTGGTTTTTCAGGTGGGACGGCGTTCCTGTTTCCAGTACTTGCGCTTCCCGCCGGGATCGCGTCCTTGTTTGTGATGGTCGCAGTTTCTTTTTTCGGCCCGTTCGCGGTGATCGACCATTTTGTGTCCCGTGGGGAATTCCGGGGTAAGCTGATTTTCCAGCCCATGAAGCAGATACCACTGAAGATACTTGGTCTTATGGCGATGTTCGTGGTGCCGTTTATCGTGATTGCAGGAATCCAGGCGCTCATCCTGTTCAAGGGTTCCAATGGATTCAATCCTGAGGTTTTGTTGAACCAAGCGCTGCAACAAATGAATCGCAAGGATGCCGCAGCTGACATGGGCGGTGGCGGCATGGACTCCTTGGATGTCTTACTTCAAGTCGTAGGCTTCATGGTTTCGTATCTCGTTGCCGAGATTCCTTTGCTTGCCATCGCAGGTGTCGTCCTGACGGATTTTGGTCCTGTCCAGGCATTGAAAGTCGCATTTTCAAGTGTCTTTAGGAATCCTGTCCCGATTATAGTATCGCGTCTCGTTTTTTCCGGGGTTGTTGGATTTGCTGCGATCTTGGTGTTTGGTCTTGCATTCATGTCTTCGTCTGTTTTCGTGATGCTGCTGACCTTTCCTGTCATTTTCCTTTCCGGGGTCATGGTCTGGCTACTGGAGTACATAACCTTTGTAAACCTGGTAGATGCGCAGCGCCTGCCCCCCGGTTGAGGGCGGCATCGGCAACGGACAGGAGTGAGTCCCCGTGAGTCAAACACCACGCTATTTCAACCGGGACCTCAGCTGGCTTGAATTCAACGAGCGCGTGCTCTCAGAGGCGGAGTCACAGGAGACTCCGCTCCTTGAGAAACTGAAATTCATCTCGATTTTCACCAGCAACCTCGATGAGTTCTTCATGGTGCGCGTTGCCGGCCTCAAGAAAATGGTTGAGGAAGACATCCAGGCGGCGGATTCGCCCGACTCCCTGACTGGCGAGGAAACCCTCGCCGGGATCCGGAAACGCGTGATTGGTCTGGTGGCGCGCAAGTATAAGTGCCTGCGTGATACGGTCCTGCCAGGTTTGAAGGACAACCAGATCGAGATCGTGCCGTTCACAACCCTGGAAACGCATCAGAAGGAATTCCTTCAGGGTTACTTTAGTAAAGAGGTCTTTCCGGTCCTGACCCCGATGGCCGTAGACCCGGCACATCCCTTCCCTTTTCTGACCAATCTTGCCCTGTACCTTCTGGTCCAGTTCAAGGGGGTGAACGCCTCCAATGAAGCCCTGATCGATATTCCACCCATTGGATTGGTTGAAGTGCCGAGCGTTTTGTCGCGCCTTATTCCTGTCCCGTCCGCACCGGAGGGCAAACGCTGGTTTGTGCTCCTGGAGGATCTGGTGGCAGAAAACCTTGGTGCTCTGTTCATGGGATTCGAGATTGCCAGTTCCTGCCCGATGCGTGTGACCCGCAACCTCGACTACACACTGTTAGAGAATGAAGTGGTCGACCTGCTCAAGTCCGTGCAGCGGGAAGTCACCAGCCGGGAACATCAGGAGGCTGTGCGCCTGGACCTGGCAGCCGAGCTTCCTGAAAATGTTATGCGGCTGCTGATGCGCGAGCTGCGCATTTCCCCATCTGACGTTTACTACAAGCAGGGCCCCCTGATGCTCAGCGGCTTGATGGGGCTTTATCATCTGCCATTGCCCCAGTTGAAAGACCCGCCATTCAACCCGCGCCTGCCGCGCCAGATGGAATCCCGGGACGATATTTTTTCGTTGATCCTTGAAGAAGACCTGCTTCTTCATCATCCATTCGACTCGTTTTATCCGACGATCGAGTTTTTACAACAGGCCGCCCATGACCCCAATGTCCTGGCGATCAAACAGACGCTTTACAGGACTTCCGGTGATTCACCGATCATCGACGCCTTGATCCGGGCGGCAGAAAACGGCAAGCAAGTGACCGCTGTTGTTGAACTGAAGGCCCGTTTTGACGAAAAAAACAATATCACCTGGGCGCGGCGCCTGGAGCGAGCCGGCGTCAATGTGGTCTTTGGCTTCGTAGGTATCAAGACTCACTCCAAGCTCATCCTCGTGGTCCGCCGCGAAAGCGGCCGCCTGGTGAGGTACGTAAACCTTTCTACCGGCAACTACAACTCGAGCACGGCCAAGCTTTACACCGACCTTTCCTACTTCACCGCCAATGAGGCAATTGGGGAAGATGTATCGACCATCTTCAACCTGCTGACGGGCTTTAACATCTTGAGCGGTGAAAGCAAATTGCGGCGCAAAGTGTCGATGCCTTCTTTTAAACGCATCATTCTTGCGCCGATTGCCTTGCGGACAAGGATCATCGAGATGATCCAACGGGAGATCAACGAAGCGAAAAAAGGCGCAAAAGCCCAGATCGTTGCCAAAATGAATGCGCTTGTGGACAAGGAACTGATCGACAAGCTTTATGAAGCCTCCCTGGCCGGAGTCGAAGTAAAGTTGATCGTGCGGGGGATTTGCTGCCTTGTGCCCGGCGTCCCGGGACTTAGCGATAGAATTCACGTCATCTCAGTCGTGGACCGGTTTCTGGAGCACAGCCGGATTTATTTTTTCCATGCAGGTGGCGCCCGCGAGGTTTATTTATCCAGTGCTGATTGGATGCCGCGAAACATGGACCGACGTGTAGAGGTCATGTTCCCGGTGGAAGACTCAGATTACCGTGAAGCAATCATCAATAATTTGCTGGCGCTCTATCTGGCAGACAATGTGAAGGCCCGCGTATTGCAACCGGATGGGTCCTACAAACGTTTGTCGCCTGGACTGTCTGAGCCTCCCGTGCGGTGCCAGCAAGGTTTCATCGAAATGGCCCGCTTGCAGGGCATAAAGTCGATCCCTTACGAAGAAGCCATGAAGCACGACTCGATCAAGGAGAAGGGCACCCGTCCTGTTGCCCGCGGACGGCGCAAGGGCGGACCATCACCGACAGACCGGTGACTGTCCCAAGTCAGGTGCGGTTGACGACGGTACGGCGCTCGCAAAAGTCTTCCATGGCATAGCGGACCCCTTCTCGCCCCAGGCCGGAACCCTTGACTCCGCCATAAGGCATGTTGTCCGCGCGGAATGTGGGGATGTCATTCAGGATGACCCCGCCAACATCAAGATTCTGTACAGCATGGTTTTGCAGTCGGGCGCTATCTGTGAATACCCCGGCCTGCAGGCCATAGAGCGATTCATTGCTCATGTTGACGGCAGTTTCGAAGTCCGGGTAGGGCTCGACAATTACCACCGGGCCGAAGACTTCGTCACAGGCGATTGGCAGGTCCTTGGGGACTTTGGTCATGACGGTCGGGGCGATCATATTGTGAGCGGCTTGCGTCCCGCCGGCAAGGACCTGGGCCCCCCGCTTTTTAGCATCTTCAATCCATGACAGGACACGCTTTGTCGCCCCCTCATCGATCAGTGGACCACAAAGGACATCCGGTGATTGAGGGTCGCCCGTGTTCACTTTGGCTACTTCGTCGAGGAGCAGCCGGATAAAGTCTTTTTCGACCTTGGTATGAACGAAAATTCGCTGCACAGAGATACAAATCTGGCCGGCATAGGCGAAGCCACCAAACGCACAGCGTACGGCAGCGCGCTGCAAGTCTGCATCCTCGTGGACAATGACAGCGGCGTTTCCCCCAAGTTCCAGCGCGACCTTTTTGCCAACGGCCAGTCCCTGAAGCATCCAGCCGACCTTCTGGCTGCCGGTGAACGACAGTATACCAATCCGCGGATCCTTGATCGCAAGACCGGTCACGTCGTTTTGAGCCTCCAGGACCTGAAGGCTTGCCGGCGGGATTGCATCCAGCAGCGTCGCGTCGGATTGACGGCATTCGTGAAAAATTTCAGCCAGAAGCACGGCACAACCCGGCGCCTGGGGCGGTGGTTTCACGATGATGGGCGCACCCACTGCCAGAGCCGGCGCCACTTTGTGGGCGATCAAGTTAAGCGGGAAATTGAATGGAGCAATGGCCAGCACCGGGCTCTTGGCGAACCAGTATGACACCGCAGGACCATAACCCGCGTTGGCGACTTCACCGTCCAGTGGAATGACTTCGCCCCCGAGGCGTTTGGCTTCCTCTGCTGCTGCGGTGAAGGTCATGATGGCGCGACTCACCTCGACATTGGCCAAAGTTTTCGGCTTGCCGGCTTCATTTATCATTCGCTTGATGAATTCCGCTCGCCTTGCCTCGATGCCGCGAGCCATGGCTGCCAGCAGGCGAGCCCTTTGCCCGCGGAGGGCAAGGCGAAACGCCGGGAAGTCACGGTCAGCCGCCGTGATCGCCAATTGCATGATGCCTTTGTCTGCCAATCCGCATTCAGCGACGATGTCCCCGCTGTAGGGAGAGCGCACCGGTGCAAACGAATTGGCTGCGCGCCAGGAGCCATCGACATAGGGTTGGTAGCGGATCATTGGTCTCTCGCAGGGAATCTTTCAAGCATGCAAACTTTTCAGGCCACGTTCAAGGATATCAAATCCTTCGTTGAGTTCATCATCCTTGATTACAAGGGGCATCAGCAGACGTACGACGTTTCCGTAAGTGCCCGCCGTCATGATGATCAGACCGTTTTCGTAGCAGTATTTAGTCAGCTTCTTCGCACCGTCCGCCCACGGTTCTTTGGTGGTGCGATCCTGGACCAGTTCAAAGCCCATCATGGTGCCAAGGCCACGCACGTTGCCAACACATTGGTACTTTCCGTGCCACCCCAGCAACGTCTCATGGATACGTGCACCGAGCGCTCGTGAGCGGGCAAGGATGTCCGTTTTTTCAAACATCTCGCAAACGGCAAGGGCCGCTGCGCAAGAAACCGGGCTACCGCCGAAAGTCCCGCCAATTCCCCCCTCGCCCGCAGAATCCATGATGTCCGCGCGCCCTGTCACTGCGGAGACAGGCATCCCGCCACCCAGCCCCTTGGCCGTAGTCATCATGTCGGGGACAAGGCCCAGCTGTTCGCAGGCAAACAGGGCACCTGTGCGACCAAATCCAGATTGGATTTCGTCCGCGATGAGCACAATGTTGTGGGTTGTACAGAATTCCCGCAGCAGGGCTGCAAAGCCGCGGCTCATCGGGATAAATCCACCCTCACCCAGGACAGGCTCGACGATGACAGCGGCACAGTCATACGGGGTGATCCGGTTTATCACCAGATCCTTGAATTCGGCGAAACACTGGGCGTCGACTTGCGCCTGTTCTGCCGCAGTAACCACTCCGCCTGTGTTCGCTCCCGGCCAGCGGTAGGCATACGGAAACGGCGTGCGGTAGACCTCTGGGTTGAAGGGGCCAAAGCCCATCTTGTAGGGCTTGGCCTTTGATGTCAGGGTCATCGCCATGTACGTCCGCCCGTGAAAGGCGTGATCGAAGCAGACGACCGCCTGCTTTTTGGTGAATGCGCGTGCCAGTTTGATCGCGTTTTCGACCGCTTCGGCCCCGGAATTCGCCAGAAACGTTTTCTTGGCAAAATCTCCCGGCGTGATGGCGTTCAGGCGTTTGCACAGATCGATGTACGATCCATACGGTGAAACATTGAAAGCCACGTGCATAAACTTGCTGGCTTGGTCTTGGACAGCATGGATAATGGCTTCGTTACAATGACCAACATTGTTCACGCCAATGCCGGATGCGAAGTCGATTAGCAAGTTACCGTCAACGTCCTCAATCATCGCCCCTTTTGCTGATTTCACAAAAACTGGCGTGAGGTGGAACGGTCCGCGCGGAACGTGTGCCTGTCTCTCAGCCATCAACTCCCGGCTGCGTGGACCTGGGATTTCTGTC
The DNA here is from genome assembly GCA_041178085.1 of Pseudomonadota bacterium. GTDB lineage: Bacteria > Bdellovibrionota_B > Oligoflexia > Oligoflexales > RGVZ01 > RGVZ01. The sequence continues at coordinate 5,110 of JBEGVZ010000073.1, read as the reverse complement.
TTTATCCGAACAGCCATGGGGCGTTCTCCTCAATCTCTTCCCTAATCTCTTCCGTAATCTTGGCAGCAAACGGTTCAATACCAGGCGATCGGAGCCTCATCGAGGTTGATGTTGACCTGTTTTGTTTCCAGGTACTCCTCGATCCCGTACAAACCAAGCTCCCGCCCGGTGCCGCTTTGCTTGTAACCACCCCATGGCATTTCATTGAACGTCGGGTGGTAGGTGTTGATCCAGGTGATGCCGCAACGGAGCTCACGAACAACGCGCAGGGCTCGGTTGATGTCACGCGACCAGACACCGGCAGCCAGGCCGTATTCGGTGTCGTTGGCGATCTGGATGGCTTCCTCTTCCGTGTCGAAGGGGATCACGGCAAGGACCGGTCCGAAGATCTCTTCCCGGGCGATCTTCATGGACGGTGTGACATCGTCGAAAATCGTCGGTTCGATGAAGTTGCCATCGACAAGGGCTTTTTCAGCAGGGCGTTTGCCGCCGCATACAAGATTTGCGCCTTCAGCGATGCCAGAAGCGATGTAGCCTTCGATTTTTTCCATGTGGGAGCGGCTGACCACCGGCCCCATTTTGACGCCTTCCGAAAGCCCGTGGCCTAGCTTGATGTTGGGGATCTTATTGAGCATTGCCTCGACGAAGCGCTTGTGGATCTTGCGGTCGACCAGCAGGCGAGATCCAGCAGAGCAGACTTCACCCTGGTTGGCGAACGCTCCAAAGAGAGCTCCGTCCACGGCGGCCTCGAAGTCCGCGTCGGCGAACACAATATTGGGATTCTTGCCGCCCAGTTCCAGAGACACCTTTTTCAGATTGCCTGTGGCGGCGCTCATGACGCTGCGCCCGGTGTTGGTACCACCTGTGAAGGCGATCTTATCGACTTGCGGGTGTGCCGACAGGACATCGCCGCATCCCGGTCCGGGACCGGTCACGATATTGACCACGCCCGCAGGCAATCCCGCCTCGACCAGGATTTCGGCCAATTCAAGTGCTGTCAGCGGAGTCAGTTCCGAAGGCTTCAAGACACATGTATTGCCAGCAGCCAGGGCCGGTGCCAGTTTCCAGGAGGACATGAGCAACGGGTAGTTCCAGGGGACGATCTGACCGCAGACACCGATTGGTTCGCGGACGACGAAGCTCAGTGAGTTGGCCGGGACTTGCATGGTCTCGCCATGGATCTTGGTCGCCATGCCGGCATAAAAATCAAAGCAGTTGGCGGCGTCAGCGATGTCGTATTCGGCCTCGGCCAGGGGCTTGCCGCAGCTGAGTACTTCCAGCTCGGCGAGCTTTGGAGCGCGAGCGCGGATGCCTTCCGCAATCTTGAACAGGATCTTGGCACGGTCAAGGGCCTGCGTCGTACGCCACGGGCCGTGATCGAAGGCCTGGCGAGCCTGATATACGGCCGCATCGATGTCTTCCTTGCTGCTTTCCGGGACAAGAGCCACAACCTTGTTGTTACCCGGGTCTCGTACTTCGCGGGTCTTGCCCGAGGCAGCGCTCACGAATTCGCCGCCGATGAACATCTTATAGCTTTTGATTGACTGGCTCATGGTTTTGCCTTCCCTGTTTTTTGTCTTTGTTCAGTTTCGAAATTTTTCTTTGTGTTTTCTTGTGTTTTGCCGTCAAAGTCTCGCCCGCCTTGAGGCCTTCAGATTTAAAAATTTGAGCAACCGCCCTGACCGCTGAATTAACGGCACCATCCGAATGGGAACTTTCCGTGTGATCGCCAGCCAGATAGACGCGGTTTTCGGGTTTGCGGATTTCGTCCGATTGCTGGTCAAATCGTGACCGGCCAACTGGCCATGACGCGATTGCCCGCGGGTGGTAACGGTAAAATTCCATGTCGACGATGCCAGCGGAAAATCCAGGCCAGAGCTTGTCAAACGCGGCCTTGATCTCTGCCCGCGCCTGGTCGAGCGGGGTGAAGTTCAGGCGTTCTGCCCTGTCTCCGCCAATCAATAGAGACAACACACGCAGGGAATTCTTGTCGCCCGCCTGGTCCGGGTTACCATCGTAGATCACACCCAGATCGGAGTCAGACAGCAAGGGCAAGGAGGCTGTCCAGAACCGCTCGGACGATTTTGGCACCAGCACGTGAACCTTGAAGTAAGACCCCCATGTCATTGAGGCGATCGCGTCCCTTTTGACCTGGGACAGCGCAGGTTCGAACTGGATTTCCATCAGGCGGTACAGTGGCACAGTCACGATCACATGGCGGGCTTCGATCTCTTCGTTGCGGTTGGTGTCAGTGGACAGAAAGGTCACTCGCGAACGGCCATCCTTGTGGGCGATGCGAATGACGCGCTTATTGAGAGAAATATTTTCACGGCCGACGTCACTGGCAAGCGCATCGATGAATTTCACGTTGCCACCGGCAACCCGGTAGCTTGTCTCCCCTTCCCCGAGGAAAATATGAAACTCTGAAATCCCGTCCAGTGCCGATATGCGATCCCACGCGGTGCCGATTTCGCACTCCAGCGTGATGCGAATCCACTCCTCAACCTTGTGGCCGGGTTTTTGTTCCCTGACCCAGTCGGCGAATGACTTGTGGACAAGGTGCTTCCTGTCTTCCGGGATTCCGCCTCCAGGAGTGATGCCTTGTAGCAAGGCTTCCACGCGCTGATTGAACCGGACCAGCGCGGCAAGTTCATCCGCGTCAAACAAGTCTTGTAAGTGGTGACTTGGGTTTTTGCCGCCCAAGGAATAGAGCTTGCCACCGATCACAATGCTGGAGACTGCCGGGTCAGTGCGGATCGGAAGCTTTAGTTTCCGGATCAGGGATACGGCAGGGTTGCTGTCCCAATATTCTTCCATTCCCGCGTCAGCGGAAGCGCGGAATTCCTGCCTGGAATAAGCAACGGTTTTGATGCGGCCGCCGATGATCGGTGCCAGCTCAAGCACGTGGTACGAGAGCCCGCGTCCCTTCAGTTCGTGGGCCGCAGTGAGTCCAGACAAGCCCGCACCAACAATCACCACGTCGGTCGTTCGTGGGACTGCCAGTGCGGTGGAGGAAACCAGCGCAGCGCTCAGAAGCGCGATGACATGCCTGGCGTTAAACTGGAACATCCCAGCCCCGCTTGCGAGTCACCTGAACTTTCATCTTGCGGCGACCCAGCTCCCTCACAAAGGATTTGGGATCGATGCAAATTTCGGGCGCAACGACACCCCGGTCGGCAACTTCCCCGCGGCCGATCATGAGCGCGGCAATTGCCGGGGGTGTGCCAGTGTTGATGTCGGTGCCAACGCCCCACTTGGGCATCCCCTCGGTGTGGCAATCGAGGATATAGGTGTATTTTGCTGCAGACTTGGCTTTGGGTTGGGCTTTTGCCGACTTTGAACCGGAACGGGATACGCCCTTCACGATCGCGCGGACGATCTCGTACTGCTTCGGCTTGCCTTTCACTTTCGGCGATTTTTGCGACATCGCCACTTTGTTGATCACGGCGATCGGGGGGACTTTTACGCCGCCTATGTCGACGGGCTCGTGGGATGCCATGCCCATGTCGCGCAGGAACCGGACGCGGTCAACAAACTCTTCGTCAAAAGCGATTTTGAAGGTTACTTCACGAACGCCTTTGCGGGCGAAAGACAGGGGCAGCGTGGCGACCTCTGAATGGATCGTATACATCGGGCGGCGTACACCAACAGGTGCGGGGAAACGGTGCGCGTTGTTACCCGACATCGGTTCGACGAATGTGAACTTCCCACGGGTGAAGACCGCGGGCTGGAAGGAGAACTCCTCCAGGATCGTTTGCAGCGAGTAGGAAACCGGCAACGCAGGGGTCCATGAGTATTTGCTCAAGTCCCGTCCAGCAACCCGCGTATGGATTTCGGTCACTTCGTCCAATTCATCTGCACCCATGCGGGAGAGGATATTGGTGATCCCTGGGGCAGCGCCCATACCTATAATCGCGACCAGGCCGCGGGCCTTGAATTTGGTATCCAGTTCCATCTGGCGGCGGGTCATGTGGAAGAGGCCGCCGAGGTCCACATAGTGTGCACCCGCGGCCAGGGCCACCTGCATGACGTCAAGGTTGAGTTGGTACTGCACGCTGTTGATGATAACCGTGCAGCCAGCCAGCGCGCGGGCGGCGGCCTCGTGATTGCGAACGTCGACCTGGACCGCGGAAACCCGCGGGTCCTTCAGGGAGCCAGCGTATTCCTGCGCACGGCTGAAGTCGTAGTCTGCCACGACGATGGAGTCGTCCTTGCCCGAAAACTCCACAAGGTCCCGCACTGTGATCCGACCCATGGCGCCTGCGCCACCGATGACAGCAATCTTGTTCGGTTTCGTCATTGGTCCTCCAAGCTCTTTCAATAAATTCTGTGCTGAATTTCTCAGGGGGTTCCTTTAACGACAAACGTAGAGGGCTTGGCAAGCGCGTAATTCACCCTTGCGCCGCCTTGAAAGCATTGGGGCGCAGAGGTTCTATAATATAATTTTTTTTGTATTAGAAAAATTCTAAGTTTTTAAAAAACTTATATCTGAATTTTCAGGGAAGGATGCCGTAACCAAGAAGTCCTTTGTTCAGCCCCGTACCCTCACAGTCTTCGCGTACGCTGACCCACTGCATGTTTCCGTCGCAGTTTTGCTGGTTTGGAAATGCCGATGAGCAGGGAATCAAGCACCGGTAAAGCGCTGTCTTCTTTGCGTGGATGAAGTCCGTGGCCGTGATCTTCCATGCTGGACCCTCAAGCTTATAAAGTGTTCCAGGGTTTTCCCCGTCCTGGAGGAAGTAATGGAGAATGTCCCCTGTGGAGGTAGCCCGCTTCCATCGGAAGATTTGTTTGTCACCATTGGCAAAAGCATAGAAGTATGGCTTTGTTTCGCTGGCATAACCGCTATCGACGCACTCAGCTGGGTCGGCCGAATAAAGATGATCCACAAAGTACGCCTGGTTCCGTGTGCTTTTGCACCGCTCCACTGGAACCAGTTGCTGGCAATTCGAACCGATCATGACTTCGCCCGCCGCACATGAGGCCCTATTGCCTGGCCAAGGGGTTGAGGAGCTCCCAGAGACCGGTGTTACCGTTGGGGTTGGAGAGGGTGTCGAGGGAGCCCCACCGCCCGGGTTAGGTCCGCTACCACCGGGGGCTATGGTCGGCG
>JBEGVZ010000072.1:0-6100 GCA_041178085.1 Pseudomonadota bacterium | reverse complement strand
GTTTGCACTGGTTTTGCAGCCTGTTGCCGGAAAAATCGCGGCGAGTAAAACAACAAATTTCTTGGCGCTGACCTTCTTCACGGAGCTCCTCCTCCTGGATCCTTCATTTGCTGAACACCACATGCCGGATCCGCCCACGCAGGGAATTTGATGGCAGGCCCACAGCGACCCATGCGCCGGGCCCCACTCCCGTGTAGTTCACAGTCATCTGGCGGGCACCGGACGGAAAAGAAACAGTTTTGCGTGAGCATTCACTGACCGCCCCGGTATCCAGGTTTGCCTTGCACAAGTGCACATTGACGCTTTCGGCAGGGGTTTGGGTTTGCGTCCTGTTGATGATGATCGACTCAGTCGTCGCGGTCGGAGGAGCACGATCCAATCCGCCAAAAACCAGTGCCTGCAGGAAGACAGGTGCTCCAGAAAAACGCAACCACCGGTGGATCGTTGGTGATACTTGCTCCCTGCCGTCTGCACTCCGTCCCTGAACACAAAGTGTCCAGAAGGCGTTGCCAGCAGGGATCGTTCCGATGGCGGGCACCAGCGTGGATGTCCAGGCGCCCCACGGTGCGGTTACAGGGCAATCTGTGTTCTGCGACCTCACCAAGGCCACGCGGTACTTGCTCACACCAACGCCGCCAATCATTACGGAATAAGCCGCAAGGTTGTTGGGTGACAGTGCCGCGCCAGATGTGATGATTGCCTGCACCGGCGGTAGTGTTGGCGTCGGCGTCGGTGTCGACGATGGCGTCAGTGTCCAGGTGTAGGAGGTTGCGCTCGACTGCACGTTGCCTGCCTGGTCACGTCCCCGCACACAAATGATTTTTGATCCGGGGGCACCCACATTCGTTGTGAGGGGCGTGGCTACTGGCAAGTAGCTGCTGTACTGCGCAAAGATGCAAGTCGATGCCGAGGTCAAGACTGCCCACTGGTACTCAATCACTCCGGTTCCCCCGACGGTGACAGCAATAGAGGGATTGCCTGTCGACTTTGGCGGCAATGCGGATAGCGTCGATACTGGAGGCAAAGTGTCTTTCACCCAAGTCGCAGACGTGGCGGTTGGCTGAATGTTTCCAGCCAAGTCCGTAAGGACTGCGCAAACATTGTAGGTCCCGTCGGCAAGGGGAAGGGCGTCTGTGATCTTGAGCGTTGTCGCACGGGGTGCCGCAGCGGCAAGGCGTTCAGTATCACAAGTGGTTCCTGCAGATACTGCATAGCGGTATGTGCCAGGTTCGCTTGCACTCACGGTGATTTCCAGGCGTTGGGTGTTTGATGGGTTGGGTGGCAGCCCGTTGAAAGCGAGTGGTGTGACCGTCGTGTCTTGTGTCCAGGTCAGCACAGTGGGTGCCACCTGCTCGTTGCCAACATCGTCAAGGCCCCTGACACAAAGTGCACGCGAACCATCGCCTCCGGGGACGATGGCAAGCTCGACCGGGTTACTCACTGGAGTCAAACCGGACCAGGTCGTGCAGCCTTCAGCGGATGTTGCCAGCGCCATCTTGTAGTTTATGACGCGTGCTCCGCCTACGATGATGCGCGCCGATGGATTTGCGGTTGAAGTGGGTGGATTTCCGGTCAGTTGAACGACAGGCGGAACGGTTTGTCTGGTCCATGTAAAGACCGCAGGTACGGAGGACCTGTTCCCGGCCCGGTCACGCCCCCGAACACACAGAGTGTGAATCCCGTCAGCCGCTGTCGTGACTGGCCACTTTGCTGGAGCAAGGGTGCATGCGCTGTAATCTGCATCAGCCACCGGGCATGCGCTGCTGTCGCCCGTGACGACGCGCGCCAGGCAGGTGTCATTGTCCGCAGGGCCTTGGATGCTGACATCAAAGGAGCGCAGATTGTTGCGTGTGGCCGGTAGCCCCGAGACGGCCATCACTGGTGGATCGAAGTCGGCCAGCCAGCTGTACCAGTTCGGGTTTGTCTGAATGGTGCCGGCGTCGTTTTTTCCGCGTACGCACAGCACCATCGTCGGGCTGCTTCCAGCGGTGTAGGGAACGTCTACGTTCACCGACTGGCTCAATGCCTGCCAGGCTGACCAGTTGAGCGTGTTATCCAGACAGGCGGCTGTGACAAGGGCTGGAGGGCTCGCAACGACGGCGTAGCTCCAGGAAGTCGCGAAGGTCCCGGCATCGGCTTGCGCCCTCAAAGTAAAGTTGCGCACGTTGGTTGCGCCAGTCGGAAATCCAGTGCCAGTCACCGATGGAAGTCGTGAACTGTAACGCCAGGAACGCCACGCATGGACGGGATACTTCACGCCTGGCATCAGGGTGCGCAGGCAAAGGAACTTCTCGCTGCTGGTTTCCTGTGTCGCTGTGAAGGGTGTTGCAAAAGGCACCGATGGAGTCGCGTTGGGCCATGTTCCTGGCAGAGTGCAGTTGACGCCAGCTCCCCCGGTCACGTCGAACAACCGGGCAGAATAAACACCATTCCCCGTGGTAGTTCCGGCCATCGACAGTGAAACACTTAGTGCGCTTGTGGTGCTGTCGCCCTGCGGCGCGCCTGAAACAAGGAACATGCTGTCGTTGATGCGGACGCTGATGTCGTCGAGCAGCCAACCCTGGTACTGGATTGAAGAGTCCGAAGTCATCTGGAAGTCCACCTGCAGTGCAGTGGCCCCGGCGGCGCGCATCTGGAACGCGATGTTTGTCAGGTCAAGGCTGCGCTGCGTCCAGGGCGTGTAGCCCGTCATCTGGTCGACAACCACTGGCTGTATCCCGGTGCCCGGAGTTCCCTTCACGATCACCCTGGCGAAGTCGAATCCAGTTTCGAGCGAAATTGCACTCCAGTACTGCAGCACGAGGCGTTGCGCCTGGCCGATCGGGATGGGCTGCAGCGTCAGGGTCTTGTTTGCGCTGGATGCGTATGTGCCAGCTCCATCGCTGAACACAGTTCCGCGGTCCGGGTCCGCTTCCGTGATCCAGCCGTTATTTGCAAGCATTTCACTCAGATTGTCTCCGCCATAAACTTTGCGCACAGGCAGGGGTAGCGCGCTGAACTGAGTGGATGCTGAAAGGGGGGATTGGTTCCCTGATTCGTCGATGGCTCTGGCGGCAATGTAACCAGCAAATCCCGGTAATATGCCCGAAACCACCGCTGAACCTGCGCTGCCGCCCGTTCCGCTGGTGATCAAAACGATGGAAAGTGGTGTTGCGTAGGTCCATTCGGTATCGGTTGTTATACGCGATTCCGATACCCTGAACTCATATCTGGTGGCTGCTCCTGTCTGTGCATCGTCCCCGCTGCATGTGAAGGTGATGTTCGCCACCCCAGTCGTTGACGCCGATGCGGCACTGGATGGAGGGGGCTCGATGTCCTGGTCCCCGACCGTGATCGAACCGGGCGCAGCCGGCGGGCTCAAGTCCGGTGAAAAGTTGAGTGCGTTTGTGGCGTTGGCCATGCCGCCCGTTGCAACTTTGCCGGCCAGCCCAGGCAGACTTGAGATGGATCCCAGCAGACGGCTTTTCAGGCTGGCCAGGGATTCCTGCGGGTACCGCGACTTCAGCAGGGCGAGTATGCCGGTGATGTGCGGCGTCGCCATGGAGGTTCCGTTGTACGAGGCGTACTGGTTTCCGGGCGTTGTCGAAAGGATACCGACTCCTGGTCCGGCAAGATCCACGGTCGTTCGGCCGAAGCTGGAAAAGCTCGCCAGTGCGCCACTTGAGTTCACCGCGGCAACGGAAATCACATTTTCCGCATCGTAATTCGCGGGATAAGAGGGTGAGGCATCATTGTCGTTTGCTTCGTTGCCTGCGGCAGCGATGAAGAAGCTGCCGGCGTTGCTTGCCCTGCGGATTGCATCGTGCAGGAGCACCGAGTAGCTGCCGCCTCCCCAGCTGTTATTGGTGGCGAACATGCCAAGCCTTGTAGCGTAGTCGATCGCCTCCAGGGCATCGCTCAGGTATCCGTTCCCATCGCTACTCAGGAATTTAAGCGGGACAACGGACACCTGCCAGTTGACCCCTGTGACGCCAAGGTTGTTGTTACCCGTGGCACCGATCGTACCCGCGACGTGTGTCCCGTGGCTGTTGTCGTCTTTGGGGTCGTTGGATCCGGTGCTGAAATTCCAGCCCTGCCAGTCGTCCACATAGCCGTTTCCGTCATCATCGACTCCGTTGGCGCGCTTGTTCCTGCCGCTTGAGTCGACGCCTGATTCGCCGGGGTTAACCCAGCAATTGGCAACCAGGTCCGGGTGTGTGCAATCGATTCCGGAGTCGATCACTCCAATGACGACGTTACGTGAGCCGGTGGTCACGTCCCAGGCGGGCACGGCCTTGATATCGATACCGTTGGCGGTGTTGCGCATGCCCCAAAGATCCGCGAAGCGGGTGTCGTTGGGTATGCCGATGGCGCGCACCAGGTAGTCAGGTTCCACGACCTCGATTCGGCTATCGGATTTGAGGAAATCGATCACTGCGGCAAGGTAGCGCTCATCGGTGGCGGCCGGAAAATCGACGGTCAGGACGTTTGACTGTTGAAGCGTCTTTTTGATTTGGCCGCCGGCGGCACGGATCGATGCGCCCTGGTCAGCAAAGCCTGTGAGTCCAGCCGTCTTGGCAACCAGGCCCACAGCCCCTTTCATCTTGATGTTGAGCGAGCTCTTTTTCCTTCTTGTCTGCAACGACCTTGCAATCACAGACTGCGCATACTCTTGCTGCGGTGCCTTTTGGAACTTCTCCAACGTTGCGGCGAACGCTTTGCGTAGTTCTTCTTCCCCCAGTTGGTTGTCCAGTGGGCCTGCAGTGGGTGCCGGACGGGCCTCGGCGGCGCTATCGTCACTGGTCGATCGACGGTTCTCGGGACGCGCTGGTTTGCAACTTTGAACCAGAAGCAGGCCGCATGCAGCCATCGCTGCAGCGAAGCCCCATCGGTTCCTCTGACAAGCCCAAAAACCGCTCGACATGGTCGCCTCCAGCCTGGAGTCACCAGGAAACGGGTAAGGGTTCGGATGAACCGGGGGATTCCTGAGTTTTTATTTTTTTTCCAAAAGAAAGCCGCATCCGGCGCGGCATTTAAGCGGCCGGATTGATTGGGGTATTTGTCTATGCGTGGGGCCTGCGCGCCTACCTGCAACCCCGGATGGGGCCCTTTTCGCGGTTCGTCATGGGCCAGCCGTTGAAATTGCCTTCAACGGCAGTCAGTGTTGCCGCCCACGAGTCGGCTGCAATTTCAGCCTGCTGCGTCGCGGAAAATTGGTTCCAGTTTGTGCACCAGACTCCGTCGGCTTCCCGGATTGCGCGGGAAAAGTCGCTGTTGGCATCATCCAGATCGTAAAGTTGTGTGTATTCACTCGCGTTCATGCCCAGGAGTTCCGCAAGCCCTGAAGGAGCTCGCCCCGTCGCGAATGGCTTGCCACGGGTGATGAACGACGTCTCATCCGTGCGGCGGGTGAGGTAGATGATTTTTTTACAACCTCCGGCCCGAAGAATCTGAACCGGGTGAAGGTCCGCCCAGCCACCAAGTGATACCAGTCCCGCAGAGGGCTCGCTGGGCTCGAAGGCGACAATCGACCCCAGCGATGGCTCGCGCGGTGATTTTTCCAGGATTTCGCGCCACGTCCGGGCAGCGCCCAGATGTGTTGCCTTGGCCGATTTTAATCCGGGAAACGATGCCTTGACGGCCTGCACGGGGTCGCCAGCGAATCCAGGTGAAACCCAGTAGCCAAACCCAACCGCGTCGAACGGGATGTTGAGTTGCCGGGGAGCGCCTTTCCGCCATGCTTCTTGATAAGCCCGCAGTGCCGAGATAGCTCCCTCATCGCGCAACACGGCCGTGCTCAGGATAGAGGGAAGTCGCCGTCCGGGCGTTTCGTTGAGGCGTGTGGATGGCTTGTTTTGACGGGCAGTTCGCCATTGCTCAACCAATGTTTCAAACATCGTCCCGCAATTGCCGGCGGGCGTGTTGAAACGGGCGATCCCGTCCCACAAAAGTTCCCGGGTTTCCAATGCACACATCTGGATGAACTTTGTGAAGTCTTCCTCTTTGCCATCAACGCCGGCATAGAAGTCCGCCACCCTCCCGGTCATTTCGACGAAGTGTGGGAAATTCAGGACCCCCTCGCGCACAAAAACGTCTGCGCTGTTGGCGTCAAGGCGAGTCA
>JBEGVZ010000071.1:0-11355 GCA_041178085.1 Pseudomonadota bacterium | reverse complement strand
GCCTGTTTTTGCCGCATTGACGCCAAATGCCGTCCGTGCCTTAATGGTGGATCCGTGGGCATAGTTCAAGAAGAGAAATGCCCTCTTCGCCAAGGAAACCGACTTTGGACCACGCAGGCCCCAAATTTGAAGCTCCCCAGGGACCTCACGCAGGCCCTCCAAAGTCCTCGATAAGTGGCCCGGCCAGCCGGTCTGGAATGCATGAGAACACACCTTGGTTGTACCAGCTGCCGAACCAATTGACCTTGGCGCGCCTGGCTGTTGTTCCCTTCCTGCTGGTGGTTTACCCGTTGGGCTACCAGCCGCTGAAAATCTTCTGCGCATTCGTTTTCCTGGCCGCCGCACTGACCGACGCCCTGGACGGCTGGCTGGCGCGCAAACGAAAGTCTGTGAGTGCCCTTGGCGCCCTCCTGGACCCGATCGCCGACAAGGCTCTCATCGCTGCAAGCCTGGTACTGCTGGCCAGTGAAAATGCACTGTGGGCATGGATGATCGGCGTGCTGTTGGTCAGGGACATCGCGATCTCTGGCGTCCGCATGGTTGCGCTGGAGCAGGGCTTCTCGATTGAAGTCAGCAACTTCGGAAAGCTGAAGACAATCGCGCAGGGGGTGATGATCTTCTGCCTGATGATCAACGAACCGCTGTGGGGCTGGCCTTACCGGGAAGTCGGTTGGGTGGCCGCCTGGACTTCCCTGTTCCTTTCAGTCTATTCAGGCTGGCAGTACTGCGAAGAGTATCTGGCAAAAGCGCGACAAAAGGGATTAGTTGGAAAGATGTTCGGCGGTTGAAACCCCGGACGATCGCGACGCAACGCACGCCATACCGCAAATTCCTCAATAATTTCATGAATATGACGATCAACTTGGCAGGAGCTTCCAGGGGATGGACCGCGTCCACCAGGAGAGATGGTCGCACCGTGAACGACAACATGAAAAAAACTGCTCAACTGCGGCAGCCTGTCTGCCACCTTGTGCGTGCACAAGGGTTCACCGACAAAGCAGTTGATCCGTTCAACGAACGCCTGAGGGCGGAAACGTTGTCGCACGACTCGCTGGCAGAATTTTCCAGTCACCTGCAAAAACACACTGACGGAAACCTACAAATCATCGCGGGCCTGGGAAAAATCAACCTGCAAAGCTTGCTGTCCGCCGAAATAAACGCACTGGTAAAAGCGTCTGCAAGCCGGGCCAAGCAGTCCGGCGAAACCTTGCCCGCATCCGTTCTTCTGAATTGGGGCCAGATGAGCGGCTCTATGCGCAGCATGGCAGTCGCCGCTGAAACGATTATGAATGCAGGATTCAACGGATCCTTCTTCGAACCAACACGTCTAATGGGTTGGGGCTTCGCAAAATCTTCTGAAGCCATTGATCCCGGCAGTGATCGTGCGAAAGCGCTGCGTTGTATCACGCAAGCGTTCCAACGCAGATACTGCCGCGACCAACGTATCGAACTGGCCAAATCACTGTTTGCCTCTGTGGTGGCCCATGCCGCGGGCTGCCTTCCCCAGCGGCTCGACATCGCATTTGACGGAGCCGCGCTGCTCTGCGGCTTCCAGATGAGCTGTGACGGGGCAACTGGGAACTCGTTGCAAGACTTGGCCTTAAGGCTTGCCGCTTGGCTCGACCTGGCCGGTGACCAGTCACAACACACCCTGACGGGCTGGGTTCGCCAAAAAGCGCCTCTTATCCTGGAAACAGGGGTTATCTTTGACGCGACTGAAGCCCAAACTGCGTTGATCGTCGAACCGCGCCTTGAGCAGACCACCCAAGTGAGCTACAACGTAGCCTGAATCTGGAAATTCAGGAGACAACCAGTTGAAGACCATCGACGTTGTCAGCGTATGCAATGCGCTGGTGGACATCCTCATCAAGGCCGACGAATCTGACCTCAACAAACTCAACCTGACCAAGGGTGTCATGCACCTTGTGGACCATGAGCGCCAGCAAAAGGTCCTGAGCCATTTCGGAGCAGCTCCACGCACCGTCGAGCTGGGCGGTTCGTCGATGAATGCGATCCGGACCCTTGCTGCCCTGGGCAAAAAAGCAGTCTTCGCCGGCATGGTCAGCAAAGACGAGTTCGGCCGGCGGATCGCGGAACGCCTGGACCAGCTGGGCATCGATTCACACCTGATTTTTGGCAACGAAGATGCCACCGGTTCCTGCGTCATTCTGATCACTCCGGATGGCGAGAGAACCATGAACACCCACCTGGGGTCGAGCCGTCTATACGATCACGCAGCCGTGCCAATGCACCACATCAAGGATGCCAGGGTATTCCACTTCTCGGGCTATCAGTGGGATACAGACGGACAAAAAAACGCGATCATGAATGCAGTGAAAACTGCATCGGCAAACAACACGCTGGTTTCGTTCGACCTGGCAGACCCGTTTGTAGTCAAACGGCACCGAGACGAGTTCGTTCCGATCATCGCCGAGTTCGCTGACATCGTATTCACGAACAAGGAAGAATCACGGATGCTCTATGAGAGCACGCCGGAAAAAGCTGCGGAGGAAATCGCGAAGACAGGAGCCGTCGCGGTGGTGAAACTTGGAGGCGATGGTGCGCTTGTGCAAAAAGGCGACCGCCAGCACCGCATCGCCCCGGTCAAAACCAAAGTGGTTGACACCACGGCAGCCGGCGACATGTTCGCCGCTGGTTTCCTTTACGGCTACTTGAGTGATCGCGACCTGGAAACATGCGGTAAAATGGCCGCGACCCTTGCCAGTGACGTCATTAGCCGGGTGGGTGCGACGGTGTCTCAGCAGGCGCTGGACACCGTTTCCAAATGGCCGAAATAAATTCCCGTCAAACGTCGCAACTGGGCTGAGGCTCAGTTGCCATTTGTACGGCACACGTCGTTCAATACCTCAACCAATGGCCGGCCGAAGGTCGGCCCTGGAACCTGGACCTTGCCACCAAGTCCCACCCAGGAGGCATTGGCGAGGCATTGATCTGCAACGTGCATCTTCACTTCAAGGCGCGAGCCCGGATAGAAGCGAAGGTCAAGTGCAGGTTGGGTACGACTGCGGAATTGGGGCAGAGCGCGCCGTGTACCGTCCGTATCCACCACCGCGATGTAGATGAAGTGGTCACATCCGCTGCGGTTGGTGACGTTGATCCGCACCACTTGTTCTTCCAGCGAAACCACTGACTGATTGTCGTGGGCAAACTTTCCAGAGAAACAGAACACCGCGTCGTTATAGTCAAAGTCACCGCCATCGGGGATATCCTCGAAATTGACCCCAAGGCGAATCACGGGCACACCTGGCGCCACCTGGATGGGGATTGTTTTCACGTCATCCGGTGTCTTGATGGTCACGGACGTCTGGCCGGGTCCAACCGGAATAATTGAAAATTCACCTGGCTGAGAACCAGGTACAACAGTCACGATCGCAGGATTATTGCTGACCACAGTGAAGTCACCCTGATCGGCTGGCGTGATGTTGCCATTTCCGTCATTGATCGAAACCGGAACAATCTTGCTCTGGTCGGTCGTGAGCACGATCCGGGACGTATCGACGACAAGGGTTGGGACCGGAATGACGGCTGGCGGGGTCGTGGGTGGCACCGGTGGGGTCGGTACTGCATCAACGATGGGGTCAAGCCCGGACACCTGCGTTGCGACGGCATCCATGCCCCCGGCAAACTCGCCCGATAAAGGAGCCTGCGCATCGGGGACTTGCAACTCCTTATCGACGAAGTCGCTATCCTCGCCGCAGGCGAATGTCGTTACCACCACAGAGACTGTGGCGAAAAAGCGCAACGTGGCGCTAAACTTGCGAGCAATCATGACCAGATCTCCTCTAAAGCCGCCCCGGCAAAAGACCAGAACAGCGCCGGGTTTATCGGCCAACGCCCGCAAACTTTAGTGAATTATGAAAATTTTGTTGTTTTTATCAGCGTTAACCGATGGTTAGCGGTGAGGTCAAATCGGTGGATCGTTCACCAGGGGGTCGGCTGGCGCGGGCCCGTCTTGAATTCGCGGCGGCTGGGATCGTTAAGATAAAAATCCGCACCCCGGAGAAGGTCGTAATAGTAGGCTTCCGCTTCTTTGCGTTGGTTGAATTCGACAAATGCCTCTTTGACTTCCTTCAACGCAGGGACTGTATAAGTGACGTAAACCCTGAATATTCCATCAGGTCTGGCTTCAAAAGCCACTTTGCTGGCAGTCAGTCCCAGAGCAGGCTCAGCGCCACCGAGACAGATAAGAATTAAAAGAATTTTCAGGTTCTTGGACATGGCTTGGGATTCGGCATTGTATGTACGGGCTTGAGGCCCAGGGCGGAAATGCGTTAGATTCCCGAGGTTTCTCCCTTACCAAGGACACCAAATGAACGACGCCACGACTGTGGAAAAAAGCGGGAACGGGAATAAGGACGCGCAATCTGGCCATGACGGAGCAACAAACTCCGCCCCGGCGAAGAACGACAAGGCGTGGTCCTTCGAGAACCTGAGGTCCCTTGCCTTTCTCTTCCTGCTGGTCTTCGCGATTCGCTGGTCAATCGCTTCCCCGTACCACGTACCGACCCCGTCGATGGAGCCCACCATCAAGGTTGGCGACCGGTTGCTTGCCTTCAAACTGGCCTACAACTTCAAGTTCCCCTTTACGGACTGGGTCGTCGCCAGTTGGGGCACCCCCAAACGCGGTGACATCATCGTTTTCAAGTTTCCGAACGATCCGGATATTGATTACGTGAAGCGAGTGGTTGCAGTCGGTGGCGACGAGGTCGCTGTGATCGATGGCATCCTGTTCATCAATGGCAAGCCCCAATCACTGACTGATCACAACAACGACCGTGAGATCCTCAAGGATATCGCCGACGACCAGTCGATCAAAAACCTGTTCCGCGAGAATCTTGAAGGCCTTGACCACTGGGTGTTGCAGAACAAACCTACCGCCTTCCGCCCGATCAGCACATTCCCGGCAAGCGGCACCACTCACAGGGTTCCCGAGGGATTTGTCTTCGTCATAGGCGACAACCGGGACAGTTCTTCCGACTCCAGGATCTGGGGCGATGTCCCGCTTGACTACGTCAGGGGCAAGGCCCTGTTCGTGATCTGGAGTGTCTTCAGCCCACGTGAAGGCGGCTGGTGGAAACTCCGCTTTGACCGTTTCGGACACTCACTGAACGGCTGAATTCGTGTCATAATGGAAGAAACCGAAATCCAGTTTCTTCCACGGGACGAATCCGAGCTGCCATGGCTGCCAACGAGTCTTCTTTCATCTACATGCGTGAATATTGGACCGGCGATTCCCGTGACGGTTGCCTCGTCAACGGGGATGGGTACCACTACTACCGGATGTCCGGTGAAGGCTTCATCTTCGAAGCCTACGAATATTATGAAACCGATGACGGACGCGAGGTAGCTGCACCTTTGCCAGAGATGCAGAATGTCGACTGGGTCAAAGACCTTGGCTTTGAAGACATGGAAGCTTTGGATAAAATAGACGAGACCGAATTCCTGCGGGTACGGACCCTAACTGAGAGTCCGAAGAGCAAGCGTTGATATAACTTTGCGAGGAAGACTCCGCGCCGCCTGTCTCAGGCGACGTCGGCCTCGTCCTCTGCACCGTAAGAACGCATCGAATCACGCTGGCGAAGGACGTGCCCGTACCAGCTCGTCGTCTGATCGATCAACCATTGCCATGCAGCGTACTGCGCCGAGGGGATCTGCTCCTCGCAGAATTCGCGGAGGTCATCCATGGATCCGTCCGGGTTCTTTTGGATCCATTCCTTCACCGCCCGCTTGAACGCATTTGCATCAAACATCACTAGGCTCCTTGCAGTCCTGAGGCGCAGCATTCCACGGTCATTTCCTGTAGACCGTCCTTTGAGTGGTCGGCAGAATCTACCGAGCCTTTAGGCAACAACTGCCGGGCAAGCCCGGATGACGGAGAAATAGACGATGACCGAGCCAAAACTTCCCCTTGAATTGCTTGTCAAACTCGAAGGTCTTTTCAATTCCGACAAGTTCAGAAATTCCGATGTGCTCGGTTACCTGGGCAAAAACCTGGAAGCATGGCTTGGGGAACTCCTGGACGGGTTGGGAGTTAAATCAAACCCAGTTTTTGAGGGCCAAAAAGACGGCCAGGCAGGTAAAGGCGTGCATCCTTCAGCGGTGATCGAGGGACGGGTCTATGTCAGCCGCGACGCCATCATCGAACCGGGAGCGTATGTCCAGGGTCCATGCTTCATCGGTCCCGGAGCAGAGATCAGGCATTGTGCTTACGTCCGCGGCAATGTCTATGTGGGCGCCCGGGCAGTCGTCGGCCACACGAGCGAGATCAAGGGCAGTGTGCTCCTGGACGAAGCCAAAGCCGCCCACTTTGCCTACGTCGGGGATTCCTTTCTTGGGCGCCACGTCAATCTGGGTGCTGGCACCAAACTGGCAAACTTGAAATTGAAAGGAAATGAGGTCCGCTTCCGGCACCCAACCACGGGTAAACCCGTGGCCTCTGGACTACGCAAATTTGGGGCAGTCATGGGTGATAACGCCCAGACAGGGTGCAATTCCGTTCTTTCGCCCGGGACCATCATGATGCCCGGGGCAACGATCATGCCATGCGAACACGGACTTGGATTGATCCAACCAGGGCGCTAAAAACTTCAGCGCCCCGTTGTGTTGCACTGGTTGGGAAGCAACTTCGACCAGTCCTTGTTGTACATTCCGACCCAGATGCCGTTATTGTCCCGGCAATTGCCCAGCGGTTTATACTGGATATTCAGGACTGATCCGGCCTTGAAAGGGATATTGAAACGCGGCTGGGTTGATGTCCGGAAGGAGCCCGAAGACCAGGCGTATGCGCCGGGGCCACTCAAGCTGATAACCATGTCGTGATCGCAACCGCTGATCCGCGTGACAACTCCCACAATCGTCTGGTCGGCCAGGGAAGTCACGGCATTCGCGGCCACTGCAACCTTACCCGTAAAGCAAAGCACGGCATCGTTGAAATCCTTGTCCCCGGAAAAGGGGCGATCCTCGAAATTCACACCAACTTTAAGGGCAGAAACCCCAGCCGGTACGGATGCATTTGCTGATGCGGACTGACCGTCCAGGGTTGCAACGACCTGGGCTGTTCCCGCTGCAGCACCCTGAAACCCACCTCCCCCTTTCGAGACAACCACGCCGGAGTTACGTGAAGCCCAAACCGCAGTTGCGGTCACGTCACGTGTGCCGGAAACAGTGTAGGTTGCTTGAGCCGTATAGGCGCCAGTCTCACCAATCGCAATAACGCGGGAGGCAGGCTTGACCTCGAGCTTCGTCAAGGTGTCCTGCGGATCCGGAAGGGATGAGGGCGAAGGGACCGGGGAACCAGAAGGCAAGGGCGACGCTGATGGGGTTGGCCACGCATTCCCGGGAACAGGCTGCATGACGGGCCGCTGAAGACCCTCCTGAGTGCCAAATTTCGTCGTGCGGCACGCACCCAAAACGCTGAGGAAGGCCAGCCCCACGGAGAAAAAAGCTTTATGGGTATGCATGGTTGGTCCTCTGGTGAATGATTCCAATTTAACAAAAGGGCGTAGTCCCCGCCAGAGATGCACTTCAGGCGTTTCAAACAATGGTGGGGATGTTAACATTCAGGAAATACCCCGGAGGAAAGAAATGACACTATCCAGCGCAAAAGCCGTGTTCGCGGCCATGACCCTGTGTTTCGCTACAAATTCTTTCGCCGGGGAAGACCGTACCGCAGGTGCCACAGCCCTCGAGCATACAGCGAGCTTTTATCAGATGGCACCCATCGCCGGGACCGCCCCCGGCAACTTTGGCAACGTGCGCCTTTACTTCGATGAAGCCTGCAACCAGGAATTCGTCGACGTGCTGTCCGAGGCAATCGACAGCAAATCATTCGAAGTCGGCCTTCTGACCCGGATCCGCACTTCAAACTGCACCCGACCGCCGCGCCGTGTTTTTGTCACCGTCAGGCCGCGTGGAGCAACGATGGTTCCCGTGACGGCTTTTGACGAGGTATGGCGATGCCAGATCACCTGCACAACCTTGAATGGAGAGGTACCGCAGACCACGACAAACTGGTCCTATGGCACGTCCCAGTCCCAGGCCCTGGAACAATTGTATTGCAACGGGTTCCAGTCTTCGCCTGCGTGTATCCAGCTTGATGTGGTCGAGCCGGAATAAAATCCGCTCGACATAACTTTAAATGGTGCTAACGGTCGGGCGGTCATTCTGCCAGGATATCAGCGATCTGCTCTGCAAGCGACCAGGGGCTTCCCCCGTTGCGGTTGGTCAACACAGCTATCATCAGTTTCCTGGAGGGATAACGTTGGATCGCTGTGCGAAAGCCAATCGTGCTTCCGGTATGGCTTTCACGGGGTAGTCCCCGCCACGTGTCGATCTGCCAGCCAAATCCATATCCACAGCCTTCTCCACTGTCCAGACGACCAGGCTTGAAGATTTCCGCCAGGATCGCATCTCCGACCAGGGGATCTGGAGTCCCTGGCTGCAACGCGCGATCCCACAAAAAGAGATCCCTGATGGACGCGTAGATTCCACCATCTCCCCGGGTGGCGCTCGTCACACTTTGATCGGTCCGGCGCCAACCACCCCCCGCCTGGCTATACCCGTATGCGCGGTCGACAATCGGCGAGCTTTCGCCCTGATACATTTCGCTCGACATCCCAAGGCGGGAAAAAATCCGTTCTCGCAAGAAAATATCCAGCGACTGACCGCTGACCCGCTCAATCACGAGGCCAAGCAAAACATAGCCACCATTGCTGTAGGAATACTGTGACCCGGGTTTGAAACGGGTTGCACGTGTTTTGGAAACATAGAGTTGCAACACATCATGATCTGACAACTGGGCGGTTTGGCCCGACGGAATCAAATCTTCGTAATCCACCAGACCTGAAATGTGATGAATGAGATGCCGGACTTTGATCTGACGACCATAGACGGGGAATTCGGGGAAAATTGCCTTGATGTTGTCATCAAGAGACAACTGCCCATCTTCCCTCAACATGGCAATGCCCATCGCAATAAACTGCTTGCTCACGGAGGCCAGTCGAAAGGAAGTGAGTTCTGTCGCCGGAATCACGCCCTCAAGATCCGCGCTGCCATAACCCTTCATGTGCAGGATCTGGCCGCTCTTAGCCACCACCACGGCTGCACCGGGAGATCCACCTCGGTCGTAGCCGGCCATGATCTGGTCGACCGCCGGCAGTGAGGCGGCATGGGCCTGCAGCGATAAAAAAGCAGAAACGAACCCCAGATAACATGCCACTGCAAACAACCGCACCGTCATTGGTTCAACCCCTGTTTAGGAAACCGGTCAGGCCCAGAAAGCGAAAGGCCGCACATCAAGTGCGGCCTTCGCATCATTCTTCACACACTGCAATCACTGGCACCAGGGCAGCGTGGGATCGAGCAGGCACATGATCTGGCACATGTTGGGATCCGGAAGCGGGCACTCTGAGCCGCCGCCACCACCACCGCCGCCGCCGCCGCTTGATTCCTTGACTGCGATGGTCAGGGAGTTGACCGTGCGGCCTTTGGAATCCGTTGCAGAGATCGTCGTTTCACCTGTGGCAACTGCCTTGAGGCTACCACTGTCGTCAATTGTGGCGACGCCAGCATTGGATGACGTGAACTTCACGGCACCGTCTGCGTTCTTCATTTTCATTGCCAGGGTCTCACCCGGGGCGACTGTAGCAGCAGCCGGAACAAGGAACGGAGCCTTGTTCAGGAGAGACTCAGTTGCAGCGCCGGCATCGATACGGCAATCACAGGCAGTTTCAATCGAAACCTTGGCACCCGTGGTTTGCAGAAGCGCGCGAACTTCAGCGCCAGTCAGCGATGCGTCCTGGGCCTTCAGGAAAGCAACCAGCCCGGAAACGAGCGGAGTTGCCATTGAGGTACCAGAGAGCTCACCGTACTTCTGGCTTGGCAGCGTGCTCATGATCTTGAGGCCAGGCGAAGCAACGTGAACCGACTTGCGGCCGTAGTTCGACCAGCTTGGCTTTTCATCCTGCGGCCCAGAGGCAGCCACGGTTATGGTGTTCGGGAAGCCTGCGTTGGCCGGGAACACATCCGTCTGGTCATTGTTGCGGCCATCGTTGGCGGCTGCAGCAACGAAGATCACGCCAGCCTTGTCAGCACGCTCGACCGCTTCGATCAGCGGGGTGGCTTGCGAGCGGGGAACCGTTGCGCCCCAGCTGGCAGAGATCACCTGAGCACCCTGCTCAATCGCGTAGTCGATCGACTTGATGCCGCCCATCAGATCACCTGAGCCGTCTTCACCAAGGAAACGGACAGGCATCAGGCTGACATCCTGAGCCAGGCCGGAGGTGCCGTTCTCAACTTTACCGGTGGAACCAATGATACCTGCGCAGTGCGTCCCGTGGCCCGGGTTCTTGTCGCTGGTCTTGTCCATCGGATCGTCGTTGTTGTCACGGAAGTTGTAGCCCTTGATCATGTTCGCCTTGAGCGACTCATGGTTGTAATCAATACCGGTATCGATCACGGCAACTTTGATATTGCGTGAACCCTTGTTGCCGGTGAGCTGCCATGCGCGCTCAGCGTTGACCTTGGCGAGAGCCCACTGCTCACGCAGGGCTTCAGCACTGGCCGGGGCCTCAAAGCGGTGAAGGCGGAAGTTCTCTACGACGTACTCGACGTTAGGATCCCGCATGAGCCGGGTCAAACGCGCGGCTTCGGCTTCCTGACTCTTCTCATTGATAGAGATCTTGATCAGGCGACCCTTGTCGTGACTGTCAAGGACACGGTACGCAGACATCAGGGACTTATTGCCGCCCTGCTTGTACTTGACGACGTAGTCCTTGGCGAGAGCCGGGGATGCGAACAGCAAAAGACCAGAGACCCATAAACCGACGCGGCGCTGCATAAACACTCCTTGTCACAACGGGCTTCGTTCAACCCCCAAAAGGCACGGGAAAATCCTGTTCCGCAGACCCTAAGAAGGCGTTCCTGGACTCAAAACTCAAAATGCTCGTGATCTCGATATAGCTAACAAGTGTACTGAAGATTTTGCCGGGTGGGTAGACGGGGTGGGAAAAAACTTCCTACTGTCTCATAACCTGATGTTATCAGACAACGATCTTATTTTTTTTGCAAAAATAAAAAGAAAGAAAGGCACCGGGAGCGAGAGAAGCGCCCCCGGTTTTGCAGGGATCAGAACTTGAACTTGCCGCTCATAAGAGCAACGTGACCCGGGAAAGTGCAGAAGAAGGTGTAGTCGCCGCCCTTCTTCAGCTTGTCTGTCTTGAACGTGATCGTATCGGATTCACCGCCACCAACGAGTTTGGTGTGGGCGATGGCTCCCGTCGGGGCGTAGTCCTTGGCCGGACCCGCCTTGGTGGCTCCATCGACAACCTTCTGCTT
>JBEGVZ010000070.1:0-2587 GCA_041178085.1 Pseudomonadota bacterium | reverse complement strand
AAGGGCTGGTCTGGTACCTCGTTTCTTACGGTTCATCCCTTGCCCTGGCATTGGCATGTAACCTTGTCGTCCGTATAGGTCTTGGCTTGCTCGCCTTTGACATGACGCAGACATGGGGGCCCGAGCTTTTGTTCATGTCGCTATTTTTTGCATTCAGCGGTGTCGTTTATCCGGTTGATCTATTGCCTGCGCCTGTGTTGAGCGTGCTTGGATGGACGCCTCTTTTTTACATGCAAGGGTTTCCCAATCTGGTTGCCATTGGCAGGGTGAGCCACGCGGAATGGCTGTCATATTGTGGTCGCGGATTACTCGTCCTAGGTTTCACCTTTGTCTTGGTGATTTTTCTGTGGCGTCGTGGTCTGCGCAAATTTGAGGCGACTGGAATATGAACCCACCAGGCTCGGCATCCCGGATTCGTCGACGCAGCTTGTGGCGCATCTACCGGCGAGTGATCGCCAACAGCACAGGGGTCATGCTGGCGTATCGGGCCAACCTGCTCTACTTTTTCCTGTTTGAGTCGTTTTTCTTGGTGTCTTCTTTTTTGGGTGCCGGACTTGGCGTCAGCCTCGCCGGGGGAGACATCAACGGATGGGGCCGTGATCAAATGTTCGCCTTGACGGCCATCAATGGACTTAGCCACCAGTTTTTCATTTGTTTCCTGATTGCGCCGTTGTTCAACATGCCGGAGTTTATCTGGAACGGCCGCATGGACCACATTCTACAAAAGCCCGTTCATCCCCTCATCGGATTGATGGCGAGCAGCGAAGTGATGGTCTCGAATATACCAAACCTGTTGATCAACCTTGGTTTGGCGATTTATTTTGTTTCCGGGGTGGCGGCGAATTCCCAGATTGTTACTGGCACTTGGCTGATGTTTTTTATCCTTGTCGTCCTTGGGATCGCCGTCCGTTTTGCGCTCGCCCTTTTTTGCATGGCGCCAGCGTTTTTTGCGGAGCGTTTGATCGAGGGTGAAGACGGATTCTGGAACATCGCAGGGATGGGCAGGTTTCCGACCAGTGTGTTTCCCAAGGTTGTGGAACGGATCCTGCTTTATGTGATTCCTCTTTCCATGATGGCGGCGGTGCCGGCCGGATTCCTGTTTGGTCGCCTGGGCTCTGTTGAGGCGCTGGGAGCATCCCTTGGTTCCATCTTGTTCGTAGGCATTGCATTTCTCTTTTTCAATGTAGCCTTGCGCAGTTACAAATCGGTAAACTCTGGCATGTGAGTCCATGCTGTTCAGGGGGGGCGTTTTTTGGCTGATAGGTATTTTTCGACGACCAGTCGGCTTGTGGTTTTGTTTGTTTTTGTTGCCGGATCCGGGCTGTCGATTTCAGGGTGTGCTGATGGCCAGATGATGTACGACAAGGTTTTCGGTAAGGGAGCCGGCATTGACAGCGATGCCTACGTACCACTGCCGGGCGATCCTGCATCGCAGCATCTTTCTTCGAAATTGTCGGATGACAGTGTAGATACAGCATCTCAGCTTGAGGCGCTTGATGTTGCGATCGCGGACCAGGCGCAGGCAAACCTGGTTCAAGCCGGACTTGCGCTTTCAGGTTCCGAGACCGCTTTCACAGCATCTGACGGCGCTTTCGAAGTGCTTGAAGGAGGGGAAAAGGCTAAAGATAGCCTGCAGCCGGACTCGTTCCAGAAAATTGATACGTCTTTCTTGAAGTCAGCAACTGAACTTTCTCTTGCGGATTACACCACAAACACTGTTTCTTGGGGCTCCTATCAGGACACCAAGTTCACCATCCCTGCACTCGACCGCATGCCAGTCAGGGACCAGGGACGGCGTGGTACATGCGCATCCTTTGCCGGCATTGGCCTGATTGAGGCTTTGATCATTCAAAACAGCTCCAATCAGCTTCCCTTCAAGGAAGTGGACTTGTCGGAGCAGCGTTTTTATCACTTGAGCAAGCCTGAGTCATGGCAGGGCGGGGGGAGTTTGTCAGAGCAAGGTAGCGACACTGGATCGGGCTTCATGACCAGCAGCGGTGATTTGAGCGGTTATCCGGCTCCATCTGATACCGGTGGATCTGCCTACAATATCCCACTTGAGACGAATTGCCCCTATCAGAAGACTCCGGGTGCGAATGACTTGCAGGTTCCTCTTGGGGATGGTTGCAAGTCCAAGGGTGTAGTTCGGGTATCGAAGTTTTCGGCGTGGGGCGGGTCAGTAGGAGGTTTCCGTCGCATTGAAACGGCGCAGCACGTCTACGATGAATTACGCACCGGGAAGGCAGTGATCCTGTACACAAAGTTGAGTCGAAATTGGGAACGTAACGAGGGGATTGTTACCTTTGCAGGTGCCGGCTCGCCCGGGAATTCAGGGCATGCTGGAGGGCATGCTTACCTTGCGGTCGGTGCTAAAAAACTTTCCGAATCGGAATTTCCCGGCGAAGGCGGCATGTGTTTTGTCGTCCGTAACAGCTGGGGCAAGGGCTGGGGCGTCAACGGGCTTAGTTGCATCACGCTCAAATGGTTCAATCATTGGCGTTTTGAGGGTGCTTTCCCGACCGTGGATGAGGTCCAGTTGGTATCTGACGCCAACCAGCAATTGACGATCGCCAACAAGGCACCTTCG
>JBEGVZ010000069.1:0-3206 GCA_041178085.1 Pseudomonadota bacterium | reverse complement strand
GGGCATTCTTGTGAACTGGTCTTCAACGGTGTGCGCCCACGCCAATGCTGCTGGCGTCTGCCCCCATGGTTTGAAGGAACCAAGCTTGCGTTGTCCCAAGGCATTCTTCAGTTGAGTGGCTGGTTTTGCCGGGTCGATCGACATGATCTCTGGTAACGCAATACCGGCACTTTTCAGTGAGGCCAGAAAATGCCTGCCTGGACGAACCGAAGTCAGGACGATGTCATCGGGCGTTGCCAGGAAAACCAGCAGACCGGCCAGGTCCGATTCGACGTGTGATGCCGGGCCGCTCAAAAATGGTGACTTTGAGCGGGTCGCAATTTCGCGCTCACATCCCGGATTGAACAGCCAAAGGTCAGCCGGACGGCCCTTTGAGGATGAAAAAACCTTGAGCTCGGAAATGAAATCTTCGTTGAGCCCCGCACGCTTGCGACCCTCTTCGTCGAAGACGGGGCCTTTCGCCCGGCTTGGTGTCAGTGGAAATTGAAGGTGATCGAGGTAACTCGTCCACAAGTCCTTGCCGGCTTCAAAACGACCGAGCCATTTTACGCCGTGCTCAACGTGACGGACCTCATCGTCATGGATGCGCCGCATCAAATCCGCGGTCTCTGGATCGCCAAGTTCGCGGAATATTCTTTCATAATGCAGAGCGAAATCGAGGTTTGCCTGTTCAAAGGTAAGCGACATGGCAGCTGAATATTCCGCCGGGGAAGAAATGTCCTTCATGGTGCGCCAGAAAAAACTGTTCACCGGCAGGTCGCCAAAGGCAACGCCCAGTTGCTTCATGCGCGCGATGTACAAACGCAGGTGTTCCTGTTCTTCCAGCATCGTTCGTGCGATGCCTGCCCGGAAGGACTTTGGTGCGTCAGGAAAACGCAGCAATGCGAGCGCCATGACCTCGAGCGCCAGGAGTTCGTGGTTGGCGAAGTAGTGAAGGACCAGACCCCGCCCAAGCGGCTCATTCAACTTTGCAGGACGCCGTGCAGATTCGAATTGGGCTGCGTGTTCCTGTCTGCGATCAAAACCGAGTTGCGGGGGGCGACCGGGCACTTCGGGTGGTCCAGCCAAAGCCTCGCCCGGCTGATCATCCGTGAAGGAGCTGGCGGCTGAAGGACCAGCTAGTTTGTCGTCGATGGTGGTGCCGAACAAGATGGTTTCGGCGTAGTTCCGCAATTCCATGGCCACTTCTGATATCATTTCAATGGCGATTTCGCCCGGTGGAATCCATTCTGTTTCGCCGCTGTTTCAGTGCCCATGGAGGAGGCCCCATGACCCCACGGATGATCGAATTGTTTAAAGAGTACGAAGCAGGGCATCGGCACCCGACCAATCAACTTACGCACAAGGTTGCGATTCCATTGATTCTTTTTCATATTGTCGCAATGCTCGACTGGATTCGCGTCGGCGGTATCACGGGGGGCATGGTTGGTATTATTGTCGCCGCGGGGTGGTATTTGCGACACGACGCCCGCATTGCTGCGATCCTCACCGCCTACATGATCGTTTGTCTTTTTATCGGCCGGATGACCCCGGCCGGAGTTGTGATTGGAATCGCGGTTGCCGCGTGGCTCATCCAGTTCAGCGGACACTACGTCTGGGAAAAGCATCACCCGTCGTTTTTCACCAATATCTTGCAGGCTCTGGTCGGGCCGGCCTATTTCACGGCGCGGCTTTTCAAATTCTATCCGTGACTGCTGTCGGGGCCATCGGCTTTGGGTCTTTTTTTAGACCCCTCGTAGATGTCGAAGATCAATAGCTTGGCCTTGATGCTGCCGTTCATCAGATTGAATTTCCTGGTTGGTTTCAGTCCGATAAACTTCCACGGGGATTCCTCGGCGGCCAGCAATGCGGCACGCCAGCCCTTGAAGTTTTGTTTCAGGTTGTCACCGATCTCGCCATAGAGCTTCGTCAGGGACTCGACTTCGCCCTTCGCCAGGCGCGCGCCATACGGCAGGTTGGCAATCAGGATACCGTTGGGTGCATGGGGGCGCGCATCTTCAATGCGTCCCTCTTTGAAGGTGATGTCGCGTTCGACCCGGGCACGAAGCGCATTCTGGCGCGCCATCTCGACGTACTTGGGGCTGATGTCCGAGGCAACGATCGGGGCTGGCAGGGATTCGCGACGCTCATTGCGGACACGGTCCGAGACCTTTCGCCACACGTTATTGTCAAAGTCCTTGAGCCACTCGAAGCCGAACTCACCCTTTTTGCGGTGGATGTGCGCAGCTTTTCCAAGCCCCCGGTACGCCGCCTCAATGGCGATCGTACCGCTGCCGCACATCGGATCGAGCAGGGCCTGAGTGCCGTCGTATCCGGCCAGGTCCAGGATCGCACAGGCAAGCGTTTCCTTGATCGGCGCCGGGTGACCTTCCGTGCGGTAACCGCGCTTGTGCAGCGTCTTTCCTGTTGTATCGAGGCTCAGCGTGCAGCGTCCCTTTTGAATGAATGCCACCACGACGACTTTGGGCTCCTTGAGGTCTACCTTGGGGATCTTTCCGGTGTGTTGTTCGAAAGATGCTTGCAAGGCTTCCCGGACTTTTTTGCTGATGGCGTTGGACCCCATCACTCCCGGTCCGCGGTCGGCTGGTACGCCCTCGACGATAAAGGTGCGCTCAGGGGTAAACCATTCCGACCAGCGAATGCGTCGTGCCTGGTCACCCAGCATCTTTTCGTCGTGAGCTGCAAATTCCTTCACCACGCGGAAGATCCGGCTAGCCGTCCGCAATTTCAGGTGGATTTCGTAGAAAGTTTCCAGGTCAGGCAGGGTGCATGCCACCGCGCGGTAACGCAGGTCTATTTTGCTGGCCCCCAGAGCCTTGAGCTCCGCAGCCAGCACTTCTTTGGTCTCGTCCGGGCAGGTGACGATGGCGTCAATCGCCTCGCTCTGTGTCTTGCTCATGAATCCTTGTCAATTCTGCCCTGGATCCGACTGGTTGGGAGGAACTTGAGACGGCGGCATGCCAAGCTCGATGGCCCCGGGCAGGGTCGGTGTACCACCGGAGGGGCGTGGCTTGCCAGCAGGGATTACCGTGACAGTAACAGTCCCCTTGTTGGACTTGCCGTTGGCAAGGGTGCAAGTGGCTGAGATCACATACTGGCCGGTCTTTGAGAACGTGGTGGAGGAAGTGGAACCGGCTGCTTTTTTGCCATTACCGAAGTCCCAGGCGATGTTTCCTGGTTCCGGATTGAGGCACCGCGCCTGTGCG
>JBEGVZ010000068.1:0-39427 GCA_041178085.1 Pseudomonadota bacterium | reverse complement strand
GCCTTGCGCTTACCGGTCCAGCGTTGGAATTCGACCACTGAACTACCCTCAAAACTTGCCATAAAAGAACCTCCTCTATAGCAGCTTTGGTGGTCTACTTGAAACGGGGAGCACTATACTACGGACGTACACGGCATCCGCAGCGTGGAGACGAAAGTTTAACAGGACGGTGTTACAACTTCCTGTTATTCGACTAAGGCTGGTTTAGGGGCCGAAGAAGCCGGTTCAGAAGTAGCCCCTCTCCCGAAATCGTTAACTGCTCCAAATACAATGGTTTATAACGAGCGCTTGTCGATGAAATGACGATGGCAACCTTGTGCTCACCCTGCCAGCCTCCTGGGGAATTTCGTAAGAACGCGAAATCACGCTTAAAAATAAGAATATTATAAGTCCCTTAATAACTAACCTAAACGAACCGAAGACTCTTTGGTTGTCTTTGTTTGGGGGGCCGATGAAAGCTTGGTCGTTGTTTCTATTGCCGGTCGTGTTCCTCGCCTGTGGGCTAGAGACCGTTGTTGTGCAAAGCGAATCGACGGACGCAACCGAAACCAGCCGTAACGACGCACGGACAACTCCCACACCTTCTTCAAAACCCTCACCGGAAACCCCAGTTACGATACACGTTTCCCCTGTAAAATTGTCCACCAAGGAAGACTCACCGGTGAAAGGATCAATACAAGCCCGGAGCTCAATCGGACGTAGTCTTACATATTCGATAACGATTCCACCTAAAAAAGGCGTCCTGGCCGGAGAAATCCAAAACGGACATATTGAATACCAACCCAACCCCAATCAGTTTGGCGAAGACAGCTTTGGCCTCAGGATCTCGGACGGTGTCATTACAACAACAACCACGGCAACAGTTATTATTTCATCTGAAAACGACCTACCTATCGCAAAGGATCTGGATTTCGAAACCCTCGAAAACGTTTCCGTCACAGGTGCTATGTCTGTATCTGACGTGGACGGACAGAATGCAACTTTTCGAGTGGTCGGGCTGCCGACGAAGGGCCATGTTACGCTCACTGATGCGTCTTCAGGAAAATTTTCTTATAGTCCACATTCTTTCGAAAATGGGCTGGATTCGTTCACATATCTTGCAAGTGACGGATTTGGAAATTCCAATATCGCAACCGTCAGGATCTCAATCACGCCCGTCAACCAGCCACCGGTTTCGTTTCCGATTAGTTTCATGATTCAAGAAGATAACCTCTTGACTGGAACTCTACCAGCAACAGACCCGGATGGTGACCCTCTTACCTTTTTCGTCAAAATTGAGGAATCTTTGGGCCGCTTCCAGTGGGTTGATTCCAGCAAGGGCACGTTCACATTGCAGCCGCAGCCGAACCTCAACGGAACCGTAACATTCGCCTACGGAGTAAGCGATGGCAGTAGAGCATCAGATTACGAAACTGTGACGCTCACGATCGACAATGTGAATGATCCGCCTACAATTTCGGATATTTCCACAAGCACTATGGAGGATTATAGTTTTGAAGCATTTTTGGATGGTTTTGACATTGATACTAGCAACGACCACCTAGTCTATTCCATTCATTCACACCCCAGCAAAGGCTCGGCCTCGATTATTAAAGACGGCAACCGCAACAAGTACCGCTACAGGCCATCAGCTAATGCAAACGGAATAGACACCTTTATCATCAGCCTAAGCGATGGCTCGCTTCAGTCTTTCGCAACTGTTACGATACGGATCGATCCAGTCAATGACCGCCCCATCCCGGCGGATGGAAATCTTAACATCAGTGAAGATGTGGTTAGTTCAGGCCAGCTTGTTGGCGTGGATATCGACAGCACAACGTTGACTTTTAAGATACTCACGTTACCCGCGAAAGGCACCGTGACAATCACCAATTCAGCGACAGGCACCTACACTTACACGCCAAACGCAAATGCGACCGGAAACGATGTCTTCTCCTACGGGGTGAGCGACGATAATAGAACATTCACGGTAGGGACCATCCAAGTCAGGCTTGATCAAGTAAATGATGCACCAGTGGCGAACAGTTTTTCGGTGCTAACGCCTGAGGACCAGAGCAAAGCAGGTTTCCTAGAAGCGACAGACGTTGATGGTGATTCCCTCGTCTACAGCATCGCAACAAATCCAACCAACGGCAAGGTCACAGTGGCCCCATCGACAGGGGCCTTCATTTATACCCCAACCGCAAATTTTTACGGACAAGATTCCTTCCAGTTTAAAGTTCAGGATGGTTCAGTTGATTCGAATGTCGGAACCGTGAGCGTTTCGGTGTCGAAGGTGAACGACACCCCTGTCGCATTGAGTAATTCATTCGTTACCGAGGAAGACAAAAGCTTCTCGGGTAAACTTCGTGGAAGCGATATCGATGGTGACGCAATCACTTACAGCGCAGTGGGCACTGCTTCACTTGGATCTGTCAGAATCACGAATCCATCTACGGGTGATTTCACGTTTACACCCACACCGAATTCCAGCGGCGACGGAGGGTTTTTCTTTCGTACATTTGATGGCGCCGAATATTCTAGCAGCCAGTGGATAAGCTTAACTATCACCCCAATTAATGACCCGCCGACCGTTCAACCTCAGTCCTTAACCGTAACAGAAGACTTTGGCAGGTCGGGCAGAATCGATGCCACTGACGTAGACAGCAGCAATCTTCTTTTTCAAATACTCTCGACACCATTGAAAGGATCGGTGGTTCTTACCAATTCGGCGACCGGCGCATATTCATACACACCGCGCGCAAATGCGAATGGTACCGACTCCTTTGAATTCTCGGTCTCAGATGGATCTTTTTCCGTAACGGGGACAGTGAAAATCGAAATCCAGCCGGTAAATGACCCCCCTTCCGCGTATGGCGGCTCAGTGACGATAAACGAAGATGATCCCCTTTTGGGAAGGGTAGTTGCCAACGACCCAGATCAAGATGTGCTTGTTTTTTTGGCGTCTACCCCGCCACAGAATGGAAGCCTCCAACTAAATTCTTCAACTGGAGAATTCACGTACACACCGCGTTTGGAGTGGAGTGGGCAGGATGGCTTTACAATCTTTGTTTCCGACGGGAAAGGAGGAACTGCTCTCCCAAGTTATACTGTCAATGTGTTGACTGTAAACGATCCACCACGGCTTTCTGACGCCACAATGACAGTCGAGTATCAGGAGAACCCTGACTATTACCTTACAACCGCTACCATAAGCCTTATTTATAAAGTATGGGATGATTACGCAGGGAACAAAAAATTTTCGATTGTCACCCAAGCGACGCATGGGAAAGTGTTCTTGCTTGATGAAGTGGGTGGCGTATTTGCGTATCAGCCAAACAGCGGGTTACCAACGACAGACAGCTTTCAGGTCAAGGTAAACGATGGGGTGTCTGATTCACTATCCGCAACGGTTCGCGTCGTAAGCCTGGGTCAAGGCTACACTGAAGATTTGACCCGTATTTTTGGAGGCCCCTCGACTGACAGCGTTCCTTCGATTGCATCATCCAAGGATGGAAATATCATCCTGGCCCAATCTGTCTATCGCGGGGATTTGCGCTGCTCATCGATGGGTTCTCTCACCAAAGTCAACGTTGCCGGCGATTCCATCTGGAGCAAATCCACCAACATACTCGGGGAAAATTCCTGCGACGGGAAAATATCCGATGTGGGCGTTGACGATGCAGATAGCATCTACGTCGGCGGACTAAGCCCTGACGGCAGCTATTTTATTGCCAGTCACGATTCATCGGGATCAATAAGATGGAAATCTTTTTCCTCCAGTAAGAGCGTTACGCAAGTTAACGCGGCGTTTAACAGGAAAGGCGAGAGTTTCTTACTATACATGATTAACAATCCGCCCTCGCGTCCCAGGCTTGCAAAATACTCAGAGGACGGCAAGCTTGCGTGGGAGGTCGATGCGGCAGGCCTTTCACGCATTGCCGCTTCCGAGGATGGAGGTGTCGTGGGATTCAGCACAACCAATACCATCAGTAAATTCTCACCATCGGGGACAACTATCTGGACAAAAAACACGGGACTTTCAGGCCAGACGACAGGCACTGTCGCGCAAGATGGACGAATTTATATCGTCGGAAATCTTGGCGGGTACAGGACAGTTGAGTTCTACTCCCCTGATGGCACACCAGGTAATCGAGTCAGTCATGAGAGAGCAAAACCAAACGCGGCCATCGCTCTAGGACCTAACAACGAAGTATTCGTGCTATTCACGGAAAGCTACTCCAATTCTTTTTTTAACGCCTCCCTGCATCAGTACTCGCGAGACCTCAATTTAGGTTGGACAAGTCAAAATCTGACTCCTGGCGTGAAGGATTTGGCGGTGTCAGGAACTGACAATGTATTTGCCGCAGGTCTTGTGGCCGGCCAGGCGGGTTCTTCCCTGAATGGGCAGTCCATCATTGGGAAGGAAGACGGTTACTTGATCAAGTTCGGGCCAGCTTCGCGATACTGTAAAGGCGCCAAGTTGACAAGTACCCCATATGCTGGCGGAACAGGGGATTATGCCGACCCATTCAAAATTTGTAGCGCTAAACAATTGAATGCAATTGGTGGTCGTCCACAGGATTGGAACCTTAACTTTGTGTTAAAGGATAATATAGACCTGTCCTCATTCGATGGTGTTACAAATTCATTCCAGCCGATAGGAGGTGCCACCTTCAGTAATACTCCATTTACGGGTGGGTTCGATGGCAATGGTTATGAGATCAGGAATCTGAAGCTATCCATGGCCGAGGAAGACAATGTCGGTCTGTTCCGCATCGTTAGAGGCCCAGCAAAAATCAGAAACTTGGGGTTCAATGGAGTCAATGTCACAGGTAAAAGTACGGTAGGAACGCTCGTTGGATACGCAGGGGCAGGCAGCACCCCGTTTGAGGAAAAGGCCGCACCAGCGATCCAAAATATCTATGCGATCAACGGTACAGTTACGGCTAAAGACTCTCAAGCCGGTGGCCTGGTCGGAAACAACCACGAATCCAGTATAGTCACTGAATCATTCTCCAACATCAACGTGAGCGCGTTTTTCCGAGCAGGAGGAATTGCAGGAAGCAATTGGGGCACGATCAGTAATTGTTACTCATCAGGTTCTGTGAACTCCAATTCCGCCGCCGGCGGACTCGTGGGATACTTGGCTAAAACATTCGGGAACGGCGGGATAATCGATTCATGCTATGCGTCGGGACCTGTCTCTTCGCAGACTAGCCTCCAAGGGGGCCTTCTCGGCCAATTGAGCGAAGGCACCATCAATTCGTCCTTCTGGGACAAGGAAGTTACTGGCCAGACCCTCAGTCCGGGGAGTAATTCTACTAGCGGCAAAACTACCCTGGAGATGAAATTACAGGATACTTTTGCACCTGCGGGTGCGACAACCGGCTGGGATTTCGTTTCTACTTGGGTTATGTCCAAGGACCCTGGTTATCCGGTCTTAAGAAGAGCTGGACGTTAATGCATGGCTTGATCAGTGAAACCTATTCGCGCCTAATGAGCGAACCGACACTCGTTGAGGCGTTAAAAGAAGATGTTTGCAGGCTTTGCGGAAGAGCCTACCGGGTAACGCGCGGCCGGAAGGCATCAATAGACTTTACGAGTCACACTCGACAGCGTTTGCGTAAAAAGAAATCCCGGCAAATCATCGCGACACGAACATAACCGCTACAATCCGACACGGGTTCGATTTAAAAAAAGTTCCGGCCGAAATTGCCGCGACAGATATTTGAGCCGGGTGACTGGATGCGTTCGGTCGATTGAGCCACTTGCGAAAAGCACAAAGAAGACACCCTGCCATCGTTGGCGTCAGTGCATCACCGGCCTGTCTAAGGATTCGTCGTGCGTCGCCAAAGGAAAAATTTCGACGAATTACAAAAAACTGACAAAACTTAAATTATTTCGTCGATCGCAATCACAGACGGCAGTCACTAAAATCCCACCAACGACCCGAACATGTCTGCTCAAACTGCAGAGTATCCTGGGCAAACCAACGAAGGTGCGACACCCTTCCGACGGAGTTTGAATCAAATTGATGCACCAACGTTTCTCCTTCGCGAGCAAAATCCACCTTTGAGAATCGCCCCTCTCCTGAAATCCTTAACTGCTCCAGATACAGCTATTTATAACGAGTGCCTGCAGATGACATGACGATTACAAGCATGTGCTCACCCTGCCAATTGTGGTCCTGGCTCTCACCACTTCCCCGTGTTGGGCTGGTCTGGCACCAAATTGAAACGGATCCTGGCTCAGGCCCGCACTCCGCATCAACCACAGAAAAATTTTCCGTAAACTGATTCATATCGTGCTGATCAACGCCACTCTGCGCAGTGACCACGAGTACGGCCGAAGTCAGTCCTGAAGTCAAGAAAGACATGATTAACTCATTTAAAGCGATTGACTCCCACTACAAAACGAAACAGGAGAAATCAACGCATACCTCAACTTTTTGTGATGTTCATCACTACAACCAACTTCTTCAGGAAATCGTCGAACCGCGCCCAATTCGCCCCAACAGCCCGCGTCGAAATGCGGACCTGAGATGGACATGAAAAATGTCCCGACAAAATGCCGGGACACGAAAATAATCTCCGCAAAAAATGGACGCCTTACAAACAATCACCAGATCTCGACAATTTTTCCGTCAACAACCGCCTGCCCCTTCAACGTCTCCATCAAGCCTCCGCCCAACCATAGCGGCACCGTTTTCAACGAAACCGGAATCACTTTTCCTGTGTCGATGACCGTCATCTCTCCTGCCATCGAACTTTCGACTGTTTGCAAAAGCGGAAGTTCGATGAATGAGCCATTGGTTGTGCCTGGCAAGCCGGATCCGAAGTCGTCCGGATTTTTGAGCTTCAGAACTTTCTGGCTTTTTGGCAGGCGCATGTACAGAGCATCGCGAAAATGAACACCCGTGGAAGTATTCTTGAATTTCACCAAGTCCCTGACCTTGGTGTGCGTCGGCGGATTGGTTGATGTATCCTCATACCAACTGACAAGACTCACGGACCCAAGAGTCCCTGTGAAGATCGCGCTGCTTTCTTTTGATAAATCCAGATTGATTCCCAGGTTTACCCTCAAGCCACTCTCGTCCATACCGAGCCGTGCAGGACCGTTGACTGCAAACAAATCCCGCATCTGAATCTGAACAAGCTCACGGTAGCTTGAGTACCCAAGATAAGGGGATTCCTTGGGGTCCAAGGCACTGAAGAAGTCCAGGAGGGTGCGGAACTTGGTGGTAACCAGCATCTCACAAACACTTTCGCCCATCGGGAACTCGGTGCCCAATTTGTGGGGCACTCCGAAAACGTGACCCAGTTCATGCACCAGGATCACGTCCAAAACGACGTTATCGTGGTGGGAAAGGAAGTCCTCTGCCAGGTCATCAGCATCCGGCCGAAGAGATCCTTTCTCGGCACCGACATAGATAAAACCCTTACCGCGCAACTGCTCTTCGTCATATTCCGTCTGAACGGCAGATGCGACGTACTTGGTCGGTTTCACCAATGTGGCTCGCTGGGTCTCCGTCAACTTTCCAAATTGAAAGCGGATATCAACGGATTCGGCATCGCAAGCAACCAGGTTGAATTCCTGCTGGCCGATCTTGAGCGCGTCTGCTGGCTCGACTTCCAGTATGGGAAAAATACCCGGAGCAGAAAATGCCGTCTTCCAAAGACCGATAGCCCGGGTGATCGAGGCATTGGCCTGCTCACGGCTGGGGCCGAAATTGGACTCGTCCATGTCGATGCAGTAATTGACCGACTTGGTGTTGCCCAGGAACCAAGGGTTGGATTTGTAACCGTAGACGTATCCGCCGCCACTCGTAGCGCCACCCTCTGGAACCTGCTCCGTGCCCGGGGGCACTGCGCTAATTTGATCCGACGACGATGGTTTGTTGCCACCCACCGAAACTTCCCAGGTCCGTTCGTCCCCACGACGATTTTCCCGACCTTGCATGGAACATGCGACTGACAGCCAGCCCATTCCTGCGATCATCAAGGAGGCAGTCAACGCCCCCTTAGATGACGACTTATAGCTGAAACAAAACATAGGATTATCTCCAAAAAACTCTGTTGTTGATCTGAGCAGGCACGGTGTTCTTTGATGTGCCGGCTCTCCGCCCGCAAAGCCCTGGCCAACGGGCCTTTCGGGATGGGGTGGTTCTACAAACAGAGCTTGCAGGGAGATACATGATTGTTATAAAAACCACCAACCAATTTTTGGTTTTTTTAAAAAATGAGCATGTACGACAAAGACAAATACCGCGATGTGATCGCCCACCAGATGAAAACTGCAGGGAGTCCGCGGGGTTATAAAGGAATGCTGGCGACGGCTGCCCAGTGCCAGTCATCTCACATCTCCCAGGTGCTTCACGGGAGCATCCATCTCACCATCGAACAGGCCCACGGGATCGCCCGGTTTTGGAACTTCGACGAAGAAGCCACCGATTTCTTCATTTCTCTGGTGCAGCGGGAACGTTCGACCAACGCCGAATTTTCGCGCTATTTGACGGAGAAGATCCAACGCCTGCGCGCGAAGAAACGCAAACTCAGTGACAGCATCGACTCCAAAAAAGTTGTACTCGATGCAAACCAGAGCCGTTATTACGCTTCCTGGCTATACCCGTCGATTCACATGCTTGCGACGATTCCCGAATTCCAGTCAGTCAAGGCGATTTCTCGCAAACTCAGCATCGATGAGCGTACCGTCGAGAAAACTGTTGCCGACATGGAGGCGATGGGTTTGCTCAAACGCGATGGCTCGGATTTGACAGCCGTGCTGCAAAACATCCATGTCGACAGCGATTCACCGGCCAACATCAGCTATCACAACATCTGGCGCAACATCGCCAACCAGCGCATGCAGTTGTCACCATCAGGCAAGAACGTGCATTTCACGACGCTTTATTCAATGTCCGCGGCAGACGCGCAGAAACTGAAGGCCATGGTCCTGGAATTCATCCACTCCACCAGGGAAGTCGTCCTGCCTTCCCCGGAAGAAACGGTGATGTGCTTTGGCTGCGACCTTTTCGAGCTGTAAAACGGCTTGGGCGCAGTTTTAAAAAGCTAATAATATCTGAACCTTGATCGACTAAGATCGTCTACCCATGCCGATCCCCCTCTGACCAAGGCACGGTTGAAAACCCTTCTTGCCGTGCCCGCGAATTCCCGTCATCCTTCCCCCATGGAAAACACCAGACCACAGACTCCGGGAACCCGGATCGACAAGGATCACCTGTCACGCCTGAAGGCGCTTGCTGAGGCTGCTTCGGAAGAACGTGGACCGGGCTGTGATGACGTCCAACTGCCTGCGCGGATCGTGATCGACTTCGACCCGTGGGCGCTAAGCATTGACATGGTCGCGACGCGCATCAGTCCGACGGTTTTGCGCGCCCAGTGCAACCTTGCTCCCTTGCCCCCGGAAACGGAAAGGCTTTTGTCCGTAGGCGATATCTACCGCATCCAGCTGGATGGCGTTGACTTGCCGCTGCCTCTGCTGCCGGCCAAACTGGAGCAAATAGTCCCGCCCCCCGATGGGTCTGGTAACATGATGTTGCGCCTCAAGTGGATGCTGGACCACCACGGCGAAAACCAACTGCGGAAATTCCTGAAGGCCCTGAATGATGAAAAAGGCGGAAGCCTCTCTTGACCACCTGAGGCGGGTCTTCACGGTACCCGAGGGCGAGGAGTCCACCCTTGCCGCAATCGAACGCGAAATCTCGCGTAACCTTGCTGGATTTCTGCGCGACCACATCGTCAGCGAAGAGCGCGCACCCGCAAAACTGGAACAGGATTTCATGGACTCGGCACTGCCAGAGGATCCCTGTTTTGTCTCCGATCAGGCTAAATTCCTGCTCGACAAAGTCGTAGCCCAATCTGTGCATACCGCATCCCCGGCTTTCATTGGGCACATGACTTCGGCCATTCCCTACTTCATGCTGCCGCTGGCCAAGATCATGTTCGCACTCAACCAAAATACGGTGAAAATCGAAACTTCGAAGGCTTTCACACCGCTGGAATCGCAAGTCTTGGGCATGCTGCACCGTTTGATCTACGGCAAGGACGCAGCGCGCTTCAGCGACGCGTTCTATCGCAAGTGGATCCAAAACCGGGACCACGCCTTGGGGGTTTTCTGCTCTGGTGGAACGGTGGCAAACTTGACGGGCCTGTGGGTCGCACGCAACCGCCTTCTGGCGCTGCGGGACGGTTTTGCTGGCGTTTCTGAAGACGGACTGATCGCTGGACTACGCGCGTGGGGGTTTGACGATCTCGCTGTACTCGTAAGCAAACGAGGACACTATTCGCTCAAAAAGTCTTGCGACATTCTGGGCCTTGGTAAAAAGAACCTGGTCGCCGTCAACACCATCGATCACAAGATCGACATCGCGGACCTGCGCCGGAAGATCGACGAACTAAAATCCCGTCGCGTGGGGATCGTAGCTCTCGTGGGCGTCGCCGGCACGACGGAAACCGGTCATGTCGATCCCTTGGCGGAAATGGCAGATATCGCGGCGCAGCACGGCATACACTTCCACGTCGATGGCGCCTGGGGCGGACCGACGCTTTTCTCGCACCGTTACCGGGATTTATTGGCTGGGATCGAGCACGCCGATTCAGTGACGATCGACGCCCACAAGCAACTCTACGTCCCAGTCGGAGCCGGGATGACTTTGTTCAAAGATCCGCTGGCCCTGGATGCGGTCGAGCAAACGGCCCAATACATCATCCGCAAAGGATCGCGCGATTTGGGCAAGCACACGCTGGAGGGCTCGCGCCCTGGCATGGCGATGCTGGTCCATTCGGGTCTGCACGTCCTGGGGCGCAGGGGCTATGAAATGCTGATCGACTTGGGCATCGGCAAGGCCGGGCAGTTTGCCAAGATGATCCAGGCGACACCAGATTTTGAACTGACGACCATCCCGGAATTGAACTTGCTGACTTACCGCTACTTGCCCGACTGGGCGCGGAGCGCTTTGTCTCACGCGAGCCCCACTGCGGCCCAACGAATTAATGACGCCCTCAGCGAACTGACCGAACAACTGCAAAAGACCCAACGTGCGCGCGGAAAGACCTTTGTTTCACGGACAAGGTTTGAGTTGCCGCAGCATCACGAACAAGCCTGCACAGTGTTTCGCGTAGTCCTTGCCAACCCGCTAACAACGCGCCAGGTGTTGGCAGAAATCCTGGAAGAACAGCGCGAGCTGGCAGGGCAAATGTTGACAGGGGCACCCGGACGAAAGCTCAAAGCCGCCTGTGCTGCTGTTGAAGTAACTCCCACCAGGACGGACCGGAGCCAGTCATGAGAAAAACCAGCACTCCGGCCAGTGGACCGGGCAAAAGAACCGTCATCACCAATACGCGAATCCTTGCAGGATCCAGCGTCATCGAAGGTGATCTGGTCATCGCGGGCAACCGGGTCGAAGACGTTGTACCTGATTCACACAAGAAGGCTAGCCCTCAGCACACAGCCGACGTCGTGATCGATGGCAAAGGCTTCATCGCCATGCCAGGCCTGATCAACGTTCATACGCACGCGGCAATGGGTTTTTTCCGGGGGCTGGGTCACGGCCGAACGGACATGATCGAAACATTTTTGTTTCCGGCGGAGAAAGCACTTACACCGGAACTTCTGGAACCCTTGTCGTGGTCTTACCTGGTGGCCTGCTTGCGTGCAGGGGTCACATGTGTAGCGGACCACTACTACATGATCGAAGGCGTTGGCCGGGCGCTGGAGCGACTTGGCATGCGTGGGTACATCGGCGAAACCATCGCCGACCTTGGCGGTGCCTTTCCGGGGTGGGATTCATGGACGCAAGCGCGCCAGATGATGGATGCATGGCCGTTTTCGGATCTGGTGCAACCGGTAGTCGCCCCACACGCTGCTGACACCGTTTCCTCCAAAATGCTGCGCGAAGCGGCTGCCTTTGCACGCTCGCGCAAGCTGACCCTGCACATGCACCTCAGCCAGACGTCGGGCGAATTCCAGCGCGTCAAGAATCAAGACAACATGACGCCTGTGCAGAAGGCGTTCACTTGCGAAGCCCTGTTTGACCGGACGCTGGCTGTACACATGATCTCTGCACGCGAGTCTGATTTTGCGGAGCTACGCAACACTGGGGCTACGGTTGTGGTCTGCCCAGCATCACAGATGATTTACGAACGGCTAGCCCCGCTGGAACACATTGCAGCGACCGGAGTGCCCTGGGCAACTGCCACTGATTGTGCGGCCAGCAACGACGGCGCCGACGTGCTCGGCGAATGCAAAGTGCTGGGTTTGATGGCGCGGGATCGGAAGGTCGCAGGAGATTGTTTCGCCCCCGAAAATCTTCATGCCAGTGTCACGACTGTGCCAGCGCGCGCCCTTGGCATGACAGGAAAGCTAGGCGTCATTGCCCCCGGATCATTGGCTGACATTGTGCTGATCAGGGATGACATGTCGATGCGCCCCCATGGCCACGAGGTGCAAAACCTGATTTACTCCGCAGGTGCTTCCGGGGTCGAACACTTGATGGTCGATGGGAAGTGGCGGCTTTGGCATCGTGATTTGAGCGGCGTCGACGAAGGGCAGTTGACCATGGAATTTGATCGCGCGGTTGGCGAAATCAAACGCCGCACCGGCATGAGTGCCAAGTAACCAGCGCGTACAAATCGAATTAAGAGCAAGCCATGAGCGAAACAGAAATCATCGACATCTCACCGCCCATTTCCGAAGCCAGCCCCGTCTGGCCAGGCGACACTCCATTTTCACGCAAGTGGAACGCACGCATCGCAGACGGATCCAACATCGACCTGTCTGCTTTGACGACGACTGTCCATGTGGGTGCTCACGCGGACGCCCCCAGCCATTACCGTGCGGGCGGTAACACCATCGACCAGGTCGATTTGACGCCCTATCTTGGACGGTGCGTGGTGGTCGATGCACGCGGCGCGAGACGGATCCAACCGGAGCACTGCGCACCGGCGCTTGCTTCTGGTCACGTCCGTCTTTTGTTCAAGACCAGGACTCATCGTGAAGGCCCCGTCTTTGAAACTGACTTCGCAGCATTTTCCCCGGAAGCAGTCCAGTTGATGGGCGAATCGGGGGTGCTTCTGGCGGGGATCGACACCAACTCGGTGGATCCTTTCGATTCAAAGGACCTGCCTGCGCACCAGATGTTTGCGCGATTTCATATGAGAAATCTGGAAGGGCTGGATTTGCTCGACGTGACGCCCGGTGAATATGAACTCATCGCCCTGCCACTCAAACTTGCCGGATTTGATGCAAGCCCTGTGCGGGCTGTTTTGCGGAGGTGGAAGCCATGAAGCTGTTTTTGCGGCGCAACAAAGGCGCGGCCCTTCTGGGGGCTGGTCTTGCTTTCGCCATTGCTTTGGTGGGCCGTGCGAGCGAGGGCAAAAAAACTGGCGGCAATACGGCCGCGCAGGAGGCCTCGGTATCTTCGGTATCTAAAGAAACCACTGTGGATTCAGGCTCACGCATGCCGGCCACCATAAAGCACTGCAACGATGGCGACACCTGCCGCATCGTCACCACCCCAGGTCACATGTGGATGAACGTGCGGCTTGCGGGGATCGATGCGCCAGAACGCGCCAACAAACGAAAGAAAAGCAAAGGCCAGCCCCTGGGCGACGAAGCGGCAGACTTCCTGAACCGCTCTGTCGCGGACAAGACCGTAGAGATTGAACAGGTCGATCTGGATGCCTACAACCGCCCAGTTGTCGTGATCTGGCTGGAGCAAAAAAACTTCAACATCCAGCTCGTCGAGCAAGGTTACGCAGAAGTCTACCGGGGACCGACCAAACGCCTCGACCGTCAGGAGTTTGAGGCAGCTGAAACGCGGGCCAAAGCCGCGAAAAAGGGAATCTGGGCGCTGCCTTCAGACGTCCGTCAGTCCCCAGCC
This sequence comes from Pseudomonadota bacterium, assembly GCA_041178085.1. Lineage (GTDB taxonomy): Bacteria > Bdellovibrionota_B > Oligoflexia > Oligoflexales > RGVZ01 > RGVZ01. The sequence continues at coordinate 25,545 of JBEGVZ010000068.1, read as the reverse complement.
GAATACCGCAAGGAATTGCGGCAGAGGGACAATCTGCGCTGACTGCTTACGGCGTGTAAATATCGCCGGTGTTGTGATACCAGGACCCCTCGGATCCACCCCAAATCAGCGCGCGATTACCGGCTGAATCCCAGACACCTGTGGCATAGCCTCTTGCCCAGGTACCGCTCCCCCAGCCAATGGACGTCCACGAGTTACCGGCGGCATTGTAGGCATAGCCATCTTTCAGATACATGGAATCTGTCCCGCCGCCATAGATCAACATGGCACTCCCGGTCCAGACGGTCGTGTGATCGATGCGGCCAGCAGGCGCGCCGCTGTTGCTGATGTCTGTCCATGAAGTGTTGTTGGGATTATATTTCTTTCCATTTCCTTCCATCGTTGTGGATGAAGACCTTCCTCCCCAGACGATAAATTCAGATCCGGTCCAGACCCCGCTTGCATCTGAACGCGCGGTGGGAGGAGTCCCTCCCATGGAAATCCATGAGTTTCCCGACGGATCATAGATCGCACCTGAGTCAAAATACTCATTCCCAGAGGTATCAGAGTTGTAGCCATATCCACCCCAGATGTATAACTTGCTCCCCGTCCAGGCATAAGCGGCGAGCATACGACCATAAAAATTAAGGGGTGGCGGCGCCATCGCCTCCCATGAGTCATCAGATGGATTGTACCGTGCTCCATCGTTGACATACCCTGAGGCGGATTCGCCCCCCCAAAGAATCATCCTGGAGCCGGTCCACACGGCAATATGTCCACGACGCGCAGTTGGTGCCCCAGTCGTTGAAATCGTCGACCACATATCAGTATCCGGCGAATACTTCGCGCCGTCCCCGTAATAAGTGTCAACCTGGTTATGCCCACCCCATACGATCATGTTTGAACCGGTCCAGATCGCGCTGTGCTGTGATCTTGCCGAAGGGACGTTTATCCCGGTGGAAGTCGCCGTCCAAGTCCCCGCCGCAAGATTGAAACGGCCACCATCGTTTCGCGTTGGCGTTGGCGTTCCGCTATCCCGCCCACCCCAAACGATCATCTCGGTGCTTGTGAGCACCGCCGTGTGCTCGATCCGCCCGGCCGGAGCATTGGTCGTGCTCATGGCAGTGAACGAACCGCCACCACCGCCACCACCGCCTGACAACCCCGTCCACGTCAAGGTCAGCTCAGCAAAAGCCACGTTCCCCGCGCTGTCCGTCGCCGTCAAACGCAGCGTGTAGGTTCCGTCTGTATCGGGCAGCACCGTATTGGTCAGGGTTGCGGCGTTACTGAAAGTGATCACGCCCGTGGTTGTGCTTTGGTTGCTCCATGACAACGTCGCATAACCAGAAGCCGTCGCACCGCTGTTTGCCTGTGCCGACGATGAATTATACGTAAGGTCGGTACCTGCGTCGACGAATGGTAGAGAAGTGTCCCGGACAATCGTGCTGGTCGCGCCATAAGTTGTATTGCCAGCTGCGTCCTTCAATTCCACGCACACTTTATAGTCGCCGTCGCCACCTGTAATGTCGATCGCAGTAGGAATCAATATACCGAACGTCGCTGACGAACAGGCCGAGCCAGCCGTGGACAGCGCATAACGGGCAACAGCGTACCCACTAGCCGACAACGACCCGGCCAGCGCCGTGCTACCGTCTTTTTCAGCATCGCTGATGTAGCCATCGGCAGCGTCGCCTGCCAGGCCGAGAGAGTTAAAGACCGGGGCGTCTGTGTCAAGCTTCGTGAAGACCCCGGTGTTGGAAGATGTGGTTACGTTTCCAGCTGCATCGATGGCCTGGACCGAGACCGTCCATGTCACGCCAACCGTGAGCGAACTTACGATCACCGAAGGGGACGTCGATTCGAGGGTAACGACCTGATCCCCTGGACCAGTAAAAGTCACTTTGTAGGCGCTTGCGCCTTCGACTGCTGGAAATTGAATTCTCTGGCTTGATTCAGTAAACGTCGTCGGTATTGAGAAAGTCGCAGGCGAATCCGTGTCCTTCAAGATTGTCCGTTGCAGGGTGTAAACTGGCGAATTGCTGGAAAGGTTGTTCAGGAAATCCATCGTCACCACGACCGACCCATCAGGCAACGAGCTGATGTCCAGCACGGTGGAGAATCCGCCGCTCCCTTCCTCGCAACTCAACTTGGCAGAGATCCCGGTATCGCCAATTTTGATACTGACTGCAAAAGAACCAGATATGCAGCTGCCACGGACCACCAGGCTGGATGAAGTCACCTTGTTTACGTAAGAGTTGTCAGGGGGAACAATCGCAGCAACGCGGTCGATATCAATCTGGTCAGTTAACGTGGCGAGTTTTGGACCGTGCTTGATCACAGGTTTGACTGATGCGGTTCCAAACATCTCGCAACCAGAAAGAAAAAAACAATACGTGGCCCAGGGAACAAGCCACAAGGCTCTGAAAGAATATGTTCTTTCCACAGTCATATCTGAGATATCGGAGAAAAAATCAGTCTCTATAGCAAGCCGGACCATCAACAGAGCGATGCGCCCAGGCAGTCTAAATTACTGATTCTATGGATATTTTTTTTGACGATATCGGCTAATATTTGTCACGTCGCTGCTGCATCATCCTGGCAAATGCACGCCGACCAGTCTGGGCAGGTTTGACGATGACTTCCTGGCCGTTAGCGTGAAATTGTCGCCCCCAAAAAGCGTACTCGCCACCGCTGGACTTCCTGTTCATGAGGACATGGCGCCCGTCGCGACACTGAAATCTGAAAGATTCGCCATCCCGATTCTTGTTCACGATGAAACAACCATATTTCTCGGAGAGGACGCGCACCATGGTCCAGTAAAGTCGTGTTTTCGATTTAACACGTCGCGCTGGCGCCACATAAACAGTGGAGGTCCCCAGTTTTCCGTAAATCCCCTGGTCGTATCGGGCAGGTTTGTCCAAAGCACGCTTGATCGCCATGCGCGCAAGCTCGGGGTCTGCTTGTAGTTCCTGGTCAAGGCGGCTGACACGCTCCGGCAGGACCTCAAATTCGACCGGGGCCTCAGGGCGCAGAAGCACCGGCACCCCCCGACCGTGCATCAATTCGCCCCACTCCAGGTCAAGACGCGCTTGATCGTTGACGAAACTTTCCGCGCCGGCTTGGGCAGAATGAGCAAACAAAAAGGTCGAAAAAAGTCCCGCAACAAAATATCTCAGAACATTTGCATTGGCTGGCATTTGAATGGACCTCCTGTCCTTCCCGCGAAAATCATCCGATGCGCGGCAGTTTGAATTCCTCTTCCGCAAAACAGAAGTCGAGCAGTGCGCGGTTGAAGGCTGCACTTTGCTCCTCTGAAAAACCATGAATGCTGAACCCGTGGATCACACGTGCATCTGCTGCAGCATGTCCCCACCGGACTTCTGCCTCGATCGATTTGATCCCCGCAGCACGCAGCTCATCCAACAAGCGATTTGCACCGGACGGCCCGTCTGCTTCGACCACTTCAAACATAAACCTGGATCCACGGGAAAATCCGGCTGGCAAGCTCGCGGCAAAACCGCGCCCCGAGAAGTTGACCATTTCGCACTTGCCGAGTTCACTACGCAGCACGATCCGTCGCCCTTCAGGCACAACCCAGCGGCGGTCCACACGGTCCAGGGCTACCGTCGCCCGGAAAGCCTCCATCAATTTTACTTTCAATTGGGGGGTAAGCACCAACGGATCGTACTCGTAGGCCTCCACCAGGGCATTCATGTGTTTGACCCGAACGAACTTGCGGACGAGAGTGGAATTGCGGCCCCGCCGTGAGGCTAACGTCGCTGTTGTCGAACTGATCAGTATCGATCCAGGATCACAGGAATCTTCCAGCCTTTTTGCGAAATTCACACCGCCACCAACAATCGTGACATCCATCCTCTTGTCGGTGCCAAGGTCCCCAAGCAAGCATGTTGCGGAATGGACACCGACACGAACCGGTAGCACAGCTTCGCCGTTGACGAGGGCACGCTGATTCCGGATCAACTGGGCCTCCTGGATACGTACGGCACAATCGAATGCCCGGTTGGCATGGTCCAGCTGGTCGCCGGGGTTTTCAATGTCGTAACCGAAATAGGCCAAAAGCCCATCGCCAAGGCTTTTGTCGACGACGCCACCGTGTTCGTGGACAATCCCCGATGCCTCACGGATAAACTCGCGCAGGTAGCTGAAAACCTCCTGTGGATCACGGCGTTCGGCAAACAACGAAAAACCTGCAATATCCAGAAACATGATGCTGATCGGAACTTCGCGAGCCCCCACTTGCAGCTTCTGCGGGTCGCGCGCGAGCTGTTCCAGTGCCTTACTGGTGACACGCCCATCAAAAGCAGCCGCGATCCTGATCGCCGCCGTATGCGCTGCCGCTGCGTTGCGAGAAGCCAGAAGCCCGCCGGATATGAGCGCTGCAAGGCATGGAATGGACGCCGGGAAGGCAAAGCCAAGCCAAGCAAAAACCAAGGCTGATGCGGCAAACCAGATGCCACAAAAACCAATGACTGATGCCAAGGCAAAACCAGGCGAGAGCCAGGCGGCCAGACCAACAGCGCCAAGGACAGCAGGAACTACCCAGGCCATTGGCCAGTGGGTTTCGCGAACATACTTGTGGTTTATGAGGTTGCTCAGTACCGAAGTCGTGACGTGGATATCCCGCATCCAACCCATCGGGGTTAAAATCCTGCCTTGGAAGAGGTTCCCGCTAATTCCACCCAGCCCAAGGACCACAATGTCACCTTGGCCTACGCTGCGACTTGCCGCATCCGCGCGCGTCTTTGGATTCAACAGATGTTTCATGGAAACGGCATTTCGAGAAACTTCCTGGCGTGGGACCCAGTCGAGGAGGAACTCACCTCGATGGTTGACCGGCACCGGCATGCCAGAGATTTCCATGACACCGTTGCCCGGATTCCGGTTCGGAAAGGCTGCGGCTGTGATGTGGGGCAACGCCAGCTTATTACCGGCCGAGAACAAGAACTGAACTTTACCACTTGGCGAATAGTTGACCACGCCAAGACTAGAAAACGCAGGAAGCAAAGACTCGGCAGGACCGAAAAGGAATTCTCCGGCAGTGAGGTCAATGTTGCTGGCGGGATAGCCGCGGGACTCGAGCTGGATCTTCAACGGAATGTCCCGGTCTAGTCCCCAGGACGCCATCGAAATACCGTCAAGAATGCGACTCTCTGGTGGCAATTTCTGCAGATCGTACCTGAGGTCCGTACGGTCCGAAATGAATGCAGGTTGAAAATAGGCCCCGGCGATGACAGGCACACCCTGATCCTCGTGGACCGCACGCACCCTACGAACAAATTCGGTGACTTGCGGGGCCTCTGAACCCACTGGCGGCACACTGAACACTTTATTGATGACAATGGCTGACGGTTTTTGGCGGGCAACAAGCGTGATCACGTCGGCAAGCTGGGTCAACGTCGGTTCTGCAGCACCGGTAAAAATCAGGGCGTTATCGTCGAACTCGAGGATTTTGATGTTCCGCGCAAGGGTTGCCCCACGTCCCAGAAAATGCCGGGTCTGGTAGGCAACCGGATGATCAAGGCGACTCTCGAATTCACCAGCAAGAGGCGACAGCGACAAGCCAAGCCCGAGCGCAAGACCGACGCAGGCACACCAGCCCGTTCGCTTCCAGTCGAGCCTTAAACCAGCAAAGGGATGCCGCCGGACCTCTTCATGGCCCGTCTTTGAGGTTGCGGTGGCGTTTCCTCGCGATAACATGGCATTGTTATCGGTAGGAAAAACAGCGGCTTTAGCCTGTCACGGGCTTGATTGCCGGGGACGATGGCTAACAGGTCGGGAACTCAGTTGGTCAAGATCATGAAAATACGGTTTTTCAAACATAACATCAGACCATTATTCCGTCTGGACACGATCCTTCTTGCCGGATTCATGAGCTTCCCTGGAAATCAGAGTATCGCAACCGCCGCGGACGGACGGCTACCAGTCATTGCCACGACCCTCTCTGCTGGGTCTTGGGCGGCAGTCTTGCATCCGCTTGCGGATGCCACCCCTCGTGAATCGTGGCTGCGAAACCTCGTTCACGGACGCCTCGTCGGACTTGACCGGGACTGGAAGTGGGAGTGCCAATTATGCACCTCGCTGCCATCAGCGGAAAACGGCCAGATCCGAAAGCTGAAGGCGCAGGGAAAATCAGGTCGAGGCGGCAAGGAAGGCCTTGTCCTTGATTTCGAGATACCAGCCATTGCGAAATGGGGGGACGGGACACCCGTGACTGGCAATGATTTCCGGTTGGCCTGGCAAATCGCCATGGCAATGTCGCCCTCCTCCCGCGCAGGAAACACCGCAAGGGCGATCAAAGAAGTCACTGTCGACGCAAAGTCTACCCGGCGTTTTTCCATGGAGCTGAAAGAACCGGCGGGAGATTTCTGGTTTGCGTTCAGCTTGCGGCCGGTGCCAGCTCACATCGAGGGCCCAGTCTGGGAAAACGCAGCAGGTGTGCATGCGGATTACCTGAAAAATTCCACGTACGTGATCGACCCTGGCAAGCCTGGTTTGTATAGCGGGCCATGGATGCCGCGAATGCCTCAACCGAGGGCTTCGGGGGCGCAGGCTTTTGTCCTGCTGGAAGCGAATCCCGGGTTTGCCAAGGGTAAGGCACGGGCTCAACAAATCACCATCCGTTTCTACCGCGACGAAAAAACTGCATTGACGGACGTCGCAGAGGGGCGTGCCGATATCGTCCCAGAGACCGACACCAACCCGTTCCTGCTCAGGAAAATGCCCTCTTTGCCGCCACTTTACTCTGCGCTGGGAACCGAGGTGGAACATCTCGACTTCAACTTGCGAAATCCCCTGCTAACTGACATCAACCTGCGCAAAGCAATCAGTCTGAGCATCAACCGCCATGAACTTGCGCGGGTAGCGGGCATGCCGCAAGGGCTGCCCATGGCGTACGGCGTGCTCCATCCGGCGATGACCGGACTGCCCGTCCGGACGGACACCGGGGAACTCATGAACGCGCTGAAATTCTCCCATAAAGTCCTGGGCTACGCCCCATCTGAGGCGTCAGCACTGCTGCAGCAAAGCGGTTGGAACCGGACGATCACTCCAGAAGGCAACTTCTGGCAGAAAGAAGGTCGTGTGCTGGAAGTGGAAATGGACACAAGCCTGGTCGACAGCATGCGGGGTGAAGTGATGCGCTCCGTCACACGCCAGCTGCAAGAGGCCGGCATGAAGGTCGTCGTCAGGGAGCATCCACCAGAAACCTTTTCGCGGGAAACCCTGCGCAAGGTGAGGTTCAAGTACCTTGCATTGTATGCGTGGCGCATGCCTGCTGCGACTGTACCCGATGCAATACTGGCAACCAGGCAAATACCGACCCTCCAGAACAACTACAGCGGTGAAAACGCAGCCGGCTGGAGTAACAAGGAAGTGGATGAGATGCTCGATGCGTTGCGTTCCGAATGGGGCTCCGCCGCAAGGCAGGAAATCCTGAAAAACCTGGAACAAAAAATATCAGCCGATCTGCCATTCATTCCGTTGTTCCGCCGGCCGGTGGTTGCCGCGGTCGCAAAACGTGTGCAAGGATTTGAGCTTGGCGGTCATGACGGCTGGTCGAGCAGTTCTGCCCACACCTGGAAATTCACCGATTGACCAAAAAAGATTCGACCCAAGGGATGGACAGCGTGGGCTATCCATCCCCCGGGTAGAGGAACCACAAACCAGAAGTCAGGAGATTACTTCTGGACTGGGGTCTGAGAAACCTTCTGCACGGGCGTCTGGGACACTACCGGCTTTGAAGGCGTCGTGGTCGTCGTCGGAACCGGGGTCGGCTCAGGACTTCCCACTTTGTCATCGATCGGGACGATTTCCTTGTCCGATGGGCTTGCCGGATCCTTGTCAAGCGGGTTGCTGATGTCCTCGATCACATCCGAAGCTTCGGAGCCAGAAAGTTTACACTGGCTACCTTTTTCGGCGTCCAACACGGTTGCGTAGGAAACCTGGCCATCGAGGCCTGCGTTCAACGTATCAACCATCTCGATCCGGCCGCGGCTGCCACCTGCTTCGCGGAAGCTCAGCATGCGCGAGAAGTGCGGCGAGAGACCGGCCTTGGCGACCGTCATGAATACTGTGTGAATAAACTTTGACTCTTCTTTGAAGCGATCTACCGTGACGGTGCCGATCACATCTTTGGTCTGGCCAGACACTGTGTCTACCAACTGCTTGGCAGTGATACGGGCATCGAAGTGACCGACGCTGCCAGCACCAAGGCTGCGGGTAAACTGAAGGGTTACTGTCTCAGCTGCATCACGCACCTTCATGTCGGCAGAGATAGCTTCGCCGTCAATCTTCTCATCCGGGATTTCTTTAAGGCGCATCACCACCTGGCCGGTCGTGATGGTCGCTTCGTCCGTCTTGTCGACTGTCGACTGACCGGCAACTTCCAGGCCGAGTTCACGCAGGATCAATTGCGAGATCGCGGACAGTTCCTTGCTGATCGCCGGGTTCATCTTGGCTGCGCTGACTTCGCTCACTTTCGCAAGGACGGCCGTCTTGAGCAGCATGCCCAGAGTCTCGTCCATTTCGTTCATGTTCAGGGAGAGGCCAAGGTCGCGGCACTCACTGCTGCCGTTGTAAAAACCATCACCGCGCAACTGGTAGTTTTCTCCGCGTTCGATGATGAATTGACGATACTTGCGGAAGGATTTGCGGAAGTTTCCGACGTAATCCTTAGAAGCAAGTTCCTTGATCAACATGTCCGAAGCAATCACCTTGAGGTTGTCGAGGTGCTTCAAGAAATCTTCCGAAGCCACCAGGCTGACCTGGCCAGACGATGCGGTGTTGGCTGAGTTGCCCTTCTTGTTCACTTTCAACACGATGTCACCGCACGCAACGACGTTGCCTGCAAGAGCGACGGTGATAAGGCCCGCTGCGATGCGGGAGAAGAACGTATACGACTTCTTGTTGTTGTTGTTCGTGCCCATGTGAATCTCCTCCTGTTTGCCGCTATCAACCAGCAAATCCCTCACCTGGGGATCCCCTCTACCGGTTCCGCGAACTGTATGGGGACAGAGGAGCAAGGAGCGGGCCAAGACGGACCCGGCCAGCGGCACAAACTCCGTTTGCGCCTGAACTGATGATTTTTATGACATGAATTCAGTGACTTACAGAAAAGAACAGAATGAAACCCATAAGTCACAGTACCGCCAGGCGAGCAAAATCCGACCAAAACTTGATCACTTTGTCTACTTGCTGATGTCAGGTCCACCGCCCAGCAAGCGAATCAGCATGCGATGATCGCCGTGAAAGTTGGCCGCATCGATTGCCGGAAAGAGAACGCGCTTAGGCTGATAACCCACAGCAAGACCAGCCCACTGCATCATCTCCAGGTCATTCGCGCCATCCCCGATAGCCACGACATTTTCTGGAGTCAGGCCAAGGCGAGCGGACTCACGCCTCACAATCGCCGCCTTACCTGCGGAATCAACCACCTCGCCTTCGATCCGGCCGGTGAATCGCCCGTTTTCAAACACGAGTTTATGAGCGAAGGCCCCCGCAAAGCCCAGACGGCGGGCCAGCGGGCCGGCAAATTCAATAAACCCGCCTGAGACTATATAACAGCGAATTCCGGCGGCAGATGCCCAACGGGCGAATGCTTCCATGCCAGGGTTGATTGTGATGCCAGCTTCGACCCGCGGCAGGAGCGCCTCGGGCATTCCAGTCAAAATTGCGAGCCGCTTTTCCAACGCGGCACGAAAAGGGGTCTCACCAGCCATCGCTTGACGGGTGATGGCTTCAACTTCCGCTTCTTTCCCAACAGCACGCGCCAGTTCCACGATCGACTCTTGCGCAACAACGGTGGCGTCCATGTCAAAAAAACAGGTGCGTTGCCGCGGGGGCGCGGCTGATGGGTAAATCCGTGCAAGTCCCACCGTAACGTTCGCGTCGAAAAGCGCATGTTTCACCCCGTCAACTGCAGCAGCCTCTGCGGCATCGATTTTCAGCGACAAAAACGGGTCTTCTTCGCCTGGGAATGATTCTTTCAAAACATGTGATTTGCTGTCTGGAATGTTATCACGAAGGCGGGCTCGTACCGAAGCAGGTAAATGTCCCTGAAGCGCAAGCAAGTCGTTGCGACAAACGACCAGGTTGAAAGCGTCGGGCATCGTCAACCTGCGGCGTCAAGGTAAGGCAACCAGTCTGCCGAGACTTCCTTGTGCGTATCCTCAAGAAGTTCTCGCCAACCTGGACGACGGGGAGATCGCCGAAGCTTCAGCCCGACGCTCTCCGGGGTTCTGTTGCCCTTTCGCCGATTGCAATCCTGACAAGCGGCGACTACGTTTTCCCAGGAAGTGGAACCTCCACGGGACTTGGGTACGACATGATCGATGGTGATGCTGCCTGCACGACACTGGGCGCCGCAATACTGGCACTGGAACTTGTCACGAAGGAAGACGTTCTTCCGCGTGCAGCGTGCAAGAGATAAACGGCGCACGACTCGCGCGTAGCGCTTCAGGCGCACGACACTAGGCAATGGATACATGGTGGAAATGGTGCGGACGACCTGGCCGTATTCGGCGACAACCTCGGCCTTGCTTGTCAAAACCAGACAGATGGCTTTCTGCCAGCTGACCAGCTGCAAGGGCTCGTAACCTGCATTGAGGATCAAAGTTCTCATTGCTGAAGACTATTGTCTCACGACGAGGGGTCGTGATGCCAGTCTCCCTCCCTCCCACAAAGAGATCGGAGAAAAGACGGGAAAGTTGAAGCTTATTTAAGTCAATAATATCGGCGATTTGAAGTTCACCTGAAACGCTGGCACCACTGCACGGTAGACCCGGGCCCGACTGCCTTTCCGACGGCCGAATGGGTGTGCGAACCCATCAGGTTCTTGTAGTGTCCTGGCGAATTGAACCAGGTTGTAGCGACTTCTTCTCCGGTATTTTGGCCGTAAGCAATGTTTTCGGCGCGGGAAGTGCCCCATGGCACAAGAATGTGATTCAGGCCGCCGCCAACTTGAGCCTGGGCCTGGCGATTACACTCGTCATAAATCGTATCGTCCCACTGAAGTGCGGACTTGCCCTCCTTCGCGCGGTATTCGTTACCCTTGTCGAAAGCCGCTTTTGCAAGCGGGTCGACACCTTGCGGTGCGGGTGGTGTATTCCCGCCAGGCGGAGCAGCCGTTGGCGCCGGTCCTGGTCCAGGTGCTGGTCCAGGTCCAGGTCCGGGCTGTGGACCTGGCGCAGGCCCTGGCGTTGGAAGTGGCAAATTTCCTCCGCCACCACCCAGCAAATTGCCAAGAAGCCCCTGCAGGTTACCCATGTTTCCGGAAGAAAGACCGCCCAAGGCCTGAAACAGAAAACCCACCAGCTGTTTCAGATCCATGCTCTTGGCAGTCCGCAAAGCGAGCGATTGATCGTCTGGGGAACGTTCCCCACCGATAAATACATTCGCTTCAATCGCAGCCGCCAAGTCCGCCCGCGCGGCAACTCCCATATCAAGGTTGTTGGCTCGACGGGCTGCCGCTGCATGATCGTATGTTCCGTACCAACCCAGCCAAGAAGCTGAAATATCCTTACCGGCCGAATTCGTCGCCTTGGCCTTTTCCGACCTGGCGGCGAGCCGACGGGGTGCGCGTGCCTCCAAATCTGCGGCGATCACCTCAAAAACCGACGCCGTCTGCGGATAACGGGACAGCATGGAATCAAGCGAAGAGCGCGAGCAATAACGGGAATGAAAGGCCTCAGCCATCACACGTCCTGCGAAATCACTGCGGACAGCTGGATCCAGCTTTCTCCACGCGGTCATGCGGGCTTGCTGACCGGGTGCCAGAGTCACATCACGCGGTATACCAAATTGCAGGATCGCCTGGGCCGCGCGGTCTCCCCGCGCACTGGCATCGGCGAGAAAAGCCAAAGCAACGGCTTCCCGCGTCGCGCCGGGATCCCCGTCAAGCGGGCCAAAAAACTTGACCTCACCCGCAGCACTCAGGTCGCGGTTAGTCACTTGGTTGGCGAATACGAAACCAAAACGCAAAAGCAGGGCATAAGATTCCCGGCCCCTGGCAGAATTCACTCCCCCGCTCTGGACATGAATTGCCAGCGGACGCGAGGAATCTCCGTATTGGCGCACACACCCGGAAACGTCGTCTTCCCGTACCGGTCGTTTCGATGCATCAGGCCAGCAAATACCGGCAAGTTCCGGAGACACCTCGATGCGTCCGTTCAAGTCCGTGAAAAAAGATTCCTGCAAGCGGGTGGGCACCGCAGTCAACGAGGACAACAAATGCCCTGGCAAGTTCATTTTGCCAGCGGAAGGATGAACGGGAAATTCACCACCACATTCAGAGAATTCCAGCGGACCCAGTCTTTCGAGGTTATCCAGGGTGCGCGTCCCGGCCTGGTTATTGCGCCGGCATGAGGTGGTCAAAGAAAGACAGACCGCCAGCGACATTGGTAACGCCGAAAACATCCCACCCAAAGCGAACCCGCGCATGGAACGATCCCCCCGAAATTCACTGTCCCTTCGGCATTTTACCCGAAAACTTGACAGGAAAGACGAAGCCCAGACGCTGAAATCTCAGTTAAAACCGTAGTTATAAGGTGGAATCACGCCGGCACGGTCCACGATGCCCCAAAAAATATGATCCGACAGGCCTTTCGCGGTCATGCGAAAGACCCAGTTTGGACCAGCGGGCTCTCCGTGCTCTGCGGATGTTCCCGGGGGAAGCAGACGGATCGTAGTCTTTTCGGAGTTTAATTCATTACGCAGGATGGCAACTGCAGCAGCGTGGATCTCATCCGGCACAGGTTCCGACCACGGCAGACCTGATTCATCAAACGCCAGCTGTGTCGCCAGGGCCAGGGGTGACTCGATGTCCTTGCGATCAGACAGGAAACTTAGCAAGGCTGCGCGGGCTGCCTGTACTACGTCTAACTTGCCCTGACCCGCGGCATTCATGCGGCAAATCGTCGCCGCATCAACCTCCACATGGGCCTCTGAAAATCCGAGTTCCTTGCTCACAATCTCCCGGACCGCGCCTTCCTGTGTCCGGCACAGTCCGATGGGATCATCGACTGCAAAGCCGTGAGTGGACAACATCAACACTGCGGCAATCACAGCAGGAATCGAACCAGAAAAAATCCAATTGTTCATTATGGCACCCCCTGAGCGTATCCACCGCCGGAAGCTATATTGCCCATTCACCGATTTGTTCAAGTTCGTTTTTTGTAAAGATAGTGGGACACGTACCACTCCTGCCCGCCCCTGAACCCGAACAGCTCCGCGCAGGCCATGAAAAACATCCGCCAGCGGTTGACCTGACGGATCGCCTCAAGGCGGCTCATGTCGCGCTGGAACAGGTTGAGCACCTCGTGCCGCCGACGATCGAGATTTCGCAACCAGTCCTCTGACGTCTTGGCGTAATGAACGCCACTCACGCGGTGATGATGCTCGACCACAAGGTCTTCCTGGAAATATAAAAGCAGATCATCGCTCGGCATGATTCCACCGGAGAAAAAATGCCGTGCCATCCAGTCATCATCTTTCTCGTCGGAAAACGGATAGGCATAGTTGTCATGGACAAAAATATGGAAAAACAGCTTTCCGTCCGGCTTGAGCCATCCTGATATCCGCGCAAGAAGTTCTTTGTAGTTTCGCATGTGTTCAAACATCTCCACCGAGACAACGCGGTCAAACTTGCTGTCGATGGTGAAGACATTCATGTCACACGTGATGATCTGGACGTTCTTGAATCCACGTTCTTGACAACGCGCCTCGATGAATTTTCTCTGCGGCGCTGAATTGGAAACAGCCGTGATGCGTGAATTCGGGTATTTTTCTGCCATCCACAAGGTCAGCGACCCCCAACCACAACCAAGCTCCAGGATATCCATCCCGTCTTGGAGTTGCGCCCGCTCGCAGGTGACACGGAGCATGTGCTCCTCTGCCTGGTCCAGGCTGTGACAACCTTCCGGGTAAAAGCAACTGCTGTACTTCAAGCGTTTGCCAAGGACCATCTGGAAGAACTCCGGCGGGACCTCGTAGTGCTGTTCATTTGCCTTGCCAGTTTCAATGGCAAGAGGGCTGGACCGAAGTTTTCCGATGAAAACTTGCTGGCTGGCCCTGTCCTGCTCGATATCGTTATGGCGTTCGGCAAGGCGCCGCTGCAGCAAGTTGCGGATCCCCAGGCGGGTTGCCCAGTCCGGAACCAATCCACGCTCAACCAGATCAATCGCTGACTGCATCGCTAAAACCTCCAACCCTTGCGGGCCACATTTATCGTTTCGGGAACCAGGGAATGAACATGCTGGTCGTACGCTGGTATTCACGGTAGTCATCCCCCCGTGACTTGATTGCTTGTTCTTCCGTCCACGGAATTCCGGTGATCTTGTAGAGAAACCAGAACATCAGCACCGGCCCAAGCAAGGTCAGCCACCAGAAACCAGATCCGATCGCATAAACCGGATAACTGAACCAGTGAACCCACTCAAAAAAATAATTGGGGTGGCGGGAGTACTTCCACAAGCCATCCCGGCAGGTCTTGCCCTTGCTTTCAGGACGAGCTCGAAACCGGGATAATTGCCTGTCGGCAAGTGTCTCCCCACCTATCGCGCCAAGGGCGATCACAGCCGCCAGCCAGTCCGTCCACGCGAACGGCCGGGCGGGGTTGTTGCACGCGACCCACGCTGGCAAAGAAAACAACAAGATCAAGACAGCCTGGAACTGAAAGAATAAAAAGAAATTCCGGTTGGCCGCGGCGCCCCAGTGTTCGCGCAGCCTGCGATAGCGTGCATCCTCTGGTTTACCGATCACGCGGTATTTCAGCAGATAGGATCCAAGCCGCCATCCCCAGTATCCACCCGTAGCGGCAACCAGAGCCCTGCGCTGTGGATCGCCCGCGGAAACGGCTGCGTAATAGACACACGCTGAACCGATTCCCAGCGCCCAGATTGCATCCACAACGCTCGCCTCGCGGTGACGGAACTGGTAGACCCACCCCCCCAGCATGGCCAGACCGGCGGCAAGCAATACCACCTGGAGCTGCGCAGCAGGGGGCATGGACAGAAGCTCTATTTGCATAACGGCTTCTTCAGGTGCAGTTGGACATCACCAATGGCCCGCTCGGTAAAACCACCTTCGCAGTAACAGAAGTAAAACTCCCACATGCGCAGGAAGGAATCCGAAAGACCCAGTTTCCGCACTTCAGCAGCATTGGCCATCAGACTTGCCCGCCAGCGCCTGAGGGTCTCGACGTAACTCGACGTAATGTCTTCAAGTCCGACCAGCCTGAAGTCAGATGCATTGGTCATGGCATTCACAATCGCCGTAACCGAGGGAATGAAACTACCGGGGAATATGTACTTCTGGATGAAATCGACACTCTTAAGGGCACGTTCGTATTCCTGGTCCGCGATGGTAATCGCCTGGATCACTGCGGCACCTTCCGGCTTCAGCAAGCGGGAACATACCTGGATATATTGCTCAAGGTAACGCGCTCCCACCGCCTCGATCATTTCGATCGAGACCAGCTTGTCAAACAACCCGTAACGCGGCAACTCGCGGTAGTCGTCCCTGAGTATCCGCACGCGATCCTGCAACCCGGCTTCGTTCACGCGTTTTGTCGCAAGCGCGAATTGCGCCTCGGAGATGGTTGTTGTCGTCACGCGGCAGCCATATTTCGACGCGGCATGAATCGCAAAGCCGCCCCATCCAGTGCCGATTTCAATGACATGATCTGACGGCTTCAACTGAAGCTTGTCACATATCCTGTCCAGCTTCGCCCTGGAGGCTTCCGCGAGCGTCATGTCGGGACGGTCAAAGACCGCCGACGAGTACATGAGCGTCTCGTCCAGGAAAAGCCTGAAGAACTCATTGCCAAGGTCATAATGGGCCAGGATGTTTTTCTTGCTGCCGCCGTGATTGTTCCGGCGCAGCCAGTGGGCGAGCTTCCAAAAGGGCATGGCCAACTTGGTGAAGGCTGAATCCATCTGGGTCAGCAGCTCACGGTTTGCGACAAAAACCCGGATCACAGACGTCAAGTCCGGACTGGTCCATGCACCGCGCATGTATGCTTCGCCCGCCCCGATCGATCCGCGCATGGCGACATCGCCGTACATGGATGGATCCCTGACCTCGATCGTAGCCTGCGGCTGCCCTTCGCCGCCCGGGCCAAATTCCACTTCGCCCCATGGATCTTTGATCGTCAAGCGACCGCGGGAAATGCCACGTAAAAGTCGATGAACCAGGGTCCGGTAGACCGGACGACTGGAATTAACTGCCGCTTCCGTGTTTTGGATGGAACCGGTTTGCCTCATGACTTGTTCTCCGTCGCCTTCACGGCATCGTTATGTTTCGGGTGCGAATAAAATGGTGTCCGCTTCAACCACAAAACTGCGGCTTGAAAATAAATCCCGACAACGGCAACTGCTGTCATCAGCGGATAAAGCAGCAGCGCGCGCACCAAAGTTGCAGATGAAACAGGTTTGCGCACAAGGCTCAGGTCAGACTCAAATGCCTTCCTGCCGTCACGCTCGTTCATCATGAACACGTGCAATGGCGATCCTGTAGACCCTCTGGGCGCTGAAAAAACCCAGGTATATTTCATGTCCATCGGAAAAAATGGCGAGACGTGAAACTTCTTTTCAAAAACAAACCGTCCGCGACCATGGTCCGGGCTCCATGCCCCATCCATTCCCTGTGTCCGGCTGCTCAGCACATACCGATGGCGTTCGTCCCAGGGTGTATTGGTGATCTCTGCAACGACCGCCTCGAGTTTTTCCCCGGTTGCATCAAAGCAATAGTAAAAACTGACCGGATTGAAGCAGAAACCGAAATAAGAGAGGTGCGTCAGGATGGCCACCCGCCCTCCGGGCCGAAACCCTGCCTGTTTCTCGACTTCATCCAGGACACAATCCTTCAGCGGACGACCCGCATCACCCAGGTAATTTCTGCGATGAAAGGCTGCAAGGTTCCATCGTTCCACCGACCAGAACCAGAAACTTCGAAACACCTGGGGAAGCTGGTCCAGATCCAGGTACATCATGAACATGCGATAGGAGAAATCATGGGTGTGTGGCAGCAAACGGGTGTGCCGCACGCGTCCAAAGTAGACAGCGCTGTCAACCGCTTGCGCCACTAAAGCGTCTTTCCGAACGTCTTGGCCACGGCCAACCCGCTCTTGACGCCATCCTCATGAAATCCGAAACCCCAGTAAGCACCGCAGTAGTGGGTGCGACCACCGCAATTCGCATCAGCCCCACTGATCTCGGCATGTCGGGCCTGGGCACGGATCGATTCCACCGTGTAGGCGGGGTGATGATAGGTGATTTTTTTGATCACATGCCGGTCGTCGATCGCATCGTCCGAATTCAAGCTGACCAGGAATGTCTTGGGCGATGGCAGAGACTGCAGGATATTCATGTTGTAGGTGACGGCCACGCGTTCATCACCCCGGTTGTCACCCCGTATGTGATAATTCCAGCTTGCCCAGGCAAGCTTCCTGCGGGGCATGATGCGCGTGTCCGTGTGCAACGTCGCTTCATTCGGTGAATACGGGATTGCACTCAGAACCTGGCGTTCAGCATCGGTCGCATCCCCCAGGATCTTTATCGCCTGGTCGCTGTGGCAGGCAAACACAACATGGTCAAAGCGCTCGGCGTCCACGCCCCTTGCCTTGACCATTACCCCGTCGGCCATGCGAGTAACACGCTCCACTGGTAACCTGAGGCGAATGCCGCTTGCGTAGCGCCGGGTTATGTTTTGAACGTATTGGTTGGATCCGCCTTTGATCACACGCCACTGGGGGCGTTCGTTCACGTTGAGCATGCCGTGGTTCTTGAAAAAGCGGACAAAATAACGCGCCGGGAAAATGTCCATTCCCCTTTCACCCGTCGACCAGATTGCGGAACCCATCGGCACGATGTAGTGCCGGATGAACTGCTGTGAATAGCGGTTCTCGGCCAGATATTCGCCAAGGGTCTGACCATCGTCCTCAGGGCGGTCAAGCAATTGCAGCGATTCCTTATTGAACCGCAAGATGTCACGGATCATCGTGTGAAACGAAGGCCTCAGCAAGTTGCGCCGCTGCGCAAAAAGTGAATTGATGCTGGTCCCGTTGTATTCCAGGCCACTCTTTTCGCACTTCACACTGAAGCTCATGTCGCTCGGCTGGGACGCAACCCCCAGCTGCCCCATGAGCTTGATAAAATTGGGATACGTCCAGTCGTTAAAAACAATGAAACCGGTATCAACGCTCAGTCCACCGTGTTCCGGACCAACCTTGATCGTATTGGTGTGGCCGCCGATGTAGTCCGCCGCTTCAAAAACTGTGACGTCATGGTCTTCTGCGATCAAATGCGCCGCAGTCAGTCCGGATATGCCCGACCCAATCACTGCCACTTTCTGACCACGGGAATATTTGCTCACGAAAAGGCAGTCTCCTCTGCGAAATCAAGCCCCATCAGCGACAGACTCGCCGTGCCGCGCCAGATGTTGCGCGAGCAGCTTACCACAAAACGACGCTGTACCCCGGGCTTGATCGACTGGATCACCTGGTTGAAAAACAAGATTTTCTCACGGGTGCGACCGCGCGCGCCGTCGACGCGCACCATGACGGCCGTATGCTTCGGCTCGCCCGTGGCCTTGTCGTAGAAATACCGGATTTCCTCAACAGGAGCCTCAATGACAAACCGCGGTTCCTCAAACCCATGGCCAAAAGGCTTCAGGTCATCGAGCAAGTCCGCAACTTCCAGGGAAAGCAGACCCGCAGGAATTTGACAATCAAAGCCAAGCCGGCTTTCCCACATGGCGGGCTGACTCAATCTGATATCGGATGCGTAATCGATCAGAGCCGCACGGATCGCCTGCTCATTGGCGACGTCGAAGGTAAATCCGCCGGCTGCAGCGTGTCCCCCGAACTTCCTGAACAGTTCGCCACAACTGGCCATGGCTGCGGTGACATTGAACCCGGGAATGGTACGTGCCGAGCCCTTGCATGTGCCATCTGCGCCACGCTGGTACAACCACACCGGACGCCAGAATTCTTCGGCAATCTTGCTGGCTGCAATGCCAACCACACCGGGATGCCAATCGCCGCCAAGGAACAGCACTGGTTCCCCGCGCTGTGCAGCCTCGCTTGCGAGGATTCGCGCTTCACTCACAATGCCAACCTGGATCGCCTTGCGCCGCTCGTTGCATGTCCCCATGTGGGCGACCAGCGGCTCAGGATCGTCTTCAAGAAAGGCCTTCACGACCAGTCCCGCATGCTCAAGGCGGCCAACTGCATTGATCCGCGGCCCAAGGCGGAAACCGACATCTTTCTCATCACCGTCTTCAGTGACTGCAGCCGCTTCCCGCAATCGCCTCAACACGGGTCGCTGCGAGCGCATCAAGGCGCGGACACCGCTGCGGGCAAGCGTGTGATTGACGCCGTTCAAGGGTACTACGTCGCAAATGGTCGCCATGCCAACAAGGGCAAGCAAATCAGTCCAGACCGGATGATTCTGAGCGAGCTGCGGGAAGTGGGCCGCAAGCTTGCGCAACAAGACAAACGTTATCCCGCAGCCGCAAAGTTCCTGGTAAGCAGGGTCCGGGTGCTGCTTCGGATTCAGGATCAGGCAGTCCGGCATTTTCGCAGGCTGGATCGTGTGGTGGTCCGTGCAGATAAACGTGGCGTCGCGTTCACGACACCACGCGGCCTCTTCGTTGGCCGTGATTCCGGTGTCCATCGTAAGGATCACCGACGCCTTCTCGACCTCGACGAGGTGCTTCACCGCACCGAGATTGACTCCGTACCCTTCGTTGAAGCGACACGGGATGTAAGGAACGAAGTTGGTGTAACCGATCGCCTGCAAAAACCAGATCCAGCTGACACAGCTCATTGTCCCATCGACGTCGTAGTCGGCGTAAAGCGCAATGCGCTCGCCGGTACGGATCGCCGCGACAATCCGGTCAATGACAGGCAGCAAACCGTGGTCGCCGTAATCAAGTCGGTCGACCGCCTCAAATTCGCGATTGCCCAGGATCACTTGCCGCAAATCATCCAGTGATTGCGGCTGGCTGGCGGACCGCGCTTCCCAATGCTGATATTTTGAACCCATGGACGGGAATTTATGATGGGATGGCAGACCCTGCCACTGAAATCTGGCCAGATTTGCCAATGTTTCTGCGTATTTTTTATACACACTCTTCCGGCTTGAATGCGAAGCGCGGCAGTGACATCATCCCGCCAGATCGTTGCTACGAAGCCTGACACAACGGAGGCTGGTTCGGCCCCGGACATGCGCGCACGGATTTACCACATCTGCCTACCTGCCAGATGGCAGGAGCAATCAATTCAGCCGGTGTTTATCGACCCCAGCCTGGAACACGAGGGTTTCATTCACTGCTCGACCAAGGAACAACTGGACGCAACACTGGCCCGATATTTCAAAGGCATCCCTGAACTCACGATCCTTGAAATCTCTCCCGCAGAGGTCGCTGGCACACTCCGGTTTGAACCTGCACCGCACTCCCAGGAGCGGTTCCCCCACGTTTACGGACCGATCCCGCGCAGCGCAATCTTGCGAACCCATCGCTTTGACTGGTCGCTGCCGGCCCGACAGATTATCGACGCAACGGATTCGAGCGCATGAAAAAGGAGGTCCATTGATGAACCGCGAGCCCCTGCTAAATGCCCTCGCCACTTACCGGCGCACATGGGTTGAAAGCCCGGGTGTGGCGCAGCGCCACAAATCATACGACCAAGCCGAGGAACGTGCCATCCTGGAGAAATTTGAGCGGTTTGTGGGCACTACGCCCCAATGCTTTGAACGCACCCACCTCGCCGGACACATCACCGGGTCAGCGATTGTGGTCAGCCAGGACTTCCAGCAAGTGCTACTAACCCTTCATGCGAAGTTGGGCATATGGCTGCAACTGGGCGGGCACGCAGACGGGAACCACCTTGTCCACGAGGTCGCCAGCACCGAAGTGATGGAAGAGTCTGGGCTGCAGAACTTTCTCTTCTACGACTGGCAGACGGGACGTAGCGGAAGTGACAATGTCGCGGCCGGTAAATCTCCGGTTCCGTTCGACCTGGACGCCCATTGGATCCCCCCCAACCCGAAAGACCTGGGGCACTGGCATTACGATATCCGCTACGTCATTGTTGCGCCCAGGGACCAGCAAATCGCCATCACCGACGAAAGCCATGATCTCAGGTGGTTCCAACTGGACGAGGCACGCCGGGTCACCTCTGAGCGCAGCATGCACCGCCAGTTTGACAAGATCGAAGCGTTCGCTGCGAAACAACTGCCGGGGTCTTGACAGGCACAAAGGGCGACCTACATTTACCGATGTCTGACCAGCGGGGGTATTGGCTGTGGCCGACTATTACAAGGCATTGGGCATCGAAAAAAGTGCCAGCGATGACGACATCAAAAAGGCTTACCGGAAGCTTGCGCTGAAACATCACCCTGACCGCAATCCCGGCAATAAAGGTGCTGAAGAAAAGTTCAAGGAAATCAGCGAAGCCTACGCCGTTCTGTCCGATCCGCAAAAACGCAAGCAATACGACATGGTCGGAGATGCACGGTTCCACCAGACCTACTCGTCTGAGGATATTTTCCGCGGTACGGACTTCTCCCAGATCTTCCGTGACTTCAACATGGCGGGTGGCGAAGACATCTTCAGCCGGATCTTTGGCGGTGCGTTCGCCGGTGCCGGCGCGGGCCGTGGCCGGTCACGCGGTTTCTCCGCTGGCTTTGGTGGTGGTCCATTCCCTGGCGGCGGCTTCGACCCGTTCGGCGGCGCAGCCGGAATGGGTGGTGGATCCCCTGCCGGGCAGGATGTGGAATACCCTCTGCAGATCTCGTTCCTTGATTCATGGCGTGGTTGCGAACGTCAAGTCAGCTTCCGGCTGTCGGACGGCACCAGCCGGGATTTCCGCATGAAGGTCCCTGCTGGCGTCAAGGACGGGAGTAAACTCCGGGTACCGGGCAAAGGAATGGCCTCCCCGTATGGCGGACCAGCGGGTGACGTCATGGTGGTGATCCAGGTGGCCGCGGACGCGAAATTTGAGCGGGTTGCCGATGACATCCACGTCAAGGTCCGGATCAAGCCGAGCGATGCGTTCCTCGGTGGCAGCACCTTGGTGGAAACGCCAGAAGGCACAAAGACCGTGAAAGTCCCCGCGGCAGTCCAGCCCGGAACAAAACTGCGTTTGAAAGACCTCGGTTTCCCCCACGCGGGCAAAAAAGGAAGCCGGGGCGATCTTTACGCAGTGCTTGAAATTGACGTGCCGAAATCCCTGACCGAGGAACAGGAAAAGGCCATACGGCAGCTACGGGACCTGGGGTTATGATTCCCCGCCCTTGCCCAGCGCTTGATTAAGCGAACTCGTCGTGTTGCGGACTTCGATGTAAGCCTGCAGCTCGGCGATGCGTGACTGTGTCACCTCGGTCTGGGCGTCGATGAGATTTTTATTGTCGGATTCACCGACGATGAATTTCTCGTATTCCGCAGCCACTTTATCCTCTGAAATCTGACGATTTGACTTGGCGTGTTCAAGCCGAATGTACGCGATCCTGAGGCGTTCCATGGCACTCGTAATCTCCTTGCTGACCTGATTCTGGGTCTTTTCCCGGTTCAGCCTGGCCTTCTCAAGAGCAATCTTTGCCTGGCGGAATGAATCGAAATCAGTGTTGCCGATGATCTGATAAGAGGTCGACAGTGACAGGGACATGGCGCGCGAACCGTGCTTGAGCGCCTCGTCAGTCGTCTGTCCGAAGCCCTGGTCCGTCGTGCTTTTTGCGTAATTGACCGACAAATCAAGGTTGGGCAAGCGGCCCAGGCTTCCAACCCTGGTGTCGATCGTTTGTTTCTCCAGGCTCAAGTCCTGAACCTTCAGGTCAGGACGGTTGGTGAGACCTTCCGTAACTGCCTGCTCCACACTCATCACCGGGCGCGCAGGCAACTTCAAAATCTCGTAGGCATCGGGATAAACACCCGCAAATTCTTCCGACTTCATGGACAGCAACTCGCGAAGCTTCTCCCGGCTGTCGGAATATTCCGTGGCTGCAGCATTCAAGTCAATTTCCGCAAGCGCGATCTGCTGCTGGCTGCGCAACAGCGCAATTTTGTCAGACTCGCCAACCTCGACCATCTCTTTTAAGTCGGCAGCCAGCTTCCTCGCTGTTTCCAACGCACGCTCCGCAATGCGCAGCCGGATCTGTTTCTGAATAACATCGTAGAAGGATTGTTCTGCCTCGATCTGCGCCTTGATCATCGCTGCCCGGAAATTTTCCCGGCCGATGCTCCGATCGATGTCGATCTTGCGATCTGCGAAACGTCCCTGAGCCCAATACGAGCCCTTCACCAGATTGGCGGTGATGCCCAGGCTCACGGAGCTCTGGTCAGAGTATTGACCGGCAAGCATGGCGGGCGACTCAATCCCGCCCGGCGACAATTGAAAAAAATCAACGGGCTTACTCATCCCAGTCATCGAACGGCTGAATGCCGGGGCGCTGATATTGTAGCTCAGCCCCTGCACGATCTGTCCGTTCACCCCCAACGTGCCTCCGGACGATTGCGAGATTGACTCGGTCTCCGGACTGAACTCGGTCGCCGGGGTTACATTCGAATTGAAACCGTAATTTGCACTGATTGAAGCCTTTGGCTCGAATTGCCTGCGATTTGCGATGTATTGCTCGTCGATATTGCGCAACTCTTCGCGCGCAAGTTTGACTGCAAGCCCCTGCCGGGCAACGAGTTCCCTCAAACCCTGCAAAGTCAGAAGTTTCTTGGTGCCAGCCGGCGCGGCATAAATATCAACCTCGCCCGTCCGAAGGTTCTTCGCGCGGGTCTTGATCTTTTCCTGCAGCTTCGGAGAGACCTTGGCAATCCTTCCTGCCGCCGCCGCGCTGCCGCTCGCAATCGTGAGCAAAAGTGCCGTAACGACGCATGCCACACTGCGGCAACGGACAAACTTCATTTCTGCACCTCTACAAGGACGACCTGACCCTGTTTGAGTCCACGGACAATTTCAGCCTCGTTGCGGGTACGAACGCCGACTTCCACGTCAATAGCGGTGCCGGTGCCTGCCCCCCCTTCAGCTGCTAGGACGACAGGCTTGTCGCCCACCATGCGGAGCGCTCCTACCGGTACGATCAGCACATCAGGCTTGTCCACCCACACAACCTTCGCCGTCCCAGACACACCGTCCCGGATCTTTTTTTGCACCGCTGAAGGTGTCGTGTTGCCGAATTCACAGATCATTTGCATGACCGTGCCGCCACCACTGCCATATCCGCCCCCATACCCGCCGCCGCCACCATATCCACCTCCCCGCGATTCATCCGCACGGGGCGCCTCGCGGACATCCGAAACGATTGCGCGGACAGGTTCGGAGCTGATTGCTTCGACCTTGATCTCGACCGGCATCCCCTTTTTGACCCGCATCGCATCCTTGCCCGGTATGGACGCAACAAAACCAAGTCGCTTGTCGTTGGCAATGACGGCTGCCGTCTGCCCTTCGTTCAAATAGTCATAGCCAGCCCCACTCATGCGATAAAGCCGGGTAACGATGCCATCAATCGGCGCGGAGATGTTTGCTCCAGCCGACTGCGTGCGTGCATCGGCCAATTCACCCTCGGTCTTTTCAATGTCCAGCTTCTTGCCCTTCAAAGTCACTTCTGCCTGGATCTGATTGCGCCGGGCTTCGATCAGCTCCTTGTCGGGGATAATGCCCTTGCTGGCTAGGCGCTCCTTGTTTTTAAGCGACTTGTTGGCCTGCTCAAACCCAAGCTGTGCGGACTTGATCTCGATCCTTGCCGAAGCCAATCTGTCACCCAGTTCCTTGACCTTCTTCTCAAATTCAGTCCGGTCGACTTCGATCAAGACATCGCCTTTCCTGACCCGCGAATTTTCGGACACGAGCACCTTCTTTAATTTCAACCTCTTGTCGACTTTGATCTCGACCCGTTCCATCGCCTGCACTGTGCCCTGGAAATCAGAGACATCCGAGATCCGGCCCCGGCGTACAGCCAGCGGAACCGTCTTTGCCCCTGGCACCTCGCCTTCCTGAGTCGTCGCCTTGCCTCCGTCAGCCCCACCTGCACTCTTTTTGTTTCCCTGACGCAAACTGCAAGCCGTGGCCATGACCATCGCCAGAAAAACAATCATCACTCGTTGGGAAAAGTGGATCACGACAGGCACAAAAAACCTCCTGAAATTCGACGCCCCACTGAATCAGGTCGACCGCAGTGCCTCATAAGGATCCAGCTGGGCGGCTTTCATGGCCGGAAGAAGACCGAAAACCACTCCTGTTGCCATCGCAAAGCCAAGGGCCAACACGATGGCAAATGGTGAGGTCACAGCCTCCCAGTCACCAAGCATTTTCGCCACCTGGTTACCAAAACCCCAACCCACTGCCACACCGGTCAAACCGCCGAAAAAGCAAACAATCACGGACTCCAGCAAGAACTGGATTGCGATTGCCGCATCGTTTGCGCCAATGGCCTTCCGCAAGCCGATTTCCTTCCTGCGCTGATGGATCGACAGCAACATGATGTTCATGATGCCAACACCCCCTGTCACCAAAGACACGGAAGCGAGCAGGATGCCGAC
>JBEGVZ010000067.1:0-32719 GCA_041178085.1 Pseudomonadota bacterium | reverse complement strand
GCCGAAGCAATCAGCTTGTATGTTTTTGCAGAGATCGCCTCTGACGCGACAGGCTCATCACCCATTGCTGTGGAGAGGGAAGATTTTTCTGTACCATTGATCTTGCTGTCAGAAGCGGCATTGATCAGGGCCATGGTCGCTGTCGGAGCTGCCGTATCTACTACCACTACAGATGCCGACTGCGTGCGAGTCACGTTTCCGGCTGTATCCGCAATCTCGACGCAGCCGAGGTAGCTGCCGTCGGCTGTGATTTTGGTGGTATCCGCCGCTGGCAAACCGGAGGCGTAGTCGCTTGCCGTCGCGCAAGATCCCAGGAGCGGCAGCACTGTGTATTGATAGGTAGAGGTCTCGTCTGCCACCGCAGCACTGAGGATTGCTGTCGTAGCCGCACGCTCTGAAGCATTGAGATAGGAATCGGCTGCAGCGCCAGACCAAGCAAATCCCGTACTGAGAGCAGGAGCCACGATATCCCGGACCACAGCAGAACTTTCCCCGTACGTCACGTTTCCTGCTGCATCAGAGAGTTTGACGCACACTTTCCACGATCCATCCGCTGAGATCTCCGCGTCATTGACCTTAGGCTTGGTGCTTGAGTAGCTTGAAAGGCTGCTACAGGTGGCCGTATTCGCCGCCACTTTATATTCCGTGACATCAGCACCTGAGACGACGGGACTTGCGACGAGGTCCGTCGTCGCGTCTTTTTCGGCCAGGTTTACGTATCCGTCAGAGGCTTCGTTTGTGAAAGCAATCGAAGTGAAAACTGGGCCGGTCGTATCGAGGGTGATCAGGCCTGAGGCCGAGTATCCGGCGTTTCCTGCGACGTCGACCAGCTTCATACAGATCTTGTAATCCCCGTCGACTCCGAAATCCGCGCTGTTTGCAGCAGGCATCGAAGATCCGAAGGAAAGACTACTGTCACAGCTCGTAGCCGAAGCGATCAGCTTGTAAGTTTTTGCAGAGAGCGCCTCTGACGCGACAGGCTCATCACCCATTGCTGTGGAGAGGGAAGATTTTTCTGTGCCATTGATCTTGCTGTCAGAAGCGGCATTGATCAGGGCCATGGTCGCTGTCGGAGCTGCCGTATCTACTACCACTGCAGATGCCGACTGCGTGCGAGTCACATTTCCGGCTGTATCCGCCATCTCGACGCAGCCCAGGTAGCTGCCGTCGGCTGTGATTTTGGTGGTATCCGCCGCTGGCAAACCAGAGGCGTAGTCGCTTGCCGTCGCGCAAGATCCCAGGAGCGGCAGCACTGTGTATTGATAGGTAGAAGTCTCGTCTGCTACCGCCGCACTAAGGATTGCTGTCGTAGCCGCACGCTCTGAAGCATTGAGATAGAAATCTGCAGCAGCACCATCCCAGGCGAAGCCAGTGCTCAGCGTCGGCGCCACGATGTCCCGGACTACAGTGGAGCTTTCCCCGTACGTCACGTTTCCTGCTGTATCGGATAGCCTCACGCAGACCTTCCACGATCCATCCGCTGAGATCTCAGCGTCATTGACCTTAGGCTTGGTGCTTGAGTAGCTTGAAAGGCTGCTACAGGTGGCCGTATTCGCCGCCACTTTATATTCCGCGACATCAGCACCCGATACGACCGGATCTTCCACCATGTCTGTCGTCGCATCTTTTTCGGCCAGGTTTATGTAGCCGTCAGAAGCTTCGTTTGCGAAAGCGATCGAAGAGAAGACGGGGGCCGTCGTATCGAGAGAAATCAAATCAGATGTCGAGTACCCTGAGTTACCGGCCTGGTCTATCAGCTTCATACAAATCCGGTAGTCCCCGTCTGCCCCAAAATCAGAGCTGTTTGCCGGTGGAATCGCTGCACCAAAAACAAGACTTTGATCGCACGAAGTGGCCGATGGAATCAGCTTGTACGTCTTTGCAGAGAGGGGTTCAGATGGCGCGGGCTGGTCACCCATTTCTGTAGAAACGGACGATTTTTCCGCTCCATTGATTTTACTGTCAGACGCTGCATTGATCAGCTCCATCGTCGCAGACGGTTCCACCGTATCCACAGTGACTGCAGCTGCCGACTGCGTGCGGGTCACGTTTCCGGCGCTGTCCGTCATCTCGACGCAGCCCAGATAGCTGCCGTCGGCTGTGATTTTGGTGGTATCCGCCGCTGGCAAACCAGAGGCGTAGTCGCTTGCCGTCGCGCAAGATCCCAGGAGCGGCAGGACTGTGTATTGATAGGTAGAGGTCTCGTCTGCTACCGCAGCGCCAAGGATTGCCGTGGTAGCCGTACGCTCTGAAGCATTGAGATAGAAATCTGCAGCAGCACCATCCCAGGCGAAGCCACTGGCAAGGCTTGGCGCGACAGTATCCAAAATGAAGACTGGGCTCGCCTGGTACGTCGCCGGATTGTCAGATTGATCGACTGCCTTCAGGCAGACCTTCCATGAACTGTCAGCTTTTGCCTGCAATTCGGTTGTCGTCGGAATCGAAACCCCTGCAGGATTCGCCGCAGATCCACAGGTTTCAGTACCAGCAATTAACGCATAGCTCTTTGTCACGTCCTCATTGAAAACCGGAGCTGAAGCCAAATCACTCCCCGGTACGACCGCCACCTCTGACGAATTGACAAACCCATTCGCCGCCGCACCGGCAAGATCAAGCCCGCTAATGAACACAGGCGGTGTAATGTCCGCGACAAAGGAGGAACTTTCCCCATAGGCGGCGTTACCAGCTGCGTCCGCTGCGCGAACACAAATCTTCCAGTTCCCGTCCGCAGAGATGGCACCGCTCTTGACAAGGTTGTTGTGTGCGCCGGAAAACGTTTCTGTGCTGCAGGCTACAGATTGGCCGGAAACTTTATACTGAACGAGCACTGCACCACCGGTGACTGTGGCAGCGTTGTGCAAAGCCTGGTCCGACTGTGCCTCCGGAAGATTGATTCCACCACCGGAAAGGACAATCGCATCCAATGCTGGCAAAACTGTAATTGTGGGCGGGGTCCTGTCAACTTCCCAAGTGTGAGTCGTCGGCACAAGCTGCACGTTCGTGTCATTAATTTTCCCTAGCACACACAACGTGTGTATTGACTCTGTCAGTCCAGACTCGGAAATTGGCGTGGCCACGTTAGTCCAAGTGCCATAAACGGCACCCACACAACTTGATCCCTCGATGACCGCTTTTTTATAAGTCACCAGCCCATCGCCACCCACGGTGACAAAGATGGAATTTTCAGTGGTTGGTGTCGCGGGGGTTCCAGAGAGGACAGCACGTGCGCGGGCCACGGTTGTCACCTGGCCGCCTGCACCGGGACCCGAGTAATCCTTGGGACTGCGATCGTTGGAGGCACACACACGCAGAGCATAGGTTGTGTTGTCTGCGAGCCCGTCAATCTCCGCGCGGTATTCGTAGAGCATTTTTCCTGACGCGTCCAACGTCGGAGCAGTGGATGTTTCCGTTGCCGTC
The DNA here is from genome assembly GCA_041178085.1 of Pseudomonadota bacterium. Classification (GTDB taxonomy): domain Bacteria; phylum Bdellovibrionota_B; class Oligoflexia; order Oligoflexales; family RGVZ01; genus RGVZ01. Next base: position 29,302 of record JBEGVZ010000067.1, on the reverse strand, counting down.
ACGGCAAAGTCATCGGAACAAAGGGGAGCGACAGGTGCCAAACCATAGGCCACTGCAAAACCCTGCCCTGTTAACCTCTGTGCGCGCCACTTGACGACGGCCTTGTCTGGAGCATCACTGCTCGCCAAGACACCGACTGGATCGACCGGCGGTTCCTTGTAAGCCGAATAACCGGCAGGATCACCTGTCTCGGCGCTGATCATTGCAATTCCAAAATTGGCGGATCGCCCCTTGATCGTTGCCGTCAATTTGCCATCGGCGTTGGTCGTGGCCGCACTGCCCAATGCAGATAGCCGGATGAACGAACGCGAAGATGCAGGCTCACCTTCTACTACGCCGTCGTAGTCAATGATCAGCAAAACGGCTTTGTGAATGGTGGCTGACTTTGCTGCAGTGACGGTGATCTCAAGATCACGGTGCGAATCTGTGCGATCGAAAATTCCTCCCTCATCCGATAACCTGACCCGGACTGGCAGGCTAAGCAGCTTCAGGGAGTTTGACTCGATGATTTCACCGGCCAGGTCGGTCAGCAGAGCCTGGTAAGCGGTCTGATAAGTACCGCCACGCACGGTCAGGGATGTCGTCGCCAGCTCGACGGTCAAATCGTCGCTGATCTCGCCATCCACTAACTTCGCAAGACGGCCTTGTGTCGTATTGGTCGAACCACCGCCGGTCGCCCCCGGATGGCCGTAGGGCCGACTGGGGTTGCCAGTTTCCTCGGAGCCGCTTCCGCCACCGGAGCATGCGACCAGCTGCAACACGCAAGACGTCGCGGCTAAAAGAATGACGCGACGCAAAGATCCCAGCGTTGCAATAACGCAGGCAGCTGCTTCTCGCCTCAGGCGCCGGAATTTAAAATCGCCGTCCATACTATAGAAGGCATCGGCAGGGTCGCCATTTTATTGACCCGTAAAGCCCGTGAAAAAACAGCCGATAACCAAGGAAAGGCAGAGGATTTTTCAGGGTGAACACAACATGCTGAAATTATTGATAACTTTTTTATTGATCCTGTCATTACAGGGACTTGCCGGATGCGGCACGACCTTGAGCAGCGATACAAAAATCCGCGTCCGCATGGCGGGGTCACAGACCCAGCCAACAGGCGCCACGGGAAGCAAGTCGCCCATGGCACAGGTCTATTTGTTCAACAACCTCTCCTTGCAACCCGAGGACGGATCCGCAGCGGTAGATCTTTATGACGGCGATCCCCTGGAGCGCAGGATCATCACCCGCGCCCAGGAGCTTTGGTCGACCACCGATCTCGCCACCTACGAAGGAACAACTTTTGTTTCAGCCACAGTGAAGTTGGACCCTGCTGTTGTGGTGCTGGACGAGGCCCAGGACGAGAACACACTGGTTCTTGATTCCGGCGACCTCATAATGAACGAGGCGTTCTCCATCACCAAGGGCAAGGAAACCGTTATCACCATCCGCGCAAACTGGGGCAAGACCATCACGGAGGCAGATGAGGAATCAGCAACAGCTGCCTCTATATCGGCACCTTCATTTACGCTATTCTTGGGCGAGACCGAGTAACCGAACACCGGACTCCACCAAGAAAGGCCACTGACAACACATGCTCAACCATGTGATTGATATCCATGATTTCCCGCTCCACACGCCATTTGCGATCTCCGGCGGGACAATGCAAACCGCACAATGTGCGATTGTCGTGCTCAGAGACGAATACGGAAACACTGGAATCGGCGAAGCCGCACCGTTTTCTGCTGTTTCTGGTCAGCGACTTGCCGACACGGCCAACCGCATTGAAGACTTCCTGGCACGCCACAAGCACCACAACGCGATCGACGTCCTTCGCGCAGAAAAAACAGTCTTGATGGGCGATCCCAGTGCCTTGTGCGCTGTCGAATGTGCTCTGCTTGGCTTGATTGCCCGTCAACATGGAACACCCCTCTGGCGGCTGTTCGGTTCGCCTCGCACGACATGTGCCCCGACTGTCAAAACGGACCTGACAGTGCCGGTCATGAAGCCAGACCAAGTTAAGCCATTTCTTGAAAGGTTCAGGGCTCACAAGTTTTCCACTTACAAGGTCAAGGTTTCTGGCGACGTTGTATCAGATATCGATAGCGTACTGGCGACACATGATTGGGCAAAAGGAAACCGTGACGGGGAAAGTTGCGAGATACTCCTTGATGGAAACCAGGGCTATGCCCTCGATTCTGCGCACAAGCTTCTCAAGGAGCTCGCTGAACTGGGAATCAATCCGTCATGCTTTGAACAGCCGCTACCCAAGGACAACTGGAAGGGCCTTGCGAAACTTTCAGCAACCTCGCCTGTTCCTTTACTACTCGACGAATCCGTCATGTGCGCCGCCGACGTGGCGAAAGCTGCCCGCCTTGGCGCAGGCGGGATGATCAATATCAAAATCACAAAATCAGGCGTCATTGAATCACTTCGAATGATTGCGACGGCTCGCGCATTGGGCCTTGGAATGATGATCGGTGGCATGGTCGAAACGGAAATTGCGATGGGCTTTTCCCTGCACATGGCCTGCGGGCTGGACAGCTTCCGATTTATTGATCTTGATACGCCATTTTTTCTGAAGAACGCCATCACGACCGGAAGCCCATGGACAAGGCATACATGTGAACTTCCCGTGCCGACCGGAAAAGGTCTGGGGCTGGATCTTCTCGCACCTCAGCGGCGCGCCGCGCTCGCCGAACAGGAAACTGACGCGGGGTTGGTCACAGTGACCTCATAAAACCGGTCAGCGTAATGGTTCTCCCGGCCAGCCGGAGGGCTCAGCGTCCATACCGGCGCCTGGTGGTAGATGTTCTCGTAATAGACCACCGGAAATACGATGTTGGCGCCAACCCACCTTGTCTTGAACTTGTGGTGAACAGGAGATGGCACGTCAATCCCGGGTGCCCCGGGAATCTTTTGGGCCCCAATCTGGAAGAAACGGCAGGGCAGTGAATCCTCCGCTGGCTTGGAAGGTCCGAAAGCCATTTTGGCGCGAATCGCATAAAGATCCACCTGACGTCCGCCTGACGCCTCTGGCGAATCAGCTACCTGCAGCGACGTCCCATCTCCAACTGCGGATCCAAAATGGAGGAAAACAATGGTCGGATTCTTGACCGCAAGCGGCTTCTCGTTCTCGCCAGTCGACATAATACTAAGATAAAACGTAGTCCTCCCTGCGCCGCTAGCAGCAAAAGCCCAGTCGTGCACCCGCTGCAAAACCGGCCCCTCCTGAGCCACCTGGGAGTTCGCCGTGAGATGAGAGTTAAGACCCGAGGGGGCGCGCGCCAGTTGGAGCCATCCAGTCGTTTCCGTGAACCGGTCACCGGCCGTCAAAGTCACCGAGGCATCAACCAGGAGGAAATCATCTTTCTCATGCAGCCAGTCTTTCCTGGCCAGGGTCACAATGGGCGGGCCGGCGCGCAAAGTGGTCACACTATCAGGCGCCGTAAAATCGTCGGCGCCACTCATGGATGACTCAACCAGGTACTTGGCCGCTTCGCTGAAGTCAGCAAGCCTGCTCATGCGGGTGAAAACCAGAAGCGTGAAGGTCGCAGGTTCAAGAACCTTGATGTTACAAGCTGGTTTATCCCCGACCAATGCCAGTTCAAGTTTGAACGCTCCGGCCTCCGGCACCCTGGACAGGGTGTTCAGGAAGACCGTTTTGTGAAGGGTAAACTGGTCAAAAGCAACCTTCCCAGCAGATAGTGGCTTCGTAAGGTTCTCCGCACGAACCTGCATCTCCAGGGACATGCCTGAGCATGCAACCCGGTCCTCCAACTTGATTTCAAGCGGAACTGCGCCTCTCAGCAACAACAGGTCACCCTGCGCGAAAGACTTCTCTGGCAATTTCAAAACGGCAACTCCCGCCGCCGACGGTTTGAACGAAGGGACGGAATTCTTGTCTGCATCTGCAGCATCGCGCAGAAACCAGCCGAAACCGTCTGCCACTTTGTCCCGCGGACGGAATAGAAACTCCACCGGAGAATCCACGGTGGCCTTCACGGCACTCTGCTGCGAATCCTTGACCAGTTGTGTCGCTGGCGCCGTTTTCGCAGTAGAAAAACGTGCGATACGGTCTCCGGGCTGCGCGACAACCTCCGGCTGCGCAGCCTCAGGCGGAGCGAACCCGGCAGAGGCATCAAGCCGGCTTACCGGGCCGGAAAACCCAGCCAGCACCCACGACGTCCTGATGGCATTGCAGGAGGCCGCAGAGGACGCGCAATCAGTTCCGCTAGAACGGTTGACTGACTTCTCATCTTTTTTAGGCAGACAAGAAATGGAAAAAGTCGGAAAAAAAAGTAAAGCGGCCGCCAGCTTTAACGCATGGGCGACCGCTTTTGTTTCGTGCTTTCTCGTCAAAATATATTCCTATTTGGCTACCTTGGCGCGCGACAGGCTCAATTGAGTGACGTTCTCGAGGCGCTCCTGCAGCTGCAGATCACCAGAGACCACACCATTTGCCAGGACCATGTGGTGGCTAGCTTCAAGATGGGCTCCAGCAAGGGACACGTTCACGACAACTTGACCAGCCTTCTCAGGCAAACTCTTCGCCACTTCAATCTTACGGAACGAGCCGTCAGCCGTCAAAATCCGGTCGCCTTTGCGAAGTTGTTCGGCCGCTCGCAAGCCCTGGTCCGTCATGAACGGATGCTTGGAGGTCACTTTTACCTGTTCGTTACCCTGCCCCTTAAACCCAATCAGGTACATGCCTTTGCCCGCCTCGGGACCTTTGGTCACGCGAACCACTGGCACTGACTTGCCAACGATCGGGTTGAAAACCATGTCACCAGGCTTCACTGCATCGATCCGGACATCACGCCCGGATGCCATGCGAATGCGCGTTGCCGGGTCGAAACAGCCAAGCATCGTCCGGTTTTCCACCGAGTCCACCAGTTTGGCTGTAATTGTGCACTTCGCCGTATCAGCGCTGGCAATCGTCGCTTCGTAAACATATAGCGAATGGCCGCCAACGCCGGAAGGCCACTCAAGAACCAAGCCGTTGGGACCTCTGAAAACGTCGAATTTGAATTTGGCCTCTGAGGGAGAGGAGTAGCTCACCAAGCCGGGTTGCTTGACGTACTTGCTTACTGGGATTACCAGTCCAGCTGGACCTCCCGGGATGACCTGGCTGACGTTACCATTCGGGTCAAGCAGAGCACATTCCGGTACCTCGGTCTTCTCTGAGACTTCGGCTACATCCTTTCCGCCCTGGTCCTCCTTGACGCCAGTCCCGTCACCCATGAAGGTGGAACCCTTGTCAGAGGAACGGCTTGACTTGCCGTTACCAGCGGCACGACTGGACTCGGTTGCGACGTCTTTGATGCGGCAACCCGCGGCAAACAATTGGCTTGCAAGCGCCATGGCCAGAAGTGATTTGGTTCCTGATGTTACCTTCATGTTCCCCCCTCAGAATTGTCACTTACTATCGGCTTCCGGCAGAGGCACCTGAAGCAGACCTATTAATAGCAGTCATGCCGCATGGTTATGGCGTTTGATTTCTTGGCACCGTCAGACGGCCACGCATATTTCGAGGCAGTTTTGGGCAACAAGGCAAGGCCACTTGATCTTGATCCCTGCCGCTAATACGATTCCCGAATGAAAGAAACCTTGCTGGCCGGATGTTTTTTAGCGCTCATACTTGCGCTTCTCGATCTGTGGAAAATGAGTGGAGGTACGATTACAGCGGCCGGAGCGATCCTGTTCCCTGTGTTACTCGCAGTTTACCTGACTCCCATTGTGATCATTTACAAACTCCACGACAAATTCGCAGGATTTCTCGGACGCAGTCTCTGGATGCTCTATGTTCCAGGAATGGTGGGCTTCACTCTCTATCTTCCATGCCTGCGGTACTTTCCTGGCTACAAATCGGATGCACTTGAGGCCTTGAAATATATTTTCGGACCGATCTTGTTCCAAGGCAGTTACACTGCATTGATTTTCAGTCTGGCCGCATTAAGGCGTTTTTTTATCCGCTCAAAGCGATCCTAGATCGAATGATTGATGGCAACTTTTATGCTGACGCCGGCTTTGCCGTCACTGAATACGCTGCTTGAGCGGATGTGCAAAGCGGGCGCGGTAATCAAGAACCAGGCTGCGAAGGTGATCGATAGATTTTGCCTTGCGCGTCATCGCCCAGAACGCATGTCCAAACATGAACCAGCGCGCACCGGTTGCTGCGAAAAAGCTGAACTTCTTCAAGGCATCATCGGGACGATCGCCCAAATAAAAATCCAGGTCATCAATCAGGAACAGACAGGCACGGAAGAATTCCGCGCTCTCTTCAAGTTCTGACCTTGGAGCAAATTCACCGGCACGACCCGGGGGTTTCGCGTCAATTCCCAGGTCCTCTGCAACCTGCCAAAGAATCCAAGGCCGAACGGTCGCAGCACGAGCGACCATGACGCCATCAACAGGCCGCTCACTGCGCAACAATGCCAGCACATCGCCGGCGGTCTGGATGTCGCCGTTGGCAACGACAGCAATCTTGCGACGCCGCGCGATTTCCGCGACCAGTTCCCAATCAGCGCGACCTTCGTGGCCTTGATCGCGCGCACGCGCATGAATCGTGATCCAATCCGCCCCTGCTTCCTGCAGCGCATGCGTGAACTCGTCCAGGTGGGCGAGCTCACAAACCTTTTCACCACCACCCCGCATCTTGACGCTGACGGGGCGCTGGGTCGCGCTCCGTACCATGCGCACAACATCCGCAGCGTAGGCAGGATCACCCATCAAACGCACACCCCAGTTGTGCTTCAGGACATGCGTGGCGGGGCATCCCATGTTGATATCAAAACCCCATGGCCCAAGCGTCTCAAGCTTGGCCACACTCGGGGCAATAAATCGTTCCTCATTGCCAAGAAGTTGCGGGATGAAAGCCTCGGCACCGGCGCGTTCGCCATCTGTGCAACGAAGTTCCGCCGTGGTGTCGAGCCGCTCAGATGGCAACCGGCGCGTAGACAACATTTCCGTGAAAACAAGTGGATTCAGACCACAAGGCACATAACGACGCACCATGGCGCGAAACGCGACGTGGCTGATGCCAACCATCGGCGCAACCATGACCGGGAAATTGACGCCAAGGCCAGCTAATCGCTCACGACCATTGGAGCCGGGAGCGGCTGCAACGGCCTGTGAATTCAAGTTGGATGTTTCGGACATCAGGTTCATGGGTCGCTATTCATAGACCGGCTAACAGACTCAATGCAAACCAATCATCCTCTGGCAACCACCAGGCCGTTAAATATATCGATAAAAAGCAATTATTACGGATACCTGCCTGATTACCAAAGATTCTCTCTAGCCCAGCCGTTCTCCTCCTGATGGGTGCTGTTTTTCAGGAGGACCCCATGCTGATCGACTTACTCAAACCGGTCACCATCGAGCGTGCAGAAGCTGTTTCCAAAAAGTTGCGAAGCATCGAGACCGAACCGACGACCGGAATTCTGCCCGCTGTGAAAGATCCGACTGTGTTTCGCGCCCCTGCCAGCCCGGTTCCCGGGATGGTCGTCGACTTTAAAGTCAAATACACCGCTCAAAGGAACATGCCCATTCAACCAGACCGCCTTCGAGAAAACCCGGAATTGCGACAAGACCCACGCATGCGACCCGACGCAAGCGAAGGGGCAAACCCGAACGATGCTACTTACTGGCGCAATGGTAACTTGACGAGCCGGGAGCAAGAGGAAGTCCGCCGCGTTCTGCAGCGGGAGCAATGGACTACCAGGGAAATCACTTTCGTGCTTTCGCGTTTCACACAGGCTGCGCTGCTCTTCACCATCGACTACCATCGAAAAAGAGTCCTGGGCAGTCGGGACCACATCAGTGCGCTGCAGAGCGAAATGTCGCAACTTCTTAACCGACTAGCCTTGTCCCGGGAAGAACTCTCCGCCTTCATTGCTCTCAACAACCATGACAGGACTTGGATCGCGCGGCTCATGGCTTCGCGGGCGACGGCACCGCAGGAGACGGCAAATCAGAACGCTATTGAATCCAACCAGCGCAAACTCGACGCAACAGAAAACAGGTTGGCAGAGCGGGATTTGATTAAAGCGCAGGATCAGCGCATCGAGGACGCCCGGAAAAACCTGGCCGCCTATGCGACGGCCCACGCTTACCAGGTGTTCAAAAAAATCGGCTGAACGCGGAGGAGAAACCTCCGCCTAAAGAAATCATCAATGAGATGCCGCAGTGCGGACTCCGGACGAACGAGTAGACGACTTGCGCTTTACCTTACGGCTGTTCGAACTGAGCAGCTTGGCTTCCATGAATGGAATCGGGTCCACGGGTTGATCGCGCCTCGTCCGCAATTCAAAATGCAGGTGTGCGCCCCGGGCATTACCCGAAATTCCTACATGGGCGATCAAGGCGCCCGCGCGCACCCACGAACCCTGCTTCGCAACAATCTTGCCGCAGTGTCCGTAGAGTGAGCGGTACTGCCCGTGATCGACGATGACGGTTTTTCCGTACCCGTTCAGGCGACCAACAAAAATCACCCGGCCCTCGGCCGCAGAACTGATGGGGGAGCCCTTGGGGGCACGGATGTCGATTCCGTTGTGGAAGCGCCCCCAGCGGGGACCCCACACCGAAGAAACCTCACCCCTTGCCGGCCATCGAATGACAAAATTCTCCGCCGGGTCACCCATCAAGTTCCCACGAATCGATGAACTGCGGGATGGGCGGACATCGTCATCGTCACGCGCGCCGGGCGTCTTGCGCGGGGCATTCAAGTCTTCTTCCTGCCAGACCTTGTCATCTTCAGAACTCGGATTACCGGCTGGCTCCTCGATCGGCCTCTCGTCACGAACAGGCACCTGGCCGCGACCTTTGGAAACAACCCGCCCTGGTGAACGGCGTCCACCACCGGGGCTGACTTGCTCGTCCAGACTGCCAACCTGGAACCCCTCTCCTCCGGGGCCGGCCGCAATCCGCAAAACCTGGCCAACGCGCAAAGGATTCTTACCGTTCAAACCATTCATGCGAGCAATGCGTTGCCAGGACGTGTCAAAACGACCGGCCAGACTCGCCAGCGTGTCGCCATTCTCGACCTTGACCTGATAGATCACCCCGTCCCGGAGACCGGACGTCAAGCAACCGGATGCAAGCAGAAGCATGCCAATAGAAAAAAGCCCCCTGAGGCACCCGTTAGTAACCGGGTACAAAAAAACTCTCTGGCGGCGATTGAGTCGCAACATGAACCCTCCTCAATTTGCGACATGTGGCCGGGCCCGTTACAGGCAGCGAGTCGTGGACACCGGAACAGGCGCTCCGGAGTTACCCGCGGGATGGGAGGTTTTCAGGCTCCCGGCCGGTTTTCATTTCCGCGCAAACGCACCAGAAAAGGCATCGGCCAAAGGTTGCCGAAGTTTATCGTTTGCCCGTTCGTCGAGGAGGCTCGGGCGCAAGACCGACACCGAAGCGTAGCCTTGGTCCACAAGGTAGCAGTCAGAGTCGGGAATATCCTCGAACATCTCACCACCAGCGCCAATCCAGTAATAGGGTCGGCCCCTTGGGTCGATCCCCTCGACCATCTCGTCTTCATAGATCCGACGACCCATTCCAGCCACTGCGATGCCCTTGAGCTCCTCGAAGGGCAGGTTTGGGACGTTGACATTTATCGTAAAACGGTCGCCTACGGCTAGCAAATCTTCACGTTCCAGAAGCATGCGTACCACCTTGCCAGCAGTCGCATAATTCAACTGGCCACGCCCATGCGTGGATACTGCCATGGACCGGTAACCGTGCAGGGCACCTTCCATCGCGGCATGCACCGTACCCGAATAAATCGTGTCAATTCCGAGGTTTGCACCGCGATTGATGCCACTTATCACCCAGGACGGCTTGCGATGCAGGAGGCGGCGACAGGCTAGCATGATGCAATCGGCCGGGGTTCCTTCGACCGCATAAAAATTACGGGAAAGCTGTTCAACCCGGAGTGGACTGTGAATCGAAATAGCGTGACTGGAAGCTGAACGTTCAACATGCGGGGCCACCACCACCACCTCACCGAGGGGGGCAATGGCTTCCGCCAACACCCTGATTCCGGGGGCATGGACCCCGTCATCATTACAGAGCAGAAACAGTGGTTTGGATCTGTTCTCGCCCTGGGTCACGTTCACTCGTCAAATCGGTGTTAGAGTCCATGGATAGTTGACTTCCACTGCCTGCCCACCACGGGGCGCCGGGAATTTCCACCGCTGGATCCTGCTGGTCACGCACCCCTTCATCTGGGCGTCCGCAAACGAGCTTTCCACGATCGAAACCGAAGTCACAGAACCAGATACACCAATGGTCCAGTTCACCGCAAGCTTTCCTGACGCGCTGGGCGAGCGCGCAAGCAACTGCTCGTAACAATGGCGAATTTGGTTCAAGTTGGCACGAACCACCGCGACGATCTCCTGCGGACTCAACCCGCCACCGGCCACATCAGGAGTGCCCGGTACATCGACGTTAGCCCGGCCGTGACCAGATCCGCCACCGAACCCGGCGCCGCGTCCGCCACCCGCACCGCCAAGGCCGCCCAGGCCGCCCTGACCACCAAGCAAGCCACCGGAACCGGAGCCGAAGTTGTTCACCGCTCCACCCGAACCTGCAAGGCCAAGAGACTTACCGTTACCCACTCCGCCGAGGCCGTAGGTCTTCGATCCTGACCCCATGCCACCACCGGCGCCGCCCGCTGAGCTGCGCATATTGGTATAGAGGGCGCTCGGTCCGCTCTTGTCAAAAACCTTGCCCGCACCAAGGCCAAGCTTGTCCAGGTTGGGACCAGAGGCCTTATTGTTCTTGACCCCTTCAACACCCATCACACTGGCGGCCTGGTTACCCTTGCGTTCGCCGCCCTTCTGGTTCATTCCGCTGCCTTTCTCGCCGCCCGAGGCGCCGAGAGGCTTGTTATTTTGCGGTCCAGCGTACTTGAAGTCGGGCTTCTTGGCGTCCGCAGACGGCATACCCCCAGCACTCTTGCTCAGCTTGTCCAGCGGCTTGTCGGCCGGCTTGGGCGTGGGCGGCGTCGGCACCTTGGGCTTGTCAGCCTGGGTTTGCTTGTTCTCGGCCATGATCTGCTCAGTTTTCTTCTCAACTGGCTTCTCGACCGGCTTCGGCTGCTCGACCTTCTCGCGCTCCACAGGCTTGGCCGCCTTCACAGGCACCGGCTTGGGTGGGGGCGGAGCCTTCGGCGTCGGCGGCGGCACCTTGACTTCCTTGATCTCGACCTTTGGCTTTGGTGTCGGCTCCGGTGGCTTAACGGCCTCGGGCAGATTGACGATCGTCCAGGGATCATCGGGCTTCTTGTCATCCGGCTTTGGCTTGTAAATGAAAGTCAAAGGCAAGAACAAGACGAACAGCAACAGTCCAAATCCAAGGATTGTCGCGAACAGGGGATCGCGCAAACCACGCTTGGGAATTTCCAGCGCCGGCGGGCGGATATTCATCAGGAAGTAATTCACCGGACCATACTGCACGAGGGCAATGTCGCGGCGATCCAAGTTGACCTTCGTCGGGCCAGCGACTTTTTCCACTTTGCCGCCACGACGCAGGCGCGCTGTCATCCCAGGCAAAAGGCGCAGACGGAACCCACTGGACGAGATAGAAGCCAGCGCGTGGCTCGAAATGTTGTCAGGTCCTGCGGCAATCAAGTGGGCGTCCTTCGTAGGATCGCCGATCAGCAATTGTTCGTTGCCCTTGATGCTTGGATGGAAATAATCCACATCCAAAACCGTGTCGCCCCAGAAGGCGACAGCCTCAACGACATCACCTGAAGGTCGGGCATTCTTCGGCGAAAACAGTACACCGCTGCCGGGCATCGTGCTTTCCGGTGCCCTGCCCACGCTGGCTTCAGGCTGACGCATCAGCGTGGATTGTCCGCGCGCTGATTGCTGGGCAACGCCTTTATCGGCGCGCCCCGGTACGACGGGAGGGACACCCGCAACGGCGGGCTGCATTTCTGGGGATGTCATGGTGCTGGCGAAACGGGGAGGTGGCGGCGGCGGCGTCATGACGGGTTGTACCCCGCGCTCTACAACCACCAACTCGACTGCACCCACAGTGATCTTGTCACCTGCTGCGAGCGTCGCCTCGACTTCGATGAAATTTCCGTTCACTTGAATGCCGCCCTCGGAACCGAGGTCGGTAAGGATCCACTTGGAACAACTTTCCGGGTTGTTTTCATCAGCCGCTTCCAGCAACCCATGAATCGGTTCGACCATGGGCGCACGCAAAACGACTTGATTGGAAAGAAGGGTACCAAGGACCATGCGGAACTGATCCAGCGGTACGCTTTGTTCTTCTTGTTCCGGCAATTTGAAGCGCAGTTCTAGCATGCTGCCATCGTTCCCCGAGCCAATTCCACAAGACAATTAGATATTACCACGGGTTATCTGAAAACCTGAGCACCTGCTGACGTTTGTTCAATCGCCCTTCGAATCGGGGGCCGATCCCTCTGCCGGTGCACCTGAAGAGCCCGCTCCTGACTTGGCCTGTGCAGAGGCGATTTCAGACTCAATCGCCGTCAGAAGCCGCTGAGCCCGGTCGTTAAACCTTTCGCTACGCCGGTCGGCGCCTCCCGGCGCACGAAGCATCTTCGCCAGGTAATCCTTCGCCTTGGGCAGGTCCTTGCGTGCCTGCAGCTCATTAAGTGCACAGTTGAACAGCACGGGCTTGTAATCAGGGTAACGTGATACTGCGCGGGAGCAAATCTCCCCGGCAGCGTCTGGGCTGTCTTTGAAGCGGGCAAGGGTGACCATGCCGCTGGTGACAAGGGCGTCCTCACCGGCATCGCCGAGCAGGCCACGCGCAAGCGCAAAATCACCACCGTGCAAGGCAAGCATGCCAAGGTTGATCTGGGCCGGCCGATAGTCGTTGACCGTCTTCAGGGATTCCTTGAAGGCAAATACCGCCTCCGGGATCCGTTCTTCCTTCAACGCGATGACACCGGCCAGGTTGAAGGCGGCGGCACGCGTCCGCCCTTCTTTGAGCTTGAGCAACGGATCCAGGAAAAATTCAGCGAGCGACAAGCGACCCGATTCGGCTGCTGATATCGCCAGTTCCAGGGCGATCGCCGGAGGCAGGTCGAAATCAGGATTCTTCTTCATCGATTGATCGGCAATGCCACGCACAGTGGATGCCTGGTCGGGCAGAGGCCTGCCGGCGAGGCGCTGCGCACTTAGGTAAGCCTCCAACAACCGGCGATTGGCCTTGTCGGCCTTGTCGCCGGTCACGGAGGGCGCAATCTTGCCAACCAGCTGCTCCAGCTTCTGGCGATTAAGAGGACGCTGCATGTAGGGATCACGGCTGAGCGACTGGATCACCATCCGGCGATCGCCAGATACCGAAGGAGCTCCCGGATCTGCAGGTCCTGAATCATCCGAATCCGAGCGGCCAACATCGGCATTGCTGGATTCCTTCTTCTTGCCGGTTGCGCATGCCTGCAAACAAAGGCCTGCCAATACGGCTGCCGCCAGACACATCCGGGAGACATTGCTTTGCCAAGGTGTTGATTTCATCGTGTCCCCCTCACCGCACTTCAGCCGCGACGGTCTCAGACACATCTGAACCAACCAGGTCAGGTGTCTGGATCCAGTCTTCCATCACCAACTTGGCACCACCCAGTTTGGCCGCGGCGGTGACCACACGCTTCGAGTAATCACTGTAAACATTGAACTTGCCAATCGTATCGAGGGCGATCTTGTAAAGCGTGGCGGCTTCCTGGCGGGCCTTCTGCGCCTGTGGCGCCAGTTGCTTCTTTACATCCTCGATACTCGCGCCCTTGATGCCCGGTGGATTTTCAAGATCGCTGGCAAATGCCTCGAATGCCCTGCCGGTTTCGTAGATTGATGCAACGCCCCAATATGAATCCTTGGTTGCGGCGACCGTCTCCATGGCTTGCTTCAAGCGGCCAAGAGCTCCAGCCTTCCGGTCGATCGACGCAGCCAGCGCATCCACCGTGCCTCCGGCCAGCTTGACCGCCTCGTATTTTGGAACTTCAGCCAGAGCCCGGCGGAAAACAATCTCGCCAACGCATCGCTGGGCCTCGCCAGATATCTTGCCACCCGATTTCTGGAACGATTGCAGGATATCTGTTGCAGCTTTTGCGGCCTCCGAACCCTTGCCATCGGCCGCGTTGAACACCCGCCACGCAGCGATGATGCGCTCATTGGCATTCAGGCTGAACTTGGTGAAATAAGTAGCGGTCAAGGAATTCAGGCGCTCGAATTTCTTGCCGTAGGCAGCTGAACGAATCATGCGCTCGAAGAACACCTTGGCGCCAGACGGATCAACCTTGGCAAGCGTCAAGCAGGCAGGCAAAGCCTTTTGGCTTTCGTTTGCAGAGAACAGCTCGCAGGCGCGACCCATCGCTGGAAGCGCCTCTTTTTCCTTGGGGTAACGCTCAGCGAATTCGGAGTAAAGCTCCGCGGCCGACTCCAGTTCCAGACGCCGATCCTTGAGCTTCGCCACCTCAAGAAGGGCTTCTTTGACGTATGCAGACTTGGGATACCGCTTGATCAGGGTCAGGAACATGGCCACCGCGCGCGGGACGTCGCCCCCCTTCACGTATCCAAATGCCGACTTGTAAACCAGAAGGTCTGCCCTGGAATCGTTTGGCTTTTTGCGTGCCTGTTCCTCAAGGGCCATTGCGCGCTTGAGCGGATCCGGGATCTTCTCAGCCTCTTCAATCTCAACGTCGCGACGCAGGTCACGCAGCTTCTCCCCGAGGGCACCTTTCTGATAGGCGGCGATCTTGAGTAGTTTGTCCGCGGTCTCCAGCAGGCTCTTGCGATCGTTTTTGTACAGCGGGATCAGGGATTCGACAGCCTGTGGCCCTTCCTTGTCGTTAGGGTACTTGTAGGCAATCGTTGTCAGGTACTGGATCGACATGTTGCGGTCGCCAAGGCGGTAGTAGATTTCCGCAACATAAAGGTCACAGGTCTTCAGGTTCTTGCGGTCCTCGGGATACCACTGCTTGTAATAACCACACCCTTTAACGAAGTTTCCAGCGCGTTCCGAAACCTTCCCCGGCTTGTTGAAGTCGGGTTTCTCCTTGATCAGCTTTTTCAACTCCGGCTCAAAGTCCAGATAGTACGAATCCAGCATGTAACGAGCAGCTGTTGAGTGGATGTTGGTCGGCTTTTTGCCGCCGGCATAATTGATGATTGCCTTGTCTTTGCCCAAGAGGGCGATGTCCAGGTAGAGCTTTCCGGCCGACCGGTAGTCTTTCAGGAAGAACTCGATGTCGGCCATGTTGTATTTGACCTCGACCGTTTCGCTGGACTTCGGGAACGTCTTCAGGAAAAGGTTGTAACCCTTCATCGCCTCCCGGTAGATGCGGACGTCATCATTTTTCTGCGCGGATTTGTGTGACACCTTCGCATAGTAAATGATCTGGTCCTTGATCAGGGCCTGGGTCTCCAGGACAAGCTTCCGGTCACCCTGATTTGCGGTTTCCCAGGCACTTCCGGGCCCATACAGACGGGGGAAGGCTTCAAGCTCCGCCCACAGAGAATTCCAACGACCAAGTTCGTAGAGCAGGGAGGCGATGTCCTTCTGGGCGTCCGGTGCCTGGGGGTTGGTCGGAGCAATCGCCTGGAAGCGCTTGAGCGTACCGATTGCCTCTGCATACTGGCCCTGGTCCGTAAACACCGTGGAGAGCAGCAGCAGGAACTGCCCGATGAACTTCTCTCCACCGTTGGCGCGGTAATAGTTGATCGCCGGATCGATCGCCTTGAGCTCCGCGAAGGAATAAACCATGTCGCGCAACGCCTCGTCCTTCAACTGTGCTACGGAACGTTCCGATGCCTTGCGGGCATTGGACACAGTCTGCTTCCAGAAATCGAGGCTCTTGCTGTAATCGCCCAGGTTGTAATAGCACCAGCCAAGTTTGAACAGCGCCCACGAGTAACCGCGGGATCGCTCGTACCTCAATGCAGACTTGTAGTTGATGATGGCTGCACGGAAGTTCACCTTGTCAAAATTGTAATCTCCAAGCTGGAAGTAGGCGTCGCCAGCTTTCGGCGAGTTCGGATACTTCCTGATCAGAGTCGTATAGGCTCGTGCTGCATCCTTGTCACGCTTGAGGAACTGATAGGCCACTGCCTGGTTGAACATCGTCTCGTCGGCGTTGCGGGCACGGGGAAACTGACGCAGCAGGTTTTCTGCGCGGTTGGCCACGACCCGCCACTGGTTCTGCGACTTGGAAGATACAAGTTTTGGCTCGGGTCCACGCCGGCCACCATTGTCCCAGCGTTCGTACGCCTCGTCATAGCGACGGAATTCATCATTGGACTCGTAGAGCGCAAGCTCCATGTTCAGGTTCAGAAGCTGCTCAAGGATCCGCAACCGTTCCGGGGACTGGGGCGGAGTCCTGGGTTCGATTTTCAGAAGATACTGGATCGTCTTGCCAATCTCGGAACTCAGTTTCTGCTCAGTCGCGACAAGGAAGGCCTCTGCACGCGTGAAACTCGACATGTTCTTGCGTTCTGCGGCAGTGCCACGGTCGATTTTCCGCTCGACCACGTCAATGCTCGATTCCTTGTGGTCCTTGCCGCGGTTCTGGTCAGGCACAACCCCGACCGCACCGCAAAGCAGAGCGCTGAGTACAAGACTCGACGACAGGACCGCCAATTTCCGGAAAAGACCAACGGAAGAAGTCATCTGTTGCCTCACTATCCCTTGGGACAGCTGCTATCAAGGTTGTAAACGTAGTAACCGAGTTCGTCTTCCCAGTACTCGCCCTGGAACGGCCAGTACTCAAGCTCCTGGGCAAGGTTCAAGGATTGAAATCCGCCGATGAAGTTGATCCGTTTTTCGGCGGTTGACACGCGCAGCGAGGCGCGCAAGGCATCCACGCGATTCAGCAACATCTCGGCCTGGATGAACTCCGTCTGACGTGAGAGTTCTTTCAGATATTTCTGCTGGGAATCAAGTTTGCGATAGAGCCTGCGTCCTGATTCCTCAACTGCAATCGACTTCTTCCTGGCGAGGAAACCCCTGAGTTCTTCCTGCAGGCCGGAAGACGCCCATTTTGCACCATAACGGGACAAACGGGCTAACTCGGCATCTGAGTTCCTGACGGCGATCGCCCCGTCGCGGTATGCGTCCGTGCGGGACAATGAATCCAGGATTGGCCATGCTTCGCGGAACTTGCCAAGGCTACCCGTACGGAAGTCGTAGACGATCTTGTAGAAGGCGCGAGGATTGTCTCCGTAATCGTTAATCATGCGCCGCAACTCACCAAACAATGGCTTGTAACGGTTCCTGAATGCCTCAAGCGATTGCTTGGTCTCGTCAAACTTGCAAAGTCGCAGGAACGTGATCGACTGAAGGATGTAACTCTCCGGATAGAAACGGTTGTCAAAAAACGGTGCCTGGACGGTGTGCAGGTTACCCAGAGTGTTGTTGTGCTTTTGGATCAGGAAGAAAGTCCATGAACCTTCAAAAATTGCATCGAGCCACCACTCAGATTCGCGTGGGATGCGTTTGTACTGGTCGAGCGACTCGATGTAGCGCTTGGTCTCATATTCAACCCGCGCGATGTTCATGATGGCCGACGCCCGCAGGTGCTCACCGTCTTCGTTTCGCTTCGCACCGGAAGCGACCGTGTTGAAATAGCTGATCGCCTGGCTGTGCTGCCCCTGAAGATTGGCAATCACACCCAGGTGAAACTGGGCACGAAGGTAATAAGAAGATCCACCTGGGACGGAGCGGAAATTACGTGCCGCCGACTCGTACTTGCGCTCCTCGAAGTCCTGAACACCCAGGTAGTAGAAGTAGAAACCACGGGCAGAACCCGGCACGGAATCTGGATTTACTCCGCCCCCGTCACGACCAGAGACCATCTGGACAATCTGTGACTGGCCAAGGCTGACTGTGCTGTTGATTGCGCCAAGCTGCTCAAACGCCTGCTTGAAAAACGGATTGTTGGCCGGACCAACAGAGACAATCGGTGTGTAGAAGCGAGACGCTGAGTACGGGAGGCCAAGGGCCTGAAGTGACCGCGCAAGAAAAAAACCGGCGTTCAACTTCTCCGTGGCATTACGGCTTGCACTATATAGCTGAAAGGCTGCTGACGCAGCCGAGGGAAAATCCCCCCGCGCGTAGAGCACGGACACGTTACGCAGGCTTGCCGCCTCGGCTGACCGGGGGAACACGACAATCCCCGCCACTAATGCGGCAAAGGCGACCAGCCTGGCTCCTCTTATTGTGTTCCATGTCGCCACCCAGCCACCCCCTACTACAGGAACCTTGATGCGCCAAACTGCACCGTGATGTTGTTGGTCGTGGTCACTGAGCTTTCAGCGAACTCAGGATCACAGGATCCGTCACGTGAATCGACCGAGAAGAAGTTGTCACGCACCTCGAAGCGAAGGGACAGGCTCTTGTCGATGAAAAACCGCTGACCAATGCCGATCATGCCGCCCATGTAACTCTTGGTCTGGGGAGATGGCGCAGCGGCCGTTCTTCCCGAGGCTGACTTGACGCAATGATCGTATTGATAATCGATCCCGGTAAGACCACCGCCGCCAATCAGGAAAGTGTCAAAATAAATCAGGCGGCCACTGGCCAGCTGGTACTTGCCGTAAAGCGGCGTCCAGACGAGCCCACCCAGCATCTGGTATTGCGTCCGCAGAATGGTCGTGTTGATCGAAGTCGGCGGTTTCTTGAGGATGCCCTTGTCTTCCTTGTCCAGACTCAGTCCGTAACTGCCATCAAACTCAATCCCGATCGATTCGGTCAGGTGGTAGTTGAGCACGCCTGTAAGCAAATACGTGTAGATGAACGTTTGGTTCATGATGACGCTCATCTGAGCGCCAAGCTCTGCGCGCTTTGCCTTGGTGAAGAATTTTGGCCGGATAACCCGGACTTCGTAACCTTCGAACTGCCCCTTCGGCTGGTCGTCTGATTCTGCGAAGGCGGGCATATTTGCCACTGGCAAAACAAGGCAGGCGAAAATCATCATTCCGCCCGACAACAGCGCGCGTGCACGACCCCCGATTTGCTTTGGCCAACCCAAATGAATCCCCGATCCGGCCTCAGTTGTCGAGCCGAGTAGCGACCAGTTTGAATGTCACGAATTCTGCCTGCTGGGCTGACAGCATGATGCGCTTCATCAGCTTGAACGGATGGCCTTTGTCCATCTCCATGGTCAAAGCACCGGTCTTGCCCACTGCCACATTGTCCGCCGGTGATGCCGCCACGGATGCAGTGATGCGCTTGTTGGTCTCTGCAATGCGTTTGAGCTCATCGAATACCGGACGGATCGCGCCCTGATGGGACTCGCCAAGTTGTGCCTGCGGAACCTCACCGTTGACGACGTCGACTACCTTCTTGTCGTTGACGAACAGCTCTGACTTGGTGACAACAATGGCCGGAATCTCATCAAGTGCGATCATGGTCCGGGATTCGGGCAATTCCAGCCCCGCATTCACATCGTGAGACACCGGATCCGTCGAATAACTCATGAGCAAAAACGTGATCAGGATGCTGAAAATATCCATCATCGGATAGAGGTTCAGCGAAAGTGTGTCTTTACTCGAGCCTGCTGAGGCCATCTTGGTCGCTCCCTGAGGCGGTCACCGGGTTACAGCACCACGCTGCCTATCACAATTTTCGGGAACACGAATTGCTGGTCCTGTTCCATCACACCCGTCTTGGGGTTTTTCACTGGAAAAACAGGATCGGTCGAGAGTCGGAACTTGGCCGCATCAAGAATGGCCGAAACATTCTCGAAAATCACGTCGTCCTCGGAGAAAAAAGTCAACTTGTCCGTGTCCGGATTGGCCTGGCGGATCGAGACCAGCTTCTTGTGCATCTCGTCCAGCCCGTCCTTGGTGTTTGGAAAGTCAAACTTTTGCTCGTTCACCGGCTCCTTGCTGTAGCTGGTAACGACTTGAACCTTTGTTTTTTCAGCGTCGATCTTTACAGAAAGGCTTCGCTCGCCAGCATCCTTTGGGGGAGGAGCACTGGACAGGAACGGCACCTGGACCTCGATGATCCCGGTGGCTACGAAAACGGCCGAAAACAAAAGGAACGTGTTAAGCATCGAAAAGACATCGATGAACGGGATGATGTTCAGCTCGATGTCTGTCGACTCATTCCTCTTTATGGTCTTGCGCTTCCTCGCCATTTCCGCCCCTTCGCTTGGTCACTCAACGCTGGCTGACATGTCTTGCCCGCTGCGGATCTTCATCTTGCGGGTGTAGAGCAAGTCCATGAGCCGCGCTGCGTTCTGGTTGATGTCGTCAACGATCGCAGTCTGCTTGGTCATCAGAATCCCGTAAACCAGCAGACAAAGAAGGGCGGTCGCAAGACCGAAGGTGGTCGCAGAGAGAGCCTCCGCAATACCCTTGGCAAGGATCACCGCTTTTTGTTGACCAGTGGAATCTGCTGCGGCGGCGAAGGACTTGATCAGCCCGAACAGCGTACCGAGCAGCCCCAGAAGGGTGGCCACGTTGGCCGTAGTCGCCAGCAGCGGAACCCTGCGCGCAACCCGGGGAATTGCCGCCAGCTGCGCGTGGTGCATGGCGTTCTCGATCTCCTCCGTGGAATCATTGGCGCGCTTCAGACCTTCAGCCAATACGTAAGGAAGGAGTTGGCCCTGATTCCGCTTGCCCTTGCAAAGGCGGATGGCGTTCTCGATGGAATTGTTCATGACCAGCTTCTGGACAGCCGACATGAATGCCGAGCTGTTCGAAAGGTCGTACTGGTACCAGTACCGGAAAACCCTCTCGACAATGATCGAGAGCGAGATGATCAGTGTCAGCGTGATGCTGCACATCACAATAAAGTGAGGACCATCCTCGGGGTTGAACAGCTTGACAATCGTAGTGATCATGGTGCGCAGCTCCTCTTGCTCCGGGTCATCGGCCGGCGACGACGGTGCGGGCCTAAACAATTAAGTTCACTGATATTTTACGAACCCGCCGGACCCCAAGTCAACTCACCCCCCAAAAACGACAGCCGCCCCGCAGCTCAGCCTGGTTCCAATCAATGAAAGGGGTGTCATGTTCCGGAAAATTATCGTAAGCTCGCGGTGGGTTTAGGCTTTTCAGGTTTTTCCATGGATGACGCTGGCAGCCGCGAGCTGGACCGGCGCAAAGGAACACCGGACCATGAAACATCAGCAAAACGATGGCGGAATTCCCGTTTTTACAACAAAGCACAAAGAGTTCCTTGCATGGGCACGCAAGAACTCCCTGTGGCCCTATCCCTTTGGGACGGCCTGCTGCGGTATCGAGTATATGGCTGTCGTTGGGCCCAAGTACGACATAAGCAGGTTCGGGGCCGAAGTAGTCAGGTTCTCCCCGCGTCAATGTGACCTGATGATCGTGGCTGGCACAATCACCGAGAAAATGGCACCTGTGATCAAGAAGATCTACGAGCAGATGGCAGAACCCAAGTGGGTGATGGCCATGGGTGCCTGCGCCTCCAGTGGGGGCTTTTACCGTGCTTATCACGTGCTGCAGGGCGTCGACCGCGTGATTCCGGTTGATGTTTACGTTGCCGGGTGCCCACCGACTCCCGAGGCCGTGATTGCTGGACTGATGACCTTGCAGGACAAGATTGACCGGGAAGCAGTCCACGGAAAAAATGCCCCGGTTGGACAAACCGCTGGTACCTGACAGATGCAACCAACGGTTGTTGCCTACAACGAGCCTGGTCGCACACCACTTCCCGATGTGGGAACGCTCGTGGCTGTGTGCGACGGTGCGGATTTGCTTTCTACAACCGACCAGGGGACTTTCCTTGCCGCAATCGACAAGGATCCCGTTGCAGTCATCACCAATTCCCTGGACTCCGGCCTGTTGGAGGCAGTTCGCGCACGACTCGAACGCGGCGGTTCAAACACAGCCCCTGGCAAAATAGTCCTGATGGTCGACAAGGTGATCGCAGAATACTCTCGTGCACTTGACGGCAAGGACCACGAACTGGCCGACCACTTTGTTGCCCTGCGACCGGGCGCCGGGGACGGGGGTTCCAACTGGACGATCACGGACCTCCGGGCAACCATGCAGAAAATCATCCGCCGCGATGTTTTCGGGCTGGGCAAGTATTTGCGCACTGGCACCGGTACCCGCACCTTTGCGGTCAAATCTGGCCGCGACCGAGAAACACTGACACCACAGGTCGGCGCATACGTGATTGAACAAGGCTTGAGTCAGCACACCGCCAGCACGATCCGAAAGATCTGCGAAGAGATGCTGATGAACGCCATTTACGATGCCCCGAGAGCTGCCGGGCGCCCGGTGCCCGGCGATGCACAGTCGCGCGGCAACGTCGAACTCGCCCCGAATGACCAGGCTGTCCTTGAGATCGGTTACGACGGCGATGTGGTTGCCATCGGGATTCGCGACCCGTTTGGTCTGTTCCAGCGAAACCAGTTCTTCCAATACGCACGCAAGGTGTTGCACCGCACCAACAGCGACGAGATCCTCGACAAGAAGAGTGAAGGCGCAGGGATCGGACTGATGACCCTTTACTTCAACAGCCACGGGCTGGTCTGCAATGTTGCGCCAGGAAAGGCCACGGAAGTCATTGCACTGATCGATACCAGAATGAAGTCGCGCGACTTTGAGAAGGTCGCGCGGTCGATACATTATTTCACCGCACCAAACACAGGAGTTTCTGCGAAATGAACAAGATCAAGGTCACCAATCCGGTTGTCGAACTCGACGGCGACGAGATGACACGCATCATCTGGGCGGACATCAAGAAAAAGCTGATCCTCCCCTTTCTGGATGTGAACCTCATCTATTTCGACCTTGGCATCGAATACCGGGACAAGACCGAAGACAAGGTCACGATCGAGGCCGCTGAAGCGATCAAAAAATACAACGTCGGCATCAAGTGCGCGACGATCACCCCGGACGAGGCGCGGGTGAAGGAGTTCAACCTCAAGAAAATGTGGAAGAGCCCCAACGGAACGATCCGCAACATCCTGGGCGGAACCGTATTCCGTGAGCCGATCATCTGCCGGAACGTGCCACGCCTGGTGACCAACTGGACGCGCCCGATCGTCATCGGACGGCACGCCCACGGGGACCAGTATCGAGCCACCGACATGAAGATCCCGGGCAAAGGTACGCTGAAGATGGTGTTCCAGCCGGAAGGCGCGGGGGAAACCCTGACGTGGGAGATCAACAAGTTTGACGGCCCGGGCATTGCCATGGGCATGTACAACCTTGACGCTTCGATCGAGGGATTCGCCCACTCCTGCTTCAACTACGGCCTGATGAAGAAATTCCCGGTCTACCTGTCCACGAAGAATACCATCCTCAAGGTCTACGATGGCCGGTTCAAGGATATCTTTCAGAAGATCTACGACGAACAATACAAGTCCAAATACGAAGCGGCAGGACTTGTCTATGAACATCGCCTGATCGACGACATGGTTGCGCAAGCCATGAAATGGAATGGCGGATTCGTGTGGGCATGCAAGAACTACGATGGCGACGTCCAATCGGATTCTGTCGCACAAGGTTTCGGCAGCCTGGGGCTGATGACCTCCGTGCTCATGTGTCCGGACGGCAAGACAATCGAGACCGAAGCCGCCCACGGCACGGTAACCAGGCACTACCGCCAGCACTTGCAGGGCAAACCCACCAGCACGAATCCGATCGCCAGCATATTTGCCTGGACCCAGGGCCTTGCCCATCGCGGCAAGCTTGACGGCAACAAGGACCTGATCAACTTCTGCCAGGTGCTTGAGAAAGTCTGCGTGGAGACCATCGAGAGTGGCGCCATGACCAAGGATCTGGCGGTTTGCATCCATGGCGACAAGGTGCCGGAAGGCAGTTACCTGAACACGGGCGATTTCCTCGACAAGCTGGCATCAAACCTTAGCAGGGGCCTGAAGTGATGATGAGTTCCGTAGCTGTAAGGCGCATGCTTGGCGCCAGTTGCCTTGCCGTCGCCACGACCTTGGCCCCGGGTTGCTTCCTCAAGCAATCCGTGGCCGAGGTGGCGGAAGTCGACCCCTATGCACCAGCTGCACCCCCTTCGACGGAACCTCAGGCATCACAAGCTCCCGCGAGCCCCACGCAGGGCGAGGACGGCCAGAACACTGGTTCTGACCAGCCTGTTCCCGTTGACGCGATGATGGCAGATGGAGCCGCAAAAAAAGCTGCTCCAGCGGAAGAGAAAGCGGATCCTGTCACGCGGGACTACAGCCAGGCATTTGATCCTGATCCGGGCTACAAACCGGCAGCGCCACTCGCTGCTGAAAAGGAACCAACAAAGCGTTCTGGATCAGTCCGCGGGCACGGTGGTCGTCTCATGGTGATATCGGTCAGCCGTATCAACATCAGGACATCGCCGGACCGCAAATCGCGCATCGTTGGCGAGCTGCGTCAGGGGGACAAAGTGATGGTGGACCTGGACGAGGCCGCCGGCTGGGCGAAACTCTCCGAAGGTGAGTTCATCCGTTCAAGGCACCTGAAGTCAGCGGAAGATTGACATCAGGATCTCTGCCAGGATCAGCACAACGATCGACATTTCGACCAGGAAGAGTCGGCTGTCCCTGGCCATGTCCAGCAAGACCTCGCCTGCGTCCTGGATGTAGTCCAACTTGTGTCCAAGGGCCTGGAACCTTTCCTTGAGGTCGAACACCGCGCGCAAGTCGTCATAAAGACCGTCCATGATCTTGTCTTCCCAAATCAAGTCTGGACGGTCGAGCAAGTGCAAGACGCCGACGACATCGCTTCGCATCATGACAGCTTCTGCGATGAACCGGTGCAACTTTGCCGGCGAACGACCGATGTGACCGCGTTGTTCTAGCTGGACCAGCATGGCTGCGAGCTTGGTATGGGACCGTTCGAGGAGTTGTTCGTAGTAGGACATTGCCGCGCTCTGGGCGACGGTCAATGCAACCACTTCCGCCCGCTGTGGCGTGACCTTGTCCAGGATCAGTCGGCTGAATTCCGCACGGGGACGCTCGCCAGGGTCTTCTTCGACGATGAAGTCCTCAATCACTGCCGGATCAGAAAGCCCCTCCGGGCGCTTGCCACGGAACTGCTCGATCTCGCGCGCACGCACTTCAGGACTGACGTTCCAGAAAGCGAGCACGCCAAAGTTGTAAGCGTACACCCAGCCACCACCGGGAACTTCGCGGCTTACGGAATCCTTGGGGTCCATCAAGCTGAGGCTGGCACCCAGCTCGGCCTGAGCCTGAGCCATGCGAAAGTTTTCCGCAAAGGCATATGCAACGATGTTGTGGCTCTTGCCAGTTGCAAAGATCGACACGCCAAATTCCTTTTTAGCCGTTTCTGCAAACCTTCCAATGCAGGATCATGGCCCGCGCACACACATTGCCCTGGATGCTGTGGGAGACAAACGCTTCACCTGAACCCCCGACTGACCGGTCGAAAGGTTGACCCACCAAGCCTGATTTGTGTCCTGACTCTGGGTTGTAGCTGACCACCACTGCATATTGTAGTCCGCCACCGTCCCGGTGGAATTGATCCGGCTGATCGAATTTATATAAGCAGACATGAGTTCCTTCTGGGTTGGAAGACGCCAACCGCCAAGCCCGCCCTTGGTCAGCTGTGAGCAGTAAAGCACTGCACCGAACCAAGTTTGGGGAACTCCTGGCCCCTTGAACCAGGTCAAGCCACTGTGAAGATCCATGATTGAGCAGTTCGCCGGGGTTACCGCACAGCTTGATGGCGCTCCGCCGTTCGTGCGTGTGACATCACGCCATGTTGCATTGGCATGCGCCGGCACCGTGATATCAGGCGCCTCAAGATAACCACAAACCCCGGTGTTGAATGCCTCCTGAGCACCCAGGTCTGACGGCACCCGTGGAGAAGCCCCGGTTCCAAAGTTGTCGTCATCAATCGTGTCCCACACGTTTGCAGAATCATCCACCACAACCAGATCGAAACAGTCCGTGCTGACTGGGGTTGTCAAGGTCTCATCACACGCAACCGAGGTGAAGGTCTCCGTTGTGGATGTGCCTTCCCGGTAAAGGGCGATTTCGTTGCCCGCGACATTCACATCTGTGTACACCGGGTTTCCGCTGCCATCGATTGCAGCAATCTGGGTACTGAAACGCAAACGCCCCGTGTGACGGCTACCATCGCCATTCTTTATCGGGTGCGTGTTACCCAAAGGGCGGACGTAAACCGTGTTGTTCAGGGGAGGCAAAGGCACGCCAGAGATTGCGCCAAGGGTCAGTATCCCAGAGTCCGTGATTTTCCTGACACGTGCTGCACGGACCGTGGAGACGCTTGCCGTGACCGCTACGGCTGCCATGTTAAATGTGGTCAGGTTACTGGTGTTCTGGCACCGTGCGTTCAACTTGCCGGCGACGCCGCTGACGGTCTTTCCTTTGCGAATGTCGAAGGGGTCGACCGTTCCCTCTGCCGAACCGCTACAGTCACGCGTACCGGTTGCCTGTTCGCCTGCGGCATTGATGTAGATGATGTCGCTACAGACCTGGGAGGCGTCAGCCACAATGATCGGCAGCGAGTTACCTGCCGAGTCCGCAATCAGCCGGAGTGTGCCGACTTCACCGGCAGAACCAACCACAGATGCAACCTTGAGGCCCATACCCAGACCGTCCGGCATGCTGAATTTACCCCGGGTGGAATCGCTGACCTCGACATTTGCCCGCGCATTACCAATGGCGACCTGCAGAGCTGCTTCTGCATCCAGGTTTTCTCCAGTCAACGTCATGACATCTCCGGGTTTGCCCGCAACCGGGGTAACTCCGGAGATAGAAACATTCTGGTTTGAAGAGCCGGGATCCTTTGATCCGGTATCGACGGGAACCCCAGAATCGTTCCTGCACGAATAGAACAGCGGCGCCAGTGCTAAAACCAGCGTGAAGCAGGCCGCGTAATTTCGTGGCGGGCTCGAAAACAAATCATTCCCCCCTTTCAACCCATCGGATTAAAAAGGGAAAACATCAGTCCGCAGGATTAAAATCGATATTTTTTTAATATTTACGGATACTTAGCGTTTTATCTATGGGTTTTTGAAGGAGCGAAAACGCTCTTCTGGATTGAGTGGATGGATCAGATGATCAAAACCCAGCCACAGAGCCATGCTGTAGGGAATGAACCACAACCCGAACCCGATCAGAAACAAGCTGACCACAGCCGCTACGATAAGCCCGTCAAGATCGGGCAAAAAAACCATGATTGCCGCACCCATGCTCAGTCCGAACAAAGCTGAAGCCGTGTAGTTGACCATCCACGACGCACCAGTGAAATAACCTGGTTCGCGCTCGAAGCGGTAATCGCATACCGGGCAACCTTCCGCGAAATTGAACCACGAAGTACCCGACCGGAGGGGCGTCACACCGCAATAGGGACAACGCAGCTTCAGCAAAGACAGCACCGAAATTTTTCCCTGGGGAGTTGCCATGCGGTTGTTATGTCTCAACCCGCGACGCGCTGCAACAAATGCTCATAGACGCGGCTTAACATCTTGAATTTCTCTTCGTGCCCCGTTGCGGCATCCGGATGGTAGCGCCGGGCCAAGTCCAGGTACCTTTTGCGCAGCTCTTCCGAGGTGGGAAACTCGCTGAACCCAAAATACCGCAATGCTTCAAGGTCGCGCGACGTTTTCAGGCCACCGCCGCGACCGGGCGTCGAGTCTGCGCCGGCACGCGCCTGACCGGCCGATGACCTGCGCCGGCTTTGTTCATCGCGGAATTCATCTGCCTTGTCCCGCCAGGCGCCGGTCCGGTTGCTGCCTGGTTTTGACTGGTGCTCAAAAAACAAGTCGGAAGCCGCAAGCAAATCCCGCTTGCAGGCATCAAGCCGCTGGCGACATGAATGCAATTCGTTCTTCACATTCACCAGGAACGCACGCAAGGAGCGGCAGTCCAGATGTGCTGGCAATCCCTCTGGCAACTGGTCGAGCAGCAGAGTCGTCTTTTTGGCAGCGACAGGCGCGATCGCAATCGTGTTGATCGATGTGTAGCGGGCGTTCAGCTCGAGCATGGTCAACCACAGGCACCGAATCCCAACCCTGAAGACCCCGACAGAAGAAGCCCCGGAATCCCAAGCTGATACCAGGGTTTCGCGTACCATTTTCGGCGGCGCGGAACCGTAGGGAGCAAACACCGGTTCGTGCAGGATTGAAGTCGAAAAAGGGCCAGCTGACCTGGCTGCAGGCACGCGAAACCAGGCGCCGGGCCGGTCAGGCAGAAGCAAGGGGAGCCGCGCGCGCAAAGTGTTTTCAAGTGGTTTGAGGCGGTTCGACAAGTCCGTCACGGCGTCGACCTGGCCCCCGGCAACCGGGTCAAGTCGCCCCTTCAGGGCGGCCACGAATTCCCGGCGAAAGTCGAGCTCGGCGATGACCGCGTCAAGGCACCCGGCCACACTGCCATCGGTGAGTATTGCGGTCAGGAACCAGTCGTTTGCAGGTTGCACGGCTCGTTACTTTCCGCTGTGTTTCTCTGCCAAGACGTTTGACAGGTGATTCAACTCGTCCGCCACCTCGACGAAAGCATCACCATCGCGGAGCTTCACTTGCAAACCGTAGTTGCCATCGGAAAGTCCCCGGATCAAGCGGCGGAAAGCGATGGTTGGCCCCACCATCTTGTGGGTAAAAATAATTGAAACGCCGATGTTCAGAAGCAGGAAAACCGCGATCGTTCCGATCACCGAAAAACGCATCTGGTCCAGGCTTGAATAAAGCAGTTCAAGCACCTGCTCCTCTGCGTCGGTCAACTGGATCACCACAGTCGCAAAACGGTTCAGGTAAGCGTAAAAAAGCCAGGCAATCACGCCAGCGAAGGCGAACGAAAGTAGCACACTATACAAGCCCAACTGGATTTGAAGAAAAGGCTGCAGCAGGAAATTACGGACGCTCCGCCGGTTGATTCCTGCGGATTCGATCGGATTCCCGGCATTGGGGCTGGGCATGGAACTCATGGGACAGTTGCCTCCGTGAGGGGTTCTGTAACCAAAAGTTTACCACAGAGGGGATCATTTCCGCAGGAAGTGGCAGTTGTAACCCCCCGGATTCTTGACCAGATACTTCTGATGGTACTCCTCAGCCGGGTAAAAACGGCCAGCCGGTACAATCTCTGTCACCAACGGCTTGGACCATTTGCCAGAGGCGTCAACATCGGCTTTTACCCGGGCTGCGACCTCCTTCTGCAGGGGCGAAAGGTAGAAAATCGCCGAACGATATTGGGTCCCGATGTCGTTCATTTGGCGGTTCAGGTGGGTGGGATCATGCAGGCGGAAGAAGTAGCCGAGCAAAGACTCGAAGCTCAACACAGCTGGATCGAAGGTGATTTCCACAGCTTCGGCGTGTCCTGTGCCCCCCGTTTTAACCTGCTCGTAAACCGGAGCCTCGGTTTTTCCGCCGGTAT
>JBEGVZ010000066.1:0-15039 GCA_041178085.1 Pseudomonadota bacterium | reverse complement strand
GGCCCATAATCGTTGCAGTGGACGGCCCGGCAGGGTCCGGCAAAAGCACCATCTGCAGCGAGGTGAGTGCCCGTATCGGCTGGTCCTACGTCAATACCGGCGCCCTCTACCGCGGGGTCGGCCTGATGGCCAGCGACCGCGGGATCAACTTGCAGGACGAAGCGGCTGTGGGTGTGATGCTCGAATCTCTGGCCGGACAAATTCGCTGGGATTACGAACAGCGCATGCTCTTTTGCGGCAGTGAAAACCTGACTCCGCGCTTGAACTCTGCTGAAGCCGGAAACGCAGCAAGCTTTATCGCCAAGCAGCAAAAAGTCCGGAAACTTCTTCTTCCCGTGCAAAGAAACCTGGTCCTTGATGCCCCCAACGGCGTCATGGTGGATGGACGTGACATTGGCACGGTCGTCTTTCCAGATGCTGACTTGAAAGTATTCATGACGGCTAGCCTTGAGGAACGTGCCCGCCGGCGCCTGAAGCAGATTGACGCCAAATCACTTGATGCTGTGATGGCTGATATCGCCAGCCGCGACAAGCAGGACTCCGGAAGAGGCGAGGCGCCGCTGCGCAAGGCAGACGACGCCGTCGAGTTTGATACCAGTGCTTACGACCAGGCGCAGGCGGTAGATGCCTTGATCGGCATCATCCGCGAGCATGGGTTGCTTACTGCATAAGTCCGATGCACATAATTGGAAGCCCCTCAGCATACCGGTCTAGCTCGAAGCATCCCCGTCGTTGGATCATTCCAAAGGGCATTCTCCCGGTGACGTCAGATCCAAATGTCTGTGTCCAATTATTGCAATTCGATTGCGCTTCGCCTGGAAACGGAAATTGTTTTTCCCCGGTCAACATGAATTCTAGTTGTCTTGATTGACTTATCACTGGGGCCTGCCAGTTTCCCGGTTCCAGAAAGGTTTGCCTGTTCGCGGCAACTTGATCACCAGCGAGATTCTTGATGGGCAGATCTGGAACGAGACTTCCAAGACCCGTGTTTTCGTCACGAACAATTAGTGGGATTGGGGGCGCGATGAATTTAAGTCCAGCCATGGCAGCTTCTACCCTACAAATTTCTTCGACCGCCTTGGGATCGCGAATCGCATCTAAACGAAGTCTTTTTTGGGTTGCAAACGCGATCGCATAACTTGGCTGCACATTGGGATTGTCTCCATTGGAATCCGGGCTGTTCCCGCCCTCTCCGGGGGGGGGTAAAGGCTGTTCGGGGTTTTGCTCGCCGGTCGACGATCCGCCATCTGTTGTAGGAGCTATCGGGTTGCTGCTGCTCGAAGACTGCGATTGGTCGCCAGTCGAGCCGCTGCCACCACCTGCAGTCGCAGACGTCGATTGCTCACCAGAAGAAGACGTCGGTTGACCTCCCGTAGCTGTGCCGCCTCCCTGATCGGATGATGAGGTAACACCGATGCATAAAATGTAGGCCTGATTCTTTTGATCATGTGTACATTCTCGTATCTGCTCCTCGCCGATATACGACCACGTGTGGACGTAACCAGATGTTTTCCAAGAATTACAGTCCTTGCCCCAACCCGTCTGCCGGTCGAATCCTGTGATAACGTTCGCTGGCGTCCTCACATAAAGCTGTCTTTGAAAACGGGGTGTGGTCATGAAATCGTGACGATTTTGCGCAACAGTTTCCCCCGAGATATTCTGGATCTCCATGTCGGGAATCAAGGCTGTTGCAAGTTGGCCGCTTCTAAAGATCAATGCGGTTGGGGGCGATGAAAACGGGATTCTGAATAGTCGTTGCGCAGCGTTTAGACATATCCGGTCGGTTTCTTCCTTATTCGCCAGAATTTCCAGCCCTGCATTCAGAGCAGTTTCGTAGACGATCGCAAATTGCCTCTGGCCCGACTCTCCGCTGGATCCGCCGCCGGGAGGGGGAGTAGGAGTAGGCTGGGTGGTCGGGTGCACGACTGGTGGTTGGGGTTCGTCGCCATCCCCACTTGAGGTCGATGAACCGGTCGAACCGGTGCCAGTCGAACTAGTGGTTAGCGAGTCATCCTCACCCCCAGTCGATCCGGTGCTACTTGACGAGCTGCTTCCACCTCCCGTGACGGGTACGTTGTCTTGCCCGGAATCGGAATTTGGCAAAAATGTCAGTCTCAGGTTGTCTAACAAAAGGTGACTGTTTTGCTCATTGCCTCCCGCAATCCGAACCGACGAAGCTCCGTTCGGGATTTGCAGGCGGACTTTAGTAACCGTTTCATATTGTCGCTTCGTTTCGAACGGTTGAGCTTTGCCGTCCACCAGGAACATAAGATTCGCCGGGAATTGCCCCGGTTTGTGGAGGACCTGCAGAGTAATATTGATCACCGGTTTCCGGAAGGTGATGGTTGTGCCGTCCCCGACTATGTCGAAACCAAGATAATCAGACCTTTGTCGAGGGGTCTCGTAATCGGCCGCGTAGTTGTAAACAGGCGAGGACTTCGAAGCAGAAAAAGTCGCAAATTTTTGGCGAGTAAACGGTTCGGTTTTTGCCGTACGTTGACCCTTGCCTGCCAAAGGATTGACGAACATGTTTTCGAAAGGGAATGCCAATGTTCTGGAAGGGCCACCGGTCAATCCGAGCATCGAGCCCTGAGCATCGTCGACTACGAATCCCTCTTCTTCGGTGGATTCCTCTTCACCCTGGACGAGTTGTTGTTGCTTGGGTCCCGGGCGTTCGTCGGAACATCCCGCAGTCATCAATCCAATCAAAAGCGAGTAAGCCAGATACCCGGATCGCCGGTTCCACAAAGCCATCTTCCACCTCCCTGGTCGCAGGATTTGCGACTTTGAAAGGGTTCGTCGATGGTAGGGATAAAGTTTAGAGAAAAATAAAATTCACAAAAACACTAATCAGAACAGTGGCTTATTGAGCTACGGAATCCCGAGTCGCCCCAGCTACTTCATAACCAAAGGTGTGAGACCATTTTAAGCTCTGACCCCTGATTGTCTGACGAAGATTTGCGCATAAAACGATTTGCCTGAACGGTAAATTCGAAATGCGGCCGCGGGAACCATTGGATGCCAGGTCCAACGGACCACTCGGTTGAATGCAGTTTGCCTGCAATGGGTGAAAGGGTTTCAATATTTCCAATCAAGTGAGCACCACGGAAAAATTCCCAGCCAAACTGGTGATGGTTGATGATGGCCTCGTGAAACAACGATCCGGTGTTGGCAAGGCGTCTTCTTTCCAGGATGACTTCGCCAAGGTACCAACTGTTGTCTCCGACCCCCGTCATGGCATACAGGCCCAAGGCCTGTCGATCCACGTATTCTCCTTGAATCCCCATCGCGCTTGCCCCGAGTTGGCTGTTGCCGCCATGGTAGGCCGCCACGCGCAGGTTTAAACCCTGATCTCTAAATATCGGATCGACTGACTCGTCGCCGGTTTGCCAGTTGCCCATGATTCCGGTGAGGATCAATTCGCCCCGCTCGTCCTGGTAACCGAGTTCCGCATTGATGGTCTCGCGTCCCTGATCCATTCCGACCGCACGACGGCTTATCGCTGTGTGGTCCGCGCGCAGGATCCCGAAAGGGGCAAAGTATTTGCCGGCGCGGACATAAATGTTTTCCGTGGCATTGAAGAGCAGGTATGCGCGCTGGCTGGACTCGAAATTGCTGTATTTTCCGCGAGAGAAATCAAGCCATGCTTTGCCTGCGATGTTGACTGCGATTTCGCCCTCTTGCTGCATGATCAGGCGGCGTTCTGTGATTTGGCGGTTCAATTCACGTTTGTAACTCAAGTGACGCACATCAGCACCCAGGGCAAGCCATCCCGGCAGGGGAGCCGCCCCCCAGGCGAATTCGCTTTCTGCCTCGTTGCCCCACGTGGCAATGAATTCTCCGGATGACTTTCGTCCGTAATTGGTTAAAACGCCACCGCCCGTTGGGCTGACGTGGCATGAGGCGCAACTGGGATAGCCCTTGCGGACGTTCTCGGGGTAAGCGAAGGCAGTGTTCGTAAAGGATACGTACGCGAACAAGGATGCCATCACGGCCTGGATGCAAGACTTGAGTGCCACTACTTTTTCCCCGCAGTTGTTTCCCGGATTGCCGTGATCGTAACGTCGACCTTGACCGTATCGGCTACGGTGACTCCCGCATATTCCGGGATCGCGATGCCGAAATCAGAAAGCTTAAGATCAAAGGCGGACTCGATTTCCATCTGGTCGCCATTGGTCTTGATTTTTGTTCTCGCCGTCACCGGCAGGGACTTCCCGTGCAGGGTAAGGTCCCCCTTCAAATCCAAAGATTCCGGGATGGCATCACCGGCAAACGTCACGGGCGAGACAACAAGCTTCGCTTCTGGAAACTTGCCTGTCTCCAGGTAAATTTCTTTCATGTGCCGGTCGCGCATGGCAATCCCGGTTTCGAACGCGTCCAGCTTCACAGAGATTTCGGCTGCCGCCAGCCCCTTGTTGCCATTCAAGGTAAAAATGCCTCCGGGTACTGCGCCCCGGCCGTTGACACGCAGGAATCCAGGCTTGCCAATGGCGGTGAATGTCACCTTCCCGCTGGTGACCCTGTAGGGCAGGGAAGTGCTTGCCGACGGCGTTGTGGCAGCGATGGAAAGCCATGCGGCGGCTAAGGCCGCCAGCAGCTGGCTTGATTTGCGCTTTTTTATTGTGCGCATCACGGGTTTGAAATCAGCCATGCGTAATCCGTCGTAATGTTGTCATCCGTGTAATCCGTGGCCGAAAAAGCTGGCATGCCCCCGCCGCCGTTACGGACTTTTGTCTGGAAGTTGGTTTTGGATTGCGGATAGCCCCTCAATGAGGGACCGCTGCCGCCAGAACCGGTCTCGCCATGGCAGCGTGCGCAGTTGGCCTTGAAGGCATCGGACACGCTTGCTGTTGGACTCGAACTGCTGCCGCCGCTTTCAGTACCGCAACCTGCGGGCATGGTTGCCGCCATTGCGATTGCGACCAAAATGAGTCCACGGCTTGCGCTTGCCTGAATGCTGTTTTTCCTCATCGTTCTGTTCCCTCTTTGCTTCGCTTAGTTTTTTCAAGTCCGCCCGGATTGCCAGGCGGGTCTGGTGGATGGACATTTCGACCTGTTCCGCGGACTTGGCAATCGCTTGACGGGCTGCGGCCTCGATGCGTGCAGTTTCTCCCGTCACGTTCTGCGCTGCAGCGTCGATGCGCGCAGTCATGGAAACTTGCAATTCCCGTAGCAGCAGGTGGTTCTGATTGATCAAGGACAGGATCGTCTCATATTGCCCCTGGATCTGTGTTTGCAGCTGTTGAACCTGATCGCCGGTCTGACAGAGCGCGGCATCAACACGTGAGAGCGCCGCCTTCAATGAACTGTCGAGCCCCCGTTCGATTCCATCAACGCGGTCCGTGACTTCGCGCAACAAAAGACCCTGTGCGTGGCGGAACTCCGCGGCGATCCCCTCGAGGGTTCCCTGGAAGTCATCGGTGCGCTGGTTGACAGCCTCGGTGACCTTTTCCACCAGATGGCCTGTCTCGCTTTCAAGGCGTGCCAGCGCGCCGTCGATCACTTGCGACGACTTCAGGTGGGACACTGTCGCCCGCGTGAAGTTCTTGTAAGCAGCGATATCCTCCGGACGGAACACGGGGCGGATGTAGCGGTCGACCCGCTTCTTGCCGACCCGCAGCTCACGGCCAGATATCTGTGTCAGTCGTGACCGGCGGATGCCGAGTTCTTCCATCGCCTGTTCAGCGTCGACAGAAAAATCCTCGAACCATGGCTCATCCCCGCGCAACCAGACGATCATGGGCAGGTTGTCCTCATCGACCTGCGCCGGATCAAGGGCGCCGTAAGGGCCCGGCACCTCGACAAACTGGATGCCTTCCGGGGCGGCGGTAGCCCCCGTCAGCGATTGCCAGGCGCGAGCGACACCGGATTCGGCTGCCGGCGCGGATTCGCGCGGCGTTTCATCGGATGCGTTGTGCATTTATCCCCCAGCGGTTCATCAGCTTGTAGGATTCAAGCCTGCGTTCGTCTCTTAGATTGTCCACGTACATTTTGAAGCCGACCAGGTGGTCGCCCTCGGAAAACTTCGTCAGGTCAAAGTTGAGCCCCAGATTGACCGGGCTTCTACCCAGTGGGTTTGGGCGGTCATTGTTGCGCGGCTTGATTTCTTCTCCGCTTCGGTCTTCCCGGTAGAAGGTCGGTGCAGCACCGAGTTTGTTCATCTGGGCGGAGGGAGTCATCTCCATGTAGAGCATCCGGTCCGTGCCGGTGGCGCTCAGCCAGTACATGGGCTGCATCCGTTCGAAGGGTGATTTGAGGAAGTTAAGGAAGCCGGAAGGCTGCCAAGGCTGCATGTTGGTTTCGATCTTGTAATCGCGCGGGTTGTCCTTCAGGGCCAGGCCATAATAAAAACCGCTGCCGGAGTTAAGAGCCTTGGGCCCGTCAATCGGGTTGTACAGGATTGCGGGCAGAAATATGGCGTTCGAGAAAAACGAAATCTCCGTGTACATGCCCAGCTCAAAATTCAGACGCAGCAATGTGTAGTAGTAGGTGATGCGGATGATGGAACGGACCGGTCCGATCTTGTAGGCCTCCAGCTCACTGCTGACTGAGTTGTGGTTTGCTTCGAACGTCAGGAAATATTTCAAGTCGGCGCGCATGAAAAAAGTGGTTGAGTCCAGAATTGGCAGGAACTCAGGTTTAGCCTGCGGGGACGGGTTGCGCATTTCCACTTTGCGCGACACCAGCCAGTTCT
The DNA here is from genome assembly GCA_041178085.1 of Pseudomonadota bacterium. Taxonomy (GTDB): domain Bacteria; phylum Bdellovibrionota_B; class Oligoflexia; order Oligoflexales; family RGVZ01; genus RGVZ01. Next base: position 8,345 of record JBEGVZ010000066.1, on the reverse strand, counting down.
TCTGGTCGAATCCGTAACGGTAGCGTGACGTCTTAACTTCTGCTGTGCCCCGGTCAAATACGACGTAGGTCTTGCTGGCGGGGGCAGGCGGATTTCGGTGGAACACAGCCAGATAGACCGCGCCCTTGTTCCGGTCGGGCGCCCAGGCTGCGGGTGGCATCGGCATGCCGCGATAGTCGAACTGGATTTCAAATACCTCGTTGGGTGGGTTCACCCCCCAGTCGGTCGGAGCTGCTGCCGGGCCAATGTCGTCACCCATGAGCGCAAGTTCGTCCTGCAGGTCAAAAAGGCCGTTTCCAGAATTTGCGGTAACGGCACTGCCCTGATCGAGGACATAGTCCCCGTCGAGGTTGAGCTCATCGATCTGAAAGGGGATCGGTTCGGCTCGCCCGTTGGATCCGCTCTTGTAAAGGCGGTAGGTAGTCAGCGGGCGGCCAGTGGCGGCGCGTATCTGGGATCCGAAAATAACGACCGGAGCCGTGTGCAGGCCAGGGGTCTGAGCCCAGGCGCGAGCTGGAAGCGCCAGGATGATCCCGCAAGAGAGTGTCAGCAGCAAAATCAGCGCTGCCGGGTGGACGAGGCCGAAAACCCCGCAAAGCAGGCTCGGCAGGCGAATTTTGGCGTGGCAACCTTGCAATGGCACTCCGTGTCCACTGGGTCTGGGCCGAAACATTCGGACTTGTCTTGTTGGATGGTACATTATAAGTCACAAAAAGTTGACTGCTTATCGAGGCTTATCCGTGTATTTGAGGACGCTTTTTTGCTTGATTTTTAGCACCCTTCTGTACCTTCCAGGCTCGTCGCCGGGTGGACTGGAAGGGAGCGCGTGGGCTGCTACGCCGCCCAGGAAAGCATCCTCCGCCGCGAAGGGGGCCGCGAAATCGGGCGTAAAAGACTCCCCGGCCCGAACCGTGAGCGCAAAGTCGGGAATTCCTGAATCAGCAAGAATCGAAGTGGGTTGGAGCATGGTCCGGTCGAAAGTGACAGCCTACGGTGCGACCAGCCGGAATGAGAATTTCCGGGAAGTCTGGCACCTGTGGCGGCGCAACGACGGCAGTCTGGTACTGATTTCGCCGCGGGCCAAGGTGCAGGTCCAGCAGCCCACTCCCGACATGTCCATTCTGACCAACGAAGCCGATCTGGCGGCTTTGCTGGGGATCCTGCCCCGTGCGGAAGACATGGGTAAAGCCCAATCCGCCCAGGTTGCCAACGCCATGAGCAAGCCGGTATCGATCGGCATCCGCGATACGCACAGCCCCCTCACGGCTAACTTCAGTTTCGGCGACGAGGAAAACTTCGCCGTCCAGCTGGAAGTTCACAACGTCAGGCCGGAGTGATTCTTCTATCCGGTACGCCGCCGCGTGTGGGACCTTCCCGGGTTTCTTTTTTAATTTGTTATTATCTAGTCAAAACGGGCTGTTAGATCGCCGCGACGGCAACCTTTTCGGGCGTTGTTTTCAAGTCCCGCCCAGCGGTGCCGAATCTTTCTCCATGACGGCATCAACGAACAAAACCTACTCGCTCAAACTGCAGCTTCCGCTGCGCGACTACCTCCGCATGATGGAAGGTTGCAGCAACGAACCCCTGACGGTCGCCGGATTGACGGCGCCGTTTGGCCTGACTCTGGATGACCTGGCTGCCGTCGGGATTGCAGCGGACGAAGCCTGTGATTTCCTCTTGTACGGCCACGTGACGGAGGCCCTCGCCCAGGATTTCGAACCCGGGGATGCCATTGACTGCGTCGACGTCGCCCTGGCCGCTGCCGACCTGGGTTTCGAGAATGCGGAACCCTTCATCGAGCGCGGTCCCTACATCCTTGCCGATATCTTCAGCCGCTGATAGATTTTCGCCTCATCTTTTGTCTGTCCGGGGGGGCTCCGTATTGTCCTGTCGCGCCAGGCAATCAGGAGGTCAGTCCCCATCATGTCACCTGCAACTCCCGTTAAAGTCACATTGCCCGATGGTTCCCAGCGTGAATACCCGGCTGGCACGTCGCTGAACGACGTCGCCAAGAGCATTGGTGCGGGTCTTGCCCGCGCGGCTCTTGCTGCCAGAGTCAATGGGCAGATGAAGGACATGGCGGCGCCACTCACTGGTGACGCTGCAGTAAACTTTTTAACGGCCAAGAACGAAGAAGGCGTGGATGTGATCCGCCACACGACGGCCCACCTGATGGCGATGGCTGTTCAGAAGCTTTACCCGGGGACACAGGTCACGATCGGCCCAGTCATTGACAACGGTTTTTACTACGATTTCCTGTTTCCAGCCGGGGTGAAGGTTAACGAGGCTGACTTCCCTAAGATCGAAGCCGAGATGCAGGCAATCGTAAAAAATGACTTTCCCGTTGCGCGCGAGGTCGTGACGCGTGACGAAGCAATCAAGACTTTCAAGGAAATAAGAGAACTCTTCAAAGTCGAAATCATCCAGGACCTGCCCAAGGATGTGGAGATTTCGGTCTACAAGATGGGCGGATGGTTTGACCTTTGTGTCGGTCCGCACGTGCCTTCGACCGGGAAGCTGGGCGCCTTCAAGCTGACGAGTGTTGCCGGCGCTTACTGGCGTGGGGACGAAAAAAATGCCCAGCTGACGCGGATTTACGGGACTGCCTGGGGGGACAAGGCCCAGCTTGAAGCTTATTTGAACCGCCTTGAAGAAGCGAAAAAGCGGGATCACCGGGTCCTTGGCAAGCAGCTAGGGCTGTTTAGTTTCCACAAGGAAGCACCGGCCCATCCGTTCTTTCACGCGAAGGGATATGCTCTCTTCAATTCGCTGGTGAAATTCATGCGCCGTTCGAACACGGATTTTGGCTTCAACGAAGTCGGAACGCCGCTCGTGATGAACGTCGAGCTCTGGCACAAATCCGGCCACTACGACAACTACCGCGAGAACATGTACTTCACCCAGGTCGACGAAAACGAAGCAGCCGTCAAGCCCATGAATTGCCCTGGCCACTGCCTGGTATATGCGAGCGACCGTCACAGCTACCGGGAGTTGCCGCTGCGCCTGTCCGAGTTTGGACGCGTGCACCGTCACGAACGAAGCGGCGTTACTCACGGACTCATGCGCGTGCGTTCGTTTACTCAGGACGACGCCCATGTGTTCTGCACACCGGAACAGATCGGGCAGGAGATCAACCAGATCCTCGATCAGATCGACCGGGCATACAAGGGTCTTGGATTCAGCGAGTACAAGGTCGAACTTTCGACCCGGCCGGAAAAGTCGATTGGTTCAGATCAGGTCTGGAATGTCGCAGAGACGGCCTTGCAAAATGCGCTGGAAAAGCGTGGTCAGGCCTACAAGCTGAATCCGGGCGACGGGGCTTTCTACGGACCCAAGATCGACTTCCACCTGGTCGACAGCATCGGGCGGACTTGGCAGTGCGGGACGGTACAGCTGGACTTTTCCATGCCGGCACGCTTTGGCCTGGAATACGTCGGCAGCGACGACAAGATGCATACGCCGGTGATGATTCACCGAGCCGTGCTGGGTAGCATTGAACGATTCCTCGGTATTTTCATCGAGCACTACGCCGGGCACTTTCCGCTGTGGGCGGCTCCAGTTCATGCGCGTGTGGTCAACGTCTCTGAAGACCAGCGCGAATACGCGGAAAAAGTTTACGCTGAGCTGAAAGCAGCCGGCGTACGTGTTGAGATTGACGCAAGGCGCGAGAAGCTTGGCTACAAGATTCGCGAGGCGCAGCTCCTGAAAACGCCCTACATGCTGGTGGTTGGTGACAAAGAACAGCAGACGGGTGAAGTGACGGCGCGCTTCCACGACGGCAAAAACCTGCCGGCGATGAGCGTTGCGAAATTTGTTGAGTACCTAAAAGGCGAATGCGGTGACCTGTGGCAGCTGTAAAAGAGAAGATCCTGATCGGGGTTGCGTGGCCATACGCCAACAATGAGCCCCACCTGGGGCACTATGCCGGGGCGCTTTTGCCGCCTGACATTTTTGCGCGTTATCACCGCCTGAAGGGCAACGACGTTCTGATGGTCAGCGGGTCCGATTCCCACGGAACGCCCATCACAGTGAGCGCCGATGCAGAAGGTATTACGCCGCGCGAAGTGGTCGAAAAATATCACGACCGCTTCATCGCCAGCTTCGAGAAGATGGGGATCACTTTTGATCTCTACACGACGACCATGACCGAAAATCATTTCTCCGTCGTGCACGATATGTTTAAGCGTCACGTGGAACGCGGATACATTTACACGCAGGTGACTAAGCAGATTTTCGATCCAAAGGCGGGACGGTTCTTGCCTGATCGTTACGTCGAAGGGAGCTGCCCCCACTGTGGTTTCATTGATGCACGGGGCGACCAGTGCGACCAGTGTGGCAAAACCTACGAGGCGGTCGAGCTGAAGAATCCCCGTTCAAAAGTTAGTGGATCAACGGCGCTTGAAGTGCGGGATACGGAACATTTCTTCCTGGACCTGGGCAAGTTGAATGAGCCGCTCATCGAGTGGATCAACGACGGAGAAAAAAGTCACTGGCGCCCTCATGTGTTGAATTTCACGAAGGCGCAACTTGAAAAGCGCGACCTGCACGGTCGTGCGATCACACGGGATATCGAATGGGGCGTGACGATCCCGGTGGCGGGATACGAAGGCAAGCGCCTCTATGTCTGGTATGAGGCCGTCATCGGCTACTTCAGTGCGTCACGTGAGTGGGCCAGGATCCGCGGTCAGGAAGCCATAGCCTGGGAACGCTTTTGGAAAAACCCTGGGGCAGGTGAGGGAACCAAGAGCTATTACTTCATTGGCAAGGACAACATCACGTTCCATGCGATGATGTGGCCGGCCATGCTCATCGGTTACGGGGGTATGAACCTGCCCTACGATGTTCCTGCGAATGAATACCTGAACAGTTACGGGCGGAAGTTTTCCAAGAGCCGCGGCAACGCCATCTTCATGAATAAGGTCCTCGAGAAGTACCAGGCCGATGCGTGGCGTTACGTTCTTTGTGCCATTGCGCCGGAATCTGCTGATGCAGATTTTACGTGGGATGATTTCCTGGAGCGCGTCAACAGCGAGCTTGTGGCCAACTGGGGCAACCTAGTTAACCGCGTCCTTGGTTTTGCCTACAAGCGTTTCGGTGGCAAAGTGCCGCAGCCTGGCGTGATCGACCCGGCAGGGCAGGAATTGCTTGCCGCCGTCAAATCAGGTTTTGATTCGGTCGGCGCCCTTTATCAAGGGGTCAAGTTACGCAGCGCCCTTGAGGAAGTCCGCGCATTGAGCCAGAAGGTGAATCAGTACCTGAGCGACAAGGCGCCTTGGACCATGATCAAGACGGACGAGCAGGGTGCTGCGACAGCCATTTACGTTGCCTTGCAGTGCATTGAGTGGCTGAAGGTCCTGTGGGCACCAATCCTGCCATTCAGTAGCCAGATGATTCATGAGTATCTTGGCTTTGAGGGCCACCTGGCCGGGACGCTAGAGCGTCGCGAAATCAAGGATGCCCACGGCAAGCACACGGTCATGATGTACAACCATCACGGCGCGTCAGGATCATGGAAGGCGGTGGAGCTGCCTGCCGGCCAGACACTGCGTGAGCCCGCGGCTCTATTCCGCAAGCTTGATGAAAAGGAAGTCTTGGCCGAGGCGGAACAGGACCTGCCCCCCAGTTAGCGCGGGTGTGTTGCAACTCTGCGCCAACGAGATTCAGTCCTGGGTTAGACAGTTCCCGGAGCACTGGATGGGAAGCGCAAACGCTGGGTTTTTCCAAGCGGTGGCTCACTTCGTCAAGCATAAAATCCGTTGGTCAACGCTACACTCAATTGCTGTCAGCCCAGAACTTGGAAAAAGCCAATTACCCGTACCAAGCGTGAGGGGCACACCATTGCTTCCTGTATCACCAGTCGACCAAGCTGATCCAGAATTACAGGACTCCGCGCCTGGTGCATTGCCACTCGCACCTGCCCAGATATTAAATGTGTTAGGGGCAGTTTCTACGGATGCCCCGCCTTCAGTCACATAGCGAGCTGTGTCGGGGTGATTTGAGTCACTTGCATTGAAGAAGGAAGCTTTATTTTTAACTAGCTGGGGATTTGACTCGTTCGAATAAACGTCAGCCGCCAAAGTCCCGACATGCGTTGAAATTGACTCGGTAGTGGAGCCAATCAATGCAACTGTGCTGTTCGCCCGCGGCAACCGCGCACCAACGGCATACTTACGACAAAGCACGTCGGGCGAAACACCAGGGAATGGTACAAACGTTGTGGCATCAATCCCGGTCATGTCACCAATGTGAGTGAGCGAACTGACAAACATGGTATGGCGGGGTGCCCAGTTGCTGTTGGCAGGGACCCCCACGACGCCGATACGTTTTCCCAGGACTACTGCTGGGTTGGAGTTGTCGCTAAAAACGGTATGTGCAGCCGACCAGGTTCCGTCGGCAAGGCGCCGCACCACCTTCACTTTGCCTACGTCAAACTCTGTATAGAAAACAAAAACTGTGCCATCACTTGTCGTCACGGCGCGAAAGTCACCGTTGGTGAATCCTACATCCGTAAATACAGTCGACCCGGAGCCATTGTCGCAAGAGGCGTCATGAGCGCCCTCGCAAACCTTGACGCTCGTACCGTCAATAAAGAATAAATCCAGGCCAGCTCCACGCTCCACCATATCAACTGGGTCTGATCCGGTGAGGGTTATACCGCTGGGGGGGATGTTCCATACCCGACTTTTCTGCGGAGAATAACCGCCTGCAGAACGCGCAATATTATGACTTACTTTCTTTGTTGAAGGCGAGTTGCCACAAGCACCGACCACTGCCGTATCATCGCCCCGCGACAGCGGCAGAGCACGGAATGAAACAAGGTTTTCGTTTGCCCCACAAATAACATGAGCATCGGTAAAGTTCTGGATCCCTGCTGTATTATCGTCATATAAGCGACTTGCCATCCGACTAATATTTCCGCTTACCTCAGATTCACTGACATAAGAAACCTCACGATCGCCGATGCTATTGACGCGCAAATGTATCTTCTTTGGCTCTGCTGGAAAGGGCGCGACGGCGGGGGTGCTGTCCTCCGGAATCATTTCGGTGACCTCCGTACTATTTCCCCCGTTCAAGGATTCCCTGGCGCCCCGGGATGTGGCGTCGAAATAATTATGAGAGTAGTAAACGAGAATATCCCTCTGCAGGCTTCCTGAAGGATAGGACTCCTTGATGGCGATGTCGGCGCTGGTCGCTGTATAACTATTCCCCACATTATCGATCACAACTTCGCTGCCGATGGAGAGGGAAGCACTATCGACTGACCTGTAAGCTAATTTATTACGCGGACCCACTACTGAGGACCGGTACAAAACATAAGCTTTATCGTCACTACCCATCGCCAGCGAAAGCGTATCTGTTGAGGCGCCCTGTGTTCCCAACGCGGTTGAAGTCGTCGAAGTCCCGGACGCATCGCTTCCGGTAGCATTAACGACATGTTTGACAACCACGACATTCCCGAGGTCGACCCAAAGGGGGATCATGAACACATAACTGCCGGTTCCGCCACCCCCGCCACCAGATTTGGTCCAGGTAGCAGATGTTGCGCTTGCCTCTGTCTGCCAGTTGCCAGCATCATCTGCCCCGATGACACAGAGCTTGACATCCCCATCAGCGAGGCCTGAAATGTTGGATGTGATCTTTGTAGCGACTGCCGTTTGGCCGCTATATCCGGTGGTGTTGGCGCAATCCGTTGAAGTGCTGACTCCCACTTTGAACTTATAGCTGGTAACTCCCGTTCCCCCCACAGTCACATTGAGTGTGGTCGTGCTGCTGGTGCCAGTGGGCTGACCGGAAAGGGTTGCTGTCGGTGCCGCCGTGTCTTTGGTCCACGTTGTGGAAGTTGCGTTGGATTCCAGTTGCCAGTTGCCTGCGGAATCGACACCGATGACGCAGAGCTTTACCGCGCCATCAGCCAGGCCGGAGATGCTGGAAGTGATTTTGGTGGCAACGTCTATTGAAGCGCTGTATCCCGTTGCATTTGTACAATCTGTACTGCCACTGACTCCAACTTTGAATTTGTAACTGACTACCCCGGTTCCACCAACAGTCACGTTGAGCAGGGTGGTGTTGCTACTACCGGTCGGTTGCCCAGACAAAGAAGCCGTCGGAGCTGTGGTGTCTTTTGTCCAAGTCGACGACGTCGCACTGGCCTCTGGCTGCCAGTTACCAACCGAATCCTGACCGATCACGCAAAGTCTTATCGTGCCATCAGCAAGGCCTGAAATGTCTGAGCTGATTTTTGAGCCAGAAGGTGTGGAAGCGCCGTATCCGCTTGTGCTCGAACAGTCTGTCGTGCCACTGACACCGACTTTGAACTTATAGTTCACAACATCCGTTCCGCCGAC
>JBEGVZ010000065.1:0-35872 GCA_041178085.1 Pseudomonadota bacterium | reverse complement strand
AGCTTTTGTAAAACAAAACGGACAAGGAATGCGCCAACTCATGGCGCCAAAACTAAGCCTCAAACCCCCGTGTCATGAAGTGACATCTGCTAATTGGCGCACAGAATGTGGGGGATCTTTGGAAAAAAAGAGAAATCCCGCAAATTTAGCGAGATTCCATCACCAACGAATGGGGGCAGTTTTTACTTCGTTGCGACGGATGAAATGGTTACGTCCATGATCTGTCGCATTTGTGCTGGCGGAATTTCGTGGCCGATGCCTGAGATCATTTGAAACGTTACCTTGTATTCACTTGCAGCAAGCGAGTCGCGAAATGCGTAGGCCTGGTCTGCAGGGGAAACTGTGTCGCTGGCCCCCTGAAAAATTGCGATCCGAGCAGGAAGACCAGCGACATCGTAACCGATGGAACGGATTTCATGAGCGGTATCACCGTCCTTCTTGACGGTTTTTTCTATGAGCTGGATCAGTGTTTTATCGCTTGAAGTTCTCGATGCTTGTTCGAAATCATAGATTCCGGAACCAACGATCAGCCAGGAAAGGTTGCCGTGCTGTTTGGCAAAAAACGATGCCGCGGCAGCCCCGGTGCCAAAACCGAACGCCCCGGTCAGCGGCCCCGGAAGTCCCGGAGCCTGCGCGGCGGCGTGCTTCGCAGCAACCAGAGCAGCCTGTTGCGAGGCTTTACCAACCAGGTCCGCCTCGCCAGTCGATGGGGCGAAACCAGGCCTGTTGATCCCCAGGACGTGGAACCCAGAGCTAATAAAAGCTTGTGATTCTGGAGTGTTGCAGAATGAATCGGCATTGAATCCAGAGGCTTCGTCGTGAGCCAGCAGGACGGTCTGCTTTCCGGCCGGGGCAGCACAAAGGAACCAAGCCACTTTCTGTGCTTTGCCCCCATTGGACCATGGTGCCAGTCCGCTCGCGGTCCGGCTGGGTTGAATTTTCGGCTTTTCCGGTCCAGGGCTATCGGAAATTTTCAAGTCGGGGTTCTCTTTTGGACCACTGGCTGTGACACAGGCTTGATGAAAGCTGATCATGGTCGCCAGCACGGCTGCAGCCATGTTGATTTTCATAAAATTTTTAACGGGCGCGTAATTCTTTGCCATGGTGGCATTACCTCCGGGACTACAATCATCCGATGTTTCTGGCGTTCATCATGGGGCTACCGGGCAAAATTTTCACCTCAAATTTGCTGTCTGGTCATCTGGCGGGCAGTTCCCCTGCAAGAATTTCCGTGTCCTTGCAAAGGGCTGGTCATTGGCTGACCATTATTGTAGGAAGATGGGGTTTGCAGGCACGTTTTCATGATTTTTTCCCGGGAGTTAGGGATGGCTGTTGATGTCAAGGTCCCATCAGTCGGCGAGTCCGTCAAAGAGGGCATGATTCACAAATGGCACGTGAAGAGCGGTGACTATGTGAACCGCGACCAGGTGCTTGTCGAGCTTGAGACGGACAAGGCCACGGTTGAAGTCGTGGCCGAGGCCGCCGGTGTGATTCAGGTCGGGAAAAAGCAAGGCGACATGGTCGCTGTGGGCGAAGTGATCGCCAGCATCGATACTGCAGCCGCCAAGCCTGCTGGTGGTGCTGCGTCCGCGCCTGCATCGGCGCCAGCTGCATCCCCAGCACCTGCTCCCGCTGCGAAACCAGTTGCTGTAGCGCCGGCCGCTCACGCACCCGCAGACTCCTTCAGCCCGGCAGTCCGCCGCATCGTTGCTGAAACTGGTGTTGATACTTCAAAGGTCGCAGGTTCCGGCCGGGACGGTCGCCTGACAAAAGGTGATGTTTTGGGTGCCGCCTCTGGTGCGCCTGCTGCCGCACCAGCCGCACGTGCACCGACGCCCGCTGCGCCATCCGTGCCCGCTGGCAGTCGTGGAGAGCGCCGCGAGCCGATGAGCATGCTCCGTCGCCGCATTGCCGAGCGCCTTGTGCAAGCACAGTCCACTGCGGCCATCCTGACGACTTTCAATGAGATCGACATGACGGCAGTGATGGCGCTGCGTGCACAATACAAAGACAGCTTCAAAGAGAAATACGGGATTTCCCTCGGCTTCATGAGCTTCTTCGTCAAGGGCGTTATTGAAGGGCTGAGAGCTTTCCCGGCGATCAATGGGTGGATCGAAGGCAACGACATCGTTTACCACGACTACTTCGACATCGGCGTTGCTGTATCGTCCGACCGAGGGCTTGTTGTGCCCGTGGTGCGGAATGCAGACCGCCTGTCATTTGCGGAAATGGAAATGGCGATTGGCAACTTTGCCAAGCGTGCCCGGGACGGGAAAATCACGGTGGATGAACTTACCGGCGGGACGTTCACCGTTTCCAACGGCGGAGTTTTCGGGTCGCTGATGTCGACGCCGATCTTGAACCCACCGCAAAGTGGCATTCTGGGAATGCACAAGATTCAGGAGCGCCCCGTCGTGGTCAACGGCCAGGTGGTCGTTCGTCCGATGATGTACGTCGCCTTGTCATACGATCATCGGATTGTTGATGGACGCGAAGCGGTTCAATTCCTGGTCAAGGTGAAAGAGTGTGTTGAAGACCCGACCCGCATTCTTATCGGTGTGTGAGGAGAAAAGAACCTATGTCTGGTGACGCAGCAGCAAACCAGTTTGATGTGATTATCATCGGTGCCGGCCCGGGAGGGTACGTGGCAGCGATTCGTGCGGCTCAGCTCGGCTTGAAAACTGCCTGTGTGGAATCGCGCGGTACGCTTGGTGGAACTTGCCTCAACGTCGGTTGCATTCCAAGCAAGGCTTTGCTGCAGTCGAGCGAAGCTTTCTCCCACGTCCAGCACAAGATTGCCGAGCACGGGGTCAGGGTCTCCGGTGTGGAACTCGACCTGCCCCAAATGATGAAGCGCAAGGACGAGGTGGTCAAAGGCCTCACACGCGGTATCGAAGGGCTATTTCGCAAAAATAAAATCACCTGGCTCCAGGGGCACGGACGGTTTGCAGGCCCGGCCAAAGCGGGCATTCACCAGGTCGCAGTCGACAAGGCCGACGGCTCGTCTACGATTCACGCAACCAAGACCGTGATCATCGCAACGGGTAGCGAGCCCGTTGAGTTGAAAGCGATTGCTCCGTTCGATCACAAATTTGTCATCGACTCCACCGATGCACTCGCGCTCGATAAAGTCCCGGGTCACCTGGTTGTGATCGGGGCTGGTGTTATTGGACTTGAGATGGGCAGTGTTTGGAAGCGCCTTGGTGCTAAAGTCACTGTGATCGAAGCCGCTGACCGGGTCTTGCCACCGATGGATGGGGCCGTTTCTGCAGCGATGCACAAGATCCTCGTCAAGCAGGGAATGGAATTCCTCCTTGGTGCAAAATTGACGGGGGCCAAACCAGAGGGCAAGTCAGTCAGGGTCGATTTTGAGCACGAAGGTGCGAAGAAAGATCTCAAGGCCGACAAGGTCTTGGTTGCTGTCGGGCGCCGTCCCAATACTTTCAAGCTCGGGATGGAGGCGATCGGACTTTCACTTCAGCCCAATGGTCGTGTGCCGGTTGATGGGCATTTCAAAACGCCAGTTGCTGGCGTTTACGCGATTGGTGACGTGATTGACGGGTTGATGCTGGCGCACAAGGCAGAAGACGAAGGCATCGCGTGTGCGGAGATCATCGCCGGCAAGGCGGGCCATGTGAATTACGATGCGATTCCGAACGTGGTTTATACCTGGCCGGAAGTTGCCTCTGTCGGCATAACCGAAGAACAAGCCAAGTCCAAGGGCCTGGATTACAAGACCGGACAATTTCCTTTTGCGGCAAACGGACGCGCAAAGGCCATGGGTGACACCGACGGCTTTGTAAAGATCATTGCTGATGGCAAGACAGATCGTTTGCTGGGCGTTCATATGGTCGGCCCCAATGCGTCTGAGCTGATCGCCGAGGCCGCGATTGCATTTGAATTTGCTGGCAGCGCAGAGGATCTTGCGCGCTCGTCTCACGCCCATCCCACCCTGGCGGAGGCGATCAAGGAAGCCGCGCTGGGTGTCGACAAGCGTACCATCCACATGTGAGGAATCATCCGATGGCATTCGGTGAAAACGGACTTTCCAGGTTCTCTTACGCCACCGGTGAGAACGCTGCCTATATCGAAGAGCTGTTCGCCCGGTTCAAGAAGGACCCCGCCAGCGTTGACGAAGGCTGGCGCAAGTTTTTTGAAGGCGTCGAATTTGCGGCGTCGTCGGGTATCGGTGCTGCGGGTGGTGGTGGCGGATCCCATGACAGTGCCCTGGTTGAGGCATGGATCAACGCCTTCCGGCGCCTTGGTCATCTGTCTGCGCACTTGAATCCGCTCGAACCCAGACCAGAACTTCGTCCCGACATGCAATCCCAGGCCCATGGCCTTGGTCACGTTGTTGATAGCGACACGTTTGTTCCAGCCAACCTGCCGGGTGGCAAAGAGCCGATGACTTTCTCGGCGATCCGGGACCTGATGACGGCAACCTATTGTGGCCGCATTGGCGCCGAGTTCCGCGAAATTGATGACATCGATGTTGTTCAATGGTTCCAGGGCAAGATGGAGTCCTGCCGCAACCAGCCGGCTTTCAGCCCGGAAGTGCGTAAGCGCATCCTTGCGAAACTGGTGGAGGCCGAGGGTTTCGAGCGCTTCCTGCACGCGCGTTACCTCGGCCAGAAGAGATTCTCCCTCGAAGGCCTGGATTCCTTCGTTCCACTGGTCGACACAATTATTTCTGAGGCGGCGAAAGCCTCAGTCGAGGAAATGGCGATCGGCATGGCCCACCGCGGCCGCTTGAATACGCTTGTCAATATCATGGGCAAGCCCCTTGAATTCATGTTCAAGGAATTCGAGGGGGGCGAGGTCCGGACATTCGATATCGACGGCGACGTCAAGTACCACATGGGCTTCGCCTCGGAAGTTCCAGCGTTCGGTGGCGGGCGCATGCGCATCTACTTGTCGCCCAACCCGAGTCACTTGGAAATCGTCAACCCGGTGGTCGAAGGTTTTGTCCGCGCTCGCCAGCGCATGATTGCCGCGAACAACCGCAGCCGTGTGATGCCCGTCCTCGTTCATGGTGATGCTGCCTTCATGGGCCAGGGTGTGGTCATGGAGACTCTGAACCTGTCCCAGCTTCCTGCTTATGAGACAGGCGGTACGATTCACGTCATCACCAACAATCAAGTTGGCTTCACGACCAATCCTGAGGAAGCGCGCTCCTGTACCTACGCGTCGGGAGTGGCCAAGCTGGTCCGGGCGCCTGTTCTTCACGTCAACGCCGACGATCCGGAAGCGGTTGCCTGGTGCGGCATGCTGGCGGTCGAATACCGCCAGAAGTTTCAGAAGGACATTGTGATTGACCTGATCGGCTACCGCCGTCACGGTCATAACGAGACCGATGAGCCTGCGTTCACTCAGCCGGTCATGTACCGCAAGATAAACTCCCACCCCACGGTGCTGACCCAGTACTCGGGGCAGCTTGTACAAGCTGGTGTGTTGACGCAGTCTGATTACGATGCTTTGAGCGAAGCCTGGAAAAACAAGCTGCAAAACGCGTTTGAAAATGTCCGTGCGGGCAAGATGCCGAAGGACTCGGCCATCGCTCCGCCGAAAGAACTTGAGAAATCTGCGGTCAGTGTCCGCGTCGATGAGAAGGAATTCTGGAAGCCAGTGGAAACCGGGGTGAAGGCTGCGCGCATTCGCGAGTTGGTCGCCAGGATGACGTCGATTCCTGCGGGCTTCACTCCAAATCCGAAAATCGTCCGATTGCTCGACACCCGTCGCAAAATGGTCGATGGGGCTGGTGCCGTTGACTGGGCGCTTGGTGAGTTGCTGGCTTTTGCTTCTTTGGCGGCAGATGGCCATCACGTGCGCCTGTCTGGCCAGGATTGCCAGCGCGGTACTTTCAGTAGCCGGCATGCAGTGATTCGTGATGTCGAAACAGGTGCCTTGTTGAACCTTCTGGGCGACCTGGCAAAAAATCAGGGCGAAGTTGAAGTGATCAACAGCCCGCTCAGTGAAGCTGGTGTGATGGGCTTTGAATTTGGCTACACGGTAGCCGATCCGGAGGCGCTTGTCCTGTGGGAGGCCCAGTTTGGGGACTTCTGTAATGGTGCCCAGATCATCATCGACCAGTTCCTGTGTGCTTCAGAAGCCAAGTGGAAGCAAACGAGCGGGCTGGTTCTGCTGTTGCCCCACGGTTATGAGGGTATGGGGCCGGAGCATTCAAGCGCCCGTCCGGAACGTTTCCTGCAGCTTTGTGGCAACATGAACATGCAGTTGATGAACCTGACGACGCCGGCCCAGCACTTTCATGCACTCAGGCGTCAGCTGGTGCGGAATTTCCGCAAGCCGCTCATCATGATGACGCCAAAGAGCTTGCTACGTCATCCTGGAGTTGTGTCTGCAGTCGATGAATTCGAAAAGGGCAGCTTCCAGGAAGTGATTGACGAGAGTGTGCTCAAGCCAGCTGATGCACGCAAGTTGGAACGCGTTGTGCTTTGCTCGGGCAAGATTTACTACGAGCTGGTCGAGATGCGCGGCAAGGCCAGCGGCTCTGCGGCCGGTGTACCAGTCGTTCGTGTTGAGCAGCTGCATCCGTTCCCTGAAGCTTCCTTGCGGAAAGTTCTGGGCTCCTACAAGCAGGCAAAAGAATTTGTGTGGGTTCAGGAGGAGCCGCAAAACATGGGTGGTTGGAATTTTGTCCGGCCGCTGCTCAAGGACCTGATCGATGACTTGACTGGTTCAGGAGCCAGACTGACTTACGTTGGCCGCCGCAGTTCTGGCACGACAGCTGAAGGGTATACAAAAGCCCATATCGTTGAGCAGGAGCGGATCCTCAGCACATCC
This sequence comes from Pseudomonadota bacterium, assembly GCA_041178085.1. GTDB lineage: Bacteria > Bdellovibrionota_B > Oligoflexia > Oligoflexales > RGVZ01 > RGVZ01. Next base: position 29,068 of record JBEGVZ010000065.1, on the reverse strand, counting down.
CTTGGTTTGAGTCCGGGGGCAGGAAAGAAAAAGTGATGCGCTACTTTGCCTTTGGCGTGGGTTTGTTCGTTTTTGGTTTTTTCCTTGCGGCCGCCTGCGTGACGACGCCAGTGACCAATCGGCAGGCCTTGAATCTTGTCCCGGATGGCCAGATGAACGCACTTGGCCTGGAGTCCTACAAGGAAGTCCTTGCCAAAGAAAAGATTTCCAAAGATCCGCGTTTGAATGAGATCGTCACCCGCATCGGCAAGCGCATCGCGTCTGCCAGCGGCGCCAAGTATGACTGGGAGTTCGCCGTCATCGACAACTCGAAGACGGTCAATGCCTTTTGCCTGCCTGGTGGCAAGATTGCGGTATACACCGGGATCTTGCCAGTGGCTGCAAATGAGGCGGCTCTTGCCGCTGTCATGGGACACGAAGTGGCCCATGCGACGGCACGTCACGGCGCTGAACGCATGAGCCAGGCTGTGGTGACCCAGTTTGGCCTTGCCGTGGTCGACGGAGCATTAAAAGACAGTCGTTACCGGGGCCTCACCATGGGGGCACTCGGTCTAGGGGCCCAGTTCGGGGTTCTCCTTCCCTACAGCCGTTTGCATGAAGCCGAGGCGGACAAAATTGGTCTTTTGTATATGGCCAAGGCTGGTTACGACCCCAAAGAGGCTGCCGGCCTCTGGCAGCGGATGGCCGCGGTAGGGGGGCGCGTTCCGGAGTTCATGTCAACCCATCCGGACCCTCTTAAGCGCTCGAAAGAATTGGAAAAAATGGCTGAAGTTGTCCAAGTTGAATTTGCTGCCAGCGATCGCCAGCCCACGAAGGCTCTCTGATCCCCTGGCACCCACCAAAAAAATTTTTTAGCGATACCCCCTAAAACCTTTCCCTTACCCGCCGATACCCTTGATGTGTGGCGGGTTTTTTTAATTGTTTCGTACTTGAAGAGCCACTGAGGGGTCCCGGTTCCCATGGCGATGTTCGGAAAGCAGTTGTTCCGTCTCCTGACTCTCCTTGCAGCGGCGAGCGCCGCTGGCGCTTGCAAGGTTGTTGTCCCTTCTGCTGTGAAAGACATGTCAGAAATTGTTGTGCCTTCGTACGAGTCATCCCGGACAGGACGCTTCTTTGGTTTCGTCAGCCTCTCAGACCAGAGCAAGATGGCTGTGGTTTTGGATTTGCTTCCCTCCGCTACCGAGGGGGGAGCGTCTCTCGTGGTTCGCTTCTTGCCCGGGGGGTTTGAATCTCCTGAAGTATCTTCCTTCTATTATCCGTCGGTTTCGATTTCAGCTGATGGCTCGCTCCGTGTTGTCACTCCAAGTGGCGTCCCGGGGGACGACCAAGGCATGGTTGAGCTGTCAGAAGCGTCCATTGGGCCGCAGCGCCTGACAGCCAAGGTTTCGTTCTCCACGCCTCATGAGGGCCTGCGCGGATATATTGACGCGCGCCGTCAGCCATCAGATGCCGAAGATCGCAAATCATTTGCGGCTGCCCTGCGCAATATTGGTGGCAACGCACAGGCGCTGGACGGGATCGCAGGGCAATACGAGGCGACCTGCAATGGCACGGCAACTGCGATTCAATTGGAATTCAGCCGCTGGGGGCGCCAAGGTTTGTCGGACGATCCAGGATTCCTTCGTGATGGATTGATCACTGGACGAATGGGCATTGCTGATGTCAATGCCTGCGGGGTCCGGCCAGGCGATTGTGCCCAGACAATCTTCAGGAGCGGATCTTACGATCCTTTTGGCGGTATGTTGATCCTCAAGAGTGGCGCACGCAACGTACAGTGCCAGCTCAATTCAGGTGAACTCACTTGTGATTCATGCAAGCTCATTCGCTCAGGCGGCGTCGTCCGTTCTGTGACACCCGTGATGTCGCTTCTTGGCATGCACGAACGCATGGCAGAGACGGTTTTTGACACGGGAGCTGCCCTTGACCTGGAGTCAAACCCTGCGGCGTTGGAAGCTGGCTATTATGGTTATCTGCACCAGGAGGGTACTGGTTACTACCAGCCCGTTTCACTGAATCTTTCGTTTGACCGTGCTTCAGGGCAATATCTACCGGTTTCGGCTCTTTACTTTGGTCCGGTGGAAAATAATGAGTTCATCGCCTACCGCTTTGATCCGGTGGCAAAGCGTGCGGGTAAGGCGGGCATGGTGCTGTCTGGGCAGGGAGAGGCCTTCATGCTGGTCACACAGGTCGGCAGCAAGGGGCTCAACGGAATCTGGTACTCCAAAACCCACGGCCGCATCGGCACGGTTAGTCTCGTTCGCGGCAACATGCCGCCCCTGATGGCGGACGAGAAGCGCTTGATGCCATCCCTCAGCGGCCAATATGCCGGTGAAAACTGGCAATTCGACCTGCGCGTAGCGTCAAATGTTTCCGAGGATGCGCGTGATTTTTACCCACTACGCATGTTCGGGGTGGCGCGCGACCTGGTCGACCCAAGCCGTCGCCGCTTGATCCAGGACGGATCCTTTGACTTCTATACAGGACAGATTGCGCTTCGTCTTGACGATGGCCGGACTATTGTCGGTCGCATGGCGACGACGGGATTCGATCTTTTCTGGCCCGCATGGACCCGCACTGGCGTGATTGGCAGCGGCCGGGAGCTTCAGGCGTTCAAGCGTTCTGGTCATGGTGACAAGACCATTGCCGCACGAAAGGCTAACAACGAATAGTCAATGACCCCGGGGCATCCCCTCGGATCGTGTATCGGACACGCCAGTCAGTTTGCGCGTCCTCGCTGCAGGGTCTGAGGATGAAAACACCGCTTGCACATCGCCGACCATTTTTATGTTTTCGACCACGTGTCCTGCAGACTTCAGCTGTGCGATGGTAGATTGCGGGGCTTGTGCAATTTCAACAAATAACTTGTCTGGTATCCACTGGTGGTGGATGCGCGGGGCATGCACGCTCTCTGCCGGAGTCATGTCAAACACCATATGATTGAACAGGGTTTGCAAAGTGGCAGAGATGATCCTCGGCCCTCCTGGGGAACCCGCTACGATTTCGACCTGCTTGGATCCATTCAAGACAATCGTTGGAGTCATGGAAGACAGAGGTGTCTTGCGCGGGGCGATCGCGTTGGCGGCATTTCCGATCAACCCATAGGCGTTTGGTTGGCTGCCGCCACGGGAAAAGTCATCCATTTCATCATTCAGAACGATGCCCGTCCCCGCTGCGACCAGGCACGATCCAAACGAGTAGTTGATGGTTTGTGTGGTGGCGACTGCGTTGCCGTCTTCGTCAACCACAGAAATGTGGGTGGTGGATCCCGACTCTCGTTGCGGCGCTGCCGGGTCAAGCGGCAGATCCAGCGAAACGCTCGCCTTTTTAGAATTTATTCCAGCGCGCCATTTGGCAGCATGTTCCAGTCCCGTCAAGCGTTCCATCGGGATTTTGATGAAATCGGGATCACCCAGGAAATTTGCCCGGTCAGCAAAAGCACGGCGCATGGCCTCTGCCAGCATGTGCCAGTGATAGAATGAGGCAAAGCCTGCCTTGGCGATCGCATTGCGATCACGGTCCAGGATGTTCAAGATTTCGATTGCCGCAATGCCGCCGCTTGATGGCGGGGGCATTGACAGGATAGTCCGTCCGGCAAAGCTTGTGGTGAGTGGCTGGCGCTCAAGCATTTTATACTTGAGAAGGTCCGTGGCATCCATCAGGCCACCATGTTTTTTGACGGCTGCCACCATCCTGCGTGCTGTTTCACCGGCTATAAAGTCATCGCCGCCATCATTTGCGACTCTGGTCAACGTCGCGGCCAATTCCCTCTGGATCAGGGTTTCTCCTTTTTTGAGCGGCTGCCCCTCCTTGAAAAAGATCGCCGTGCTTTCGGGAAAACGCGCGAGGATATCTTTCCGGTCGTCCAGAGCTTCAGCAAGTTGTCCGTAAACCTCAAATCCGTCGCGGGCGACGGCGATGGCAGGTTCCAAGAGGGTTTTCCACGGGAGCTTCCCGTGCCTTGCGTGGACCTCGGCCAGTCCAGGAACCAGGCCTGGCGTCGCAACTGCCCTGGCGCCATTCAAGGTTGCCTCAGCAGGAAGCTGGTCATATAAGGCCGCCGTGGCTTTGCGAGGGGCACGCTCACGGAAGTCATAGGCGCGGGTTTGCCCGGTTTTTTGTTCGTGCAGAAGCAGAAATCCGCCCCCACCAACTCCGGTGGACTGTGGGCGGACCACAGAAATGACAAACGACGCCGCAACCGCGGCATCTACTGCGTTACCTCCGGCGGCCAGGATTTTTGCCCCTGCGGCCGAAGCCAGCGGATGCGCTGCAGCCACCATTCCGCGTTGCGAGGAAGCCGTCTTGCCCGTATCCCCACCCCGCCATTTGGCCGAGGTTGTGACACAGGCGGCAAGTACGGCGAGTACGGCCGTAGCAACAACGGTCGGGTGGCACTTCCTCACTTCTTCTTTTCCACTTTGATGGTGGCGGGGACGTGGGCCGGGTGCAGGTGACAGGAAACTTTAAGGCTGCCGTCTGTCTTTGGCGTGATTTTGTATGTCTTGGTTTCGCCCGCGCCGATTACCTGAGGCTGCACGTGACCTGCGATTTCAAAGCCATGGGGCTCGGTCAATGTGTTGGTGACTTTCAGGGTGACTTCCTTGCCTGGTTCAACCTTCACTTCTGCCGGTGCCCAGATTTTTTTTCCACCTTCCAGCTTGGCTGTAAAATCGACTGTGGTCGCAGAGAGAGAAGTGGACGCACCAACGACGAGCGAAGCGACAGTCATGGCAAAATTCAGGGCAAGATTTCTAAGTTTCATGGGGCCTCCTGGGTTTTTTGGACTTGCGCGCAAGTCCCGGTGTCGATCGATTTTCTGTGTGCTATGATGGCAACGCCATGAGTATTTTTGAAGCGAAATTACCGTTGATTGGAATGATCCACCTGCCCCCTCTGCCGGGTTCGCCTCGTTTTGATGGCAGGCAATCAATGGCAAAGTCCTTGGAAGCGATCGAAACTTTCGTGGCGGCTGATGCCAAAGCCCTTGCCGATGGCGGGGTCGATGCCATCATGATCGAAAATTTTGGCGACGCCCCGTTTTTTCCCGGACGAAATCCCGTCCAGGTCGCGACCGTCATGACCCGCCTTGCCATCATGGTCCGCAAGGTTTCCGGTAAACCGATTGGCATCAATGTCTTGCGCAACGATGGAATGACTGCGCTTGCGATTGCCCTGGCTGCAGGTGCCGATTTCATCCGGGTTAATATCCTTGCCGGGGCCCGCGTCACTGACCAGGGGATCATCGAAGGGTCAGCGCATGATTTGCTGCGCTACCGGCGCGAGATCGGTGCAACTCACATCGGCATTCTTGCGGATGTGCAAGTCAAACACTCCACACCCCTCGGTCAAGGCGGCTCACTTGCCCAGGAGATTGACGACCTTTGCCACCGGGCCATGGCCGACGGCATTGTTGTGAGTGGATCTGGCACCGGCAAGGCGGTGGACATGGAACTGTTGCGCCAGGCCAATGTCGCAGCCGGCAAGCATCCGGTGTTTATTGGTAGCGGGGCTGCACTCGATAACCTCAAAGAACTTTCACGCCACGCGCGTGGATTTATCGTTGGCACGGCTCTCAAGCGTGGGGGCGACCTTGCTGCCCCGGTCGATAGCAGCCGGGTGGCCTCTTTCCGGCAGGCCCTGAACGCGCTCAGCTAATTCCAACATCCTATGATTACTAAAAAAATATCGTGATTTCAGGTAATTACCAAAATCTTGTAAAGCTCGCCTGAAACCCGCCGATGGATCCTCTAAAGGAGGACCACACATGGGTGACAAAAGTCCAAAAGACAAAATGAAGCACAAGAAGCACCACCAGGCTGAGATGGCAAAGAAGCAGGCAGAGCGTAACTCACATACGCACCGCTTCAACGCTGAAGGTGGCGGCACGCCTAATAACAACAACAATAACTTCCAGGGGAACACCAACCAAAACCAGCACAAGAAAGCAGGTTGATCTCGGAGTCCGTAGTAATGGACTAAACCAATGCTCCCGCCGGCAAAAAGCCGGCGGGATTTTTCTTTTGCCCCCCGGTCAGTTAACCTAATTCCATGAAATGTGTCGCAATTACCAACTTTTTCCCTGCTCACCGCGGGGGCCTGGAAATCATTGCCGGGGAAATCCTTTCGCGCCTTTCCGCGGATGATGGCAGTGGCATGAAATTCGAGTGGTTTGCCAGTGAAACAACGTCCGCCACGGGGGTCGCTCATAGAGCTGATGATCATGCCTCCGTGGATCCGCGCGTTATCATTCATGCACTTCCCTGTTGGAACCTGCTTGAACGGCGGACTGGTCTGCCGATGCCGGTTTGGCCGCCCCACGCAATCCTGCGCCTCGCGCAAGGCATTGCTCGATGTGATGCTGTGTTCCTGAATGATTGCCTCTATCCGTCTTCTGTCATTGGTTGGCTTCTGGCGAAGATTTACCGACGCCCCGTTGTTGTCTTGCAACACATCGACATGATCCCCTTTCGTTCGCGCCTTCTGTCCTGGTTGATGTCCGCGGGCTACCGCGTCTTGGGCTGGCTTGTCCTTTGTCATAGTGCCCAGGTGGTCTTTTGCAGCAGCAAGGTGGAAAAATACTTCAAACACCTCTTTCCGCGCAGTTTGTCGCGCTCGGTCCGCATCAGTAACGGTTTGGACGTGGCGGTATTTTCGCCCGGTGCAATTGACTCCGGAATCACTTTGCCTGCCCGTCCTCGATTTCTATTTGCCGGTCGCTTTATTGAACGCAAAGGACTTGAGATACTGAAGGAGCTGGCAATTCGTTTTCCGGGCTGTGACTGGGTTTTTGCCGGTTGGGGTGTTATTGACCCTGCGGCCTGGAAGCTCGCGAATGTCATCGTCGCGGGATCTTGTGATCGCACGCAAATGTTGGAACTGTACCGGAGTTGTGACGCCCTCATTCTGCCATCGGCCGGGGAGGGGTTTCCCCTCGTTGTCCAGGAGGCGATCAGTTGTGGTTTGCCTGCTTTTGTGACTCCCGAAACGGCCAGCGGGGATCCGGCAGCTGCCGGGGTCTTGATTGTTGCCGAGCGCTCCGTTGGCGCCTTTGATGCGGCTGTTCGTGCGTTCCTTGGTCGACGCCGCGAAGAACTTTCTGTGGAGAAACGACTCGCCCGTCACAGGTTTGCCGTCGCGAATTGGGGCTGGAATCGCATCACGGCTCATTGGATGGAAGTGTTCAAAGGATTGGAGCAGGCATGAGTGACAAGGAAGTCCGTCAAGTGTCCATCACATGGTGCATTCCGTGTCTGAATGAGGAGCTTGCAATTGCGGCCGTGGTGGAACGTATTCGCAAGGCTTGCCCGCAAGGACGGATCATTGTTTTTGATAACGGATCGAGTGATCGTTCCGCAAATCTCGCCAAAGCAGCCGGTGCTGAAGTCCGCATCGAGAAGCGTCTCGGCAAGGGTCACGTCGTACGTAAGATGTTCCGTGAATGCGATGCCGATATCTTGATCATGATCGATGGCGACAACACGAACGATGTTGAGGCTTGGCCCTCCATGATCGCTCCGATCATCGAGCATCGTGCCGACATTGTGGTGGGATCCCGGCTTGAACAGGCCGAACAGGGAGCATTCCGTCCATTCCATCTGGCGGGAAACCAGATGCTCGGCGGCCTTATGCGCTGGCTATTTGACCTCCCTGTGAAGGATGTCTTGAGCGGATACCGTGCTTTTTCGCGCGCTGCATACAAGACTCTGCCGGTGGAATCCGGTGGGTTTGAAATAGAGACCGAAATGACATTGAAGGCTGTGGAATTGAAGTGGGCTATCGAAGAGATTCCAACGCGTTTCGCGCAGCGGCCGCCCGGGAGTGAATCCAAGTTGCGGACCATCCACGATGGCTTGATCATCGGTTTTGCCATTTTCCGTATCCTGAAGGACTCCAAGCCATTCACCTTTTTTGGTTCCATCTCCGTTGTGCTCTGCCTTCTTGCCGCGGCCCTATGGAACGGTGCGTTCCCTGCTGCCGGCGAGGGCGCGAGATTCCTTGCTGTGTTGAGTGGAATCACAGGTCTGCTCTTTGCCGTGGCGGGAGTCATTCTTAATTCCGTCTCGCAGCGCGCCAAAGAGATCATGCACGTTCTGGCGATGCGTGAATGAAGTCTGCAGCCACACCGATCCAGCGCCTGAAAGCCGGGGCGAGTGCGGAAATTTCTCCTGCACTGGCGGGGTTCGTTGTGGCGGGTGTCATGACAGCATGGGGCTATGGGGATACCTGTCATTTTCCGTTTCTGTTCGATGACCTGAACGGCATCGTGAACAATCCTGTCATTAACAATTTCAGCGCTGAAGGACTGCGGGGGATTTTCCGCTTCGGTGGTGAACGGGTTCTTGGACTGCTTTCTTTTGTCGTATCGTGGGGCCTGTCGGGACCGGACCCATGCGGATTTCGAAAATTCAATTTTTTTCTGCACGTCATTGCCGCAGGATTCTGTGGGCTCAGCGCCGTGAACCTTGCCCGCCTTGCCGGTTCCGCGCTTGCCCGTCGGAATGAATACTTGCTTGCAATCATGGCTTCGGGTTTGTTCGCGGCGCACCCCGTACAAACCCAGGCCGTTACCTATATCTATCAGCGTCTGGCTTCTTTGGCCGGGTGTTTTGGCCTGGCATCTTTCGCCTTTTTCACGGTTTGGCTCCTGCGGCGGGAGGCGTGGGCGTGGTGGCTTTCCTTTTTATTGGCTGCATTGGCGATGATGAGCAAGCCCAACGTCGCGACCTTGCCAGTGCTTTTCGTCTTTGCAGCGTGGGCCTTCACTACGCAGGAAGCCAGAGGCTCACAGACGAGGAAGTTTATTCGTGCAGATTTTCTGTTCTTATGTCTGCCGTTGATCATACCGGCCTTGATGGCGGCAGGATCCGGTATCGCTTCCCGGGTTGCCAGTCATGGGCTTCAGGGGCTTGGCGCCCAGGAATATTTCCTCGTTCAAGGAAGAGTCATCTGGAAATATCTGCAGGTAATTTTTTGGCCTCCCCTACAGTCAGTTGACCATGTTGTCCAGATGCCCGCTGGTGGGAATGATCCGTTGACCTGGGCTGGGATTGCAGGATGGATATTTGTGGCGCTGGCTGTCATTGCCTCGGTGATTGCTGTCCTTGATCGACGCAGTTCGCCATGGTTTCGTATGGCATGTTTCGGTGTCTGTTGGTTTTTTGGCAACCTTCTTGTCGAGTCATCGATATTTCCCATTCGTGATTTCATGATGGAGCAGCGCGCTTATCTGCCTTTTGCCGGTATTTGCTGGGGGCTCGCGGCTATCTTGGTTGCCTTTGCTGAACGGATTGATCTTGCGCCGAGGCGCCAGTTTCTGGCGTTGATGGTGGTGATTCTGGTCCTGACCGGTCTTGCCTCGCTTACAGAAAAGCGAAATCGTGTCTGGGAATCTGCGGAAAGCCTTTGGTCATCAGTTTTGAAGACTGATCCCGGCAGTCTGCGTGCACGTCTGAACCTTGGTAACGCGCTGTTGCGCGATGGTCGTTACGAGGATGCCCTTGCTCGTTACCGGGAACTTTCCTCCCTGATGGCGAGTTCGCCGCCGGTTTTGCAGACTGCTGTTGCACGTGAATTGCCCTATCAGGAAACCATGGCCTTGATCCTGTTGCGAAGGTTTGATGAGGCGTCTGGATCGGCGGATAGCCTGGCTGCAAACATGACGGATGACCCCCTTCGCGTTTCATACGTCCGCGGATTTCTTGCTTACGCCCGGGGCAATTACCGCGACGCGCTTTCCATTCTTCAATTTGATGGGATAGTCGGTGCCCTGGCGCGTGACATCGCAATGACGAGGGCCCGCGTTGCGGAGAGGCTTGCTGCAGATATGTCTTTGTCTTTGCAAGAGCGTGAGGCCTTTCGGGGTATTGCTCAGAGGAATCTGGAGGAAATCCTGATGACTTCTCCCCACGATCCGGAGGCAACCCTCAGGATGGCGCGTGTTTTGGCTGCGTCGGGAAGTCCCGGGAGGGCTCAAGACCTGCTTCGTGACGGGCTTTTGAATGCCAGTGCAGGTGTCGCCCCTTGGCTGTTGGCCGTCAGTGGAGAGCTCCTTGAGGATCCGCTTCGCCCGGAACTTGCCCTGAAACATTACCGTGAAGCCATCAAGCGATTTCCGCGTCATCCTGGGCTCAGGATCTGGTTTGGATCTTTCCTTGCGATGCTGGGGGATCACGATGCGATCCATCAATTGATTGGCGGCGCAAGTGATGTTGACGTACTGGCAGACAATGCCTTGCAACAGGCTGCGCGCCTGTCTGGTAGTTTGCAATTTGATGAGTCGGTCAATTTGTTAAAAAGGGCGCTCAGACTATGTGAATCTGGTCCGCGCAAATGCACCCGTGTCCCAGCCCTTGCAGATGCGGCTGCACGGAATCTCCTTCTCGCAAATCCGGCTGCACAGGACGAGGCAGAAAATCTGATGGCTCGCGGAAGGAGCCTTACGGAACGACCGGAAGCTGATGGCAATAAACCTTAACCATGGTCCGGCCAAGGTATTCCGCGGCCTCTCCCGAGAGGGTCAGGTCGACTGCAGCGGTCTCTGGAAGGGGCAGGCTGCCAATAGCAAGCCGTCCGCCTTTGAACTGAATCTCAAGTGGGTCTCCACAAAGAGAGAAACGTTCTGCATTGATGAGTACGGAGGGTCTTTTTCCCCTGCCCAGGCTCTCGACGATGATGGTGCCCGCTTGGTGCATGCAATCATCCAACTCGTCTGCTGCCGTGTCTAGGTCCCCTGGAAATGGAGCGCGAGGCCGGTCCAGGATATGGACCTTGATTTCGTTACGGCCTGTCCAACCGACGCAAAAGTGATCGTGCGCCCCCCAGGACCAGGCAGAATCGTTTGCGAACCCGCTGCTCGCGGAGGCAACAATTCCCAGACATGAGGCGCAACTTACCGATTTTATTGATTTTATAAGCATGGGCGCCCTCATCTTGTGTCGGGCAGGAATCCGACCGGGGTCTGTGATATTAAGCCAGTAATGAAGTCGCAACGGAAATCCATCATGTTTGTTGATTGTCAGGGTCTGAAGTCCCCTGGGACTCAAGGGCATGACGTATTGGTGGAAATCGCCTGGTCCATCTGCGACTCTGCAACCTCCCGACAGTTATCGGTTTTCAACTCCATTCTCAGGCCCTGTGAGCTACTCGCGCGGCGTGACCTGCGTCGTGTCTCGCAGCTTTGCGGAATCAGTTCATCCGAACTTGCCATGGGAATGGGCGAGTCCGAAGTCGCGCAGGAATTTCGCCTGGCGATAAAAGGGTTCGAGCCGGAGGCGATTGTTGTCCATTTCGCTGCGTTTGAACGTCCGTTTCTGGAGCGCCTGTGGCGCTTTTATTGTGAGGGCGAACCTTTACCCGTGCCACTGATTTGTACGCGGGACCTTGCACGAGAGCTCCTGCCGCACCTTGGTGCTTATTCGCTCAAGGCGGTTGCCGGATTCTTTGGCGCTCCGCCCGATGCGCTCAAGCGCGCGGGCGCCCACTTGGAGGCAACCCGGATCATCTGGGACGGCCTCGAGCGGTTACGCGATCATGCAGAAGTCGCCCGCGCCGCGCGACCTGGCGAAGCGTTGCGCAGCCAGCGTTTAGGTTTACCTTCACAGCCCGGCACCTATCGGTTCTTTGATGCCGCCGACCGCTTGCTGTACGTCGGCAAGGCGACATCTCTCAACGACCGCGTGAACAGCTACTTTCGCGGCGGCGTTCGCAATGATCCGCGCAAACGCGAGATGATGGCGCAAGTCAAGCGGCTTGAAGTCGCTACGGCTCCCACTCCTCTCCATGCGGCAATTGACGAATTCCGGACGATCACAGCCAATACTCCGCCCTATAATTTGATGATGAACCGCGAAGATGGACCATTGTTCTGGTTGGACCGGACGACGCTTGAGCCTGTCTCTGCATTGCGACAAGAGGCGGGGCGACTCATCGGCCCTTTTACCTCTCCGGACGCGTTTATTGATTTGCGTTTTCTGGCGGCCCAGTCGCCGTCCGAATATCTGTTTCGTTGGCCTGTCGCCCAGGAAGTCTTTCAAGAAGGGCTGTCAAGGGCCCTTGCGGTCCTTGATTTACCGGTTGAAGACTCGCGGGCTGCACGTGCCTGGCTGCAGGCTGGTGTTTCGGCTGCGCGATCAAAAATGCCTTTCCAGGCTTTTGGTGAAATCGAGGAACCGGAAACTGCCGCAGGTGTGGATGGTTCTTTTGTTGAGGTGGAAGAGTGCGTGGATCCGGAAAAGGTGAAGCGTAGCATTCTGCGCAAGGTCAAACGTGCAGCGGAGCGCTGGTTCAATGCGATTGCGATCAACAAGCTCGCCGGCGCGGAACTGGTTCTTGGTGGGGAAGGTTTCGCGCAGTGTCCGGCAGACTGCGTTAAATTGAAGTTGCCCCTGCAAATTCAATCCCGCCACGCATTGCAGGAGCTCGCGATTGCGCGAAATGAATTAAAAGCAGATCCCCGCTGGGCTTCACGGATCGACAATCGCGAGTCCATGCAAGTAAGGCTTGCCAGCGGTTTTCTGCTCCGGAGGGACCAACGTTCACTGACCAGTCGCATTGTGCTTGGCGGGGGCAACCTCGATCCGCTGTGAGGTACGGCCCAACTGGTCGCGCCTTATTTCGGGCGTAACAAGGGCAACTTCAACCTCTACCTTTCTGGCATTTACTGGTGTCTTCGCCAGCCAGCTGCGCATGTCGCGGTAAATTTCGAGTTCCTTGCCGTCGGCGTACCACCGGATTTCGATTTTCTCTCCAGCCGGGCCTTCTCCAAGGGTCCTGAACTGGCCGAGCGGCAGGGTGTTCACATTTGCCGACAGGACGCCGTCTTTGTTTTGTTGGTACGAAGCCTCGTCAATCAATTCGATCCTGCCGAGGAATTTTAGCCAGTTATTTTCCTGGCAGACTTTGCAGAATTGCGTGTGCTGCATGTTGCGCATCAGACAGGCCTCGTTGGTAGGACGAAACCCGGCAACAGCCCGGAAGCTGTCGAATACGGGAAATGCGCTGATCAGAAGGCTGTTTTCAGGAAATTCCTCACCGTATTCATGGACGGTCAGTGAGGAAAGCCAATGGGACTGACGCGTCCCGTCATCGCCTGCGCTGGAGAAAACGAGTTCGTGTTCGCCGGCGGCAAATCCATCCGGCAGATCGATGTCGATGAAAGTACGGTCCCTTGATCCAGGTTCCTTGAACGGGAGAATCTTTCCATCAAGCGCGATGCGTAACAATCCTGCCTGGTCAAAGCCGGATGCACTGATGCGTATCGATGCCCGTGCCTGTTTGCCGTCAGAGCGGAAGCGCGCTTTGAAATCGCCGTTTGAAAACTGGTGCCATGGCCATGCCAGGAAACGTGCCACGACGGGTTCAGCACGCGGCCGGTACCCTTCGTCGATCCATTGTCGCCAGGAAAGGTTTTCAACTTCCTCTGAGTGGTTGGCGCCGAAGTAGCCACCGCCGTCATACTCTTCGCCGACGCGACCGAAGTTGTGTCCAAGTTCATGCCGCAAGACCACCGTGCCACTTTGTAAGGAGCTGGTTGAAATGGCAAATTCACCACCCAGGCCGCCGTAGTCCTGGTCGTTGGCTATGACGACCGGATAGTCACAATCGGGTGCAGCGGCGCAGGACTCCCTTAATGCGTCCGTATCGCCGGGGAAAATTGCCCGCAACGTATCCCCTTCACGGTACAGCCGGTAAGCGGTATCCCTGGGATTTCCTTTTCCAATCCCTGATTCATTGGATGCACGGAATACCGCGTGAACGTTGAAGACAGGCAGATATGACTTGAAGGTATAACCAAGGAACATATCATCGACCAATCGGTTTATATCAGCATGAAATTTATCCATTTCGGACTGCGTATAACCGTCTCCCATGAACACGAGGTCGATCCGGTTCTCGGCGGGCCCGCTCTGAATAAGGGTACGAACCTGGTCCTCACTGGTGGATTTTCTCTCTGCCTCCCTTTGGGAGATGAAATCCTCCAGCTGCTTGCGCGACACACCCCGTTTTGCCATGTGTTCGACAATGGCTTCGAAGTTACTGGCAGAGAACTCTGTTAATACCGGTCCACCGGCCCTGCCTTCGCCGGCTTCAGGCCACAAGGCAGGGATGGAGACTTCTTGATCAAAGGCCGGCGTCGTTTTGAGTGACCGGGTGCCTGATTGCTCTGTGCTTTCTGGACCTGATTTAGAGAAGGCGGTTATCCGACTGGCATTTCCCGCCGTCGCAGGCGCAAGATAGCGCACGCGATACCTGCCGGTGGATTGCAAGTCGCTGGCGATTGCTGATGAGGAAGCCCCGGCCGTGATAAGATGCAGTGAAATGCCGGTCAAGGTGATGCGGAAGATAGGCAGCACAGTTTGCCTCCGTGGTCTGTGTCAGCGAGTCATGTACCTTGCGTCAGCATAGCATCGCGAGACGGCCGTGCAAGTAACTTGATTGGGAGTCCAGGAATGCTGAAGACCCTGTTTAATACCGTGGCATTTTGCGTGTCTTTGTTTGTTTTGTATTCGGTGTACCAGTCCGTCAACATTCCGACTGAATTCAAGATCGCGGTATCCCGCAATGTTGAGGCCAGTCCGTCAAAGGTGTTTGATTTGCTGAACATGAGCGCCCGCTTTTCGGAATGGGAGCCGTGGAGCAAGGCGGACCCAACCTTGAAGATGTTTTTTGATGGTCCGGCGACTGGACTTGGTTCCATTGTTGCCTGGAACAGCAAGCGACGGGGCAATGTCACCGTTCAATGGAGGAGCGCGGTGCCAAACAAGGAGGTTTCTTATGCGGTTGCCGTTCAGGATTACGGCGGGCGCTACGACATGGTCTTTGAGATCGAACAGGATCTGGTGGATGATCACCTGGTCAAGTTGACGTGGCAACTGTCTGGCAGGCGTAAGCCGCTCGAAAAACCGTTTTGGTATTTCTTGAAGCTCGACGCGAAGATCCGGCGGGATTTTTTAGCTGGTCTTGAAAACATGGAGAACCTGCTCAAGGCCGGGAAATGATCAAGGGGGATGTCTGTGCCATGCGGTCCATGCTGCTACCCAGGTAGACACGCGCATAAAGCCACGTCGAGTTTGGACGCATGGCTTGATCCAGCGGGATCCTTGTCGAGAGTTCGCCTGCGTAATAGGTGGGGTCTGTCCCGGCGGAGGCGAGCTCATGGGGCAAGGTGGTAAAGTCCTTTCTGGCAATGATCTGGCCGCCCAAGACAATGTCGATCCGGCGGGGGACCATGAATCGGTCCGATTCAAACATCCGGAGCCTTACGTCCAAGTGTCTGCATGTGCCATTTCTGCATGCCAAGTGACCACCCATTGGTTGCCAGTCATCTGAGCCAGCGGCCTTCACGTCAAGGTAGAGTTGCAAGGTGGGGCTTGAGGTCGCGTAAAATCGCCTGCGACGAAGTGCATCGAACATGGCAGTGCGGTTGTTTTCTGCGGACAGCACGGCGACACGGTTTGCTGACTGCCCCCAGTTTGCGCGATGATTGTCCTGCGATGCCAGTGACCCAGGTTGCCACCCTAATTTCAGGGCTTCATCGATGAAGGGTTGGTCACCGCCAAAGCCAAACAGATAGCGGTCATGTCCATCCCAGTGAATGACTTCCACGCCGAACATTTTCTCCGTGAGTTCTGGGTCATGCTTCATGTGCAGGAACTCGTAGCGGCTGGCATTGTCTTTTTGCTGCAGAGGATGGGCAAAGGCAAAAAGCGCTCCTGCATTGCGCGGCAGCTTCAGCCACTGGTAAAAATCAGCGACAGTCGGGCACTTGACTGCAGAACACACATCTTCGCTACCAATGACGACGTAATGGCCAAAGACCGGATGACTGTATTCGAAGCCAGCAAGCGCAGTGAAATTTTGGGTCCCGTGCATTGCGGCAATATCCCTTAATGCGCTGAAATTCCTCTCTGGATTGAACAGCCAGTATTCCGGATGATCCGTGACGGCGAAGAAATCAAGTTGCGCATCTTCCCGGGCATGGATGTAGGCATCGTGCGGGTTTTTTTCACCGTCAGACCATCCGGTATGCGAGTGAAGTGTCCCCATCCAGGCAATTGATCGCGGCAGTCCCGGTGCGGAAATGGAAAATCGCTTTTTGTCGGCAAGCCGGAGTAAATCGCCATCGCGCCAGGGGGCTTTTTCTGGCGACTGGAACCAACTCCCTCCAAGGGGGGACACTTCATAAGGGAACGACGCGGGCTGGTTTACCGGTGGCAATCGGGAGTCAAACCATGGAAGGGTTGTGCCGCTCTTGGCGTTAAGGGCCTCTCGCCAGTCGAGCCGCTTTACCAGGATTTCAGCCGCATCAGGCCGGTACGTTTGCCGGGATTCCCGTGGGGGCCGGTGAGAAAGAAAAATATAATGCACGGTTTTCCAGGAAAGCCATGCCAGCAGAAAGATCCCGGCCAGCCGGGCAAACATGGGCGACATGTTTTTCAAGGTTGTGATCACGGATTCCTCAGCGCAAGTAACCCGCGAACCACTTCAACTTGCGGTCCTGGTAGTTCGCAAGTTCGATGTCACCTTCGGCGGCAATCGTCATCCATTGGTCCGCAACTTCCCGGTGTGCATGGCCTGACTCGGAAATCGCAATCACCGGGCAACCACTCATCGCGAGCATGCGATCGCGGTCAGCATAGTAGTAACGGGTCCGGTCCTCAAAGGATAAGACGTGAGGTTGGCCAGGAAATGACCAGGCCATGTGCGCGGTCGTGTACCACCGGAAGGAAGCCCAGACGGGTCCATCGCCGCAATTGGCGGGCAGGTTGTGGCGACTGGCAAGGTCGCGGGTGCCATCAAGTTCAAGTGTTTGAACGTGGCCTTCCGCAACGAAGTCTGGCCAGAAGGTCAATTCGCCAAGGGGGCCTGGATGCCCCTTCATTCCCGCTATGGCGGCTTTCCGGATGGGCGGCACTGCAGTGATCGTGATGAGCGCGGTGCTGGTTGCTGCTGCGATCGCCACATTGGCCAAGACCTTGCGTCTTGACCATCTGGTTCCGCACAGCAGTGCAGCATGGGGAATCAGCAGCCATATTGCTGGCATGCTCCAGTGGGGGAGTACTTCCTTGTATGTCGCGGTCAGGTGGAGGATTCCAAGGAGAGGTATCGTGCTCCATAGCACCACGCGGCAACTTTTTCTGGTCCGATGACGCAAAAGATCAGGGATCGCAAGGACAAGAGCGGCAAAAAAACCGGGCGACAGCAGTAGCATTTCCCCCACCACAGTGCGCAGGGCGCGGGGCAAGTCCAGCTGCGCGTCGCTGAAGCCCCGTCCTGACTGGAACAACAGGGAAATCCAACTGTTGTTGGCATTCCACACCCAGACGGGCAAGGTTGCTAAAAAACCTGTGATGATGACGATTGCTGTGAAAATCAGCGCCCGGATGTTTGAGCTGAAACGTGGCCAAACGATCACAGCCAGTGCCAGGTACATACCCGCGAAAACCGGAGCCGCATGATACTTGAACAGTCCGGCTGCGCCAGCGATCGCGCCGGCCAGGATCGCGTCCGGTATGGTTGGTTCCCTCTTTTCCTTTGCCAGCTTCAGCGAGAACCATATTCCTGCTGTAGAAAACAGGATTAATCCTGCATCCGGAAGCAGGAAGAATCCGCCGAGGCCAAATGCAGGTGTCAGCTGGGTCAGCGCAAGGAAAGACAAGTCACTGGATTTGTTGCGCCGGCCTTCGCCGAGCATGACGTACACCCGGAACAGGATGAGCGATGCAGCAAGGTGAACGGCTGGCACGATACCTCTTGCTTGCAAGGCTCCTGCCCACGGAATGACTTCGGGGTTGAAGATGGTGTTGGCGGCTGCGGACAGCCAGGAGACCCCGGGAGGATGGTCGAAGTAAGATAGTCTTGGGGCACGCCCCCAGTCCCAGTAATAGACTTCGTCGTTTCCAAGGGGGATGCATGCAGCGAGAATCATCCTTGCCAGGGCCAGGATGACCAGGGTCAAAGTCATCGGGAACTCTCCAGTGCGTCTCCCGATCCTTACGACATCTTTCAGGATTTGACCACTTTCTGGTAGAACACAGCCCGTCCCAGGCGACGGATTTCAAAGTTCTCGGAAAGACCGATCAAGGTTTCTGCCGCGCCAAGGACAAGATATCCACCCGGGTGGATAGAATTGTAGAGTCTGGAGATGATTTTCCGCTTGTTCTCAACGCTCTGGTAAATCAGGACGTTGCGGCAGAAAATGACATGAAATGCACCAAGGCCGGTCCAGTCTTCAAGCAGGTTGAGTTGCCGGAAATTCATGCCGCGCTTCAGCTCTGGACGGACCTGCCATCCATTGTTGGTGGCCTTATCCTGATCAAAATGCTGCTTCAACTGGGCCTCAGTGAGACCCCTGTGAACTTCAAGTTCAGTGTATTTCCCTGCCTTCGCTTGGGCAAGCACGCGCTCAGAATAATCTGTCACCAGGATTTCATAGTTGCGATTGGGTTTCTGAAGCTGCCAGGTCCGCAGAAGAATGGCCAGGCTGTAAGCCTCTTGGCCCGTGCTCGATGCGGCGCTCCAGATCCTGACGTAGTCCTGTTTGTTGCCAGCAAATTCAGGATTCGCAAGCAGTTCGTTGGCAAAGGCCTCGAACATCCCGGGGTCTCGAAAGAATGACGTTTCATTGTTGGTTGCTGCATCGAAAAGTGCATGCAAAGCCTGGTGATTCTTCCCTTCGCGGAGAATCTGAAACAGTTCCTCGCCGCTGCGCAGGCCCATCGTTGCAGCAACTTCGCTCATCCGCTTTTCCAGCTGGTAATGATTTTCCCTCGCATACTGGATCCCGAGACTTTTTTCGATCATCCCGGCAACGTATTCGAGCATTTCCTTGGTCAGCGACATGGAACTTTCATACCCCCTTGCTTCAGGTCTTGTGACTCATAGAGCCCAGGATTTCCGCGCACTTTTCCAGGTTGCCCATGGCATCAAACCAGCCAGCATGGTAAACCGCGCCCGGCATGCCCCAGACCACGGATGAGTCCTGGTCCTGGATGACGATAGCGCCGCCGGCCTTCTTGACTGCGAGGGAGCCCATGGCTCCGTCCTCGCCCATCCCGGTGAGGATCATTCCCAGCGTGGCCCGTCCAAAAATGGCAGCCGCCGTCTCAAACAGGATGTCTACGCATGGCCGGACCGAATTGCGTTTCGGTCCCCGGTCGAGCGCAATCATGATGCCACCAGCGTCCTCCACAAGCCGCATGTGAAAGTCTCCGGGGGCAATGTAGATTCTTCCCGGCTTGAGTTCCTCGCCGGGCTTTGCTTCGGCGGCAGGCACGCCGCTGACAACTTGCAGCCGCGCAGCCAGCGACTCCGTGAAGCCTGCAGGCATATGCTGAACGACAAGGATCGGAACTCGCGATTTGCCGGCAAGTTTCCCGACGACCAGTTCCAGCGCGGCAGGCCCTCCCGTTGAGGATCCAATGCAGATGACCTTCGGGCGTAACGTCTCAATGGCTACCTTTGGAAATCTGCCTCCGTGAGCTCGTTCAGGTTCGCTTCCAGGTTGTTGGTCGATCCGTTGTGGGGCTACCTTTTCATGGTTTGAGGTCGTTAACACTTTCTCGGCTTGGGCCACTTTCTGTGGCGAAGATTTCGAGATTTTTTCCAAGATATTTCTGATCTCAGAAGTGAATCTCTTCAATCCGGGTTCTGATGGTGTCTCCAGAAAATGCACGCGACCAAGCTTCAGGAAGTTTTTCGCCGTCTTGGCTGCCGCCATAGGGTTCGTAGCCAGGACGACGATATGGGCGTTGAATCCCCGGTTGATTACCTGCTCAACCAGCTCATTCTCGGCCATGTCTGGCAGGATGTCCTGTGTGATCAGTACGTCGACGCTGCCGTGGGTCAGCATCTGCAGGGCCAACTGGCCATTGGCGGCCATTTTCGGGGTGCCAGTTCCCCAACCTGCATGAAGGGCATCCTTCACCAGACTGCGGAGCTCCACCGAAGAGGCCGCCACCAATGTGTTGAGAAGTGGGCGGGTCAAGCTTTCACTTTCTGCACAATTTCACGCAGGCTTTCCGCCAGCTGCGCCAGTTGCTTGGCTGCTGTGAGGCACTGTGATGCACCGGTGCTGGTCTGGCTTGATGCTTCCGATACGGCCTTGATGCTGCGGGAAATGCTGCTGACTCCCTTGGCGGAGTCCTGCACCACGCGACTCATTTCATTTGTCGTCGCTTGCTGCTCCTCGACAGACGCTGCGATAGCCCCGGCGATGTTGTTCAGCTTCTCGATGCTGTTGGCGATGATCCCGATGGCGTCAACCGCTTCAGTCGTGTCCTTTTGGATCGCATTGATCTTCCCGGTGATTTCCTCGGTGGCGCGAGCGGTCTGCTTTGCCAGTTCCTTCACTTCATTCGCCACCACCGCAAAGCCCCTGCCGGCCTCGCCCGCGCGTGCAGCTTCGATCGTCGCGTTAAGTGCAAGTAAGTTCGTCTGCTGGGCAATCGAACTGATCACTTTGATGACGTTGCCGATTTCCTGGCTGCTCGTTCCCAGTTTCTGGATTGTGTCATTGGTAACGTGCGCCTGCTTTAGCGTGGAGTTGCTCATGGCAGAAGCTTCGCTCGCATTGCGTGCGATTTCTTTGATTGCCGCATTCATCTCTTCGCTATTGGTCGCTACGGCGTCGACCCCGCGAGAGATTTCCTCGGAAGAACCCGCTGCCGATACCGCTTCACGGTTGGTCTCTTCGGCATTGGTGGAAAGCTCACTCGCGGTAGCGTTGAGCTCCGACGCTGCTGCTGCCAGCTGCGACGAAGCTTCGTTCAAGTTGGAGACAAGTGTTACGCGGTCGGTGATAAGATCCCATGTCACCATTGGACCGATATAATTTCCGTTGTCGTCGACGATGGGGCTGGCAAGGAGGTGCAACGTCTCATTGCCGAGTTTGATATTTGCCTTGTGTGGCAGGTTCTTTGCGTCGGCGACAATCTTCCGGATCCGACTTGGATCGCGGTGAAAAATATCGATTTTCTCGCCGACCAGCTTGTCGACCGGGCGGGGCAAGAGATGTTCGATCTTCCGAAGGGTGCGGGCGCTTGCCTCGTTCATATACACCAGATTGAAGTCGGTGTCGGCAAGAAGTGTGTTGATGGGTGAAAGCTGGACCATCGCTGCAAATTTCACCATCTGCGCTTCGGTTTCGAGCTTCTTGGTGACGATGTCCCAGGTGATCATGGTCCCGGTGTGATTGCCGTTCTGGTCCAGTGTCGAGGAAACAAGCAGATCCAGTTTTTCAGGCCCTACATTGATGATGGCACGATGGGGAAGGTTTTTGCGGTCTGCTACGATCCTTGCCTGATGGTCTGGGTTTTTGTGAAAGACATCGATCTTCGATCCCGTGATCTTCTCGATCGAAATGGGCAGGTACTTCTCAAGCTTCTTCAAGGTTTCCCGGCTACGTGGGTTCAAATAGGTGACCACTCGGTCCAGGTCACAAGCCATCACGTTGACGGGCGCGTTCTCGAGCATGGACAGCATCTCAGCAAGGCGCGTCTGCGCCGTATCTGTGACGGTTGTGACGTCAATCGTCATCACTGTGCTGATATGCTTGCCTTCGGAGTTGATGATCGGGTTGGCCTGGAGGCTTAACTTTTCCCCGCGGACATCGATCCGCGTCTTGAAAGGCATTTGCTTGGCATTGGTCAACCCCTTGCGGTCAGCTGGGGTCATGGACTCAAAAATGTCGAGGCTTGAGCCGACCAGTTCGTCCGCCCGGATCCCAAGACGATCTTCCATCTTGCGGAACGTGTTCATGGCGTGTGGATTTGCATATGTCACCGTCAAGTCCCGGTCGCAAAGCAGCAGGTTCACGGGAGCGAAGTGGGCCAGCGGCAAATGGTCGGGTGTCGCCATGCCTGCTTCAGCGCCAGCCTCTGCGATGCCACCGATGGATTTGATCTTGAGCGATTCTGACATGTGATACTCCTGACTGGATTGCTGGGCGTTTGTTACTGGTTTTCCTGCTTTTCCATTGCCGCAAAAATCTGGTCGATGTCGACGATCGACAGCAACCGGGAATTCGGCACTTTATACACTCCACTTAAGTATGACTTGACTCCAAGATCCGTGGTGAGAGGGGGTGGCTCCATTTCCTCAGGGTCCATCTCGAGCACGTCACCGATCTCATCTGCCTGCAGGGAAATCAGGGATGATCCTTTTTCGCATATGACGTTCATGAGTTGGGATGGATCAGGGGATCCTATTCCAAACAGGCGGTGGACACCCACTGCAGTGACTACCTGGCCGCGCAGGTTGATCAGTCCATGGATGTATGGTTTTGACAATGGGATACCAGTGATTGGTAACGGTCGGACGACCTCACGAACCCGCATGACCGGCACGCCATAAAGTTGCCCTTTGACGAGGAATGTCGTGTACTGCGTGAGGGTCGAAGCAAAAGTTGGCCTTTGAGGCTGTGCTTCGTTGCCTGGATCTTGCGCATTATTTTTCATGGATTTTCCTCGTCTGACCTGCCCCTCAATGCTATCGCTCCGGCTACGTTGAATCAAATGCGGCTCAATCTTTTGTGTTTTTTCCAAAACTACAGTTCACCCCGTCATATTTTGGAAAATCAACAAACAACCGCCCAAACGGTTCTGAGAGCGGCACCCGTTGTGGCGGGTGCCTAATCTTTCCAGGGCTATTGTCGATACGGCAACCAGGTTTCTTTCGATTCTTCCGGGGGCTCCGTCATGACCAACTTATTTCAAATTCTTGTGCTGTCAGGCGATCCCGCATTGAATGCCCTCCTGGGGGATCTGGGGCGGCCGGCCAAATGCGGAGTTACTTCGATCGATGCCCTGCCAGAGGCAGCTATCTATTTGCGAGATGGGTTTGCTGACATCGCCGGGGTTGTGCTTGACCTGCGCGGTGTAAAGGGATTCGAATCGTCGCCTGCAAATTTCGCGGGAGAAATCACAGCTCTTAAAGAGACGGTCCGCCAGCTTCCCTTCATCGTTCTCTGTAGCCCTGAAAATGCCAGTCATTTGTCCACGGGCGGCTCGGAAGGGCTGCAGGTTCTGATGGCAGCGGCGGGTGCGGAGATCCTGGGTCCGGTCACTGATGCGTTCTCCACTCTCAAGTCTCGCATGGAACAGCTCGAGGAAAAGTCCTCGCTTGAATCTGCGTTCATAGAAGAGGCCACAAGCCTGCTGGAAGAGGTTGAGCCCCTGTTGCTTGCTCTGGAGGAAAATCCAGGAAACAAGGCAGCACTTGATACTGTGTTCCGCAACATTCATACCATCAAGGGTTCGAGTGGCTTCTTTGACACCAACCCAATACCTGAATTTCTTCATCGCTGTGAAGACGTCCTGTCGAAAATGAAATCTGGTGTGATTCCTGTCACCCAAGTTTACATCACGGTCATGTTGAAGGCAGTCGATATCACCCGGCAGATGCTTGAATCCATGCGTACCAAGACCCTGTGGAACGGTGATGTCGGGGAGCTGGTCAAAATGTTCGATCTCCAGGATGTGACGGCAAGCGCCGAGGCACCTGTTACTGCGGCGACCGAAGTAGTCTTGGCTGAGTCATCCCGGAATGATTCTGCGGCGGTTGAACATGGCGCTGCTGGCGAATTGCCCGTTGGTGAGACAAAGGTCCGCGAGTCGATTCAAGTGCCCGTTCAAATGCTCGATGAATTCATGGAGCTCAGTGGTGAGAGCACCGTGATTCGTAACATGGTCAACAAGCTGGTGCGGGTGATCGAAAAGGAAGCCCCGGGCAACAGGAACGTCTCACTGCTGGGTGAGCTTCTCGATGAAATGCACAAGATCAACAGCAGTGTTCAGGGGCGCCTGACGGAATTGCGAAAAGTGCCAGCTAGCCGCATCCTGAAACCACTTCCCCGCGCAGTCCGTGACCTGAGCAAGACGCTTGGCAAGGACATTGAGTTGCGGGTTGAGGGGGAATCCATCCGCCTTGATACGGCCGTGGCCCAGGTTCTTGCTGAAAGCCTGGTTCACCTGGTTCGCAACGCTGTGGATCACGGTCTGGAGTCGCCGGGCGAGAGGGCTTCTTCGGGCAAGAATGCACGCGGTCACCTTACGGTTAGTGTTCGTGAGGAAGGCGACGAGATCATCGCTGAAGTTGCGGATGATGGCGGTGGCATCGACCCGTCCAAGATCAGGAGGAAGCTTGTCGCAAGCGGAAGAATGTCCGAGCCCGATGCCAATTCCCTTGTTGATTCCCGTTTGTTCGCAATGATTTTCGAACCAGGTTTCAGCACTGCCGCCAGCGTCACGGGGATTTCGGGGCGCGGGGTCGGGCTAGACATGGTCAAGAGCTCAGTAGAGAAGCTGCGCGGACGAATCGAAATTGACAGCAAATTGAAGGTTGGCACGCGCTTCTCCCTGCATTTGCCCGTCCCCAAATCCGTGCTGATTGTCAGTTCGTTGCTGGTACAGGCGAATGGCTCTGCGTTTGCCGTTCCGCAGGACAAGATCGTCCGCCTTTTGCGCGTTGCGGATGCACGTGAACTGATCCGTCCGGTGCAGGGTGGATTTGTCCTCGATTTCCATGGTGACTTGATTCCGGTCGTCGATCTTGGAGTTGCGCTGAAACTGCGGGAGTCCATGCCATCTCTTTCCGTCGAGGGGTTCGACCTGGCCAGTTTCGTAGTCATCCAGGCCGAGGGTGGAGTCTATGCCTGTAGGGTGGATGCAATTCTTGATTCCGAAGAAATTGTCATGAAGAAGGTCGGGGCTCAGCTGGAAGGCAGAAAAGCATTTTCTGGCGCGACATTCATGGGCGACGGCACCGTGGGTCTGATCCTCAACGTCGATGGCATTGCTGAGATCGCAGGTGTTCAGCTCCGTTATCGCGATGTGAACCAGGCGGCTTCAGGCAGGAATGGTCAGAGTATCTCAAAGAACGACATCCTGCTCATGGATGTAAAAATACCCGGGGATTTTGGCATTCCGATGAACTCCGTCTATCGATTGGAGGACTTCGACACCGCAAATGTGATGGGGATGATGGATCGCAGTGTCGTTGTGTACCGGGAGCAGTCCATGCCCCTGATTGAACTTGCAACCATTCTTGGCAGTGGCGTGAGCGGTTTGCTGCGCACTGCTCCGGTGCCCACGGAGGGGCGCGAACGGGTTTTCGTGCTGGTCTTCCGTACGCGCAAGGGCCAGTTCTTCGGCTGCGTTGTGGATCGCATCCGGGATTTTATCACAATAGAAGGTGGTCTTAGCGAATCCGGCCGTAGCTACGAGTTCATCAAGGGTACCGTACTTGTCGAGAACAAAAAGGTTATTTCTGTCCTCGATCCGGAAGTGATCATCCGTGCGGCATCTCTATTGTTCGATGATCCCGTTCCTCTTATGCCAGCGGGTGCCATGCTAGCTGCAGGCGATATCGCAACGTTTCGCAAAGGCGCCTGAGTTTTTGCGTTGGCCTGTCAAATTGTTGGGCGATGCGTCGGCTGGAAGTACACGCCACCAGTCATGGCTCCTATTTTCGTCTATTTAATTCAAATATTACGTTAAGTTGCAAAATTTATGGCGTAGCCCGCTTTGGCACAGGCTTTGAATGGTACACGCCTGGACTGCCGAGGGGTTTTCGATGGTTGCAGGTTTCAAACCAGCCTTCATATTCAAGGCTTCAGCGCTTTACCTCATGATTTCTGCGTTTTTGATGCTTGCGGGTTGCCGCCAGGCGGCGCCTTCAGTTGGGCAACTTCGCAGTGGTGCTCCAAATGTGTGGGACTTCGAATGGTCTTGCGCCGGCATGCAGCACAACTTTGTGAACTTCGGAAATAAATTTGAAGCGGCGCGCGCGGATTTTATTCGGCTGGAACCAAAATTAAACCGGGCGCCGACGGTACCGGTTGGCGAGTCTTTGAAATCCTACCGGGGGGTTACG
This sequence comes from Pseudomonadota bacterium, assembly GCA_041178085.1. GTDB lineage: Bacteria > Bdellovibrionota_B > Oligoflexia > Oligoflexales > RGVZ01 > RGVZ01. The sequence goes on along the minus strand of JBEGVZ010000065.1, from coordinate 3,199 downwards.
CTGGATCGCGCCTACTCCGGCCAGCTTGGGACGATTGTCATGCAGGTCGGCGATGTGCCCGGATTGGTAAGCCGGGAGTCTGACTGTTTAAGTCTTACCGCATCGGACGAAGCCTACGACGCATGCGTCGAGATGGCCCGTCACTTCAAGACTTTGTGGACCATTGCGAGCGCGTGGGATCAGAATAAGAACGGGCAGAAATGCTTCGAGGGTTTCACGTTCCAAAAGACGGAAGTCGTAGAATTTGCATATTGCGACAACGAATGTGCCTTCAACAGTTTGACTTGTACCCGATGTGAAGTGCCGTCCAACGAAAGCGGAAACCCGAGGGCGTTTGTTTGCAAGAGTCCCCGGACAGCGATCGAAGCGGTGGGAGCATTCTGTCGCCTGAAGGATGGGATGTGCGGAGCGTTCCAGCCAGAGTCGATGTGCCAGTCAAAGCCTGGACTTGAGTTTGCAGGTGGGCCCGCGCTGCGTACGCTGGATGGCAAGCAGGAAATCCGCAAAAGCTATGAGTTATCGGGGTATTTGGGTGCGCGCGAAACTGTAAAGGTTAAAACCGGGGTGGTTGCAGGAAAATCGGTTTCTGCCCGCGGAACCCTGAAGGGGCGTATAGGTTATGTCGCCCATGTTGTCGGCAGCGACCTGTTTACCAGGACGGGTATCGCAACTCCAGGCACTAGGGTCCAGTGTACGCTGACCTTGTCCAAGATTGCAGACCTCTCTTTTGCCGGTGAATTTGGCGTTGGTGGTGATTTCGTGCTGGCAAACGGCGAAGCTGTTGTCGAAGCTGGTGGCGCATTTAACTTCACAAAGGAATTCCAGAAGACCAGTGCCACCTGGTCAGTTGGCGGTCAGACCGAAGAGATGATCTTGTCTCAGTGTATGCACAATTTCGTCCGGCGTTGGATTGCGGTTGAGCTTACCAAATACCTTGACGAATACCCTGGCCTTGAGATCGTCAAGAAAGCCATGCATCGCGTAATCGCCGACACTGGTTTTGACGCGCAAGTCAGGATACCGGACACTAGCGCGGTAGCTTGCCGTTATTCCGAGTACAGCCCGGCTTATTTGCGGACAGCAGGTGTGGTGCTTTATATGTCTGAACCCATGACGCTTCAGTGGGGCACCCTGCGTCATGCGGCCGGCATCGATAACCTTTGGCCGGACGGTTGGTCGGAGAAAGTTCCGTTTGATCTTGAGGCTTTGCGTCCCTACGTGCGCGAACTGAAGGATGGAACTTTGCGGGGTGATCGTTTGCGCGACTTCTTCAATGGTATTGTGGTGCCGGCATCCAGGCTGGTGAGTGACCCTAACTGGCGTCTGGCGGATTGTATTTGACCTTGACTGGTGCGGATGGTGAACCGTCTAGCTCTCGAATGATTTTTTGATTGCGGCTGTCAGGCATCGTATGGCCGCAACCTTTCGTTGCTCTGCCCTTATGACCAGGCAAATTTCGTCTCGGAATACAGGTGCACCGTGAATCTTCACCAGCGAGCTGCTGGCTCGCTGGGCTACCCTTGTCGGTAAAATTCCTACCCCCACCCCGGCGGCAGTCAGCTCACAAATTACCTCCAGGTTGCTTGACTCGATAATGCGAGGCGTTGCTTGCGGAAATTTTAAGCGTTTCATGATGGCCTGAGTTTGAATCAGTCCGGTGTCGCAAATCAGGATGCCTTCTCGTTTTTGAAGCTGGGGTTTTTGTCCTCGCTTGGTGGCTTTCTGCCAAAGCGTCACATCGTCAGTAGTTAGCCGTGAAATGATCAGGTCAGGATGCGGACGTGGATTTACTGCGATTGCGACATCGATCTCGCCTTGGATGACGTTTTCTGTGATCCTTCGGGAAAGATCATGGCGCAAATTGATATTCAAATTCGGATTCTTGTGAAGAACCTCCGGTAGAAATCCCCCAAGTGTGTAAAGCGCCACTGATGGATGAGCGCCAATCGTGTATTTCCCTTGCACTTCCTCCGTCGCTGCAACGGCAGAATTTTGCAGTTCCAGCCATGCGTTCATCAGGCGCTGAGAATGCTCGAATAGTTGGCGTCCTGATCTGGTCAGTTCAACGCCCCGGCGGCTGCGCAGGAAAAGTTTTGCGCCAACGGAATCCTCCAGGCGAACCATAGCCGCTGAAAGTGACGGCTGAGATATCCCGAGCCTTGCTGCAGCGCGGGAGAAGTTTCCGGTTGTTGCCGCTTCCATGAAGTAGTTGATTTCTGCGGGGGATGGGATTGCTGAAGTCATAGATTATCCTGATGATGAAAATAGTAGATATTAATTTTATTTATATCACGGCTGCGGGCAAGTTAGCCTTCAAACCAATGGAGGTGGCGAATGAAAGACAGAAATTTTGATCAGGATCGCAGAAACACGCTCAAGGCTGCTGGGCTTGCCGGCATGGGATTGCTGTCCAGCGGATTGCTTGCCAGCGGTATCGCAAAAGCTGCTCTGGGTGTGAAGACCCCAGCCCAGCCAGAGGGGCCCTTTTATCCCGTAAAAGATCAGCTGGACAAGGATGCCGACATGACGCAAGTGCGCGGGCGTGGAGAAGCTGCTCTGGGCGAGTCCGTTATCCTTGCAGGTATCGTCCGCGATGCTGATACCAGTGCACCGGTCGAGGGAGCCCTCGTTGAATTCTGGCAAGCCTGTGCGTCAGGGAAGTATGATCATCCAAGCGACCCCAACACCGCCCCTCTCGATCCCAACTTTCAGTATTGGGCTCAGGTTAAGACGGATGGTCAGGGGCGTTTTTCTCTTAAAACCGTTCGTCCTGGTGCCTATCCGGCAGGGGATGGTTGGGTCAGACCCCCTCACATTCACGTTAAGATCCACCGCCAAGGCTATCCTTCGCTGACCACCCAGATTTACTTCGCTGGTGAAGCATTGAACGATCAGGATCTGATCCTGCAGCGTCTATCACCCGCGCAGAGGGAATTGGTGATTGTCGAATTCAAGCCTGGCGATACAGCAGATTTCGCTGGCGCATGGACGGCCTGGATCGGACGTTCTGTAAAAGGTGAGGCCCGTCACCTGGTAACGCCAGAGCTGGATTGAGAACGGGACGGTGGAGATGACATGCTAAGGCAGTTCATCTCCACCGGAGTGTGGCCAGCCCCGCAGCAACGATCAAAAATAGATAGGCGTGTCTGGAGTAGCTACGAAGGGTTTTCCCCGATTCGATGAGTCTCATTTCCCGGAT
>JBEGVZ010000064.1:0-13069 GCA_041178085.1 Pseudomonadota bacterium | reverse complement strand
GGGCTTGCAGAGTCGTACCCCATCGTGAGCATTGAAGACGGCCTTGAGGAAAACGACTGGGACGGTTTTGTCGCGCTGACAAAACAAATTGGTTCTCGTGTGCAGATTGTCGGTGACGACTTGTTTGTGACCAATCCGAAGCGCCTGCGTGATGGCATTGAGCGCCATGCTGGCAATGCGATCCTGGTCAAGCTCAACCAGATCGGGACCCTGACGGAAACCCTTGAAGCGGTCGACATGGCGCGCGCGAACGGTTACGGGGCAATCATCTCGCATCGTTCTGGCGAAACAGAAGACACCACCATTGCTGACCTTGCGGTCGCCACCAACTGCGGCCAGATCAAGACCGGGTCGGCTTCGCGAACGGACCGGATTTGCAAATACAACCAGCTTCTTCGTATCGAGGACGAGCTTGGTTCAGGTGCGGCCTACTGGTGGGGCAAGTTGCCGCATGCATAAGCGGCTTGCCGCGGTTAGTGTCCTGTTGTTGACCGCATGGCGATGTCCCGGTGGTTCTTCGTCGGAAGGCGTTTCTGCGACAAAGCATTTTGCAGGAAGTTTTGTCATTGATCAGGCCGCGGCACGTGCGGATCTTGATTTCATTGCGGCGGAGCCTCATCCATTTGGTTCCGCGCGGCAGTCTGTGGTCGCCGACTACCTGGCCCGGCGCGCCAGCGAAGCGCGTGCACGCACATTTATTCAGAAATTTGATGCCGACATTCCCAATCCTCGCGCTTTGTTTGCGCCGGCAGAATTGACCCGCAAGGTTTCGGGGCGCAATGTTTTTGCCTGGCCAGATCGCTGGAATGACTCAGTCGCCCGCAATTCGGGTGGCAGGTTGTCCTGTGTGGTGATGTTCGGATCTCATTACGACACAAAGCACGTGGAGGGGATCCGTTACACGGGTGCCAATGACAGTGGCTCCTCGTCGGTAGCCCTGCTGCAAATGCTTCGCCATTTGGCAGATGCAACGCCGCCTGCAGGCTTGCAATGCGGGTTCGTGTTTGTCTGGTTTGATGGCGAGGAATCCACGCTTCCGGAATGGGATGGCGGCGAAACAAATTTTCCGGTGCGGATTGTGGATCACACCTGGGGCAGTCGCCATGCTGCCGGGAAAGTTGGTCCCGCAGCGATGATGGGAGAGGAATCGGGAGCCAAGGCTGCAGTGAAACTCTCTGCCATGGTTCTTCTGGACATGGTGGGTTCACCGGATCTTCGTCTGACCGACGATCTTTTGTCGAATTCTGCCATGCGTGAGCTGAAGAAGGTCGCGGTCCAGGGGCTGGGGCTGCCCGCCGGGACCCTTTCGGGGTATTCCGTGCCGGTGGAGGATGATCACAAACCGTTCCTGGATATTGGCGTTCCTGCGCTCAACATCATAGATTTCAATGATGTTTCGGTATGGCACCGTGAAGGTGACGAACCTGCGCGGGTTAATCCAAAAAGCATCGAAAAATCCATTAAAATCGCTCTGTTTGTCGCCCATACGGTAGCGATCGATCCTCAAGCAATCCGGTAAACCTCCGACAAGACTTCCAGATTTTGCAGCAGAGCGAGGACGCCATCCTGTCCTCCGGAGGTTTTAGTCGTGGCCGATACCATTAACTTTGGCGCTTTGAAGATCACCATCGAAAAAGGTGCGGATTCCGTTACCTACACTTTTGATGGCGACGTCGATGAAAATTTCCGGCAAGCGGATGTGCCACGGCTCAGCGCCCGCAACATCAACTTCATCCTTGAGAACGTCAATAACTTCAACTCGGTTGGTATCCGGGAATGGGTCTACCTCGTGCGTGACCTGAGCGGCCTGGGCCAGATGTTTTTCAAGCGCTGCTCGGTGACCATGATCGATCAGATCAACATGGTACCTGATTCGCTCGGCAACGGTGTGGTGGAGTCGTTCTATGCGCCTTACGCCTGTGACGATCATGGCGAAACGAATCGTCTTCTGATCACCAAGGACCACGTTGCGGAAATCCGCAGTCACGTGGCGCCCGAGATGCATTGTGAGAAGTGCAAGAAGAAGCTCGTGTTTGACGCCTTGGAAGATGCCTACTTCATGTTTGTCAGCGGTAATATTTCGAAGGCCTCTTGAATTCAGGAATCCACGCAATGGGAATGGATCCCGCCACCAAAACTGTTTTTGACAGCCTCGTCGCTGACATCCTGCCAGCATTGCAAACGCGGCTTCAGGACATCGCACGTCTTCCCGCCGGGCAGCGCGAGAGTGATGATGACACGCGTCATTTGATCATTGATACGATCGAATTGCTGGCAGGACTGCGTGGGTGGCTGGGGGTTGGCTCAGCTTCCGAAGAAGTGCCGTCTACTTCGTCTACGCCTGCTCAACCTGTCCAGGTGACGGCAGCGGCGGCTGGTGGTGGCGATTCTCGCAAGCTCGATGGCGCAGCCCTTGAGCGCTTGAGCACGGCCATCTCTGCCATTGAGCTTGATCATTTGAAGTTGCTCAGTGCCACCAAGGCACTGATGAGCGAGCCTCAATTTTCTGCCTCAGGTGAGATCCGTAAGTTCGCCGACCTGACGACAGGGATCGTCAAGTCGTTTGCAAAGTTGCGTGCATCCGTCGACACGGTTCAGCGGCGCACAGGAGAAGAGCTTGCGTCCGCTCTTGGGCAGGCGATCCTTGCAACGGGCGCGCAGATTCCAGCGGAAATAAAGTTGGATCAGGTCCAGCTTGATCACCCGATGCTACAACCGGTTGCTACCGTGCTGGCAGAGCTGATGCGCGGCGCCGCAGAGCAAGGGCGCCTCTTGGTTACGGGACGTGTGAGTGCGGGCATGATCCGCCTTTCTGTTGCCCTTGACCCGGCGACTGGTCAGCACATGCATGCAACCCATTCGCAGTCTCCCTGGTTCCGGGCGGCGGCTGAATCGGCCCGCGCGATCAAGGGAATTGTCAGCTTCGATGCTGCGGGGCAGGGTAGCCTCACGTTTGAAGTTCCGGCTTCCCTGCGTGGAATCAAGGGGATTGTGGTTCGTGCTGGCGACCAACACTATGCGCTTCCCGATTACGGCATTGTCGAGACGCTGCGCCTGGACGGTCAGCGTGTCCAAACTATCGATGGCCAGGATTTCTTGAACATCCATGAGACCAGCTTGCCGCTCGTATCTCTTCCTAAACTTTTGGGCCATGCGGAACCTGCGGCCGGTGCTGGTCCGACGCGTGGTCGCTATGCGCTGATCGTTCAATCGCGTGGCAGCAAGTGTGGACTGGTTGTTGATGAACTGGTGCAACATCGTGAACTCACCTTGCGTCCGCTGGGTGGCGCCCTTGCATCCCGCCCTGAGATTTTTGGCGGTGCGGTCGATGGCGACGGCAAGGTCATCGTTGTGCTTGATCCCCGCGAGATCGGAAGCCGGGCCTGACCCTGACTTCCGACCTTCAGTTTTCCAGATCAGAGCGTTTTCATGTCGATCACAAACCGGTAGCGTACTTTTCCAGCGATCATTCGCTCGTAGGCGTCGTTGATATCCTTGATGGGGATCAGCTCGATATCGGAGGTGATGTTGTGCTTACCACAGTAGTCCAGCATCTCCTGCGTTTCCTTGATCCCGCCAATAAGCGACCCGGCCAGACGTCGACGTTTGCCGATCACACTGAATGCCGAAACGGGAATTTGTTCAGGCGAAACACCGACCAGGACCATCGTGCCATCGCGCTTGAGAAGATTGAGGTAGCCGTCCATGTTGTGCGGTGCAGAAACGGTGTTGATGATCAAGTCCATCGTCTTGGCATTGCTTTCCAATGCGCCCTTTTCAGCCGTCGCGACAAAGTTCCTTGCGCCGAGGCGTGCGGCATCTGCTTGCTTTGCCCTTGACGTGCTGAAGACAGTGACTTCGGATCCCATCGACGCACCTAGTTTGACTGCCATGTGACCAAGGCCACCCAGTCCGACCACGCCAAGTTTCATGCCGGGGCCGACCTTCCAGTGGCGAAGCGGTGACCAGGTGGTGACGCCTGCGCAAAGGAGCGGGGCGCTTGCTGCCGGATCCAGGTTGGAAGGCATCTTCAGGGTGTATTTCTCGTCGACCACGATGAGGTTCGAATAGCCACCGTAGGTCGGGGTCTTCAGGTCTTTTTCAAGGCCGTTGTAAGTGACGACGGCATGCCCTTCACAGTATTGTTCAAGACCTTCCTTGCAGCTTCCACATGTGCGGCATGAGTCGACCATGCAGCCGACACCGGCCAGATCCCCCGCCTTGAAATTTTTGACATTGGCGCCGACTTTGGTGACGCGTCCGACGATCTCGTGACCAGGTACCATCGGGAAAATCGACCCACCCCATTCGTCGCGCGCCTGGTGAATGTCTGAATGGCAGACGCCACAGTGGCTGATTTCAATCAAGACATCATCGGCGCCGACTTCGCGGCGGGAAAAATTGAAAGGAGCGAGTTGCGAGGTTGCAGTCTTGGCGGCATAGGCTTTTGCGCTCAGCATGGTTGGATTTCCCCCGGGGTTTCTTTTTTACTGGGCCGCTTTACGCGGTGACCCGGGCATTGTACGCTTTTCGCGACTGATGTTGAGCAGTGATTTTTCATGCCGATCCTACGCAGGGGAAGCTTCATGGCGTCCAAGTCCCAGTGTATCCGCAGAGTCGTTTTCAATCAGAAGGGGGGCGTCGGCAAGACGTCCATCACTTGCAACCTTGCTGCTGCATTCGCCGCCGCTGGGCTGAAAACCCTGGTTGTCGATCTGGACGCCCAGGGCAATACCAGCCACTACTTGCTTTGCGAGGGTGCGATTGGCGGAAAGACGGTGACTGATTTCTTCGAGTCTACGGTCAGTACTCTCAAGCTTTTCGGGCAATCTCTGGCCGACTGTCTTTACCGTTCCGACTTTAAAAACCTGTGGGTGATTCCTGCCGATGCCCGTTTAGGGGAGCTTCAACCAAAACTCGAAGCCCGCTACAAGATCTTCAAGTTGTCCCAGGCCCTTGATGAGCTGATTGCCCAGCACAAATTTGACGCTGTCTTCATTGACACGCCGCCTGCCCTGAACTTTTACAGCATGAGTGCCCTGATGGCCTCTGACCGAGTCCTGGTGCCATTTGACTGTGATGCTTTTAGCGCTTCGGCTGTCCGGCACGTTGCAGAGATCGTCCAGGAAGTCGCAATGGATCACCGCCCGGACCTGGCAATCGAAGGTATTATCATCAATCACTTTCAAGCCCAGGCAAACCATCACAAGGCTGCAATCGAGTCGATCGGCAAGCTAGGTTTCCCTCTTCTTGAGCCTTATCTGTCGCCCTCGGTAGTCATGCGAGAAAGTCACGCCGCGCGCGTGCCGCTGGTTTACTACAAGCCCAATCACAAGCTTTCGCAGGAATTCAAAGCGCTGGCGGCAATGCTTCGCGCCCCGGAGGGCAGGGCACGCCCCAAGCTTGGCAAATCCAAGACATCGACCCGGCGAGGAGCGTCCAGAACGGATTTGGAAACCTGACAAAACGTCACAGTTTTCTCCGTTGATTCAGGGCTAAAATATGCCACCCATCTGGGCATTCGGGGGTCCGTCCGATGAATCCCCGAATCCCGTATCCCCCCAACATTGCAAATTTTTTTTAAACCCTGCTAAACTTTTCATTAGTCATTTTCAATCATGTCTGCCTTTTCCAAACGAGTTGCGAGGAACCTTATGGCTAATTATGGCAAGCGTCCCCATTCATGGTTGCGAAACCTTGCAGCAGCTGGCCTTACCGGCTCGGTGATTTCTGCTCCGGTCATGGCGCAGGAAGCTGCTGCCCCGGCTGCGGGTGATCGCCCGGCGCACTATGCGATGTCACCAGAGTCCTCGACTTTGCCAGAGAAAGTTGTGCGGGCGAGGATCCCATTTGTGTCAGCGACGTCGAAAGGCGCTGCTTACGACATCGACGGGAAAAAGGTGGACGGTGGCCTTTCTGCGAATGTCCTGGCGAGCGGCCTTGCAGTTGAGTACGGCTTCAGTGACAACCTGAGCGTTGGTGTGTTTGCGCCGTTTGTGATCAGGAACAACCTTGGCATGAACGCCGACAACTTCAAGAACCAGCGTGGTTACCAACTCAGCAAGCGTAACTTTTACGTTGCCGCAAGCAATTTGATGATCGGCTTGGGTGTTTGTAGCGACCAGGCTCAGTGCTGGGCACTTATCGATTCTGGATATGCCTTCCCTTACGATCTGAACGTGCAACTCACGTCAGGTGAACCGGCGAGCCTGAAAGCTGGCGTTCCTCTGAATCAAGCAGTTCACAGCTTGCTTGCCAACGCCGCCAAGCCTGAGGCCGGGACAACTGGACTCGGTGACATGGATATCGGTGTCAAATATCGTTGGCTCAAAGGTGACACCATGGGCCATGCAGTAGCGCTTGTTCTGCACGCACCGACTGGCAAGTATGAAGACGTGACCCTTTCGCAACGTGCAACGGGTCGCGGCATCATGGAGCTGGGTCTTCGTTCGCACTTCGACTACAAGTTCAGTGACAATTATATCGCTGGCTGGCAACACACGATCGACTACGCAGTCGGCAAAGGCAAGATCAAGCGTTCCAAGTTGCTGGACAATACGCAGATGGACGACGTTCAGGACGAAGCCGCTGCTGGCAGCTTTGCAGATGGTTACGCAAACTCGAATACCTTCAAGCGCCCCGGTGTACGTAACGTCGGCTTCTTCGACGTGAAGACCAGCTTCGGGCAGTTCACTCCTGCTCTCGCTCCAGTCGGTGGCAAGCTTCGTTATGGCTATGACTTCGACACGTCCGTTCAGGTGGAAGAGCGCGAGGACGCAGCTTCAAACGGCTTCCGTGGCGCAACTGAACGCAGCCAGCTGCATACGCTTGGCCTTGGACTGGTGTTTGACGGCTTCCAGATGGAAAATCGCATCCCGGTTCGCTTGACGTGGGACCTCGATATGCCGGTCAAGGGTGCCAACAAAGCGGTTGCTCCCTTGCGTAACACGGTGATCACCGAGCTGTACTACAAGTTCTGAGGCTGCAGGGCGGATTGGCAAAACACGTAATCTCAAATACGAGGTAGCGAAAATGAAATTGAATAAAGGATCCTTCTGCCGCCTTGGTGTCATTGCACTGATGGTGGCTTTGAACCAGAGCTGCGGCTCTGCTGTTTCGAACGACAATATCCCAAAGGCAGTCGGCGACCTCACGACGGACGACGTCTCGGACGAGACGGTCAAGGCACGCCAGGCTAAATGGGATGAGATGGCCACTGCGCTCGGAATTGGTAACAACAAGGCAGCGACGGCGGCGGAACTGACGGCTCAGCTGGCTACCGTTTCGACCTACTTGGGCACCAACGCGGCCGCCTTACCAGGGCTGATGACGACCTTGACGACGCAATATGCAGCAACGGCCAACAAGGCAAGGTGTGCGGCAATCGATTCTGTCACGGAATGGAAGGCTGCCTACGATGCAAGTGGCGCAGCGGTCGCAGCCAAGGTTTACCTCATGAAGTACAAGCTTCAGACGGATAGCGCCGGGACTGCAGAGGATATTACGCGCGCGGGTCTGTTTGTGGTACCGGATGCCGGTACCCAGAATGCTCGCCTGATCGCATACGGGCACGGTGGCGATTCTGGTCTGTCCTATGATGAGATCGCTGCGAACTTTGGCGCACTCCAAGCCAGCAACGTTATCGTTGCGCCAGCATTCCCGTCAGAGGCGGTCTGTAACGCCAAGACAGGTGATAGCAAGGCTTGCGATGCATCCGGTAACCTTGCGGATGGTGTCGGGACCGCAGTCCCTTACGATAACGATGCGGATGATCTTCTGGGGATGTATGACTGCGTGTTCCGTGCTTATGCCGGAAATAATGCTGCTCCTTATAATCTCTCTGCGGCCAGCAACTATCGTACGCGGATCAAGCCGTATGGGGGCTCTAACCCACTTTCAACGGCACCGCATGCCGTTTTGGCGGGCGCTTCGCGCGGTGGTTTAGTCTCCATGGTGGCGGCGGGGCGCATGGGAGCCCACTTGGCGGCAGGAGCAGCAACCGGTGCACTTGGCACCGCCTATGGAAACCCTTCGTTTTTTGGCTGTGCTGTTAACCTTGCCGGTCCAGTTGGCCCAACGGTCGGTAAGGCGCGTATTTACTTCGAACTGTTGGTGAAGGGGACAATCGAGAACTCCGCATTCGTCAATCTGCCCGGGATTCGCAAATTGAAGGACCTGTTTAATGATTATATCGCAGGCGAAGTCACGGCTGATGTAGCGAAGATGCGTGCGGTGCAGCGCGACGTTACTTTGACGTCTCCGCTGATTGCAGCAGCGTTGCAAAACTGGAAGACCTATGCAGGCTCCACACAAGATTCCCGATTCCAATCGAAAAGGGGCCGCGTGCTGTGGATGCATGGCGATGCGGACGCCACGGTGCCTGTATCAGATACCCAGCTTTCCTATAACGTCCTTGCTGGAATGACAGCAACGCAGGTTGGGTACAAGACTGGATCTCTTACTGGTACGTCGACGATGCCTGGTGTGAATGTTACGTCGAGGATTTTCACGGGCGGCGGACACTTTGACTCGGCATACTACGCTGCAGCTGGGACCTACCCAAGCAACTACGTCGCAACTGCGTCCATTACGGCTGCCAGTGCGGCGCTCGATAGCGCAGGTTCCGGTGGATTTCTGAACTCAACCGGTCAGCTAAATGCAACAGTTTCTGATACGCTGACGTCTTGGTTGGCTGACTCCAACTACGGTTGCTCGTTCTGATCGAATTGCGCCACATGAAGGTGGCGTAAAATGAACCATGGATGGTTCAAGGAAAGGCGCGGTCCGACCCCGCGCCTTTTTCTTTTGGGATTTTCGTGGGTTAGCGCCCCAACTTTTGGGCAATAACGCAATATTTGTTAAACTTTTCCTGTGGTTGTCCGACTCCTTCTAAACCGGCGCTGGTGCCGGAAGGAGACTTGTCCCCATGAACAAGCCATGGCTGAAACATTACGAAGCTGGTGTGCCCGAGTCGATCGATCCGAACCGTTACAGTTCGATCCTGCAGATTTTCGATGAATCCTTCCGTAGTTACGAATCGCTTCCCGCCTTCACCAATATGGGAGCAACCATCACCTACGGTGAACTGCGTGAACTCAGCATGAAGTTTGCTGACTACCTGCAAAACGACCTCAAGATGCAACGCGGTGATCGCGTGGCGATCATGATGCCAAACATCCTGCAATATCCTGTTGCGATCGTCGGCGCCCTCACAGCCGGCTGCGTCGTGGTCAACTGCAACCCGCTCTACACGCCCAGGGAACTTGAACACCAGCTCAAGGACTCCGGCGCAAAAGCCGTCGTGATTTTCGAAAATGCAATGGCGACCCTTGAGAAAGTCGTCATGAATACTTCAGTGAAGCATGTGATCACGACCCAGATCGGTGACATGCTGAGGTTTCCGAAGAGCGCCATCGTTAATTTTGTCGTCAAGAAAGTGAAGAAGATGGTGCCGGAGTGGAAGCTGGACGGAACAGTTACCTTCAAAGCCGCCCTCAGTGCTGGTAACGCATCACGCTTGAAAGTACCGAAGCTTGGCCACACGGACCTTGCCTTCCTTCAATACACGGGTGGTACGACCGGTGTGTCAAAAGGCGCAGAACTGACCCATGGAAACATCGTTGCCAACATGATGCAGGCGCATACCTGGATCAAGGGCCAACTTCGTCCGGGTGAAGAGATCATCATCACGCCGCTGCCGCTCTATCATATCTTCTCGCTGACGGCGAACTTCCTGATCTTTTCGTCCCTTGGTGGCCTGAATGTCCTCATCACCAATCCGCGTGACGTGCCGACTTTTGTGAAAGAATTGAAGAAGTGGAAATTCACTGCGATCACCGGCGTGAACAGCTTGTTCAACTTGCTGCTCAATGACGAGAATTTCAAGACGGTCGACTTCAGCGCTTTGCGGTTGACCATGGGTGGCGGGATGGCAGTGCAGAAGCCTGTGGCTGAGCGCTGGGTCAACGTCACCAAGTGCCCGATCATCGAAGCTTATGGACTCACCGAAACGTCTCCTGCAGCTTGCGTCAATCCGATGACCAACCGCGAGTTCAACGGTTATATCGGAGTGCCGATCCCGTCGACAGAGATCGCCATTCGCACGGACGACAACAAAGACTGCAAGTACGGCGAAGTGGGCGAGATCTGTATCCGTGGCCCGCAGGTCATGCGCGGTTACTGGGGACGTCCTGATGAAACCGCAAAAGTCATGACCAAAGATGGCTTCTTCAAAACGGGCGACCTTGGCTACATGACGGCGGATGGCTATGTGAAGATCGTCGACCGCAAGAAGGACATGATCCTTGTCTCTGGCTTCAACGTTTACCCGAACGAAGTCGAAGAAGTGATGGTGACCCATCCGAAGATCGCAGAATGTGCCGCCATCGGCGTGCCAGACGATCACTCGGGTGAAGTGGTGAAACTTTTTGTGGTCAAAAAGGATCCATCGCTGACGGAAGAAGAGCTCAAAGTCTTCGCCAAGGCAAACTTGACCGGGTACAAATGTCCGAAGCATTTTGAGTTCCGCAAGGAACTGCCGAAGTCCAACGTCGGCAAGATCCTGCGCAAGGAACTGCGCGATCCGGCTCATGTTACCGGAGGTAACGTTAACAGTGCGGGAAAACGGTCAGCAGCTTGACGGAATAGGTCTGGGCCCGTCGGGCTGCTGAGTATCAGTTTGCAAGTCCGCCCAGCCCTCGCCTTGTAAAGGAAGAAAGGTCGCCGGTGATACCACTCGGGTGGTTAGCCGGCGACGTTGTATTTTCAGGCTTTATGGCTTCTGCGGGCAGGCAGCTGTCCGACGCCAGACATTTTTTTGCTTGCTCATAGCCAGCGGCAATTTGTTCCGGGAAGTCGAATTGCGGCTGTTCCAGGTGAACGCCCATCTCCGCAGTCATGGTTACCTCAAGATCAAGCCACCACTTGTTGCGCTCGGCAAGGGGCGTGATCTCGATCAGGCTAAGCTGCGACATGATCTTGTCGACCATCATCATGAACGGCGCCCGCCCGGTGGCGAAAGTGTAAAGGCCTGGAAGTGCCCGTTTGATGTCGTGCACGGGGACGTCCATGATCGCGCCGCCCCAGTAAGAACGCTTCACAGGCGCGAGGGGATTGCCCGGACCAGACGGGATGATCTTTCCGGGGGCCGGATCCCTGAACGGATGGAAATACGTTGGTTCGGAAACTGAAGCCAACACCGCCAAGCGCAGGTCAGCATTGGTCTCGATGAGGCGCAGGTCGCAGAGCAACTCCTCCCTGGGCACGGCCTGCAGAAAAGCCAACATTTGGCGGTCCACAAAGTAGGTGCATGCCTTGCCAAGATTTCGCCCCCCTTCGCTCACCGTGAAGTCGGCGACGTTGAAGGTCTTGCCGGGGCGCCCACGAAGGGGCTGGTCGGAGCGCACGTCCAGCATTTCGAAGTTTCCGGCCGGGATCAGCATTGGCAGCCTGGGAATGCAATTCTGCCCGTCCAGGACAACATCAAGCAAATGATCGAGCGATGAATGCTCCGCCTCTGTCGGCAGGCCAAGGAGCACCATCAGATTTTTGGTGGCTGATTCGTCGACAATCGTACGATTGAACTTCCTGAATCCGTCTTCGATGGCAGCAAGGGATTCTTCGTTGAATCCGCGACAAGACATGGCGGCAGCAAGGATACTGCCGGAGCTTGATCCGGACAGGATGACCCGTCCGTCCCGCATCGCAGGTAAAGCCTCATAGGCGGCCCGGATCACGCCGACGTCCCAGGCCATGAGTGTGCCCTTACCCGTGAACGCGAGGAGCATGCGGTCGCTACCTGCCGGGTCACTTGCATACTGGCTGGCCCTGGTGGAACCACCGGAAAGAACGGCCGCTACCGCTGCGATGGCACACAAAGCCGGGGCAAACCTGCTGAACTTGCGAAGTTGAGTGCTTGTATTCATCAGTGTGCCCCCTTGCCGCTAACGGGCGTCGTCGCAGGATTGAAGTTCGTTTCCAGCAAGAACCATCCCTGGTTGAGGGAAAGGTCCTTCAGTTCGATCACACCCGCTTTTGCAAGAGGGCCGGGAAGCGCGCTGATTTTTATCGCCTGATCCAGGACATTGCCGCCGTTGTTGAAGTAGTAGTCGATCGCACGTTGCAGAAGCGATGATGGTCGCGACGCCGGTGGCATCGGCAAGGTCACGATTTCTCCGTCTCGGCGTAGCCGCAGACTCTGCAAGTCGTCGCGTGCTATGGGAAAGCGTGCTTCGATGATGCCGCCCGCTTCCGGATGTCCACCCTTTTGCGTGACCTCAGTGATGTACAGGCGCATGATCATCGTGCCGCCATCGAATGTGAATTCAGCTGGGTTGTTTTCACGGAATTTCACTGAGAATTGATCGTTCCTTGGTACGACCTTACCGCTGCCGCTTATGAAGTTGGCTATTTCAGCAACTTCGCCCGACTTGAATTCAACCCCCGCCAGCAGTGATTCGGCGATACGGCTGATGACGGCCCCGTGCAGGTGGGCCGAAATGCCCCCGCGTCCAGGTTCATCGAGCCGTGGATTCGGCACGGATACGGAGGTCGCCGGGGCCATTACTTTCACAAAGAGACCTTCGTTCGTGGTTTGCGTCACCAGGGCTCCTGGCAGCCGCCCCTTCTTGTAAAATCCGTTGATGAAGTATTTCTTGAATGCCTCGTTCGCCGGCGCAAGGATTTCACCCGCCTTGGCGTCAGCCATCACGTTGAGTTCATCCGCCACCCGCTGCGAGACCTGACGTTCCTGGTTTGCCTTTTCTTGCATCAGCTTTCGCCATGCTGCGTTGGCAGCCATGCGACGCTTCAAACGCTGGAAGAGTCCGCCAGCGAAAACGTCGATGTTGTGGATGGTCAAGTTGGTGGAGGCCCACGACTGCGCCGGCGTTACAAGGATGCCACGATCCGTAAGGAAGATGCGTTTTGTGGTGGTGGCACGGGTGAAGGTCGAAAAGGACACGTTAACACCGATGTTACGCGTGGCCTGGTTGTAACCGACCGAGTCTGCCGTCGTCTGGGATTCGATCACAAGGTCGAGGGCTGCGTCGTCATTTGACGGGACGACTTT
>JBEGVZ010000063.1:0-22232 GCA_041178085.1 Pseudomonadota bacterium | reverse complement strand
GCCACGGACGGCAGCACAAATTGTCCGGATGCATTTTTGATCGCCGCCACCGGCAGGTTGTTCGAAACTGCAAACACGAGTTCCACGTAGCCGACGGTGCCTGGGTTTTGCTTGATCACGCCAGCAACGCCCGCGTTGCCCTTGCCACCAACACCCACCGGCCATTTTACGGATTTGCCTTGGCCGACTTTCGCCTTCCAGGCCGGGCTCACAGCTGAAAGATATTCGGTCATGACCGCGGTGGTCCCGCTGCCATCCGAGCGGTAGGTCACGGCGACCGCAAGGTCAGGCAGTTTGATGCCCGGGTTTGCTGCTGCGATTTTCGGGTCGTTCCAATTTTTGATGTTGCCAAGGAAGAGCTCCCCGGCGATTTCCGGGGTCAGCTTCAGGGCCGGGTTGCCAGGCAGGTTATAGGAAATTGCGACGGCACCCATCGCCGTGGGGATGTGATGGATCGGGCTCTTTGCCTTGCCATTCTCTTCGGCCGACATGGGTTCGTCGGAGGCGCCAAAATCGACCGTCCCGGCCAGAAGTTGGCGGATCCCGCCGCTGCTACCAACGCCCTGGTAATTGATGGCGACGCTCGTGTCGACTTTGCGGTAGTCGCTGAACCAGCGATTGTAGAGGGGTTGCGCGAAAGTGGAGCCTGCGCCGTTGATCAGGGTGGCGGCCGCCGCGTTGGTGCCAGTTAGGGCGGCGAAACCGTTGAGGATGGCCATTGCAAGCACGGTGACGGGGTGGCGGAACCGGTACGGTTTTTTACGGAAAGGCTCAGTCATGGGCTAATCTCCGGGGTAGCTCTGCTTAAAAATTAATCAGAAACAATGCGTATGAACTTTGATAGCAGATTTCAGACCGACCCGGTATCGCCTTGAGGCGAATTAATGAGGACTTAACATTCCCGGCCGGCTGCACGCTGGCATTGTTTCGGGGGGCCTGAAGCTGGTAATTCAGGAGCATCCCGGGAGGAGCCCTGCCATGATTGGCGAGCAATCGATTCTGGTCGTCGAGGACGAGGCCGATATCTGCGAGATCGTCCAGTACGTCCTGGAGCGTGAGGGCTTTCGCGTCACTTGCGCTGGAAATGGCCGCGATGCCCTGGAACTACTCCGGACCCGTGCCTTCACCCTTGCCGTGCTGGACATCATGCTCCCCGGCATGGACGGGCTGACCTTGTGTCGCAAGATTCGTGAAGAGGGTTTCGACCGGTCCATGCCAATTGTCATGCTGACTGCCCGCAGCGAGGAAAGCGATATTGTGGTCGGTTTGGAGGTCGGTGCTGACGACTACCTCTCCAAGCCGTTCAGCCCCAAAGAACTGGTCGCCCGGATCAGGGCAGTGTTACGCAGGACACCCAGGCGGTTCAGCGAACCGGGCCCTTCGTCTGCCATCGCGATCGAGGAACCCCGTTCCAGCCAAGGGCGCGGGGCAGGAGGCACCAGCAGGATCACTCTTGGTCCGGTCACGCTCGACACGGACCGTCACGAGGTCACTGTTTCCGGCGTGGCTGTCCAGTTGACTCTGGCTGAGTTCAAACTCCTTTCCCTGCTCATGAGCCGGCCCGGCAGGGTTTTTTCTCGCGACCAGATCCTCGAACAAATTTCGGGTGCTGACGTTTACGTCATCGACCGTAACGTCGACGTCCACATCCGTGCCATTCGCAAAAAGTTTGGCGAAGCGGCGGACTTCATCCAGACGGTGCGCGGTGTGGGGTACAAATGCCGGGAGGATTGACGCCAGGTGCGGGTGTGCCGCGGCGCCCCTTGCTGGTTCGCAAGATGTATTTCACGTTCGTGCTGGTGGTGGTGGTCGCGTGGGGTGCGACGACTCTTGCCCAGGTCATCCTCATGCCAGGTGAAAGCGGCCTCGCGACACTAGTGAAGGTGTCCGCCTTGGGTCTCGGGGTTGCGCTGGTTGCCGGCTATTGGATGGCGCAACGCGTTGCCAGTCCGCTGGCCGATTTGCTCCGGGTGGCAGACGCCATGCGCAGCGGTCGTTACGAAGAACGCGTTGCCCCGACTGACCTGGTCGAATTGAGCAGCCTGGGCGAGACATTAAACGTCCTGGGTGAAGAGGTCAGCTCCCGCATCGCCGCGATGACGCGTGATCGTGCACAGCTTCGTTCCATGCTCTCGGCCATGGACGAAGGCATCATTGCCATCGACAACGGCGGATGCATCCTGTTCAGCAACCAGGCGGCGTCACGCCTTTTGCGCTCAGATTTGCGGACTTCTCGTGGGCAGCGGGTGGACAGTATTCCTGCGCTACAGCTGCTGACAGGTGTGGTCGAGGAAGCCAAGTTGACAGGTGGTATCGCCAGCGGTGAGGTCAAGCTCGGGCCCCGCGGCGCACAGACTTACATTTCAACCAAGGCGCAAACCTTCGGCCTGGAGGGCAGCGATTTGGGCCCAGGCAAGACGTCCTCCGCTGGAGTGGTGGTGGTCTTGCATGACATGACCAGCATCCGTCGCCTGGAACGGGTCCGTCGCGACTTTGTTGCCAACGTCTCCCATGAACTCAAGACGCCACTGACTGCGATCAGGGGCTACGTCGAAATGTTACTTGGAGGAGCCGGGGAAGACGCAGAGACTTCGAAGCGCTTCCTTGGAAAGATCGAAGCGAATGTGAACCGTTTGTCTAACCTCGTGCAGGATATCTTGAGCCTTGCACGCATTGAATCAACCGATGAAACCGTGGGGGCGGGCGAGGCAGTGCGGGTCGACTGGCGCAATGTCATTCAGGCAGTGGCCGCGGCCCATGAGGACGAAGCTCTGTCGAAAGGCATTTCCCTTTCTATCGCCATCCCGCCAGAACCACTGATCGTCGCAGCCGAGCGTGAGTCATTGCGCCAGATCCTGGACAATCTTGTTGGCAATGCGATCAAGTACACGCATCGCGATGGCCAGGTCTGGATTGAGGGACATGTAGCGCCTTCGGCCGGTAAAATGGCAAATTGCGAGATTGTCGTCCGGGATACCGGGATTGGAATCCCGGAGAAGCACCTTGATCGGATATTCGAGAGGTTCTACCGTGTGGACAAGGCCAGGTCTCGCGAGATGGGTGGCACCGGCCTTGGCTTGTCGATTGTAAAGCATCTTGTTGCCAGCCTTGGTGGCGAGGTGGGTGTGGAAAGCAAAGTTGGTGAGGGCAGCACCTTCACCGTTCGCATGAAAATGGCAGCATGGCAGCAGCAGGAGGAAATTCCATGAGCGCATCCAACCAGACAGGCGCCGGCAAGGTCCGCATTGAGACAGACAGCTTCGGCCCGATTGAAGTGCCTGCCGACAAATACTGGGGAGCCCAGACGCAACGCTCCCTGCAGAACTTTAAGATTGGTGGTCACCGTTTTTCACCCGCGATATTCCGCGCGTTCGGGATCGTCAAGAAGGCTGCAGCGTTGACCAATCTTGACCTGGGCAAGCTGGACAAGGCCAAGTGTGACCTGATCGTCAAGGCCTGTGACGAAGTGATCGCTGGCAAGCTCGATGCGCATTTTCCCCTGGTTGTCTGGCAGACGGGTAGTGGTACACAGACGAACATGAATGCCAACGAGGTGATTTCCAACCGTGCGATCGAAATCGCTGGCGGGGAGATGGGCAGCAAAAAGCCCATTCATCCGAACGACGACGTCAACAAGTCGCAATCATCCAATGACAGCTTTCCAACCGTCATGCACGTGGCGGCGGCTGAGGCAATCAAGTCGACCCTGATTCCGGCGGTGAAGGCCCTGCGTTCGACGCTTGAATCCAAGGCGAAAGCCTTTGACGACGTGGTCAAGATTGGGCGTACCCATCTGATGGATGCGACGCCCTTGACGCTTGGGCAGGAGATATCTGGATACGCAGCGCAGCTGCAATTCTCCGAGAAGCGCCTTGAGGAGGTCTTGGACGGTTTGATGGATCTGGCGCTCGGCGGGAGTGCCGTGGGTACCGGACTTAACACGCACCCCGACTATGCGCGCAACGTGGCTACCCAGATTGCCAAGTTGACCGGTTTGCCCTTCCGGACGGCGCCGAACAAGTTCATGGCGTTGGCTGCGCACGATGCGATCGTTGCAGCCAGCGGTGCGACGCGCCTTCTGGCGACGGCCTGCATGAAGATCGCCAACGACATCCGCCTGCTGGCCAGCGGTCCGCGTTGCGGGATCGGCGAGATCACGATTCCCGAGAACGAGCCAGGCAGTTCGATCATGCCTGGCAAGGTCAATCCAACCCAGTCAGAAGCGCTGACCATGGTTGCAGCGCAGGTGATGGGGAATGATGTCGCGGTTGGTATTGCCGGCAGCAATGGTCACTTCGAATTGAACGTGTTCAAACCCGTCATGATCCACAACCTGCTGGAATCGTGCAAATTGCTGGCGGATGCCCTGCACAGCTTCAATGACAACTGTGCTGTCGGCATCGAACCCGATCGCAAGGCGATCACCAGGCACCTGAACAATTCTCTTATGCTTGTCACCGCCCTGAATCAGGTCATCGGTTATGACAACGCGGCAAAGGTCGCAAAAAAAGCGCATCACGAGGGAACAACCTTGCGCGAGGCGGCCCTGGCGCTCGGCGTGATCACGGGCGAGGAATTTGACCGTCACGTCCGTCCAGAGAAGATGGTTCGTCCCTGAGCAATTGGGCGGTCGCCTGCTTGAGTTCAGGATAACCGGTCCGTTCAAAAGCGAGGCCGCCCAGATAAAGGGCCTCGGCGGTTCCGGATCCTGTTCTTGCCGCGCGGCTCATCGAGTTTTCGTTGGCTCCGGTTTCACGAATCAGGAGACAAAGCTCATGCCACAAGGTTTCCCGGCGTGCGGGTTCCTTGAAGGCCTTTGCGCGCCACTCCGGCCAGAGTTCACATCCGAGGTCGTAAGCCTCGTCGAAAAGTTGGCGCAGCCGGTTGCGATGGACGTCGATCATCAAGTGGTTGCGCGGTAATTTCAGGACTCCAGCTAAGGTGTTTGCGGCGGTGTTGAATAGCCACTTGCGGCGTGCACGTTCAATAATGGCCGGATCGTTAACGAAAATTGGCGGCAGGGATTTTTCCCATGCAGGAGTGTGACCTTCGGATCGCAAGGGACCCCACCAGATTTTGCCAGCAGAATCCGTGCGCAGGAACGTGTTGCCGGGTGCCCGGGTTATCCCGGCGGTGGTGACTGCAAGCAGGAATTTCAGGTCCGGCCTGAGGCGCGACCATGTCGCAATTTCTTCGGCTACCCAGCCGTTGCAACAAATCATGATGACAGGACTCTCATGCGCATTGCCGTCGTCCTTGGCTGGCGGCAACAAGGACAGCTGCTTGTCCCAGAGGCTGGCAAGGTCATTGGCCCTCGTCGCGACGATCACCAGTGATGGAGACTTCGTGGGGATGGATATGGCGAGTTGATCAATTCCTGGCACCTTGTGAGGTGTGGTCACGTCACCACTGACAAAGCTCCAGGATACGTCTCGCGGTGGTCCCTTGCTCAACAGGAAGGAAACCTCGAAATTCCACAGGAGCAGTTCGTGAGCGATCCACGAACCTACTGGACCGTTTCCAGCGACAAAAATTTTTGGCTTGTGGTCTATGAGGCGCGGACTCCCTGGATTTTTGGTGGCCAGCAGGTACAGGTGAACCAATCGGGATGATCGGTCATTTCGTTGTTTTTTTCCAGTCCGTCAAAAGGCAGCTGCCTGAATTTTGGGCTCCAGATTCTGCCAAATCCATCGATTTTCCCTAAACACTTTGCCATTTCGTGACGAT
The DNA here is from genome assembly GCA_041178085.1 of Pseudomonadota bacterium. Taxonomy (GTDB): domain Bacteria; phylum Bdellovibrionota_B; class Oligoflexia; order Oligoflexales; family RGVZ01; genus RGVZ01. The sequence goes on along the minus strand of JBEGVZ010000063.1, from coordinate 16,505 downwards.
TACCAAATGGACGTGGAGGTCCAGGATGGGTTTCTCGCAAGCCATCATCATCGCAGACGAGCAGGACTGGGTGTGGAATTTTGCCCGGCAGACCCTGCGCCATGCCGGCGTGAACTCCATGCGCCTCTCTTCGCGAGTGCCTGTGCGTGATAGCAAGGCGCGGTTTGCGGGTGGCATGCCCGTTATCCTCAACTGGGACTGCAAATTGCGCCAGGCCGGGGCACTGGTAGAAGACCTTGCCTTGCTCGCCGGGGATGCTGGTGTAGGCGACCGGGTCATCGTGCTTGCATCGAGTCCAACCAGGGAGGACGCCATTTATTTTGGCGAGCTCGGGATCGACCGGGTCATCACCCTGCGCAACCGCGATGTCGATCTTGCACGCAGCACACGGGTTTTCCTAGCGCATTGGCGTGACGCTGTGGCTGGGCTTGCCGTCAAGCCGCAAGGTTCGGATCCAGCCCGTAAATCATCCGCAGACAAACAGTGGCGGGCTCTCCTGCGCCATGTGGACCAGGCGATGGAGCATTTCTGGAATTGCCATGAAGCTGAAGTGATCAAGTCAGAGGACGGCCTCGATTTCGCTGTCGCTTCGGGGGGAATGCTCCAGAAGCAGGGAACGATCAGTTCGGGGGCTTACGGCGCTTTGATGGAAAAGGCAGGCGAATTTCTGCGCCGCGAGCCGGTATCCAATGGACAGCTCTCAGCCAAAACCATGGAGCTGGAGGCGTGTCTTTGCCTGCTTCTCGGTAAGTTTGACGATGCGATCTCCCGCTGGAGCCTGGCCTGCGAGACAAACCCGAACTACCATCGCGCTCACATGAACTTGAGCCGTTGCCTGCGCAAGCTCGGGCGTCAGGATGAGGCGCTCCGCATCATTCAGCATCGTCACGAGCACAACCGCCTCAGCATCCAGCTGATGGTAGAACTCGGTGACATTCACCTGGAGGGTGAAGACCTGCTCAAGGCAGAGCACTATTACCAGCAGGCACTGGATCGTGATGGCAATTCGGCCATGGCGCTTGCCGGGCTGGCGCAGGTCATGTTCGCCCGCGGAGAGATGGAAGCGTGCCGGGACTTGCTCGCGCGCTCTGGCATGCCGTCCCATGCCGCAGCGCGCCTGAATGCAGCAGGCATTGCCCTGGTCCGTTCAGGGCGGTTCGAGGATGCGCTTGAGCTTTACAAAAAGGCCCAGTTCGTCCTGCCCCAGCAAGAGAAAGGCCCCATGTTGTTTTACAACATGGGGCTTTGTTACCTGCGGTGGGGAAGGGATGAGATCGCTCGTGATTTCATCAAGCTCGCGTTGATCAAGGACCCGGACTACGAAAAGGCCAAGTCCCTGCTCAAGAAGCTGGAAACTCAGAGGTTGCCCTCGTCCCAGTTGTAAGTGCGCGGCACCGACTTTGCCTGGCGGACCAGATAAGACTGCTGGTTGCGCAGATACTGCACGATGTTCTGGTTGCCCGGGTCAGACTTCAGCCGGTCGATTTCGCTCTGGATCCCGTTGATCTTCTCCAGGTCGTCGTTCTTCTGGTAGATCTCGTCCAGAATTGTGTTGAACATTTCCTTTTCGCGTTCGTTCAGTCCAGACGTGTTGGCGTAGCGGTGAAACTTGTTCACCAACATCGGTTCGGTATCAACCGTGACGGAGCCGTCCGGTTTCTTCTCCACGATGACGCCAGCCTGCGTGTAGATCCCTGCCTTCGGAACCAGATCACCTATCTGAGACATGTGAAACCCTCCCCTGAGTTTTGTTTTTCATCCAATCTGATCAATCAAAAACAACCCGGCTTCAGACGCTGTCGCCTGCGCCAGTTCACGTTGCATCCTTCAGCAGTCCAAGGTCGGACGTGTATGACGTCGGTTTGACCCCGTAGACGTTCATCACATGCGCCAACTCAGACTCAACATAGCGGGCCATCTGCCATTGGCGCGGGTCGGCCCGCAGCTCCTCCAGCTTGGTCCGGATTTCCTGGACCTTGGACTGGGGATCCTCGATTTCCTTGACCCGGTCCATCAGGGTCATCAGGCTGGTCCGCTGTTCCGGCGTCATTCCGTTAATGTAGCCGTGGCGCCGGATGTGGGCGGAAAAGGCTGGATCAGCCGAAATTTTGAAGGTGCTAAGGTGCTTGTCGTGCTCGGTGACGACGGCAGTTTCGCCCCGGGGCAGGAACACCGAATCTCCGACTTTCATGGTCATGGGAGCACCTCCCTATATTCACCAGAATAAACGATGCTCAAATTAGCCGCAAGTTATTGAAATCATGAATATTTTGCCTACTTGGCGCCTGGCCGGCCGGCAATTCTTGCCGGGCTGCAAAAATAGGAAGTGCCTAACGTTTTTCGTGATTTTACCGATTTACTTTAAAACGGCCCGGATGGAAGGGAGGCGGGCACTCATGAGCAACGTTTTGGATCTGAAAAATTACAGGGGGCGTCGACGAAAGGAACTTTGGGCCCGGCACGGGCAGCGCATCGACCGGTTTGTCCGCGAATACCTGGAAACCCGCCTTGTAACCAATATCCACGACCTTCTGGACACCTGGCAGGAACTGCAAAGGGAGGATGAGCAGGAGGCTTGGGCCTACGACGAATTCCGCTCACGGATGGTTGAAGCGATTCTTTTGCGTCACGGCACCGACCTGCGTGCGCGCCTGGCTGCCCAGAAATGGTTCGACCCCGCGCTTATTTCCACAGAGGAAGTGGCGGAGATGTGCCTGACTTCTATCGTTCTAGGGGATTCTGCCCCGGTGGGGCGCAAGTACCGCTGATTGCGGCACCTGCATGAAGGACTCAGGCTTCCTGAGTTGCCGTAGCCTTGGCGACGATCTTGCCTTCCGCGATCTCGCGCAGCGCGAGGACGCTTTCCTTGTTCCGGGCCTTCACCAGAGGTTCAGCGCCGTCCATCAACTGACGGGTCCGGTCTGATGCCACCAGCACCAGTGCAAACCGGTTGTCGATTCGTTCCAGACAGTCTTCGATGGAAACGCGGGCCATGTTTGCTACCTCTTTTTAGATAACGGTCCAGAGTGCTGTTTAAGTGACACCCCCGCTAAAGTCAACTTGATTCCCGGGGCCTGCGGGGGCAGCATGACGGGCAATGAGCGGGAAGCCAACCATCATCATGACTGCCGGGGATCCGTGGTCCATCACCACTGAGGCTTGGGCTCGGCTGCTTTTTGACCCTGGTGCCCCTTGGCGTGGCCTCTTGGCAACAGACCGCCTTGAACTCGTTTTGTGCGGTTCTGGCGTTCTGATCGAACGCCAGCTCAAGGCCCTTGGGAGTGCCCTGCCGGCCAAGGGACTGCGGGTGATTGATGACGGTATCGCGGTGTCGGGGGACCTTTATCCCCAAGATGCGGCCAGCCGCGGTCGCCATGCTGTTGCTGGACTGGAGCTTGCGCTTGAGGTCTGTGCCGGTGCTGCGCGGACGGGAACAGTGGCAGTGGTCACCGGTCCGATCGACAAGAAGGCCTGTTCCCTTGCCGGATTCAAACACCCTGGTCAGACCGAATTTTTTGAGGAAGTCTGGTCGACCGGTCCCAATCTGGCTCTTTCTGGGTCCGCTGCGCTGATGCTGCTGGCAGGCCCGCGCCTGCGAGTTGGACTTGCCACGCGCCACGTCGCGCTGCGTGACGTCTCCCGTGCACTCACCCGGGACGGGATTGCACGCCAGGCGAGCATATTTATCGATACCCTTCGCCGGACGTTTGGCATCGACCATCCCCGGCTTGCCGTGTGCGGCCTTAATCCTCATGCGGGCGACCGCGGACTGTTCGGGGATGAGGAAAACCGGATTATCAGCCCGGCGATTGAGCTCGCACGCTCACAACCTGCGAACGAAGGGGCGGTCATCTCAGGACCAATGTCGGCAGACACGATTTTCTACGAATCTTGGAACGGAGCATGGGACGGTGTCCTGGCCATGTACCACGACCAGGGGCTTGGTCCCCTCAAAGCGCTGCATTTCCACGAGGCCGTAAACATTTCTGCTGGTTTGCAGCACCTGCGTGTTTCGCCTGACCATGGTCCAGCCGCTGGATTGTTTCTTTCCGGGAAAGCGAATCTTGGCAGTTTTGCGGCGGCCATTGAACTTGCGGCCCGCCATTTGGGAGTCGCCCCTTGAAACAGCAGGACTTCATCACGGTTGAAGGCGCGTTTGAACACAACTTGAAGGATCTTTCCTTGAAGATCCCTCGCGGCAAGATCACGGTGATTACAGGCGTCAGCGGGTCAGGCAAAAGTTCCCTTGCGTTTGACACGGTCTTGGCGGAATCCCAGCGCCGTTTTTTCTACACGCTGTCCCATTACTCCCGTCAGTTCCTGGACCTTGGATCCCGGCCCGCCGTCAGGAAGGTGAGTGGCCTTTCGCCGGCCATCGCCCTGGCCCAGAACGAGACCCAGCCATCGCGTCGCGCCACCGTCGGTACATTGACCGACCTCAGTGAGTTGTTTGCTGTGATGATGGCGCGCTTTGGCACCAAGAACTGCCCTGAGCATGGACTGCCGACTTCGGCGCAGGGCATTGACGGCATCGTCGATCGCATCATGGATGGCTGGGCCGGCCAGTTGGTCGCCGTTTGTGTCCCGGTTGCGACTTCGAAAAAAGGTGTTTTCCGCGCACCACTGACCGCATTTGCGGAAAAAGGTTATCTGCGTGCTTACATTGACGGCGAGATGGTGTCGCTGTCGCCAGTGCCGGATCTGGCGCGCGAAGAAAAGCACACCATCAAGCTGGTCGTGGACCAGGTCAAGATCAAGCCCGGTGCCCGTGAACGGTTGCAGCGGAGCATCGAGGTGGCCTTGACTGAGGGCAAGGGATTCGCCGAGTTTTTTGGTGTCTCGTCGACCGGGATGTTGCAGCTCGAAAGCGGTGGCCCTGTTTCGACCAAGGGTGGTTGCCCTGACTGCGGATTCAGCTGGCCAAAACTCGATGCCCGGTATTTCAGTGCCAACTCGCTCGGCAAGTGCGCTAGTTGTTCTGGTTTTGGCGTAGTTCCTTCCTCTGGTTCGCAAGCTGCGGTGGTGGATGGGCTGGATGGCACCCTGGTCGGAGGCCAGGCGGGGGAAGACGACGTAGATGAAGTTGAGTTTGCCAATGCAGTGGTTGACTGCGATGCATGCACGGCAACCGGTGTCGATGCGCGTTATGCAGCCATCAAGCTCGGACCTTGGAACATTCAGCAGATCATGCGCTCACCCTTGCGTGAAATTCCGGGAATCCTTGCGCGGCTCAAGTCAGGACCCCTGGGTGCCAATCCCGCGTTCTTGCGCGTTGAACAAGAGGCTTCCGGCATCCTTGACAGGATCCTTTCGATCGGACTTGGCTACCTTCACCTTGCTCGTCGCGTGCGTTCGCTTTCAGGCGGAGAATCCCAGCGGCTGAAACTGGCGGGGATCCTCTCAGACTCGTTGCGGGGCGTGCTTTATGTTCTGGACGAGCCCTCCCAGGGTCTTCATCCGGCGGAACTCGACTTGCTGTGGGCCGGGCTTGAACGCTTGCGTGACCAGGGCAACACAATCCTGATCGTGGACCACGATGACGCCTTGATGCGGCGCGCTGATTTGATCGTTGACCTCGGCCCGGGTGGCGGGGCTGACGGTGGGCGCCTGCTGGCCCAGTTTGCACCCAGGGACGCGGGCCGTTTCGTGCGCGATTCCCGCACTGCTTGGCACCTTTCGGCGGGCAGTGAAAAGTTCGCGGTGCGCAATCATCTGACGGGCGCCGCAAAGTCTTTCATCCAGCTCTCCGGATGCAACTTGCACAACCTGGACATCAAGCGTGTGCGCTTCCTGAAGTCTGCACTCAACGTTGTTTCCGGCGTCAGCGGTGCCGGCAAGAGCAGCCTTGTCCTGGGCACGCTTCATCGCAACATTGAGGCGGCGATCCAGGCATACAATTCAGGTGGTCGTGCGCGAAAGACGGCTCTTCATGGTTGCTCGACCATCGATGGCATCGAGGACATCGAGCAATTGCATTTGATCGACCGGCGGCCGGTCGCCAAAAGTTCGGTCAGCATGCCTGCATCCTACCTGGACGTGTTTGGCGAGCTACGTGATCTGTATGCGCAACTCCCTGATGCTCAGATTGCCGGCTTGACGGCACGCAGTTTCTCTCTCAATGCGGAAGGCGGACGTTGTGAGGAATGTCGCGGGCGGGGCGAAGTCTCCCTTTCCATGCGGTTTCTTTCCGATGCGCGGGTGCCTTGTTCCGTTTGTGAAGGAAAGCGTTACCAGCCTCCTGTCCTCGCAGTAACCTACAACGGGATCAACATTGCCCAGGCCCTCGACTTGACCATTGATCAGGCGCTGGAGGTTTTTGCCAACCACAAGATGATTGTGCGCCGGCTATCGCCGGCCAAGGAGCTTGGTTTAGGCTATCTCAAAATGGGCCAGCCCAGCGCAAGCCTCTCCGGCGGCGAGGCGCAGCGCCTCAAAATGGTTCCTTTCCTGACCCGGCGCATGGCTGCCGGTACGGTGCTGGTGATGGACGAGCCGACAACGGGATTGCATTTCGATGACGTCGCGCGCTTGCTCGAGCGCTTGCGACACCTTGTCAGCCTGGGTGCAACCGTCATCGTGGTGGAACACAACACCGATGTGATCATGGGCGCTGACTGGCTTGTCGACCTTGGCCCGGGCTCTGCCGAGGCCGGGGGTAAGCTGGTTTATGAGGGCGAGCCTGGTGGTGTGGTCCAGGTCAAGTCTTCTCCGACCGGTGCGCACCTCGTCGCCTTGCAGGGCGTCTAACCATTTGACAACTGTGAATGCGCACACGCGGCCTGAATTTCCAGGGCCGGTTGTGCGTTTTTTGCTGCCCGCATAACAGTCCGTAATCACGAAAGAAATATGGATTGGGCGCATCGATTGAGGCGCCCAGATTCTGGCCCGTCCTTTGCTCCGTTAAGAACCGTCCGGGTCGCTGGACTTGCTGTTGTTGTTGCTGAAGTTGCTGTTGTTGCGGAGCTGTTGCGGTGTTGAAGAAGCGTCTTTCCCATCTCATTCTTTTGTCCGTTTCTCTATCAACTGGATTTCTTGCCGGTTTTGGCGTCCTGATTCTGGCGTCACAATCCCGCGCCTCAATGGAACTCGGCGCCATCCAGCACGCTTCGGTCGTGATGCCTGAAGGCACTCCGGAGCCGGGCCAGGAGGCCGTGGACATGGCAATGGCGATATTCAAGATCGTTCGCCCTGAAGGGGCTGAAATGCCGGTTTACGATCCGGACCTGAAGGATCGAGGCTTGACCGTCAAATCGACGTGGATGTCAAAAACCAAGGTTTTTGTTGGTCCAAGTGCTTTTTCCAGCTGGGGAATGCTGGGCTCCACGCTGGCCCATGAGATTGAAGTTCACTGCCGCCAGAATTTCCCGCTCATCGTGCTCAAGGACCAGCTGGGTCTTGGCGGTACGGCGGAGGCAGAACGAGAGGCCTATCAATACGAGATTCGCAATGCTGCGCGCTTTGGCCTGAACAACCGGGACCAGAATCTTATCGCTGCGACTGTCGAGTACTACTATCCCCGCGAGAAATAAGTCCGGGCAAGTTCTACATAATGGTCTGCGGAATCCTGCAGACCGGCAATTTCCTGCGCAGTCAGTTCCCTCACAGCTTTCGCTGGCGATCCCATGATCATGGAACCAGCGGGAAAATCCTTTCCAGGTGTGACCACAGAGCCGGCCGCAACCAGGGAATTTTTTCGGATCCGCGCGCCGTCAAGGATCACGGCACCCATGCCGATCAAACAGTTGTCTTCGACGGTGCATGCGTGAATGATAGCCGAATGGCCGATGGTTACGTCGCTGCCAATATTGGTCGGGCCAGTCCCGCGGGTTACGTGGACTACTGCATTGTCCTGGATGTTGGTCCTGAAACCGACGCGGATCGAATTGACATCCCCGCGGATCACGACGTTGAACCAAACATTTGTCCCCACCCCAAGCACGACATCCCCGATGACCCGGGCGCCGCTGGCAATGAAGACATCCTTGCCAAGTTCCGGACGATTTCCTTTCCAGTCCATGACCTGGCTGCCGGCCATGATCCCTTGGTGTTCGTTTGCTGGTGAACCGGGCATTGGCTGGAATCTCCCTTTTCGTGTTATTGGTTTCTCATCATGACAGCTTTTTTAAGAAACATGAAATATTGGGAAGTGGTTTTGCGGGAGGTATTCCTTTTGCCTCCCACCTTGCTGAGGCAGTCTGGAAAGGATCTACCTTCTTCCATTGGCGATCTTGCTGTGGCCGCTGACCTTGATCCGCAGGAGGTGACCAGGATACTGGCGCGTTTGGATGCGTTGCAGGAAGTTCCTGTTGAAGTCGCACCGGGCGATGTTCCTGGTGATGCAATCCTGGTGGATGTCCGTCACGCCGATGAACGTGCGCTGGCGCCGGTTCCCGGTGCAGTATGCCTGCAGGAAATTGATTTGAGCGACCATTTGCCGGCGTGGCGCAACGCTACGTTATTGGTGTTTGGCCGGGATTCCAGCCAGGCATGGAGTGCCGCCATGTATTTACGGGATCATGGCTGCGTGCGGGCATTTACCCTGCGCGACCAAGCTCAAGGATGATGTCGGTTGGCAGGACGGCATGTTTTCCAACCTTTGCGGCTGCCAGTTCTGAGGCTTTCGCAACCAGGCTGAGCGCTCGCATGGTGGCAAAACCAGCGGTGCAGCCCACAGCGCCGTGAGCGGCGATGCTGCCGGCAAGCACATCGCCTGTGCCAGCCCGCCCCATGGCATTGCTGCCGCGGTTGAAAACCAGACTGCCTGTGGTCAGCTGACCGGCCGCTTCGGCATCGATGGTGAATCCTTCCGGACCGCAGAGCACGGGTGTGGCGTGTTTGTACAGGACATGAATGCCGAGGCGTTCACAAACCGCGCGCAGTTTTTTTACGCCTTCAACATTCAAGGGTGCAGGCCAGTTTTCAGGTCCATGTTTACCCAGGTTGAGCCTTCGCCACTCACCAGGGTGCGGGGTTAGAATGATCCGTGAGGTCTTCGCTGGACGCGCTACACGGGTCAAAAGTTCTTCGATTCCCTGAAGCGCTCCCGCGTCAATTACCAGACATCCATGCGCGGCAAACTCACACAAAAGCCCGATGTTTTTCGCAGTGAGCGGCGTGTTCATTGTGCCCGGGCCAGCCACGACGGATTTTACGTTGCGCGTCGAAAGGAACTTCTCCAGTTTCCGTGAATCTATGGAATGGCCGTGCCTGCCCGTCATCCACAAGTTTTCTGCAGTCAGGTCCGGCGGTATCAGCGTGGTGACGCCTGCACCAGGCGGGATCGAAACTGTGGCCCAGCCAGCACCGCTGCGAAGGGCAGCCATGGCGGATAGCACCGGAGCTCCGGTCTTGCCGGCGCTTCCCCCAAGGATCAGGACGTGGCCGCGATCAAATTTGTGAGCGCTGCCTGGAAGGTCCTGCCACGGATTCTGTGCCAGCAGCGCTTCGTTACGGACAATGGCGTGCGCAGGCGGATGTGTCTTCAGGGCCTCATACACAGCAGCAGACGAAAAGCCGATCTGTGCACAAACAGTTTTTCCGCACAGGTCCCGTGCAGGGGCAATCGCATGCACGGCCTTGATGCCACCGAAGGTAACAGTTCGCCCGGCCGGGAGCATTGCAGACGCCGTCGCGGCATCATCGCAGGCAAGGCCCGAGGGCAGGTCAACCGCCACCACCGTGACCTTGTGTGGGGCAAGCGTTTCCTCCTGACGACGGATCTCTGCTGCGGTGAGGGTCAGGACCTTCGCCGCAGGACTGTCGGATGCCAGCTTGCCTTTGAAGCCCAGCCCAAGAACCCCGTCAATGACGCAGTCAAAACGGTCTGGCAACGAAGGAGCAAAGTTGCCGTCTTGCTTTGGCACCCTGATCACGTGCACGCGGTTGAGCGCGTCGCGCGACAATTCCTGTGCCGCGACAAGCGCATCGCCCCCGTTGTTGCCCGGACCGGCAAGGACAAGAAAGACCCTGCCGTGGCCTTGCGCCTCTGCAGCGACTGCCTTCCCTGCATGGTCCATGAGTCGTTCTTGGGGGATCTTGTACTGCTCGATGCTCAACTGGTCCACGAGGCGTGCGCAGTCCCCCGTCCACACCGGATCGGCCGGGCAAGGCGCAGTGGGCTTGGGCCCTGTTTGATTCATGCTTCCTCGACGGTTCCGCCTGCCTTGGTCACAATTTTCACCAGAGCTTCGGTCACTTCGCCCTTGAAGGCGCGGTGGGTGAACGCAATCTTCTCGCCAGTCATGGTGAACAGCAAGCGATCACCATTTTCTTGTTTGTCGAACGTCAAAGTCGATGTGCCCATCTTGGATATCGTGATGATCATGCTTGTCTTGTCGACAGCGAAGTCAACCATCTCGGCGAGCGCGCGGTCGCCCATTGCTTTCTTGATTGCAGCGACGATTTTTTTGGGTTCCTGTTTGGGAAACGAGATTTTCATGGTGTCCTCTTCAAAACGGGAAATAAATGGCAAGGCTTGCCTTGAACAAAGACAGGTAGTCCGGGACGTTGGTCTTGAAAATTTCCTCGGCGAAATCCTGATGGATGTTCCAGGTCGTTTTTGACACCGTCTGGGTCGCCGAAATCCCGATCCAGCTGGCTGGTTTTGCGCTCAAGTTGGCTTCATAAGTCAGTACGTCTCCATCGGCTGACAGCGAACCGTAAGTTGGCATGTTATGGAAGATTGCGTTTTTTTGCCTTTCGTACGCGCCGAAGATACTTGCACTGAAGCCAAGGCCAAGCTGGTAATTGAAAAGCCCAGAAATGCTCAATGACTGGTCTGGCCCGTCGAGGGACTCGTCCTTGTAGCGGAAGTCTTTGATGGCGGCCTCAAACTCAAGGCCAGCTGACGCAGAGAGTTCCTGGTTGAAGCGTGCCGTGCCGTCCTTGGTTTCGGTTGTGGTCTTGTTGTCTGTGTCCAGCAACACGCCGGCAGAGCCAAGCAGCTGGAACGAGGACTTGCCTCGTTTGGCTCCAAGCCCTGCGAGTCCCTTGACGACGCCGGTCCGGCCAAGGCGCTTGAAGTCCGGATATTCGAAGTAACTGCTGGCACCGGTTTGCAACCAAAAGTCGCCGGGCAGCGCAAACTCAAACGAGGGGTCTGCTCCGACGTAAGCGAATTGCTTGTGGGATTTCACCGGGTCGGTTTGCAGGATGCGGACAAGGTCCTGGTCGTCCTCGACAATGACGATCCGCCGTTCCTTGCCTTTTGCGCTTCTATCCTCGCCGCCGAACAGCAGCTGCAGGGAAAAAGCGTTCTTGCGGATATTCTTTCCGCCATCCTTGACTGGTTCGGACCCGCCGCCAAACGGCAGGAATGCGCCCTGCTGGAATTTGAAGGAACCGATGCTGATTTGTGAGTTGGACGAATTGAACCCGTGGTTGTCTGACAGCTGATCCCGCTGTTCGCCCTTGATGGTCACTATTTTCTTGATGCCGGTGAATCCCTTGTGCTCGTACGCGGCAGGTGCTGCCGGGGGCTGGGCACCAGCAGGTGGCATTCCAGCCGGAGTCTGCGTCGCGGGGGGCTGGGTGTTCACATTGGTGCGGGATCCAGGCGGCAGTCCTGGACCTCCAGCGTTGCGCAGGATGCGGGATTTTTCCGACTCACGCTCGCGATTCAGTTCGCTTTGCTCCTGCAGGGTTTGCAGTTGCTGGACGTGCTTCAGGTAGAGCGTACGGCTTCGTGCCAACCGGTCGGGAAGCACCTGAGCCTGTTCAAACATGGCTTCTGATTCGGCAAATCGCTTCAGTTTCAGGGCAGAGAGGCCACCGTAGTAGTTGGCAAGGTCATGCAATCCATGTCCATCAGGCACGCGTTTCATCGCCGCCAGGCAGAGCTCATATTGTCTGGCGTTGAAGGCAACGAAGCCGTATTCGTAAGCGGATTCAGGTTCTAGCTGGTTTGGGGAAATCTTTGCGTAGAAGGTCCACGCCTCCGGAAATCGCTCCAGTTTATAAAGCGTACGAGCGATCATTTTTTTGTTCGGTTCAAACCCAGGATAGCGTTTGAGGATCCTGTCGAATGCGATCAGTGCATCCTGATACTTTCCTGCATCGAAAAGCTGCATCGCAGCGCCGAACATCCTGGCCACGTTGCCTGCTGGCGGAATCACCTGGGAGGCAGGCGCTGGTTTTGGGCGGGCAATGCCTTTCCCGCCTTGCTTTCCCGGCGCGTTGGCTGCAAGTGCAAGAGAGCTACCCGCACAAAGCATGACCAGCCAGGCAACCTGCTGGTTCCGGTTTCCCCTGTTCATGACTTGCTTGCCCCCTGCCTGCTTGAGCGTCCTGACTTCTGACGGTAGGACCGATTGCGGATCAGTTCGCCCGCTGTGGTCATCACCCCGTTGCGGTCTTTGAGGTCCACCCAGGTGGAAAGCGCTTCAGCGGCAAGGGACGGTGCCTTGATGATCCAGTGATCCTCAAGGATCACAATCGATGCGACGACGACTTCCGGTTTTTGCAGGGGCATCATTCCGGAAAATAAGGTGGTCAATCCTGCGGGTGCGCGTCCCATAAGGGTTCCCGTCTTGCCGCCTGTGATTTCCCGGAGGCGACGTGGACGCCCGCGGGCAAAGGCAAACGAAGCCGTGCCTCCGCGCACCGTTGCTTCCATCATTTGCCGGATGCGCTGCGCTGTTTCGGGAGCCATCATCAAGTCGTCGGCTGCGGGTTCAGCTAGCGGCGTGTCGCGGAAAAGGCGCAATGGGACGCGTTTGCCGTCGTTGGCAATGGCAAGCATCTGGGTCGCGACTTGAACGGCACTTGTGCTGACGAGGCCGAATCCAGCGGCGTATCGTCCGATGGTGTAGGTGCTGGACATGGTAGGCGAGGGCGGCATCAGGCTGCCGGCCTCGACTTCAAAATCGGCCAGGGGTTGTTGACCGAATCCGAAGCGACGGGCGAAATCATTGATGATTCCGATGCCAAGGGTGTTCACGGCCATCTTGGCGAAGAAGCTGTTGCAGGAATGCCCGTAAGCACGACGGAGCGTCATGTAGTTGTGCCCGATGATGTGGTCGTTCATCCACAAACCGCTCGGCTCGACGTTGCCGCATCCGCCAGCAAGTCCCAGCTGGCGCTCCGCGTCGAAGTCGGCAACCTCAAATGCAGCAGTCGATACCACGGTCTTGAACAGGGAGGCAGCGGGGAACTTGGGATGCAGGGCGGTATGCGTGGTCCCACCCCAGGATGCGGGGGACCGACCTTCAACCATGGCAAGGATATCGCCTGTTTTTGCATCGGCGACAATGACAGTGGCGATCGGCGATCCGCGTTCGGCGATGAAGGCGCTCAGGATCGTTTGCAGTTCGCCGTTGATCGTGGTCTCACGTTCACCGGTTCCTGGCACGTTGATCATCACTTTGCCATCCTGGCGTGGAGCTGGCAATTTCAGTGGTAGAACTGGACGCCCGCCTGCAGATTGCATGGCGGCCTGAGCCGTGCTGAATTTTCCTGAAAGGATGCCCAACACGAGCGAGACTGCCACGAAGAACCATCTCATTGATGTTCCCTGTGTCCGCAACGGACGGTTTATGTTCTTATTCTGTTTGGGTAGAACCTCTCGATATCATACCCCATTTTGATGGACACTTGCAGAGTCCGGGGCATAGACTGGAATCATGATCCTTTTCTTCTACATTTTGCGGGAAGTGATCCCCCAGTTTCTTTCGTCTCTGGTGATCCTTGCTTCTGTCCTGATCATCAGCCAACTCGCCAGATTGACGGAGCTTCTGGTTGCTTTTGGTGTTTCACTTGAAAACATCTTCCTTCCGTTGCTCTACATCGTCCTGCCATTCATTTCGTTCAACATCCCGATCGCTTTCCTGTTTGCCGTGATGCTCGCATTTGGGCGGTTCAGCTCTGACGGTGAATATGCGGGTCTTCTGGCCTGTGGTTATTCGCTGCGTCGTGCACTGGTGCCGGTGGCCTTGGTAGCCGGTGTGCTCTACTTCGTCGGCGTGATCGCCACGACACATCTTGAACCGTGGGGCCGGCGGGAACTGGTGCGATTCATCTATGACAAGACCAAGAACGAAGTGGACAACATGGTGCGTTTCAAGATGCAGCCAGGAGTGTTCATGGACAACTTCCTTGGCTACGTTTTCTACGCCAAGGAGATCAGTGACGATCGCACAAAGCTGGGCAATGTGATGCTGGCACCCCCCTCGGGGTCAAAGCAGTCGTTCACGATTCTGGCACCCGCCGGCAGCATTACGGGCAAGGCTGATTCCGGGGATTTGAAGTTGTCGCTTGAATACGGCACGGCGTACTCGTTGTCGCCAGAGCAGATGGGTGGATCCGTGGTCAAATTCCGGCGTGCCGAATTTGATTTGTTGCGCCTTTTCCGTGAACAGCTGGTCGCCGCGGACGTGGGCGAGGAAGATTACCGGAGCCTGGGACCTTCCGAGCTTTCTGCATACATTGACAAGATCTCAGACCAAAAACCACGCGATGATGGCCTCTACCGCCGCGCACGTTTTCTTTATCACAATCGGATCAGCGCACCCTTTGCGGTTTTTGTGTTCGGTGCTTTTGGTCTGGTTTTAGGCGTTGTCGATCCGCGCAGCCAGCGCAACCGCGCCTACATTGGTGGCATCAGCACGATCATTCTCGGATACGTGTTCATGATGGGGTTCAAGTGGCTCGCGGAGCGTGGATTTCTGGATCCTTTTGTGGCCGCATGGCTGCCAAACTTAATCCTTCTGGCAGCGGGCAGTTTCCTCGTTTACCAGAAAAACCGTCTGCCTCCGTCGGAACCGGTGTTGGAGCGGGCCAACTTGCCATGGCGTGCCCGGGAACGCTTGCGTTCCTGAGCAATCGGCTTACCGCCGTCCAAGAAATAATGCGCAGCGCATCGAAACCGTTGCGTGATCAAATCCCTGGTAGGGAAAAGACACAGCAGCTTTTTGACCAGCGATGCCCATTGCATAAACCAGCGGGATGAAATGATCGAGCGTCGGCACGGACAGTTTGTCAGGCGTGCCGGCTTCTCGTGAAATTCCTGTGATCGCGTCCCAGTCATGATTGACCAGCGCGCGCGCTACGCGCTCGTCAAAATCCATAGCCCACTGCGGCGGGGGTGTTCCCGGGTCGTCGGCCATCATGGCGAGCGAGTGTACGATGTTTCCGGAAGCGACGGTCAGTACGTCCTGCGGCAGGCATGTTCCGATGTCACATGCCAGCTTGAGGTGTTCTTCGAGGGTCTTCTTGCGATCGAGGCTCAGCATGAAAACCGGGATGTTCCCCTGGGGTGCAAGGTGCGCAAGGACTGACCACACGCCATGATCGTAGCCCCACTGGTCATGGAAGCGGACATCGTGGCCCATCCCGTTCAACTTGTCCGCGAGTTCGTGGCCCTCGGTGGTCGCTCCGGGCACAGGATAGTTGAAGGCATGAAGCTCCTTCGGAAAACCAATGAAGTCGTGGATCATGTGCGGTTCAGCAGACGCGAAGATTTCTGTACCTCTGGTTTGCCAATGGGCACTGATGGCGAGAATCGCGCGTTTGCCCGGCAGGATTTGATCACCGAGGTGTCGCAACGAAGATTGCCACTGCCGCCCCGGTTCGTGGGTTGGCAAGGCGTTCATGGGCGAGCCGTGGCCGACAAAGATTGTCACAGGGTTCATGTTAGGTTCCAAGGTTACCTTCATCTTATTCTGGCACACCGTGACAAGTCGACTTGGGCGATTTCAACAAAGCGGAATAATTGCCAAAAGTTCCCGATTGATGGTGGCATTTGCAGGCCGCGCTCAAGTCAAAATTTGGCCGGCTGGCTAGGGCATTTATGCTAGGTAACGGGCAAAATTTCCTGTATTTTCGCAAGGTCTGATCGGATCAGGGTGGTTTGTCGCTGTCACTATCGGGTGAGAGGTGCTTCTGATGCGTCGTGTTGTGGTCACTGGCGTCGGGATGGTTGCCCCGACGGGGAACGATATCAAGACTTGCTGGATCAACGCCCTTGAGGGGCGTTCTGGCATCGACCGGATCCAGTTGTTCGATCCTTCTACTTTGCCTGTTCAGATCGCCGGCGAAGTCCGCGGATTCGAAGTCGGCGAGGCCATGGATGCGAAAGAAGCGAATCGCGCGACCCGTTTCGTCAAGTTTGCGGCAGGAGCCGCGCACCAGGCAATCAAGGACTCTGGGCTCCCTTGCGGGGAAAACGTCGACGGGGATCGCTACGGCGTTTCCATCGGTGTTGGCCTTGGCGCCCTGTGGGACATCGAAGAAAATGCCTACATTTTGAAGGACAAGGGCCCGCGCCGTATTTCGCCGTTCTTTATTCCTTACACAATCGCCAACATGGCAGCTGGCGTTGTGTCGCGCATGTATAACTTCAAGGGACCGAACATCTGCACGACCACGGCCTGCACTAGCGGCACCCACGGGGTTGGCGAGGCTTTCATGTACATCAAGCACGGCATGGCGGACGTCATGCTTGCTGGCGGAGCCGAGTCTGCAGTCAGCCCGCTGGGTATTGCCGCCTTTGCCGTGATGAAGGCGCTCAG
>JBEGVZ010000062.1:0-4925 GCA_041178085.1 Pseudomonadota bacterium | reverse complement strand
GGCGACGCCAAGAAAAGCATCGATTCCGTGCTGACGGCCCTTCGCTCCTAGGCAGTCAGGATTCGTTTCTCTGGGTGGCCTGGTTTTTTACACTGTCAGCCAACTTAACACGCCCCGGGTTTCCGGGGTGTTTTTTTGTCCATAAATACGGGCTGTTAGCCTGTATGGGTGCTGGCGGAAGATTTGCATGTGGTTGGTGGTCAAAGAATCGAAAGGATCGCCCCCATGAAGTATGCAAATACACGGATTTCGCGTCTGCGTTGGGTTATGGTGGCTACGCTTGTAACCAATGCGATTGCCTGCAGTGCGGGCGATCAGGGCGCGTCGCTTGCTTACCAGGAAGAGCCTCCCTCCGGCGGGCAGTCAATGGACGATGCGGTCGCAATTCCGGACCCGGTGGAAGGTCAGGCGCAAGGTCAGCCACAAGGCCAGCTGCAGGAAAACCCTCCACAAACTCCCGCGGAAAATCCGCTGGTGCCGAATCCACAAAAGGTAGAGCTGAGCGAGTTTGAGTCCAAGGCCATTGAGCTGACCAATGCGGAGCGTCAGCGTTATGGGCTGGCACCACTTAGTGTGAACCCGCGCTTGCAAGGCAATTGCCGTAGCTGGGCCGGCACAATGGCTAGGCAGCGACGGATGTACCACAGCAATATGAGCTTCTCTGGCGAAAACGTCGCCTGGGGTTACGCAACTCCCGCAGCCGTTGTGCGCGGCTGGATGAATTCACCTGGTCACCGGGCCAACATCCTGACCGGTAGCTTCCGGACAATCGGTGTCGGCGTGGTGTCTTCCTATTGGTGCCAACAATTCGGGCGCTGATTGCTCGAAGGAGAGTCACTTGCCATCCCGGCGAGATCACTTGACCTGCAATTTCTTCTTCCCGTCTGCCGCATCCACGACCTGGACTTCAATGTGTTGCGTCTCAACGTCTCGCGAACCTGTGCGGGTCGTATCAAACATAAATTTCCAGGTTGGACGCCGGCTGTATTCGCTTTCGTACAGACTAATCGAAAGGGGAATCGTTACTTGTGTGTTCTTAGCGTGCATCGTGCAAGCTGCGTCTATGGCCCATGGATCCGGTCTGTAATTCCCCGAGACCGTCAGGCTTACGATGACCTCGTTTTTGCCAGGTATGCGATTGAACTCAACGGCAAGAGTTTCAGGGTCGGCAAGGCAAACGTTTCCCTGAACTTCTGCGACGATTTCAATGATCCCACGAATTCTAGATAGATCTGTTTCGTGTTTTTTTTCGTCAAACGTCTGGCGGACAACCTTGGCCGAGATAATTTCAAAGACTTCGACCGGGTAGGAACGCCTCGCAACAGTGACTTCGTCCGGCAGGTCATCGGCATAGGAAGCGCCGGCAAAGCCAATCAAAACGGGTAAGCAGGTGACTAGAGAAAATAACAGTGTTGTCAGGTAACGCATATTTTAAGGCCTACAAATAAAAATCACATCAACTTTATGCCGTCTCTTTAATTCATCGTGTTTTGTTTTCCTAGTTTTTATTGATTAGAATATCGTGATAAAAATCACTTTTTGGCCGTGCAATGTCCGGTAGCGGGTGGGACGGGAAATTTCCAATGGTCCGTTTGGTTTCTTGTTGAAGATCGGGGCACTTGACCGATGCCTTGTCGGTCGTGACGTCTGTTTGAATTCATGCGAGTTTCGCGCGACGACCGGTTTGCGTAGGGGCCTGGCATGTTATCCTTTTACAGGTGCCAACGATCTGATTCCGTAGCATCCAAGGCGCCGGATGCTTGGTGATGGACGGACTGCCAGTGGAATCTTGCCCCCTTTGCCGTGATGTCGAAGCCGCCCTTGCTGGCGGCCTTTTTCGTTTGATCGCCGTCAATGAACACAGCGTCTTCGTGGTCGGCGAGCACCAGTACTTTCCGGGATATTGCATGGTGGTTGCGCGCGCTCACGTGCGTGAGATGCATCGCATGCCAGGCGATGTCCAGCACGCCATATTCTCGGACGTCATGCGACTTGGCGCAGCAGTGGAAAGAGCCTTCAAGCCCCTCAAGCTCAACTACGCATCCTTTGGCAATGTCGTTGAGCACCTTCATTGGCATGTGATCCCTCGCTATGCGACCGAGACGGACCCCAAAGCGCAGCCTTGGGCCGATGAGCAGCGCTTCAAATCGAGGGTGACGGACGCCGCATTGGCTACGTCAGTGACCAATGCAGTCCGCCTTGCCTTGCAGGAGCAGTTTCATGCGGGCGGCTCATGAAGAATTCTTCACGCCATGAAATTTTGCTTTATCGCATCGCGGTCAGTGGCTGTTTTTTCGGCCATGGCATCATGGCTTTGCGCAACTCGGCCACGTTCACATCGCAGTGGAGTGGCTGGGTTCAGTCACTATGGCCAGATTCGCTGAAATACACGATGTCAGACTTCTTTTTGAAGCTGGTCGGAACGATTGATCTGATGGCTGGACTGGCGGTGTTGATGCCATCTGTGCCTGCCTTGGCGCTTTATTGGACGATCATCTGGGGGCTTTTGACGGCTCTTTCGCGGCTTTATTTCTTGACGGAATTTCCCCCCGGCAGCTGGATATTTCCCGTCAAGGCTTTGAGCGAATTTCTCATTCGGGTGCCTAATTTCGTGGTTCCATTGGTCCTGGCCGGGTTACTTGGCTTTGCAGGCTTGCCAGCGCGGGTTCGCGCATACCCAAAAGAGTCGTTGGTTTTCTTTGCGATTGCTGCACTGACGCTCGGCCTTGCCTTGCATCAGATAACGGATCTGGCCCATCCGCTGTTTGAGTACGAATTGGCCAAGTTTGGCAAGCCGCTGTGGTATTTCCACGCATCTAGTGCCTTGAACTTGCTGGCAGTGCTTTCTGTCGCGATTTTATTTTTGCGTGGGTCTGAAAAGTCTTTTCCATTAAGCGGTGTTTCTCGCTTTTTAGTGCTTGCCGCTTATGCGGCAACGGAAGGTTTTGCGATAGCTGTAACCCACCGTCCTCACGGGTGGTTTTATGTGTTTGTGAAAATCATCGAGCACTTGCCTGTGTACCTCTGCTTGCGCGATTTCTTCGTTGCTAAAGAGCCATCCCGTTTGATCCGATAAAGCCCCTTGGTTTCCAGACTTTCTTGAGGGTTTTTCGGATATGAGATTCCTTCGGGCAGTTATCTTGATTAGCTCGGTGAGTGTTGCAGCCTCATGCAGCAAGGCGCATTTCGCCCCAGGCGATGCCCGCGCAAGACAAATCCAGGCGCCCACTCCTGAACCAAAACCTGGTGGGCCGGTCCCACCGCAAAGTCGGCAGATTTTTTTAATCTCTGATCTGCGCACGGACTTCTATGGTGTTCTTGCAGAGGGAGTTCAGGGTGTTTGTGATCAAGAAGGGCTCATGGAAGGAAAAAGACTGATTGTCCAAGTGTTGAAACCAGCTCTTCAGGGGCTTGATTCGGCAGAAATAATTGATATTTCCTTTTCAAGTATTGGCGATCTCTTACTGTCGTTCTCGGCCGTCGCATGCCCTCAATCTGGAGCTGCATGGACAAAAACTGCGATGAGGGAAACTTGCAGGAAAGCAGGGTCAGGCTCTGGTTTTCAAAGTCGCGAATCTGCCTTTGGCAATGTGAGTGTGTGTGGGCAACAGTACAAGGAGCAACCACCGGTATTTTCGGAGCCAGCAAAAGCTGCGCTTCTAAACGTCCAAGGCGACAAAGCCAGGCATGTTGTTCTGGTGACCTGGAAAATGGGTTCGGCGATGCCTGCGGCAAAGTTCGTTGAAATTGTACGAAATAAACTTGGTGTCGGCACCAAGGTATCGATTGCTTACCCGAAAACGCGTAGTCAGTGTGTGAGCAAGAAAATCATTCCCCCGGATAATGACACATCATGGTCTGATTTCCATCCCATGTCCCTTTCAGGAGGACAAGTGTTTGAAGAGATTGCTTCCTCTACGGGAGGCAGGACTCATGACCTGTGCAACGAGAGCGATTTTTCGCAGACCGGGAAAACCAATGATTAAAATCCGTTCAAAAACGTCCGCCATGCTGCTCTTGATTTGTTTTGCTGCATGTTCAAACACAACGTTCGATGCAGGTGGGAATGTGTTCAAGGGCAGCAATCTCTCCGGGCGTGACGTTGGTGCAGGGCAAATGCGCGCTACCCTGACGTTTTCTGCCGGTGCCAGACGGGTTGTCGTGACAGGGATGCTTCACAAGCATCCCTCTGAATCCGGGAAGTTCGCCCTTGAAAGTGGTTCCGTCAGTCACAAGACAGAAGGTGGTTTTCCGGAAGACATAGCTGCAGCAATTGCAAAAGTTGAATTTTCCGCCGTGACGCAGCAGGGAAGTTCAGGTGGCGATCCTTCTATGCTGTCTTTCGAGGTTATCATGCCCAAGATCGATCTGGATGGTCAGTCGTATGACAGCCAGCGTATTGGCTTCAATCCCGTGAAGAAGGACGGTAAAACCGGGGTCTGGCAAAAAGACGAAGGGATTCTCTCGCAATACGGTACGTTCGGGGTCGCGGGCTCTGATTCCGACGCCTCAGGTTGCAAGATCGAATCCAACGGCAATCAACCGCAAAATCAAATGTACGCGACGGTTTTGACCAAGCCCGCAAAGTGTGATTTCCGGCTGCCCACGGTGACCATAGTCAGTCGGCTCTTGGGGGCAGCAGGGGCTTCGGTCAAAGTCCCTGTCGGGACCTTCTGGCTGGCATGCCCTTTTAGTTGCCCTGCTACGCTTGGAAAAGCCCATCCATTCAGTGTTTCGAACGATCCATCCCAGGCAAAAATCATCATCGATAATGGATTTATGCTGGTTCAGCCTGATGGCAAGACTTATCTGCTGGCGGATGCCGGAATGGCCTTGCCCAGCGATGCGAATTATAAGCCGGCTCAGACAATCGCCAACGACTTGTCCCGTCAACTTGGCTTTGGGCCGACGGAGTTGTTGCAGCC
>JBEGVZ010000061.1:0-8687 GCA_041178085.1 Pseudomonadota bacterium | reverse complement strand
GTTGTGTGGTAGTTGAGGCCAAGGTCCCGGGATGGATCTTCCATGCTGAGTTTGTGACTTACAAGGCCGGCCAGATGAAAGACGACGTCCGTTCCCGGCAGCACGCGACGCAGAAGTTCATCGTCGCGCATATCTTCGCGAAGCCATTCGACGCGATCCACAACAGCATGAAGGTTGAACGGATTACCACCCAGGCCTGGCAGCATCGGGTCAATCACAGTCACCTTGGCCCCGGCATTGACGAGGGCGATGACAAGGTTGCTACCGATGAACCCGGCGCCACCCGTCACAACAACCTTCTTTCCACCCATGACGGCCGCAACACTCATCAAGTCACGCCCCTTGAGGCTGCGTCATGGGTTGTTGCACCCAACTGATAGCGGACGACATACTGGGGCACGCCGTTATGGTCCAGGAACAGACGACCAAGATATTCACCGACGACGCCCAGGATAATCAGCTGCACGCCAGCAAAAAAAAGAATTGAAACCAGGATCGAGGGAATGCCGATCGGATAGTTGGGCGTGGCGAGCTTCTCGACAAAGATAGCCAAAATCATCAAGGCGCTCAGGCCAGCCGTCACAGCACCAAGGATCGATGCGATGCGCAGGGGCAGCATGGAATGATTGACAAACATGTTGAGCCAAAGCCGTACCAGCTTGCGCAAAGTGTAACCCGACTGGCCAGACTGACGTTGAACATGCTTGACCTGGGTTTGCCCGACCCGGGACGTGGTCCGGAATATAAGACCGTCAATATAAGGGTAGGGGCCTTTATAACGAACGATTTCGTCAACCAGACGGCGCCGCATAACCTTGAAGCTCGACAGGTAAATTTCTGGCGGTTTGCGCACCATGATGTTTGCCGCCTTGTCGTTCAGCCAGCTGCCTAAATTGCGAAACCAGTGGTGGGCCTTCTTTTCATAGAAACCGTAAACGACATCAAGCTCCCTGCTGCGACACAGGTCGTAAAGCTTGCGTACTTCTGCAGGTGGGTTCTGACCATCATCGTCGAGCACGGCGACAAATTCCCCACGGGTCCGGGACAAGCCTGCTAAAACAGCGCTGTGTTCCCCGAAGTTTTTCATCAACTGAACGAAGCTGACTTGAAGGGGGTACTGGTCGACAAGCTTGCGGCAAACTGCCTCACTGTCGTCAGCTGAACCATCATTGACCAGCACAACTTCGATTTCCATGCCCGGGTATGCGTCGATGATCTGTCGCACCACTTCACCAATGGAGCCCGCCCCGTTATAAACGGGGACGACGAAAGAAATCTCTGGCACCTTGGTATGGGTCATGATGGGTGAAAAATAGCAGTCAAAGGGGAGGTTTTCCAGCCGAATGAGCTTTGTCCGCGCCCTGTCTGAAAAGCCCTCTTCCCTTTTCGTGACCGCCGCCGCAGCGGCCGTTGCCGCGTGCCACCTGATTCTGTGGCTCGTGATCGGTGTCGCGCGGGGCACCACCCTTCCGGAAATCCTGACTCACTGGGATTCTGGGCATTTTTCCGCAATTGTAACGGGTGGTTACAGTGGGGCCAGGTGGGCGTTTTATCCCCTGTATCCGTTGTTCCTGAAGGGCGCGACGTGGACCCTGAACCTGCTGATGGCAACGCCACCGCAAGTCGCAGGCGCAATCGTTTCCACGGTCATCTTCGGTGCCTTTGTGTGGCTGGTCGCGTCATCGCCAACCAACCCAGATGGACGCCGCACCACGCCACCCCACACCATGGCACCTTTGACCAGGGCCGGGTGGATGTTGTTCCTGCTGTCACCTGCATCGTATGTGTTTCAGTCGAATCACACCGAGTCACTATTCGTGCTTCTGACATTTTGCGCTTTCTCTTTCAGCTTTCGCGCTGGTGCACATAGTTGGATTCTTGCCGCAGTGTTTGCAGGGCTGGCGGCACTGACCAGGAACCATGGCGTGCTGGCTGCCGTCGTCGTCGCAATGATCGCTGCCAGCAAGGAACGAACCCCCGCCCGGAAGTTCTGGCGTTTTTCTACCTCAGGTCTGATCAGCGCGGCACTTTTCGGGCTGTTTCCGCTATTTCAATTCGTCAAGACAGGAAACCCCCTGCAATTTGTGCAGGCCCATGAAAACTGGAACCTGCCGAGCGGACCAGGCGCCTATTTTGCAACCTTCTGGTTTGGCAATCCGATGCAGAACACGCGTCCGATGTCGATCCTGCATCACGCTTTCGTCGGGCTATTGATCTGGAGCTGCTGGCTTTGGTGGAAGCGCTACCGGCCGGTGGCGGCCTACATTTCGTTTTTTATCCTGCTGATGCCTGCCCAGCTTGAATTTGTTGATGCCTTTCGTTTTGGGGCAGTGTTGTGGCCGGTGTTCTTCTTGCTTGGTGACCTTGCCGTCAAACGCCTTCCTGCCTGGGGCAACAGTTTCATGTTGGCTGCTGCAGCATCCTTGAATGTCGCTGTGACGGTGGCTTACGGCCTTGGCCGCTGGGCTTACTGAAAGCGAACCGCTTTTCGCTTTACTTTCGGCGCTGCAAACCGAAAAATACCTTTATGCAATTCAACTGGACTGAGCGCAGCGAAGTGGAATGGCGGGACTTTTTTTCCCGTGTGCCGCGCACCAACGTCCTGCAGTCTGCGCCGTTCGCCCGCGCCACACGAATCTGCGACCAGAAACAAACGCGCCATGCGGTGATTGAGATCGATGGCAAAGCGATCGGCATGATGAGTATCCAGGAAATCAAACTCGGCCCGGTCCACGTGATCGACCTCTACCGTGGCCCGCTTTGGTTCACAGAAGATCCGCCACTTGAGTGGCTTGCTGATTTCGCAGTCGCTTTCAACAAGGCTTTTCCGCGTCGTCCGTTCCGTCGCAGACGCTGGATGCCGGAATGGAAGGACGATGGAAAGGCTCGCGAAGTGATCCGAAAGGCGGGCTTTCGTGCAAAGCAACTCTCTTTTGAGACAGTCTGGCTGGATTTAACGCTGCCGGAGCAAGATATCCGGGCCAATTTGGATCGAAAGTGGCGCGGCAGCCTTGGTAAGGCCGAGCGTGAAAACCTGGAGCTCATCCAGGACTGGACAGGCTCGACCGGCAAGGCATTCTTGCAGCAATACTCCGTCGACAAGGCGATCAAGAAATATCACGGACGCTCCCCACGTTTCATTGCCGCTGAACTGGCGCTGGCATTACGCAGCCGGGAAGCGGTTTTCCTTTGGGCCTGCCAGGACAAAGTCCCGGTCGCCGGGATCCTGATCTTGATGCATGGCAACAGCGCAACCTACCGGATTGGCTGGACAACGGACGAAGGCCGCAAAGCCAATGCCCACAACGTGATGCTCTGGGAAGCAGTGAAAATTCTGAAGCTCAGGGGAATCAAGGCATTTGACCTTGGCGGTGTGGAACCCCACGGTGCTGAGGGGCTCACCGCGTTCAAGGCCGGGATGGGCGGGGAACGTTTCAAGCTCCCCGGCATCTTCAGCTGAAAAGATTGCGATCAACCTTCGAAGTCGCGATCCATCACCGTTTTGCGCTTGTCCGTCTGGGCACGTTCGATGGCACGAAGGCATTCGCGTTCCACCACCTTGGTCAAGGCTTCCATGACTGATGACGACGTGTTCATGCCGGCACGGTCCTTGATCATCTTTTTAACTTTGCTGGCGACTACCAATACTTCGCTCATGTTAATTCTCCAAAGCTGGTGTTCACTGGAAAGGAAAACGATTCCAGATGCGCGGCAGTGCTGTCCAGTAAAATCGCCCGGGGACCACCCTCTTCATTGATGGATCAGGACGGCGTGGGTTATCATTCGGTTGTCATGTCAAGGGCGGACCACCAGAAAAGAAGCACGAAAAATGATCAATTCCTTCAAGCAGTCACCCGCCTGGCGCCTTGTCATGGTGACCGTGCTCGGCTTTTCGAGCGGCCTGCCGCTGGCGTTGTCTGGAACAGCACTGCAGACCTGGCTGACGGTTGAAAACATCGACATTGCGACAATCGGTTTTTTCAGTCTGGTCGGGCTGCCCTATACATTCAAATTCCTGTGGGCACCGCTCATGGACCGGTTCGAACCGCCGTTTCTGGGGCGCAGACGGGGATGGCTTGCGCTCCTGCAGCTTGGGCTTGCTGCCAGCCTGATTTTAATCGCCAGTTTACGCCCAGGGAACCAGACTGCGCTGATCGGCCTTGCCGCCGTTTTGATTGCGTTCCTGTCTGCCTCGCAGGATGTCGTCATTGATGCCTACCGGACCGATACCCTTCTTGCGAGTGAACGAGGCATCGGTTCTTCGCTGAGCGTTTTCGGCTACCGGATGGCAATGATCCTGTCTGGCGGGATCGCCCTTGTATGGGCTGACACAATGACTGGAAGCGGGTGGAGCTGGCCCCGCATTTACTCGATCATGGCCGGTATCATGGCAGCACTCGCCGCCCTTACTGTGATTGCCTTGCCGCCGCTGCCCCGCAGGCATGTCGCGCCCTTGAGCAACGCCCGTAACGACCTCCTCGGCTTTGCCGCCTTGATGGCAACTGTGGTGGCCGGATATTTTTTCACCACGCGTGTCGCTTCTCCCGTCATTAACAGCTTGATGGCCCTCTGGTCGGGACTGCCCGCGGACGCAAATCTGGAGGGAAATCCAAAGAAGTGGGCGGACTTGCTCGCACTGCTTGCAGGCCTTGCATTCACCATCCCGCTCGGCTGGTGGGCTTCACGCAGGGCGAAGTTTGAAACACTTAATACATCCCTTGCCAATTACTTCAGGATGGAAGGTGCCGCTGCGATCCTTGCCTTGATCATCCTCTACAAGCTGGGTGATGCCTTTGCTGGATCATTGACCACGCCTTTTCTGTTAAAGGGCGTCGGTTTCTCCCAGGCAGAGATTGGCGTGGTCAACAAAGTGATCGGCATCTGGCTCACGATTGTTGGTGCCATTGGCGGCGGTCTATTGATGGTCCGGCTTGGGCTGTTTCGCGCACTGCTCTTGTTTGGCGTTTTGCAGCTCCTATCAAACCTTGGATTTCTTGCGGTTTCAGTGCTCGGGAAAAATGCGTGGGGAGCAGCTTACCTGCCGCCATTTGACATCGGGATCGTGTCACTGAAAGAAGGCACCAGCGTCGACTGGTTACTGGTTTCCGCCATTGGCTTTGAGAACATCACAGGCGGGATGGGCACAGCCGCATTTGTTGCCTTGCTCATGGCACTGTGCAATCAGAAGTTCACCGCGACGCAGTATGCGCTGCTATCGGCTTTTGCAGCAGTGGGCCGGGTCTGGGTCGGACCGATGGCCGGGGTGATGGCCGAAAGCATGGGTTGGCCTGTGTTTTTTGTATTCTCCACGCTGGCAGCAGTGCCGGGATTGCTGATGCTGGTTGCACTGCGGGGCGTGATCACCAACCTTGAAGCCCCCAAGGGAATTCCCGCCGGCGATGACTGACTCAATGGCTGGAACGGCAACGCGAAAAATCATCCATGTCGACATGGATGCCTTTTACGCATCCGTTGAAATTCGCGACAACCCGGCCCTTGCCGGAAAGCCCGTCGTAGTGGGGGGGTCTCCTGCTTCTCGTGGCGTCGTGGCAACGGCGAGTTACGAAGCTCGCAAGTATGGCATCAGATCTGCGATGCCGTGCTCAATGGCTGCGCGTCTCTGTCCTTCAGCCATCTTCATCCGGCCGGACTTTGACAAGTACGTTTCGGTGGCGGCGCAGTTACGGGATATCTTCCGCCGATATACTTCAATCATCGAGCCAATCGCGCTCGATGAGGCCTACCTTGATGTCACAGATCCGCCATCTGGCCTGTATGCAATCCAGATAGCAAAGCAAATCCAGCAGGCGGTCCGCGACGAACTCGGCTTATCCTGTTCTGCCGGCGTCGCACCCAACAAGATGCTGGCCAAGATTGCCTCCGACCTGAAAAAGCCAGGCGGCATCAGCGTGGTGCTTCCAGACCAGGTCGAAGATTTCATGCGGCAGCTGCCTCTGAGAAAAATCAACGGCATCGGACCTGCGACGGAAAAACGCCTGAAGGAGAAAGGACTCACTCTCTGCTGCGACGTCTGGGCCATGAGCAAGGAGCGACTCGGCGAGTTGTTCGGCGAGCGTATGGCGCAGTGGATATCCGAACGTTCGCGGGGGATCGATCCCAGGCAAGTGCAGACGTCCCGCATCCGGAAAAGCATCGGCTGCGAAGATACATTTGCGCGGGACGTAATGACTTTACCTGAAGTTGAAGCAGCGTTGGCATCCGTTGCCAGTCAATTTGCTGGGCGTCTGGATCGTAAAAATGCCGTGGGCAGAACTTTGACTCTGAAAGTCCGCTACGGCGATTTCAGTCAGGTGACTCGAGCCATGACCCTGGATTCACCGCTCGCTGGCAATAATCTTCCGGGCATCATGGATTGTGCCCTGACCTTGCTCGGCCGAACGGATGCTGGAAGGCGCCCGGTGAGGTTGCTTGGACTGTCACTCAAACTTGATGAGGTCCGCGAACAATGAGGCGAGAACAAGCCGTCATATCCTTGATTTGGCTAGTAGCTTTTTTACCGGCTTGCAGGGGTACTTTTGCCGATCTTGGCAGCGTCACCCCAAACTGCGCAAATGAACTACCGGCGGAAAAGTGGACAGACCTGCTGGCCAAAAATCCGCCGGAAGAGGTCGCCCTCGTTGAATTGCATGAGCACTCAACACCAGAAAAGTCCGGCGGAGGTTGGGTCCAGGAAAATGGCCGAATCTCTGCGCGGGGTGGGGCAACCTTTCGCAGCCTGATCACCCGCTGCCCGGTGGGGAACTTTGAGCTGGAATTCGCATGGTCTGTCTCGATGGCCGGCAACTCGGGCATCAAATACCTTGTTTCAGCGTCCCCAGGCCCAACTTTTGCGAAGGGACTGGAATACCAGATCCTTGACGATGCCCATCATCCAGATGCGCGCGCCGGTGAAAACCGCCAATCGGGTGCATTGTATGACCTGATGGCACCGGCCAAAACCAAAAAGCTGAATCCACCCGGCGAAACCAATCTTGGACGGATTGTCTTTAAGAACGGAAAGGGCGAACACTGGTTGAATGGGGCAAAGATCCTGGAGTTTGATACCGCAAACGCTGAATTTCAAAAGCGGATCTTGCAAAGCAAGTTCCGACACATCCCGGACTTTGCAAGAGGGGCAAGGGGACATTTGCTGTTGCAGCATCACGGCGATGCCGTGGAATTCAGCCAGCTGCGAATCCGCTCAAATCTTGTGGATGACCAGGTTGTCCGGAATCCGGAACGGTGGGGCCCAGGTCCCGCGCGGCGCTGACTTGCCGACTGCGATCACCATCACCACGCGTTCATCACAACGAATGCCGATGGCCTTGCGAACACGAGGTTCATCAAAGCCTTCCATCATGCAGCTGTCGTAATCCTGCGCCGCGATCGCCAGGACAAAGTTTTCTGCGGCAAGCGCAGCAGATTTTATTGCCACTTCGTAAACATCACCCTTGAAGGCAGGACGCCTTGGTACCGGTCGAAAGAGCCCGCTGATTGCAAAGCCTGCCCACTTGACCAGCCCCAAAAAGTTAAACCAGCCCCACCGGTAAGATGCCGGTATCAGCTTCTCATAGTAAAGCTGGACGGGACGGGGTGCTGCCGCGTCTTTGGTCCACTGGATCAAGAAGGGACGGGAACGACGCCAAAGCCGGGGGTCTGCCGTCACTACGACCAAGTGGCTGGCCGAGCGTGCGGCCGACTGGCTCAAGCATGCCGTTTTAAGCTGTGATTTCCGATCTTCACTGCAAACCCAGTAAAAATTCCAGGTCTGCGTATTAGATGAGTTCGGTGCCCAGACCGCTGCCTGGAGTGCGCGCTCAATGACGGTATCAGGGACCGTCTCCTCACTGAAACGGCGGATACTGCGCCTGCGCTTCACTGCATCAAAAAAATCCATCGAACAAACCCTATTCCATCAAGCTGGAATCAAGCTTCAATCATGAAAACTGCAAGTCATGGTTTCGACGGTTTCGGCTTCACCTGAGGACTTATGTTTACGGATGACCGCGTCAAGCTTGCTCTTATCATCCCCGGTGAAAACTTTATAAATTTCGAGTTCCCAACCTGGAAACTGGTAAAGCATGCTGTCTTCCATATGAACTGCAGCAACGACGCTCTCCGTCTCGTCCGCGATCACCTTGGCTTCGCCGTCACCATCTGGACCTTTAACAGACTCATAAACAAGGCGGTACGTGTAGGCGTCATCGTCTCTGATCAGGGTCGCCTGGGTGCCACCAAAGTAGCTCTGTGCTCCAATGCAGGAAGCAATCAAAATGTTGCCTGAGAGTTGCGCGATCATGAGAAGGTCTCCGGATTTGTTTTTTGAAGCACGCGATTCGTGCGGCGCAGGTATAGCACAAGTCTGGCAAAGTTGAGCCATCGCTGTGCAAAAAAAGAGCAGCCTAATGGGCTTTGCGACCTGGGAAAATCGGGGGCGGTCATGCGCTCAAAAGTAGAGTTCATCGCTAACCACCTGAATTTAATGATTTTAAATTCGAAAAGCCGAAGCTTTTTTGGGAACTTGACCGCCTGCCGGTCGGCCAACCGGCTAGATACCCGTTAAACTCATTAGATACGGGCGGTTACAGCGAAATCCATGCTCCGCCCCATCCCACCACAGAAAAAGAGCCTTCAAGGGTAAATTTCCCAGCAGTTTCAACCGAACCCCCCTAGGTACCGGTTCTTAA
>JBEGVZ010000060.1:0-27765 GCA_041178085.1 Pseudomonadota bacterium | reverse complement strand
CGGGCTTCAGGATGATCGTGTTGCCCTGGGCCAAGGCAGGAGCAAGCTTCCATGTGGCCAGATAAAGAGGCAGGTTCCATGGTGTGATCAAGCCCGTCACGCCCAGCGGTTCACGGAAGCTCGTGTGTTGCGACCCGTCTTCGCCAATCCACGTGTCGAATGACTGGTGGGCCGCCAGATCGGCAAAGAAATGGAAGTTCTTCGCTGAACGCGGGATGTCGCCGTGCAAGGTCTCAGAGAGAGGTTTTCCCGAATCCAGAGATTCGGCCAGAGCCAGTGTCTCGACATTCGCTTCAATCAGGTCGCCGATGCGACGAAGCATTTTCGCGCGGTCGCCGGCACTCGTTTTTCCCCAGGGGCCTTCCCCAGCGCGCTCTGCAGCCGCGACGGCACGGTCCACTTCAGGCGTGCCGCCAAGGGCGACGTCAAACCAGGACTCCCCGTAAGCTGGCAGGATTTTTTTGAAGGCTGCGTCACCTTCACTATCGACGTACTGGCCATCGATGAAGTGACGGCAGCGGTCTGGAAGGACCTGGCGCTTCAGGAATTCTTTCCGGTCACCTTTGTTGTGGTGGCATCCGCTCATGGTTTCACTTTCCGGAAGGCGCTGCAGC
Source organism: Pseudomonadota bacterium (assembly GCA_041178085.1). Lineage (GTDB taxonomy): Bacteria > Bdellovibrionota_B > Oligoflexia > Oligoflexales > RGVZ01 > RGVZ01. The sequence continues at coordinate 27,151 of JBEGVZ010000060.1, read as the reverse complement.
GACAGCCTTCATTTCGACAAAGTTGAGGCCGGGAAGCTGCTTGACGGCAACCGTCGTCCGGGTCGGTGGAGCCTGATCCCTGAAAAATTCGTTCCAGACCTCGTTCATGGCCTGAAAGTCCTTCATGTCAGTCAGGAATACATTCACGTCAACGATGTGGCTGCGGTTGCAGCCCTCGGCTTGGAGTGCGCGTTCAATATTGTTCAGGACACCACGCGCTTGGGCTTTGATGTCGTACGAAGCCACCTTGCCATCGGGGGCCATCGTCAGGCCGACGTAGTTGTTCGTTTGCGGGTCCCGGCAGCCCTGTCCGGCGACAAAAATGAGTCCGCCCGCACGCCGCGTGTGGACGTAGGCAGCAAGAGGCTGGGTCAATTGGGTCATGGTGGCATCCCTGGTTCAAGTTGGCTGAATGAACGGATTTTCTGGCGAAAAGCCCGTGGTTCATGACTAACACGGGATCAAGTCCTGGGCCAACGCCTCTTCAAGATGCCGGTACTGGCGGACTGCATCATCCCGGGAAACCGGTTTCAGATCGACCGCTTGTCCAGGCATCAGCCAAGCCAGTCTGCGTAAGTCCGCGCAGGCTACCGTGGCTATCCGCGCATAGCCGCCGGTGACAGGTCCATCCGGGCCGACGATGATGGGCGCACCCCCGGGCGGCATTTGGATTGCGCCGTAACCCATCGGTTCCGGCGGGATTTCATGCCCGGGAGGGAGTGCTCCGGACGCCTCAAGGCGAAGTCCGCGCCGGTCTGACTGCGGGGAAAGCCGCAGTGTTGGCAGCGCAAAATGGTCCGAAAAAACCGGATTGGCGATGATGTGCACCGGAGCACAAGTCGCCTGCCTGAGGGTGCTACTCCCTTGAAGGGTTCGAAGGCGCTTGCCCGCGGCAGGTGTGCTTGCGGCCAGATAGAGTCGGCTGGATCCCTTGATCTTGCGCAGGTTCAGGGTGTCCCCCTTGCGGACGTGAAAGGGCTCCCAGACGGGCAGGGATTCCAGGCTGCCCTCCAAGCCGCCCAGGGCCAGCATCACATCACATTTTGCCGTGATGACCGGACCAGCAAGGGTCAATTCCAAAACAGGGAAGCTGTCCTCGAGGTCAAGAAGACGGTTCAGTATTACGGGGGCCCACGGGTCCATCGATCCGCCAGCAGGCAATCCCTGGGCAAGCCGCCCAAGGTCGGGTGTCCCCTGTGAAGCCATCAGGGCAGCCGGTTTTTCCAGCTGAAAGAATTCATTCAACATGGTCAAGGCACCGGTCATCACGGCACCCTTTCAAAGTTAACCATCAGCCCCGGGGTCCATGCTGGTATTTCCCGCCCCCACTCATGCGCCATTCCGATCAAGTTCCAGCCGCCGGGGCCGGTGGCGGGATAGACCGCGCAGTAATCTCCGCCTAGCGCAACAGATCCAGCGGGGACCGAAGTTCTTGGTGTGTCATGACGGGGAGCCAGCAACGGCGGTGATCCGGGTAACGGTTCCAGATAGGCAAAGCCAGGCTGGAATCCGCAAAATGAAACAGTATATCGGGTGGCAAGGTGCCTCTGGACTACCTCTTCAGGTGTGATGCGGTTGAATTCAGCAAGGCGCTGCAAATCGAGCGCCACTTCTGCAGATACGGATGCGCCGTAGGCGGCCCGAACAATAAAGGGCTTCGTATGAACAAGTCCCTTGTCCAGCGCTGCTTTGTCTTGCATGAGGCTTTTCAGCCACGTGATGAGTTCAGATTCTGCTGCTTCTGATGAAGGGGCCTTCTGGACGAAATGGATGACCTTGGCGCCAAGACAGACGTGAAATCCAACTGGTGGCGTGGCGGTGGCAAGTTTTCTGCGCAGCGATGGTGTCATTGTCCCGGGCGCAAATCGAAACGCAATCTCCCGGTCCGAAATCCAGGTGCCAGAGTCTTGCCATCCATCGAGGAGTTCTTTGTTCAATCCTGAAAAAACCTTCTTTTTCCAGCCCAGCGTCGTATATGTTCGCCCAGACTATGATTTTCGGACGACCACTGGAAATTGATTTTTACGACCGCCCAACCCTTGAAGTCGCGAGGGACTTGCTCGGGTGTATCCTGGTCAGGCGGACCGGCGGAAAGGTCATGGCTGGCAGGATCGTCGAAACGGAAGCATACATCGGTCAGGGCGACAAGGCTTGCCATGCCTCGAAAGGGATTACAGAACGCACCCGCGTGATGTTTGGGCCTCCTGGGCGGGCATATGTTTACCTGATTTACGGGATGTACCACTGCTTGAATATCGTAACCGAGCGGGAGGGGTTTCCTGCCGCTGTCCTTTTGCGGGGGCTCGAGCCAGTCCGGGGTTTTGAAGCTGCCCTCAAGGCTTTGAAGCCAGCAAGACAGCGTATTTTTTTGAACGGCCCTGGTCGCCTTTGTCGCGAGATGAAGATAACGCGCGAGCTTGACGGTCACGACATGACGGTAGGTTCAGGGCTATTTGTCCTGCCGGCAGAAGCAAAGATTGCGGCCCAGCAAGTGGAACAAACACCCCGCATCGGTGTCGACTATGCGGGTGCAGATGCCTTACTTCCCTGGCGCTTTGTGGTTCGTCGTTAAGCAAAGCATGTTTTTTATCCAACGAAAAAGCCCCGGCTTTCGCCAGGGCTTCATCGTCTAGATCGATTGGACGATTAGAATTCGCCGGTTGCGCCGATTGCGAGTTGGCTCATCGAGCCAGTTTTCTCTTCGCCAGCAGCGTTTTCGAACTTGCCGGACTTCATGCGGTAAGCAACGTACGGGTTCCAGTTTGCGCCCATCGGGAGGAAGGCACCAACACTGATTTGGTTGGCGTTGTCATCCCAGTTGGCGGTGCTGGTGTTGGTCTTGACTTCTTCTGTGCCGAGGTCTTTGTCGGTACGGTTGAAGGAGTTGTACCACACGAACGGCTTGGCAGATCCAAGGTCATGCTCTGCGCGGAGCGTGATGTTGTTGTAGGAAGCGGTCTTGTCCTTGAGCGACTTGTAAGCGACCGTCGTGACGCCGTAGTCGAAGGTCAGGCCAGTTGCGCCGAACTTCGCGCGGAGACCCACATCGAAGAACTTCGAGTGGTTGAGGTCGTAGGAGCCGTACTGGACGATCGGCGAGATGCCGCCGAACTCACCCGTGTACTCAAGGATCGCAGCCGGCTGCTTGTGGGTGGTGTTGTAGGATGCCATGCCTTCGACCACATCAGCTGTTGCTGCATCGTCTGGCATCACATCGTTGACGAGCTGGACTGTCACGTTGTGGCTGCCGCCCGGCATGATGTGCAGGCTGAGGGACTCAGCGTAGCGATCGAATGCTGCGTACTGAGCGCGGTTGCCCCAAACGTTGTTGAACTCGTTGTCAGCGTTGCTGAAACCACCTTGGCGGACGTAGTCCTTACCCATGGTGACAGCGAACATGTCGGTGGCCTTCCAGGTAGCGTGAGCGTGCTCAACGCTAGCGCCATCAGCAAAGTTCAGGCGGAAGTTGTACGAGGTGCGGTCGTTGAACTTGCCTTTGAGGCCAGCCTTGACTTCCTCGACGCCCAGAACGGTGGTCTTGGATTGCTTGGCACCAGAGTCGATCTTGACGAGGCCGTCGTCGTCATGGGTCAATTCCGTGCGGAATTCACCGTAGAGGGTGGCGTCAGAGCCGCCCGTCTTGACTGCCGTTCCTTCGCCCAACGCTGAGGTCGCCATCGCGACACCAGCTACAGAAGCCATCACATTGCGAATGTTTTTAACAAGCACAGTTTCACCCTCCAAAGAAAAATTAGGATCTATGCTTTAATAAAAAGTCTAAACCATTCCGTATCAGATTCCAAGACTTACAGATGAGTTTGTTTTTTTTGCCTGGAACACCTCCGGTTGATAGCTGCTCAATATTTCAGCTTTCAATCCGTTCGATGCGGAACAGGCCACGCTTGTTGATGATCAGCCGGATTGATTCGTACGTGACAGTTTCCGTGTTTTCCGCGCCTCTTGACTGCGAATATTTCAGTACCAGTCCTAGATGGTAAACCTTCGGCATTTTCATTTCGATCAGGCGGCCCTCCGTGTCCAGCATCTCCGTGCCATGCAAAGGGTCGTCCAGTTTTGACAGGAAAGCCTCAATGTTGAGACGCAGGATGTCGTGCACAGCCCGCAGGGGATACACATGACTGCGGGCGATGTTGACGTTGAGGTCGATCACTTTGCGGTAGTGGATCGCTTTGCTGGAGTCATCCTCCGAGTCGAGCCCTTCCGGATCAAAGCGCCGGTGCAGCTTTTTGACCTGATCGGGAAGGCGGTCGAGTGAGACGAATCGCGTATACTCGGCAAGAGAACCTATGCTCCAAAGCTTTCGCCCTGAGTTCCGGTAAAGGATCCGTTCGCTATTGTCCGGCACCGAGCGCATCAGGCGCGAACTGAAATAGCTTCGCCCCAGCTCTTTGATCCGGTCCTTGAGGACGTAGGCCATGATGAAAGCGGTCACAATGACCAATGTACCAGTGCCCAGTGAGCTAAACGGGCTGTTCGGCTGGTTCGCCGCTTTCATCCGTATCAGGATTTCCGTCCCAACTGCCCAGAACGCGGCCACACCTGCAGCGACCATGGCGCCCAGCTGCTGCTGAAAAGCGAACAGCGGCCTGGTCCTGACATCAAGATAGAGGACCTGCCAGACCCGCCGCTTGAGCAGGCCCCGCCGGAACACGTAACGTTCAACTGTCAGATCGTCACTGGCCCGGGTAATCCAGCCGTAACCCATCTTGACGCTGTACCAGTGGTCAAAACGGGCGTGGGCACTCAGCTTTTTTTCAAGGTTACCGAGGCGTGCGATTTGCCCTTTTTTTTGCAGCAAGGCGAGTGCCTTGATCAAACGCGTGATACCGTCACGGATACGGTAGGTACAGTACTCATCGACCAGGCGCATTTCGCGGTGGACCTTGTCCTTCTGGTTCGGGTCAATTTCCGAGATTTCTCCGATCAGGGAGCGCCACGTGCGCATCACATTGTGAATGCGGTCAAGGAATTCGCCTGTGTCCTTGCAGGCTCTGTCTACGGCATCGTTACTTTCCTGCGAATAGTCAGCGGCCATCTGCTTGACCACCTTGCGCAAGCGCTTTGAGCGTCGCTCAACACGCCGCAGGAAGTAGCCCGCAAGTGCGCAGGCAAAAATCCGTGCTTCGTCGATCGCTTCCTGCTCGGTGACCAGTGGTTTTGTGGCGCCAGTTCTGTCCTGCTTGCCCGCAAAGTATTGGCGTATGACTGAAATCGGAGAGCGGCCGGCGATAGCCGGGTCGCCGACCAGCTGCTTGTAAGTGAGTCGAGGCTCCCGCAACCGGATCAGGGGTCGCAAGTCACTGTAGAAGCGCTCTTTCGGATAAGAGGCGGGAGTAACCCCCATTTGGCGGGGGAAGAAGATGTAGGCCTCCACCTGGTAGCGCAGGTTCTCACGTGCGAATTGCTTGAGCGGAAGTAGTGGATAGTCAAACACGGCTTCAAGCTGTGTACGGTCGTGTACGGCGATCGATGACTTGATCAACGGATGGCTTACGCTATGGGGAATGTCGAGCGTCGTATCTACCGGATGCGATTGCTCCTCCGGGGATTGCCCGTGATCATCGACCATGCGGCCGGTGTGTCCGACCTTTAATTTGCTGAATCCCATCCGTCCTGGCTTCCCTGCTCAAACGGTTGAGGCGGCGGCCTCCACGTGCCTCCTGCCGTGATCGGTCAGGTAGCGGCCTCTTGGTCCACGGGCGAGGTAGCCCCGGTGGACCAGATACGGTTCATAAACTTCTTCCAGCGTCGCACGATCTTCATTAAGTGTGGCGGCAAGTGTCTCAATGCCAACAGGCCCACCGTCGTATTGATGATACACCGTTTCCAGGATCAAGCGATCAATCCGGTCCAATCCCAAGCCATCCATGCCTTGACGCTTGAGTGCCTCGGAAGCCAGTTCACGATTCACCACACCATCGCCGTGCACTTCCGCAAAGTCCCAGACTCGCCGCAGCAGGCGGTTTGCCAGGCGCGGTGTCCCGCGCGATCTGCCCGCGATTTCCTGCGCGCCAACATGGTCGATCTTGATGCCAAGGATTGAGGCGCTGCGAGAGATGATGCGACAGAGTGCTTCTTCGTTATAGAAGTCGAGTCGTTCCTGGATGCCAAAGCGGCCGAGCAGTGGCCGTGACAGCAAGGACACTCTGGTTGTCGCCCCGGCAAGTGTGAATGGCGCGACGTCCATCCTGACGCTTCTCGCTGAAGGTCCCTGTCCGATCATCATGTCGACAGCGAAGTCTTCCATGGCGGAGTAGAGGATTTCCTCAACCTTGATCGAAAGGCGGTGGATCTCGTCAATGAACAGCAGGGATCCTGGCTGCAGGCTGGTCAGTATCCCTACCAGGTCACCGGGCTTGTCAATTGCGGGACCGCTCGTGCTGACAAACGGCACGCCAAGCTCCGTCGCCACAATGTTGGCGAGGGTGGTTTTTCCCAGGCCGGGTGGCCCGTGTAACAAGATGTGGTCCAAGGGTTCATTGCGGCGTTTGGCGGCAGCAACGTAAGTCCGCAGGTTTTCCTTAACACTTTCCTGGCCAGGATAGTCGTCAAAGGCCTGTGGACGGATGCCGGGAGACTGGATTTCCAACCTGTCGTCATCGTTTGTTTTCGCGGTCGCCGCGAGGCGCTCAATCTTTACGCCGGAAGACAGGTCTGTCATGGAAATCACCACCCTCGCAGTTCGACCAGGGCCTCTTTGATCAGATGGGTCAAAGTCTCGTTGTCACCGGTACCTTGAGTTGCCTCAAGGCCACCATCTCGTTTCATCACTTTGCCCAGGGCCTGCATGACATCTTTGTCCTTGAAGCCAAGGTTTTCAAGGGCAGACTGGGCATCAGCCAGCAGACTGGTGGCGCCCGCTTTGGCCGGTGAAGATCCGAACAGGTCAACCTGGGCGGAAACGGGCGCTCCGGCCAGGGCTCCGCTGCGCAGGCCAGTCAGGGCAGCAGGCCGGTTCTTCAAGTAGCGTTCCAGCTTTGGCTTCAGTTCGACAGCTAGGCGTTCCGCAAGGCGTTTTCCGACCCCCGGCACGGATTCCAGCATTTCCTTTCGCCCATCAACGACTGCTGCGACGATCTGCGCGGGCTGCATGGAACCCAGGATCGCAAGGCCAATCCGTGGTCCGACACCAGACACGGAACAGACGATGTTGAAGAGGTCTTTCTCTTCCTGGGTCACAAAGCCGAACAGCTTGATCGCATCCTCGCGGACATGAGTCTCGATCCAGGCAGACACCGGTTCGCCCACGCGGCCGAGCGTGCAGATGGAGCTAAGAGGCATCTCCACCCCATAGCCGACACCGTTGACCCCAATCACAACTTTCGAGGTTTCTTTTTGCAGGATGTTGCCAGACAGGTGTTCGATCATTTTTGTCCCTCATCTGTGGCAGCGGGTTCAACGCGGGCCACCATGCGATTTCGCAAAGCTTCCATTTCGGTCATCAGTTCGCGAACGGCGGCCGCGTTTTGTTGTTGTTCGGGCTCACTGCCAAGGCGGTTATGCACTTCATTGGCGCTGACAAGCAGGCCATCCATAGATTCGATGTCATCCTTGGCCAGTCTTGCCAGGCCTGCCGACATGTCATTGAAATGGCGGATGACAAACTTGAGGTCGTCACTGGCGCGAACGATCAGGTGGGAGTTGAAGTCCCCCCGTCCCGTTTGACGCATGGCTCTGACAAGGCTGTAAAGGGGGCCCGCAATGCGGTTGGTTAACATCAGTCCCAGGATGAAAACGCTGAAGATGTTCATTGCCAGAGCAAGACCCATCATCGCGAGGATCGGCATCGGCAGAAATCTCGGGATGACCAGGATCTTGAACACATAGAGCGGCAGCAGGATGAAGAAGGTCGTCAGGATCGTGGTCAAGCCGCCAACCATGACGGCAGCTCCCGTGTACCGCAACTGCAAGTCGCGGTTGACGACGATCATCCTCTTGCGTTTCGCCGGAGTCTGATTGGAGAAACTTTTAGCGTCCCCGGTCGTATGCATTACGCACTCCTTTGCGTGATGGCTTGGGTTCCTGGGATCAATGCAGGCCCGGCTTCAGTTCGCCGGGCCACCGCCAATATCAGGCGCGCAAGGCGTCGATCTTGTCAGTTTTTTCCCAGGGGAACTCGCTGCGGCCAAAATGTCCGTACGACGCCGTCGGCAGGTAGATCGGGCGCAGCAGGTCAAAGTGATCGGTGATCGCACGCGGGCGGAGCGGGAATACCTTGCGCACCAGATCAGCCAGGTCTTTGCTCGAGTATTTCGACGTACCGTAGGTGTCAACGAAGACACTGACCGGGTCAGCAACACCAATGGCGTAGGCGACCTGGACCAGACATTTTTTCGCCAGTCCAGCTGCAACCAGGTTTTTAGCCACATAGCGGGCTGCATAAGCTGCCGAACGGTCGACCTTGCTGGGGTCCTTGCCAGAGAAAGCTCCACCGCCGTGTGCGCCGTGACCGCCGTAAGTATCGACGATGATCTTGCGACCCGTCAGGCCGCAGTCACCCTGGGGTCCTCCGACAATGAAGCGGCCGGTCGGGTTGATGTGGTACGTGGTGTTTTGCAAAAGCTCTTTCGGAATAACTTTCTTGATGCACGATTCGATCACGTATTCTTTGAGCTGTTCGTGCGAGACATCCGGGGCGTGCTGGGTCGAGATGACGACCGTGTCAACGCGGTGCAGTTTTCCACCTTTGTATTCAACGGTGACCTGGCTCTTGGCGTCCGGGCGCAGGAACTTCACGTCCTTGGTCCGCCGCAGGTGCGAAAGCTTTTTAAGCAATTGATGGGAATAACTGATGGTGGCCGGCATCAGCTCCGGGGTTTCGTCGCAGGCAAAGCCGAACATCATTCCCTGATCGCCAGCGCCCTGTTCCTGGTGGAGTCCTTGTCCTTCCGTAACACCGATGCTGATGTCGGAAGATTGCTCGCCGACTGCGCTGATCACGCCGCAGCTTTTTGCGTCAAAGCCGAGCTCTCCGTCGGTGTAGCCGATGTCTGCAACCACTTTACGTGCGATGGCATCGTAGTCGACCCGTGCATTTGTGGTCACTTCACCTGCTACGACGACCAGGCCTGTCTTGACGAGGGTTTCACAGGCAACGCGTGCACGTTTGTCCTGCGCAAGGATGGCGTCAAGTACGGCGTCGCTGATCTGGTCTGCGATCTTGTCCGGATGGCCTTCACTGACAGATTCAGAGGTGAACAGGTAGTCTTGTGGGGCTTGGCTCATGACAGTCCTCTTTTCATGGTGATCAGGAAACGTCCGCCCTCGGTCATCTTCGCTTCACCAAGGCCGAAGGCCACGCCTTGGGGATCGATCAGCATCAAAGTCATCGCGCCAGTGGTCGACGGATGTGGGGTCCTGAGATTTTCCAGCCACTGGCTGGAGCTCACTGAGACCTGCTGTCCGCGGCGTAATCTTGCGCAACAGTCGTGTTCGACAGACTGCCAAACGGGTAGTCCAAGCGCAAGTTTTTCCGGGGGAAGCAGCATGGCCTCGAAATTGCCAGGCCCGGCTTTTATGGCAGTCTCGATCTGTTCGAGGCTGGCACACGCATCGGCCCTGATCCCCGAGGCCTCGGTCCGGACAAGACGGCTCAGGCAGGCAGTCGTTCCGGCTGCGCGGGCGATATCACGGACGAGCGAGCGGATGTACGTTCCCTTGGAGCAGCGGGCCTCCAAGGTGACAAGGCCAGGCTCGAAAGCCTTGATTTCCAAGTGTTCTACCGTCACCTCACGGGCCAGGGAGTCCACCGGCACGTCGCTGTCCTGGTTCTTCCGGGCATAGTCATAAAGGGGGCGGCCCTGGTACTTCACTGCAGAAAAAACCGGGGGAACTTGTTTTATGCGGCCACGGAATCCAGGCAAGAGCGCAGCAATGGCTTCCCTCGTCATGTGGGTGGCGTCAACCTCAGACAGCACCTTGCCGTCAAGGTCGAGGGTGTCGGTCTCCATCCCCAGCTTCATGTCAAAAAGATAAGTTTTGGGTAGTTCGAGGAGCTGGTCCTGCAGGCGGGTGGCGCTGCCAAAAAGAAGACAAAGGACCCCCTCCGCCATGGGGTCGAGCGTGCCTACGTGGCCGAGCTTTTGCTTGCCAACCTGGCGTTCGATCCAGCGGGAAAGATCCTTCGAAATCATTCCCCTGGGTTTGTAAGCGGCGAGCATGCCGCGGAATTGACGCGACATTTCTCAGATCTTGGTCAGCAGGTGTTCAATCCGGGAGCCGTGTTCGACGCTTTCATCAAAAAAGAAACGCAGATTCGGGACACGCCGGACGTCGAGCGACTCAGCAAGGCGTGCGCGGAAAAAGCCTGCCGCTCGCTCAAGGCCACGTTTTGCGGTCTCAATGTCCTCTCCAGGCATGATCCTGAAGTAGACACTGGCAACTTGCAGGTCCGGGCTGATCTTCACCGCTGTGATGGTCACGTGTTGGAGGCGCGGGTCCTGCATCTGGCCCCCTGCAAAGCAGGAGGCCACGATGTCACGGATTTCATCTGCCATGCGATCCTGTCGAATCGTCATCAGTTCACCGCCATTCCTCAGAGGGTCGCCGCAGTTTCTTCAAGGACATAGGCTTCGATCACGTCGCCTTCCCGAAGATCCTGGTAACCGTCAATGCCAATACCGCATTCGTAGCCGTTTGCGACTTCACGCACGTCGTCTTTGAAGCGGCGGAGTGAACCGATTTTGCCGGTGTAGATCACGATATCGTCGCGGATCAGGCGTACCAGCGAGTTCCTGGTGATCTTGCCGTCGGTGACCGCGGAGCCACCAATCACGCCGATTTTCGGCACGTTGAACGGCTGGCGCACCTTGGCATGGCCAAGCACAACTTCCTTCACCACAGGCGGCAGCTTGCCGGCCATGATCGCCTTCACCGCATCCACCAGTTCGTAGATGATGCTGAAGTATTTGATCACGATGCCCGCTTTTTCAGCGTGTTCCTGAAGGCCACGCCCCGCACGGACGTTGAAGCCAAGGACGATCGCTTTTGAGGCTGTGGCCAACGTGACGTCGGATTCGGTGATGCCGCCGACCGCCTTGTGGATGATCCGGTTGGCAACGCGAGGAGTGCTGAGTTTCAACACCGCGTCTGCAACGGCCTCGATGGAACCTTGGGTGTCACCCTTGATGATCAGGGCCACTTCATATTTGTCGGCGGTCTGAATCTTGCCGAGCAGGTCATCGATGCTTGCTGCGCTGGATTTTACGCTGGCAGCTTTCCTTGCCTGTTCTTGACGGAACGCGACGGCTTCACGTGCTTGCCGGTCATCCGCAACGACATCGACCTGGTCGCCTGCTTCGGGAACGCCGTCAAGGCCAATGACCTGAACGGGCGTTGCCGGGCCGGCTTCCTTGACCTGTTGCCCACGATGATCCGACATTGCGCGGACGCGGCCGGATTTCTGTCCGGCGACAATGTAGTCACCGGTCTTCATGATGCCTTCACGAACCATGATTGTCGCGACCGGGCCGCGGCCCTTGTCGAGGTGAGCTTCGACCACAGCACCCGTGGCTGCGCCTGACGTCTTCGCTTTCAAGTCAAGGACTTCAGCTTGCAGCAGGATCGCCTCGAGCAAGTCATCCAGACCCAGCTTCTGCAACGCAGAAACTTTTACAAACTGGTTTTCGCCGCCCCACTCTTCCGACTGGATCCCATGTTCGGCAAGTTCCGAGTTGATCCGGTCAAAGTTTTTGTTGGGCTTGTCGATCTTGTTGATGGCGACGATCACTGGCACATTTGCCGCTCGTGCGTGGTTGATGGCCTCCACCGTCTGTGGCATGACCCCGTCATCGGCAGCCACCACCAGGATCACGATGTCGGTCAGACTCGCGCCGCGTGCACGCATGGACGAGAACGCTTCGTGACCAGGAGTATCGAGGAAAGTGATCCTCTTGCCATTTTTTTCGACCTGGTAGGCGCCGATGTGTTGGGTAATCCCGCCAGCTTCACCGCCCGCAACGTCCGCTTCACGGATGGCGTCGAGGATACTGGTTTTTCCGTGGTCAACGTGGCCCATGATGGTGACGATCGGAGGGCGATGGCCGGCTTTGACAGACTCATCGCGGCTGCGTGCCAGGATGTCGTCGATCGTTGCGATCTTGACCTTCACCTCAAACCCATAATCGCCAGCCAGGATCCCGGCCGTATCCGCATCGATTTCGGCGTTAATCGTCAGCATCATGCCTTGAGACATGAGTTTCTTGATGATCTCGCCGGCCTTGACGCTCATCTGCTTGGCCAGTTCGCCGATCTGGATCGTCTCACCCATTTCCACAACGCGGTAAGCCGCGCGTGGCGTTGTCATCTGGGTGCGCTTCAGGTCCTTGCGGCGCTTGGCGTCACGACGTGTGCGCGGACCGGTAGGTGTGAAGACGCGTGGTTGGACCTCTTCACTTGCTTCGGTCGCTTCGCCCTCACCCTCGACTTCTTCCGCCTGGGTAAGCAGTGCGCGGACGTTCAAGTTGGCGTTGGCACGGCGATTCTTCGCCGCCCGTGCGCGTGCTGATTCCTCTTCTTGTTCCTCACGGGTGCGCTCGCGACCTTCTGTGGTGCGACGGCGAACTCCGAAAGCGTCCGTTTCAGGCGCGCCACCGGCGGCTGCCTCAGGTCCACTGGCTTGTCCCTGCGCACCACCACGGTCGTGCAGCAGACCCATACCTGTTACGCGGGTTCCGCGGCTGTCTTCGCGCCGCATGGTGCGTGCCCGTGTCGATGCCGCCTGTTGTTCCCGTGCGGCGTTGGCCGCCGCGACTTCCTCAGGGCTGGCACGCCGGATAATCGTCGCACTTGCGGCGACCTGCAGAGTGCGGCGAGGAGTTGCTGCGGTCTCAGGGCTGTCGGCCTTGGCGCTCGGTGCAGGTGGAGCTGCCTCCGTCGTCTCTTCGGCTGCGGGCTCTTGGGCCGTAACCCGTGGCTCAGCTGGAGCCGGAGTTGGCGCGGGCGCTATTGGTTGACGCGCTTCGATGCCCGGGGCCTCTGCCTGCTTCGGTGCTTCCACCGGTTCAGGCTCTTCAACGTGCACTTCAGCGGGAATTGCGGGCGTTGCCGCCGGCGCCGTCACTTCTGGCTCAGCCGGCGCAGCGTCTGCTGGTGTATCCGCTTTGCGCCGCCGGATCACGACGGTTGGGCGTGGCGCTCCTGCCGCAGTTGCTGCCGGCTTGCTGTCACCGCCTCGAATGGCGGCCCGCAGGCGCTCGGCTTCCTCTGCGGAAAGCGTGCTCTGGTGACTGCCAACCTCAATTCCCATGGACTTGAGCTTGGTGACTGCCACCTTGTTGTCGATGCTGAGCTCTTTGGCGAGCTCGTACACTCTGATTTTTACTGTCATTTTAGTCTTTCAGCTCCGATTGCAAGTGGCGGTCTGCCGCCATTTGAACGGTCCGTGCGATACCCAGGGAAAGTCCTGTCTTCTGTGCGACTTCCTCGGCCGAGTCCGCAATGATGTCGCCAATGGTGCCGTATCCAGCATCAGCCAGTGCGTGAGCCGTTGCTTCGCCCACGCCGCCCAGCTTCATGAAGATCGCGATGCGGTCATTGCGCGCAGCCTCGGCTGCGGATGGACCGCGAGCTTCCGCGGGTGCCGCAGATGAGCTGGCGAACAACTCTTCGCCTTCTTCGCTTGCAGCGCCAGCTGGCACGGCTGCCTTGGGCGCATGCCTTGGTGCAGGTGCGAGCTTGGCCATTTCCGCAGCGGCAGCGATTACTTTTTCTGCATCGGCTTCGTCCAGGTTCAACAAGCGAACCAGGTTGCGTGGGCTGAGTTCAGAGATTTCAGCCGCAGTCTTGAGGCCTTCGTTGACGAGGATCTCTGCTTGCATGATGCCAAGTCCAGGGATCGTCGCGATATAGGCCTTTGTGCCGGCCAGTTCTTCTTCAAGCTTCTTCTCGCTCTTGATATCGAGCTTCCAGCCAGTCAATTGTGCGGCCAGGCGTACGTTTTGACCGCGCTTGCCGATCGCAAGCGACAGCTGGTCTTCGGCAACGACCACGTCCATGCTGTGGTTCTGTTCGTCGACGATCACTTTCGATACGACAGCCGGCGAAAGGGCGTTGCAGACAAGTCGTGCCGGATCTTTGTCCCACGGAATGATGTCGATCTTCTCGCCGTTGAGCTCCTGGACGATTGCCTGGACGCGCGATCCTTTCATCCCAACGCAGGCACCAACCGGGTCAACCGATGAGTCGCGCGAGTAAACGGCGATCTTCGAGCGGTATCCTGGATCACGGGCAGCACTCTCGATGGTGACGATGCCGTCGTAGATTTCGGTCACAGTTTGCTCAAACAAGCGGATCAGGAAGCCTGGGTGTGCGCGGGAGAGGACGATCTGCGGTCCGCGCGAAGAGCGCTTGACCTCGAGGGCGTAGCCCTGAATCCGGTCCTTGATGCGGTAGCGTTCTGTCGGAACCTGCTCACGGTAAGGGATGATCGCTTCCGTCCGGCCAAGGTCGACCACAATATCGTTGCGTTCGAAGCGGCGGACATGCCCGCTGAGGATTTCGCCGACGCGGTCCTTGAACTCTTCGTAAACCTGGGCGCGTTCTGCGTCCCGGACCTTTTGAACGATGATCTGCTTGGCAGACTGGGCTGCGATCCGGCCGAATTGAGTGGTGTTGATTTTCATGCCGAGGGCGTCGCCGATTTCCGTTCCTGGATCCAGTTTCTTGGCTTCCGAAACTTCGATTTCAAGGCTTTCGTCGTCGACGTCTTCGACCACGGTGCGGAACTGGAAGAGTTCGATCTCGTCGAGTTCTTCGTTATAATGGGCTTCCAGGTCAGCGTTCAGTCCAAGTGTCCGGCGAGCGGCATGGATCACTGCTTGTTCCAAGGCATCCACGATAACAGCGCGATCAAGGTTCTTGTCGCGGCTAACCGTCGTAATTACCTTGCGCAGTTCGCTGTCAACTTCTGTTGCGTCGATGAGTGTCATGTCAGTTAGTTCCTTTCCCAGTCATAAACAAGGTTTGCGCGGTGGATTTTCTCGACCGGGAAGGACCACTGGCCCTCTGCGGTTTCGAGCGTCACCAGCTCGTCGTTTGAAACGTCCAGCACCTTGCCTTTGGCGTGCCGGCGTTCGCTTACTTTTTCCGTCAGGTTGACGTTGACCGTCGCCCCGATGAATTTTCTGAAGTGTTCGGTCCTGCGCAATGGGCGTTCCAGGCCAGGCGAGCTGACCTCCAGGTTCCAGTGCCCCTTGAACATCATGTCGAGTTCATCACATTCGCCGAGGGCGTGGCTCACTGCCGCACAGGTGTCCAGGTTGACCCCTTGAGGGGAATCGACAAATATTCTGAGTGTCGATTCGTTCCCTGCCCACTCGGCTTCGATGCACTCAATACCCGAATCACAAAGACCCTTTTTACCCAGTTGGGCTTGTATCAGGTCGATGGCATGGTTTAACTGGTTACGATTCATGAGCATCCTGTGTTTTTGCCGAGTCCTGTTGGACAACGGCGATCAACACACAGCAGGACTTCCGTGTGCCGACAACCTAACATTAAGAAATTTCAGAAGAATCTGTCGTTTCAAGTTGGCTGCTGTGTGGCGAGCAGCTAGGTTCTAACTACTTTTCATGGAAAAATCAATCATCGGCCGGACATTTTGCCCGGAAGTCTCTTTTTAAGACACGTCGTCGACGAGGTGTGCTCCCATGAAATCGTCTTCCAATACGCCCGGAGCCGAGCGCCGCCGCCACCAGCGTTACCATCTTCCTTCCGGGCTTCGTGCGGGCCCCCTGATGACGGTCCGGGCGAGTGACGGCAAGCGGATGCCAGTGGTGAACTGGAGCTACGGCGGCATGCTCCTCGTTCGGCCTGGCAATTCGGGCGGGGCAGGGTTTCTCGATCCCGCCTGCGCCTCCGTGGACATCACGATGGATCTTCAGCTGTCACGGAACTATGTCCAGGTTGCGACGATCCAAACGGTCGCTTCCTCCGCAGAAACCCTTTCTTGCGCTTTTATTCACAATGCACCCGATGCCCTGCTGTTCATGCGTCCCTGGATGGAATGCCTGCGGATGGGTGAGTCGCTGGTGGAGCTCAAACCAGCAACCATGAAACCTGAAATGGTTGCGCAAGGTTGGCGTATCTGGAGGGGTGACGGTCCAGTCACCCTGTCTGCGAAATCCGGCGGTGCGCCGGAATGGCGGCTGGTTTTTCCAGATCAGGGATCCTACGTCGAAGTCGGCATGTCGGATGGCCGGGTATGGCAGCGGAAGATGGTCGATCCAGAAGAGCGTATCAGCCCCCGCATGGCCGATGCTGGCACGATCGACCACAGGCTGGTGGACAGCGCGGCCTTGATCCTTGCCGGGGCCTGCGGGTCAGGTTTGGAGGACGAAACAGGCGTTCCCATGATCGATTCGCTGGTGGCGCTAAGGGGCTAATTGCACAGGGCGGCCCGCATCACGCGACCCAGGGCTGCACAGGTCGGGGCTTTGGGTTTGGGTGGCATGCCAACGAGGATAAACCGGAGTTCGTCCAAAGTGTTCGCGATGTTTCCTATGCCTGGGCGCCCCAAATTAATCGCCGCGACATTGGGTTGGTCACCTGGTCGAAGGGCACACATGGTGTTCGCGTCAGGGTAGGGGCAGAAACCTGTAATTTGATTGTCGGGGGTGATTCCACCCGCGTTTGAATTGGAGGACAGCAGAGCACTGATCGTGTCCGCCACGGAGCGTCGTGAGCCGGAGAAGCTTCTGTGGGCAAGGCCTGTAACCGACCCGAAGATCTGCAGATCCATGATACTGGGCATCGTTGCTGCTCTTGCTGTGAATGTTTTTACCGCATCAGCGTTCCCGGTATAAGTGACAGAGATCAACTCCGCCGGGACGAACGGCCCCGTTTCAGCAATGAACGACACCCTGGTCCTGCCCGGGCCCCGAGTCAGGAGACGCCCTCCGATTTTGGCTTCCCAGTGCCCCTCCCTGTCCGCAGCGGCGATCCTTTGGTCGGCCGAGGTGTACAGGTTGCAACCAAGCGTTGTGTCATCCAGCCCGCACGCCAGGTAGGCGGCTGCGATGACTGCGGGTTCAGCCGTCCCCCGGTACTCATTGTCATTCTCAGCGTCTTCCGTATTTTCGTTGGCCTCCGGATTTCGCTGGGTGCTGCCGGAAGATTCCAATTTTTTTTTGTCGCCGTTTGCGATACCGCCATCGCTCAGGTTTACGCTGCTGCAGGACACCGCAAGGGTTGCTATCAGGGCGCCGATTGGAACGGAATTGTTGATCATGATTTGGACTTAACGGCCCCCGCATCACGAAAATTTAGCTTTTTTTGCAGGGTTCGATTTCTCTCGTTGGATTTAACGGCAAGCATCTATAATGACTGAACAAAATAATAATCCCGGGGCTTCGCCCTGGGTTGCCATTGAGACCGCAGATGGCTCGTGGACTTTGGCCCATCGGGAGCATTCTGAGTGGTATCACTCAGCGGATGGTGCCGTTTCTGAGGCACAGAGCCTCTACATCGACTCATCCGGAATTCTGAATCGTCTGCAGGCCGCCAGTCCGGTGCGGGTGCTGGATGTCGGCCTTGGGCTTGGTTACAACGCCTTGGCCACGGTTGCCGCCTGGCAGCGGTGTGGCGGTGCGGGAAAACTGGAAATTCTGTCTCTGGAAAACGACGCCGATTTGTTTGCGTATCTGCGATCGGGCAAGGCTCCCTGGCAAAAAGGGTGGCCTGCTGCCTGGCTGGCCATGGCGGAAAGCCTTGAATTGGCCCAGGACGGCATCTGGCAAGCCTGGCAACGTGGAGCGGACGGTGGAGAATTGCTGTGGAGGGTCGCACTCGGCGACGCCAAAGCACCGTCGTCTTTCGCAGCCCTGGCCAACATGGGGCCTTATGATTTTGTTTGGCAAGATCCGTTTTCGCCCGCCAAAAATCCCTCCATGTGGGGCTTTGACTGGTTTTCGGCACTTGTGGGTTCGGTCAAACGGGACGGTGTTTTGATGACTTACAGTGTCGCCAGGCCGGTACGTGAAGCCCTGTCGGATGCGGGTTGGCGAGTGGAGAAGATTCCCACGACCACCCGCAAAAAAAACTGGCTCAGGGCATTCCGCCTTGCGCGGGCGGGTGACCCAACGTAAAAATAACAGGATGGATTCCACTCAAAACCATTATGACGTCGTCATCGCCGGGGCAGGTATTGCAGGAGCCTTGTCGGCTTTGCGCCTCGTGGTCGGGCATGGTGTCAGTCCGATGAGCGTTCCGGACACCGGGCGACCTCTGCGTATCCTTCTAATTGAAAAAGAAGAAATGCCCGGTGGACGGCTGCGCAGTCTGGCTGCCGACGAGGCAGGCAACCAGCCGGCCTGGGGCTACGGTTTGAACGGGGTTTCGCGAACCCTGCTCGATTTCTGGCAACAAACCATGCGTGCGGACCCGGAATCGTCATGGGATCCCGCGTCGTTTCAAGCCCGGGAACAAGACACTCTTGGCATTCTCTCTGGATCTGAGCTGAATCGGATCCCTCTGGACCAGATGCTGGCCGGCAAAGGCGCGCGCGCCCTCGGCGGTATGGCGGCTGCGCGGCAGTGGGATCACGTGACGACGATCCTTTCGGCCACTTGTGCTCCTGGTCCCATGGGCGCGCCCACCGAAGCTGCCGCTGAAGACGATGATTCCGCCCCCCAGGAGGCTGCTGCTGCTGAAGCCAACGAAAAGATCGACCAGCAGTCCTTTGCTGATGCCTGGAAGGAATCGCGCAAGGCCCCGGCAGCTGTGGTCCTTGAACAGTACAGTCCGCTATTGGGCATTACCGACATCTGGTCTACCCCTTCCGAAGCTTTTCGCCAGCGTGCCGGCTACCATACCGGTCCTTTGAAGCGCGGTCCCTGGCAGGTTGCCATCGCGCAGGCACTGCAAAAGTATATCGATGCCGGACTGGTTGAGCTGAGTACCGGTTGTCGTGTCATGTCGGCGTCTTTTGATGGAAAGTTGCCCGATCCGGCGAGGGCGTCTGGCAAGGGCGCCTTGGCAGAGGGGTCATGGAAGCTGGTTACGTCGAAGGGCGTTTTCCAGACTTCACGCCTGGTGGTTGCCCAGCCACCTTGGCAGGCAGTGACATGGTTGCCCAAGCATTTCTGGCCCGCCTCGCTGCTGGCCGTGACCAGCAAGGTCAAACCAGTCAGTGCGGTGACATTGACCGAGCGTCTTGAGAAGTCCGCTGCGGCAGAGCTTCCTGATTTGATCCTGATTCCTGCCGAGGGTGTCCAGGCGGTTCGCTCCAGTGACGACGAACTGACGTTTCAGGCGGTCATAGATTATGAAATTTCAGTCCAGGCGCCGGAAGTTGTGAAAGCAGTGAAGCGGCTGAAGCGTGCCCGCAAAAAGTTGCTGGCCGCGTGCCCGGGGTCGATGTCAGAGAACGAGCGCATTGCACTCGTCCCCGTTGCGTGGGGGCAGTCCGCATCGGTGACTGAAACCCGGCTGATCCA
Source organism: Pseudomonadota bacterium (assembly GCA_041178085.1). GTDB lineage: Bacteria > Bdellovibrionota_B > Oligoflexia > Oligoflexales > RGVZ01 > RGVZ01. The sequence goes on along the minus strand of JBEGVZ010000060.1, from coordinate 7,697 downwards.
GCGGATGGCGAAAACTCACATCAGTTCCGCCAATCTTGCCTTTTGCGGTGACTGTTACGGAGCCAGTTACATTGGCGACGAAAATGTGGTCAAATCCGTCGTCTCTGCAACCAACATCATCGGACAAAGCCTGCAACCATGACTCAATTGATTGACGGACGCATCGCAGCCCAGGCCATAAAAAAGCGGGTGCGTGCGGATGTCGATGCGCTTTTGGCGGCCGGTGGCCGCGCGCCGAAGCTGGCGGTCATCCTGGCCGGAGAGCATGCGCCAAGTGAAGTTTACGTCAAGAACAAGGAAGCTGCCTGCCGGTCAGTTGGCATCGAGACAGTGCTGTACCGATTGCCCAAGGATGCGCCACAAAAGCGCCTCCTCGAATTGATCGACAAGCTGAATGCGGACGACGCGATCGATGGTATCTTGCCGCAGCTTCCGTTGCCCCCGCACATGTCGCGTACGGATGCGATTCTGGCGGTGGATCCCAGCAAGGATGTCGATGGCCTTACGCCTTTGAATCAGGGGCTTCTCGATTGGAACCTGCCCGGCATCCGGCCGTGCACGCCAAGTGGCATCATCGAGCTGATCAAGTTTTCGGGCACTCCCATGAAGGGTGCTTTGGCTGCTGTGCTTGGCCGCAGTCTGTTGGTCGGTGCGCCAGCGGCAAATTTACTCTCACATGAAGGTGCAACAACCATCTCGATGCACTCGGAGTCGAAAGAAACCAGGGAGCTCACGCGCCAGGCAGACATCGTCGTGGTCGCCACGGGCGTTCATCATCTGATCAACGGTGACTGGATCAAACCTGGCGCTACCGTTATCGATGTCGGCATTCACCGGATGCCGGATGGTTCCATCCAGGGTGACGTGGATTTCCGTTCTGCGTCCAAGGTGGCGGGCAAGATCACTCCAGTCCCGGGCGGCGTCGGCCCGATGACCATTGCCTCGCTGCTGGTCAATTGCGTGAATGCTTATCGCCTGAGAAAAAAATAAGGCTTGTGATAAGCAGCCCATGTTCATTGTTCTGGCTTGCTTGCACCATGATTTGCGTTGCTTCTGGTGCCAGCAGAAGGTCCCGGTGACGCGGCGAGTTCCACAGCAGCCACATGGCATCGTCCCTGGTTTTCGCCATGACACGGTCTTCACCTGACAGTGTCAGGCCATGTTGTTTTTTTGCCAGATCAGCGATTTTTGCCAGTTGCTTCCGGTCATGCAAAGCCGTGGCGTTTCGGGTCAGGTTGGGAGCGCCCTTGAATGTCACGGGCTCAACTGGAGGCAATTTCTCGATGGCACGCAGGTGGTTGATCCAGACGATGAATCCGGCTGCCGGATCTTTTTGCGCCAGGATTGAATTGCGCCCGGGCACTTCCGCGGCAGGGCCTTTCCCGGCAGGAAAGGCAAACCACAGTTCCGGGCCATGCCGGGAAATGGTTTTATCTTTTTCATCGTGACTACAGGTCACCGTCACCGTGCCGTCCGCGGCGGGGATCGCAAACTTGCCATCCATCTGAACCTGCACCCCGGAACTTCGTCCTGCAGGGCCAAGGCTGCGAACGAAAAAGTCGCGGCACCCGGTGCCAGGGGGTAAAGCGATCTTTTCCCCTTCAATTATTGGCGCTGTCGGTGCGCGGAACGCGGCGACCCAGGCCCTGGGTGACTGACCTCGTTTTTTGTTTTCAGTGGGGCACTCGCCAAACGCAAAAGAGCGTCGGTTTGATGCACTGTGTTTTGCGAGGGCCTGACGTGCCGCAGATTCGGTCAATGGCGTTGTCGCTGTGAAGAAATCAACATCAGCGTCATGGATTCCCGAACTCCAAAGTGCACGTGCCTTTGCCGCTTCATCAAGATGAAAAAAATCGCCCAGGCACACAGCCCGGGCGATCTCAACACTGGTCAGGATGCGAAGTGCAAGCGCGGAAGCCGGCATTAGCGGTACTGCGAATCGATCAGCTTGAAGATCGTCGCCAGCTGCATATTGGTTGTGCCCTCATACAGTTTGCCAATCTTGGCGTCGCGGTAGAATTTCTCGGCCGGGAATTCCTTGATGAATCCATAGCCTCCGTACACTTCCAGCATCTGGGACGAAACGGTCTCGGCAACAGCGGAGGCAAAGTGTTTTGCCATGGCCGCTTCTTTCACGAAATCCTTGCCGGCGTCTTTCAAGCGCGCGGCGTTGTACACGAGAAGGCGCGCTGCTTCGATCTCCGTTGCGGCCTGTGCGATCGAGAATTGGATGCCTTGGAATTCCTTGATCGGCTTGCCGAACTGTTCGCGCTGGCGCGCGTACTTGAGCGCGCCTTCGAAAGCTCCCTGGGCAAGGCCAAGCATCTGTGCTGCGATCCCGATACGGCCTTCGTTCAGCGTTTCGATGGCAATCTTGTAGCCTTTACCGACTTCCCCGACGACGTTCTCTTTGGGAACGCGGACGTTCTCGAAGATCACTTCGCAGGTCGAAGAGGCACGGATCCCCAGCTTCATTTCCTTTTTGCCGACTTTGAACCCCGGCATGCCGCGTTCGAGTACGAAGGCCGTGATGCCTTTGTAGCCAAGCTCCGGATTGATGTTGGCGAACACGACAAAAATATTCGCTTCCTTGGCGTTGGTGATGAAGATCTTCTTGCCATCAAGGCGCCAGTGGTCGCCCTCATCCCACGCGCGGGATTTCATCGCAAAGGCATCAGATCCCGAGTTCGGCTCCGTCAGGCAATACGAACCAACTTCCTTGGCGCACAGGCGCGGCAGGTATTTCTTTCTTTGCTCTTCGGTCGCGTAGCGCAGGAAGATGTTGTTCACGAGCGTATTTTGCACATCACACACGACGCTCACCGCGGGATCGATCTTGGCGAGCGCTTCAATGGCAAGGATCGACATGAAGAACGATCCACCGGCGCCGCCATATTGCGTTGGCACTTCGATGCCCATGAGTCCCATGTCAAAGAACAGTGGCAGCAGTCCCGGGTCGAGAAGTTCCTTTTCGTCCATTTCAAGGACTTTGGGCGCAACTGCGGAACGGGCGAAGCGCTCAACTTCCTGCTGAAAGAGGGCTTCGTCATGACTGAGTGATGTCAATGGGTTGGCTGCCATGGTTCATTCTCCCTTCGAGGCCTGACGCCCGAAAAATGTCCCATTGTAATGACACGTTTTCCCCTGTGAAATCAATCGGACAGAAGTTATATTCCCTTGTTTCCTGCGGGATTTCCCCGTTAATCAGGGTAGTTGCGGTGGGTGGTCAGATGATGTGGTCAGATGATGTTGGATAAAACCCGTGCACAAAGTCTACCCCTCATCCGGGAAGCCCTGGGTCTGGGCGCCGCCGGCGACTTTGCGAGTGGATCTCGCTATCCCGTTTGGTTCATGCGCCAGGCCGGCCGTTACCTGCCCGAGTACATGGCCATCCGTTCGCGCATGGAATTTGTCGACCTGTGTAAAAGCCCCGAGGACGCCTCGGAGGTGACCCTCCAGCCGCTCCGGCGTTTTGACCTGGATGCCGCCATCATTTTCTCTGACATTCTGGTGCCGTGTATGGCGCTCGGTCAGAAACTTACCTTTGGCAAGGGCCACGGTCCTCAGCTTTCCGCCCCCGTCCAGTCGCGGGAGGCCTTCCGCAACCTGCGCCGTCCGGATGCAGCCAAGGAGCTTGGCTATGTTGGGGAAGCCCTGGCGCTCACCCGCTCCCGGCTTGCCCCCGGAAAAGCATTGATCGGCTTTGCCGGCGCGCCTTTCACGGTCGCGACCTACATGATCGAAGGTGGCAGCAGCAAGGAATTCACGGCCACCAAGGGGATGCTCTTTGGCGACCCGGAGCTCTTCAGTGACTTGCTCAAACTCCTGCGCGACGTGACTGTGGATTACTTGTTGATGCAGGTGAAGGCTGGGGCGGATGCCCTCATGTTATTCGATACTTGGGCCGGAAACCTGACCCCCGGTGATTACCGGCATCACGTTTGGCCGGTGACGGCTGAGTTGATGGCGACGGTGCGCGAACAGGCAGGCGTCCCGGTGACTTATTTTTCGGGCCAGGGCTCGGACCGGATTCTGGAGCTTGGCCCATCAAACGCCCAGCGTCCGGCGTTTGACGTGCTGTCAGTTGACTGGCGGATTCGAATGTCCCACGCCGCCCATTTGGTAAAAGAAGCTGGTCTTGATGTTTCCTTGCAAGGGAATCTTGACCCGCAGGCGCTCATTGGGCCGGAATCCATGGTCCGCACCCGCGTCCGCGAAATTCTGGAGGAAGTTCGCGTCGCGCGTCAGCGTGGTCTGATCCGCGGACATATTTTCAACGTCGGTCATGGGCTTCTTCCCCACACTCCCCCCGACGCCTTGACGTGGGCGATTGATGAAGTCCGGCGGTTTGAAAAGGAGCAACACGGCCATGGGTAATTCGCAAGTGAAGCGTCGCGTGCTGACCGTGGTCATGGACGGCGTAGGTGCCAGCCCGGTCACTTTTGGCAACGCCGTGGCTCACGCTCACACCCCCAACATGAAATGGCTACGTTCTGCGGCGGGTTACCTTGAGCTTGCCGCGCATGGCAAAGCGGTCGGTTTGCCGAGCGATAGCGACATCGGCAACAGTGAGGTTGGCCACAATGCCCTGGGCGCCGGCCGCGTGTTCGACCAGGGTGCAAAACTGGTCCAGAGCGCGATTGAAACGGGCCGCCTTTTTGCTGGCCAGACATGGCGTGATGCCGTCAAGCAAGTGACGGAAGGTGACAAGACCTTGCACTTCATCGGCCTGCTCAGTGACGGCAATGTCCACTCTCACGAAAGTCACCTGCACAGCATGATTGAGCGGGCGAAAAAGGAAGGTGTGCGCCGGGTGCGGATCCATGTGCTGCTTGATGGCCGGGATGTCGGCGAAAAAACGGCGGAAACTTATGTCGGCCGGCTTGAACAGCTTCTTTCCAGTTTGAATGCGTCTGGTGGGTTTGACGCACGCGTGGCGTCTGGCGGCGGACGCATGCTGATCACGATGGACCGCTATGAGGCGGATTGGTCCATGGTGAAGAGGGGCTGGGACTGTCACGTCCACGGAGAGGGCCAGGTTTTTCCGTCGCTATCTGCTGCGATCAGTGAATTTCGCAAGGACCCTTCCCTGACCGACCAGTATTTGCCCTCGTTTGTTATTTGCCAGTCCGGCAATGACAAGGCGCCATGTGGCAAGATCACGAGTGGCGACGCAGTGATCCTTTTCAACTTCCGGGGTGATCGCGCGATCGAGATTTCGCGTGCCTTCACCGAAGAATCTTTCGACAAGTTTGACCGTGGTCAACGCCCCGATGTTTTTTACGCCGGCATGATGCAGTACGACGGGGACTTGCAGATCCCGTCTCGCTACCTGGTGGAGCCGCCCGCCATCGAGGGGACACTTGGTGAATGGATGGCTTCTCGCGGAATCCGGCAATTTGCCTGCAGCGAGACGCAAAAGTACGGACATGTCACTTACTTCTGGAACGGCAACCGTTCTGGCTGCTTTGATCGCAAGATTGAGGAGTACGTCGAAATCCCTTCCGACAACATCCGCTTTGAACTCAAGCCTTGGATGAAGGCGGCAGAGATTTGTGACGAGACCGTCAAACGCATGCTTTCTGGCAGCTTTGATTTCGGGCGCATCAACTTTGCCAACGGCGACATGGTGGGGCACACAGGGGACTTTGACGCCGCCGTGACCGCAGTTGCCACCGTGGACCTCATGCTTGGCCGCTTGATCGCCGCATCGCGCAAATCGGATGTTATCCTCATGGTTACAGCCGATCACGGCAATGCAGACGAAATGTTTGACGTCAAACCGCCAAAGGATGGCTCGGATCCCTATCCTTATCTTCCCCCTGACAGTCGCCCCCGTCCGAAAACGTCCCATACGTTGAGCCCCGTCCCGTTCTTTGTTTTTGACCCGCGCGGACTGGTAAAGATGCGTAGTGACATCGAGCGACCTGGACTTGCCAACGTGGCCAACACAGCCCTTGGCCTTATGGGCCTGCCGGCAAATCCGGCTTACCAGACGGGGCTTGTCCAGTGACGGAGGTTGTTGTGGGGGATTTCAAGGCGGCTGCCCAAGCATTCAGCAATTTTTGCCAGACGATTGCACGCCTTCGCCATCCGGTCGATGGCTGTCCGTGGGACCTTCAGCAAAACCACGATTCGTTGCGTCGCTATATGATCGAGGAGGCTTATGAAGCCGCACGAGTCATGGCGGGCGCCGATAACAACGCTGCGGAGTCTAAGGAATTGTGTGAAGAACTGGGTGATGTACTCCTCCAGGTCGTATTGAATGCCCAGGTTGCAGCCGACCGCAGGGGCTTCCAGATCGACGACGTCATCCGTTCCATTGACGAGAAAATGCGCCGGCGTCATCCCCACGTGTTTGGCGATGACAACGAGCGTCAGCAACGCCAGATGTCGAGCATCAAGTCCAACTGGGAAGCAATTAAATCCAGCGAAAAGAAGGCGAAGTCGTCCAGAGGTGCTGGTGACGAAGGGTTTTTCGCTGGGATCACGGGGTATCCCTCGACCATCGAGGCCTTGGAGATTGGCAAGCGTGCCGCCAAGATCAAATTTGACTGGAACTCTCCGGGTGAAGTTCTTGCCAAGCTGCTGTCTGAAGTCGAGGAATTGAAAGAGGAATGGGAAAAGGGTGACCGCCCTGCCCTGCTTGCCGAGCTGGGTGACATCTATTTTTCTCTGGCCCAGTTTTCCCGTCACATGGGAGTTGATCCGGAAGTGGTCGCCTTGGACGGGAATCGAAAGTTCCTCAACCGTTTTGCTGCCCTTGAGTCCCTTGCAAAAAAACGCGGCATCCGTGTTGAAGCGGCAGACCAGACGACCCTTGAATCTCTGTGGGAAGAAGTCAAACGCCAGTAAACGGCTCCCCTGCCCGGCCTTGAAGCCCCCTGTGTATTTTTTTTAAACGTCCCGGGCGGCGAGTATCACAGTTCGGCATAGTTCCTGCTGCATGGCCCTCTATGGGATTTCGCTCGGATATTTCAGTCCTTCGCACAAAAGTCATGTCTTTCATTTTGTGCATGCTCCCTGGGATTGCGTTCGGTTCATCCCCGGTCGGTCGTTGTGCCGGACTGTACTATGATTACGTTTCTATCTCTGGCGCCAGGCATATGGTTGGCCAGATCCATTCTCTGCTTTTGCAAAATTTGCTGGGACATTTTCCAGCGTGGACGCCACGCTCGCGTCCGGTTGAGGCCTATCAGCCGGGTCAGCTTGATGAGTGCCCGGTGAATTTTTATTTCGGAACTTACTATGACAACAAATTGCCTCCGGAATTTTTGGATGATGCCAGGCATACGAAGTCGACCCTGGTTTGGATGGGTTACAACAGCTGGCAACTGGGCGAATCATATCTGAACAGATCCGCCGGCATATCCTTCACAGGCCTGTCAGGCCTGGACCACGGGCGCAAGGATGCTGGGGGATTTCCCGGATTCTACCGGATGAACCGCTATCTGGGGGAAGAGTTTGTCAAATTTGCGGGATGGAATCCTGCTGAGCCGGAGAAATTGCTGGCGGCGTGGGAATTGAATCTATTCAGCATTAAAGATGCCGGAATTGCAGAGGTCGTTGCGACTGCCGAGCATTCGACGGACTTTTCGTTAGCCAACCACTCGCGTCCGTGGGCGATTCGTTCAGGTAAGAACCGCTGGTTCATCGCAGAGAGTCCGTTCTCTTTCATTACAGAAGACGATCGCTAC
>JBEGVZ010000059.1:0-4308 GCA_041178085.1 Pseudomonadota bacterium | reverse complement strand
ATGGCGGCCCCACCTGGAATCGAACCAAGAATTAACCCTTAGGAAGGGCTCGTTATATCCATTTAACTATGGGGCCATTGCTCAACCCGGAGGGGGTCGAGGGGCTTCAGCCGGATCGACTGACACCCCTTATTTGCGTCAATTCAGGACAGCTTGTCAAACCATCATCATCAAAGGCTGCTCAAGGTAGGCCGCCAAGGTCTTCAAGAAACCTGCACCCATCGCTCCGTCGATCACACGGTGATCACACGACATGGTGATTTTCATGCGCTGTTCGACCACGACGTTACCCCGGGCATCAACTGCAGGAACTTGATTTGTGGCTCCCACCGCAAGGATCGCAGCCTGGGGGGGGTTGATGATCGCAGTGAATTCCTCGATGCCAAACATACCCAGGTTTGAGATCGTGAATGTACCGCCAGCGTAATCTTCGTTAGCCAACTGCCCGGCCTTGGCCCGCTGGGCGAGGTTGCGGCTGGCCGCAGCGATGTCCCGGATGCCAAGCTGGTCGGCGTTGCGGATCACGGGCGTCACTAGCCCGGTCGGCAAGGCAACCGCAACACACATGTGCACTGCACCGTACTGGATGATGTTTTCACCCTGCCAGGATGCATTGATTTCAGGGTGGCGCCTCAAAGCGCGCGCCGTGGCAAAAATCACCAGGTCGTTGACACTGACCTTGGTACCACCCTCACCCGCTGCGTCATTCAGCATCTGACGCCACTGCATCATCTGCCCCATGTTCACCGAACGGGTCAGGTAGAAATGTGGAGCATCATTTTTGCCAGCAAGAAGACGCTTGGCAATTGTCTTGCGCATGAGCGTCACCGGGATTGTCTGGTCTTCACGCGGCGCCAGGGGCGCGAAACCACCTGCCCCACCCCCACTGCCCCGGGTGACCGCAGCTTCGATGTCGCGCATCACAATGCGTCCACCAGGGCCGCTTCCCGCAACACCCGAAAGATTGATGTTGTTAGCCGCCGCAATGCGGCGCGCCAGGGGCGAAGACTTGATGCGCCCGGTCGTGGCAACGGACGGCGCCGGAGCCGAGGCCACAGGGGCCGCCACACGTGACGCAGCGGCCGGGACGACGGGCGCGACCGAGGGTGCAGCCTTCGGTGCGGCTGCCACCGCCGGAGCAGGTTTTGCTACTGCATGGGCAGAAGCCTTTGCACCACCCGCCTTGGCCAAAAGGGCCTCGATGTCGAAGGACTCCCCTTTTGCACCAATCACTGCAATCGGTGCGTTCAGAGCCATGGTCTTGCCAGGCTGGGCGATGATCTTCAGCAGCACACCACCAAAAGGTGACTGGTATTCCATCGTAGCCTTGTCGGTCTCGATCTCACAAAGGGCGCCACCCTCGTCGACCGTCTCGCCTTCCTTCTTCAACCAGCTGGCGACTGCGCCTTCTTCCATCGTATCGCTCAGCTTCGGCATTTCCACTATATGGGCCATGGGTAAATCTCCCCGGTTCTCAAAAAATCAGGTAGTAAACAAAATCTCAGTAAAGAACTTCGCGGATGCCGGCAATGATACGGTCAACACCCGGTGTCACGCGATCTTCAAGGTTTTCCGCATAAGGCATCGGCACATACTCACCGGAAACACGGACCACTGGTGCGTCGAGGTCGTCGAAACATTCCTTGTGAATACGGTCTGAAATATGGGCGCTGACGCTGGCAAAGTGATTGGCCTCGTCAACGATCACACACCGGTTCGTCTTGCGCACACTTTCAAAAATCATCGGCTCATCCAGCGGCTGCAAAGTCCGCGGGTCGATCACCTCGCACTCAATGCCCTCGGCAGCAAGGGCGTTTGCCGCCTCGAGCGCCCGGTGCAGCATTTTGTTCCAGGCGATCACCGTGACGTGATTCCCGGGACGCTTGATGTCACCTACACCGATCGGGATCAGGGTCTCATCTGCGGGAACTTCGCCCTTGTTGGCATACATCATCTCGCTCTCTAGGAAGATGACCGGGTTGTTGTCGCGGATCGCTGACTTCAGCAACCCGTAGCCATCAGCCGGGGTTGCCACAGAGATGACCTTCAATCCCGGGACGTGAGTCAAGAAAGCCTCAACCGTCTGGGAGTGTTGCGCTGCCAACATGTGAGCCGCGCCATTTGGTCCACGGAACACGATCGGAACCTGGAATTGGCCGGCCGACATGTAAAGCATCTTGGCCGCATGGTTGATGATCTGGTCAAAAGCCTGGATTCCGAAATTCCAAGTCATCATTTCGATGATCGGACGAAGACCCACCATCGCAGCCCCGACACCAAGACCAGCGAAGCCGTTCTCAGAGATTGGGGAATCAACCACACGCTTGGATCCGAACTTGGCAAGCATGCCCTTCGACACCTTGTAGGCGCCGTCGTACTGGGCAACTTCCTCGCCCATCAGAAAAACTGTCTGATCGCGCTCCATCTCCTCGCACATGGCGCGGTTGAGGGCTTCGCGGAATGTCATTGTCACTGTGCTCATGATTTTTTCCTCTTTCCGGACCGTCACCGGCTATCAGTCTGCGTAAACATCTTTCCAGATTTCGTCCTCGCCCGGGGGCGGCGACTGGTCGGCAAAATTCTCCGCCTCTTCGGCGATCTTCTTCGCTTCCTCGTCCCACTTTGCAAGGTCAGCCTCGGTTGCCAGCTTGCTGGCGACAAGGAATTTCCCATGCATGTTCATGGGATCTTTGGCCTGGTATTCTGCCACTTCTTCCTTGGTCCTGTACGCACCCGGGTCAGAAACGGAATGGCCGCGGTAGCGATAGGTCATGATCTCCATCAAGTGCGGATGATTGTCCTTGCGAATTGCATCGCAGGTGGAACGGACGGCATCGACAATGTTCAGGACGTTCAACCCGTCCACTTGTGAATGCGCCATGTCAAAGGCCAGCGCACGCTTCCATAGGTGATCGATGCTGGTCGTACGATGGATGTCTGTTCCCATGCCATAGCGGTTGTTCTCGATGATGAACAGCACTGGCAACTTCCAAGTCGCCGCCATGTTCAGAGCTTCAAAAAACTGGCCCTGGTTGGTTGCCGCATCACCCAGGTAGCAAACGCACACGTCCTGCTCACCCCGGTACTTGATGGCGAATCCCACGCCCGCAGCCAGCGGCACCTGGCCGCCGACGATGCCATGTCCGCCAAGGAATCTTTTTTCCTTGCTGAACATGTGCATGGATCCACCCTTGCCGCGCACGCAACCTCCGACCTTGCCAAAAAGCTCAGCCATCACTTCGTTCGGAGTGATGCCCTTGGCAATCGCCTGGGTGTGCGAACGATAGGCCCCGATCACATAGTCCGTCGGACGCAGGGCATGCTGCACTCCGGCTGCAACCGCCTCCTGGCCGATGTGCAGATGGCAGAAACCAGCGAACTTACGCCTGGTTGTGTAAGCAACATGGACGCGCTCTTCGAAACGGCGGTAAAGGATCATGTCCTTGTACAACTGGACGAGAAACTCTTTTGAGTGTCCTGCTCCACCGGCACTTCCGCCGCTGGACTTGGCCTTCTGCTTGTTATCGACTTTCACTGCTTCTTTTACGCTGGGCATCTGTCCGGTCCTCTACTTTCCTTGGAACTGCTTGAAAGCGATCGTGCCATTGGTCCCGCCAAAGCCAAATGAATTGGACAGGGCGTAACGGATCTTTCTCTCACGCGGGCCGCCGGCCGTGTAGTCCAGGGGACATTCCGGATCCGGCGTCTTGTAATTGGCGGTCGGCGGCACAACCCCATGGTGAACTGCCAGAGCCGTATAAACCGCTTCGATGCCACCCGCAGCCCCGAGGCAATGCCCGGTTACGGCCTTGGTCGAGCAAATTGAAATGTTCTTCGCGTTGGTGCCGAAAACCTTCTGGATCGCCATGCTTTCGTAGGCGTCGTTCAACTTGGTGGACGTCCCGTGAGCGTTCACGTGGTCGACCTCTTCGATGTTGATCCCGCCAGAGGCCATCGCCATTTTCATGCAGCGCTGGGCGCCTTCGCCTTCCGGTGCAGGAGATGTGATATGGTAGGCGTCCCCTGACATCCCGTACCCGGCCACTTCCGCGTAGATTTTTGCTCCGCGTTTTTTCGCGTGCTCATATTCTTCGAGCAACAAAACGCCCGCACCTTCACCCATGACGAATCCGTCGCGATCCAGGTCAAATGGACGCGAAGCTTCTTTTGGATGCTCGTTGTTCGTGCTGAGCGCCTTCATCACGGCAAAGGCGGCAATACCCAGCGGGCTGACTGCAGACTCGGCTCCGCCAGCAAGCATGACGTCCGCCATGCCGTGCTTGATGTACATGAAAGCCTCGCCAACCC
>JBEGVZ010000058.1:0-4916 GCA_041178085.1 Pseudomonadota bacterium | reverse complement strand
ACGCAAGGCGCTCAGCCTCACGTGCAGCCTCATCAGCCTGGCCGGCCTCGGCCTTTGCAACGATCGACCGCGCACCCAGGAATGGGGACGGATCCAGCGAATAGGCAGACGTCAAAAGATTCGCGGCGGACTGATAATCACCGCGCTGAAAAAGCATCTCACCAAGCAAGTAATGATAAGTCGCCTGGGAAGACCTTTGATCGGGGCTCCACATCAAATTCGGTTCAGCTGGACCGGATGCTGAATCCGCCTCACTCTCCGGCGGCGGCGGCGGCGCAGCCTCTCCCTTGCGGACCACAGGCTCACTGGCAGGGCCCTTGGATCCGGATCGACAAGCAAGAGTCGCGAACAAGAAGGATGCTGCCAGCGACAATAATATACGCGACCGTTCCAAGCGAAAATCCCCTCTTCACCAGAACATTATGGGAACGCAAGAAGACATTCAGAAGCCGGCAGCAACACCGGCCCCCATGCCCCGTCACAAGATTATGACTCCAAAGTACTTAGATTGCCACCGCGAAGCCGTCGCGCGCGCGGCGGATCAGTTGGTCCAATGGCGTGACCTGGTGAAAATCGACATGGACAAGGCTCAGCCCTTGTGGCGGAGCGGTCCTTCCGGCCCTTTGCCGGTCCCGCAATGCAAGAACTTCTGGCACCGTCGAGGCATCAAGGCGACCATTGTCCAGATCCACCAGGGTGCCAACCATGTTCCGGACCATCTGCTTTAGGAAACCTTGCCCCTGAATCCAGATGTCGAGTAGCGGACCGCTTCCATCCAAGGCAACGGCGATGATTTTCCTGTGTCGTGTCTTTGCGGATGAGTCAGCAGCACAAAAACTGGAAAAATCGTGCTCACCCACAAAGGAGTCGAGGTTTGACGCCAGCATATCCAACTTGGAGCGCAGCGTCGTACGCCAGACGAAAGGGGCGAGAGCTGGGTGATCCCAATCTGAATTCCAGATGCGATAGCGGTAAACCTTGGCGATCGCGGCATAAGCAGGATGGAAGTCACCTTCCACGGGTGTCACCGCACGCACGGCCACGCCATTTGGAAGCAAGGCATTCAAGCTTTTACGGAACTTGACCAGATCGGGCAGGCCGCCCGGGACATCAAGTGCTGCAACCTGCATCTCTGCATGAACACCAGAGTCCGTCCGTGAACACCCGACAAACCATGGATCCTTGATGCGCAGAACAATCTCAATTGCTGAACGGAAGTGATCCTGGATTCCTGACCCGTCAGCCTGGGATTGCCAACCATTGAACCCGGTTCCACAGTACACAATATCAAGGCGCAAACGATTCAACGGATACTCTCGAAGGAGAAGCCGATACCGGTGCTGCTGCGCCCCCATGAAACCCGGCTGCGATCGATGTAGGTCACCTTTTCATGGAATAACGACAAGTAGACAAACCCAAGTCCGGTACTGCCTGCCATGGAACGTACCGACCTCTCATCCAATGGGTTCAGCAGCACACTGACGGATGCGCCGGTGACATTTCCCGAAAGCCACCCCTTGTTAGTCAAAGCCCCGTCGCCCGATATCCCACTGTGGGGGGCATTGATCATCGAAGCGCTGCCACCGCCCCTGCGAACTTCCTGGAAATACATTCGCTCCCTGCCCAAATACACATGCCCAACCAGCCACTTCCCGGGAAAAGGCGTCGCCCGTAAACCGAGTAAAAACTGAAATGGGACGAGAGTCAGGGCAGTTTTGCCATTTTCGTCCTTTGTCACTTCCCCGGTGCTAGCGTCTACATCTTTGGCTGCACGCCCGCTGTCAGTGAAGTAGGCGGCACGGATGCCAAATGAAGGATGAATGAACCACGCCCATGGCGAGAAATCAGATCCGATGAATCCATATTTGGTCGGCTTGCCGTATAGATCTTCGTAGTACTTGATACCGTCATCAAAATCAGGGCTGAAGCCACCAACCTGGATCTGATAGCGCCCAAAAACGGGGTCTGTCCAATGCCACGAATCATCTTTGGTACGCGGCGCGATATACTTCACGCCAGTTTGGGGGGATATGCCCTCAGCCGCTGACTCTGTTTCCGCAGAGTCTTGCCCAAATGCGACGAAGTTGAAACCAACCAAAGCGAAAGACGTCGCAAATAAAAATCGTCCCAGAAGGAAGCCAAAGCATCCAAAGAATGGGGTCCTTTTCATTACCTCACCCCTTTTTTATGAGTGTTTGCAGGATCTGCACTGCATTGGTGGCTGCACCCTTTTTGAGGTTATCAGCAATCACCCAAAATTGCAGCCAATCAGACTTGTCCTGGTCCAGCGGCAAACGCACCCTTGAAACCCAAACTGCGCGATCACCAGCCACCTTGCGCGGGGTAGGCATTTCCGCAATATCATCCGCGTCGACGAAGTTGATCCCTTCGGCAGATGAGAAAAGAGACTTTACTTCTGCCAGAGACACCTTCCGGGCCAGACGCACAGACACTGACTCCCCGTGACAATGGAATGTCGGCGTACGAACGGTTGACGCCAGAACAGGCAGATCCGGCATGTCAAGAATGCGCCGCGTTTCGCGGACAATCTTTTCTTCTTCAAAACAATGCCCAGCCGCGTCAAGCCGGTCGATCGCCGGTAGCAGGTTGAAGGCGATGGGCTGGCGATAAACTTGCGGTTCAGGTTCTTGAAAGCGAAAGTGACCCTGGACCTGGGCAGCAAGTTCGGCGATGCCTTTCTGACCGGTACCAGAGACTGACTGGTAAGACGATACGACGACCTGCTCCAGACCGAATTTATCTCTCAAGGCCACCAAAGCCACCACAAGCTGGATGGTGGTGCAGTTCGGATTCGCAATGATGCCGCGCGGCAACTTTTTTTGGACGATCTCACCCCGGTTCACCTCAGGAACGACCAGAGGTACTTCCGGATCCATCCGCCACGCGCTGCTGTTGTCAATCACCACGACACCCCTGGCAGCAAGCTGCGGGGAGTTGGCACGGGAGAAATCGCCGCCCGCACTCATGAGCGCATATTGGCACGCAGATGCGGACTCGAGGGAATAAGCCTTCACACGCAACATCCGGCCACGGAAATCGATCGAAGCCCCCTCCGACCTTGCGCTGGCAAACAGTGAAACTTCAACGTCCAGACCAGAGTCTGCAAGATCCGAAACCATTTCCCGGCCAACGGCACCGGTGGCACCAATGATGCAAACTTTCACAGGCGCCCCCCCTCGCTACCTTCCTGGCGGTTCGATGACTTGCCTGGTTGGCTGTGGTTTCCTGCGTCAGGCTGGTGGTGAATCCCACCATCGAATGCATGATCGTCATGTGCACGCTGGAAGATTTCGTCATCCTCGATCGTCTTCTTCCAACCAACAAGCCATTCCACAAGACCACTGATTGCATACCCAAAGCACAGAATGAAGACGACCAGCTCGGTCTGGTATGCCAGGAAACCGATCAGTGCTGTCACCAGAACGATCAGGCGGAACGGACGCATCCCGCCAAGCTTTATCGTCTTGTGGGAACGGTAAGCAAAGTTACTCACCATAGCGATTCCAATCAGGGGAGCCATGACCAGTAGGAACACGTTGCGCCCCCATGGATCCATCAGTCTTTCGGTGATCCACACTGGCAGCCAGTCGTAGCCGCCATCAGGCGAATCAATCGCGTTCATCAACAGGACATACGAGGCCACCGCACCTGCCGCCATCGGGATTGGCAATCCAGTGAAGTCACCGCCAGCCTTGCCGATCGATGACTGAACATTGAACCGCGCCAAGCGCAATGCGCCGCAGGCCATGTAAACAAAACAAGCAGCCCAGCCCAGACGCCCGACATCAAACAGTCCAAACTGGTACATCATAAATGCAGGTGCAACGCCGAAAGAAACGACATCGCACAGAGAATCGTACTGAACCCCAAACTCGCTGGTCCCTTTGGTAAGCCTGGCCACCCGGCCGTCCAGCATGTCAAAGAGGGCGGCAATGAAAATTGCGGCTGCAGCCAGGCCAAACTGGCCTTCCAACGACCGGATCATGCACAGGAAACCAAAAAAAAGATTGCCTGATGTCAGAAGGTTGGGGAGTACGTAAACCGCACCACCCAGCATATTTTTTCCAGTCTTCCCGTTCACGAAAAACCTCCACCGTGATTGCGGCCAGCCTGCTCAGGCCGATCATCAAGACGCTCCTCAACACTGCTCCGCCGCAAGTAAACCGGATCCAGTTCAGATTCAGAGTAGCCGCCACCAGACGTCCAGTCACCAGTCAGCAACAGGGGCGCAGCGTTGGCCATACACAAAAGCGCCTCGTCAGCAATTTTCGCAACAGGCACAACCTCAAGATCCAAACCGGTGCCAGCAAGTTTTTTCTCCATCAACGACCAGCCGGCGGCAAGCATCACCCGCATTGTTGGGGTTTCATCAGGCCATGACAACGAATCAACAGAAATCGCTGTGAGTAAAGGGAACTTCCCGTCCGCTGAAAACGCGAGGTAACCGTTGGTCGCGGTTGAACCAGCAAGTACAGCCACCGAAGTGCCACTCATTGCAGCGCGTCTGGCAGCGAGCAAACCGAGCGAGGAACAACCGGCGACTGGACGCCCCAGCCCCGCTCCGAGGCCTCTGGCAAATGCAATCCCGACACGGATGCCAGTGAATGATCCCGGCCCCGTCGAAACAACTGCGCCGCAAATATCTTTAGTACCTGCGCCAGTGGAAAGAAGGCCTTCTGCAAGCAAGCCGGGCAATCGCGCAGCTGACCCTTGAACCTCATTTGCCGATCCAGTCCAAATTGAGCGCGGATTGGCGCGTTCAACAAGCGCCAATCGGGCACCGGCCAAGGATGTGTCTACCAGCAAGATCAAGGGCCGGGCGCTCATTTCAGTTACCTTCCCCGACCAGGGCCGCAAGCATGCTTTTCCAGAAACGACTGAAGTCATTGTAAGTA
>JBEGVZ010000057.1:0-20415 GCA_041178085.1 Pseudomonadota bacterium | reverse complement strand
TGGACCGGACCGGTCACAACAAAAATCAGGCTGCAAAATTACTTGGCCTGAACCGGACGACCCTGGTGGAGAGAATAAAAAAGCGGGGACTTGCCCCGCTGAATTCCCCCGCGCAGGAACTATAAGTCAGATCGTCATGACCTCTTTTTCCTTGGCGGCCAGCCGGTCGTCGATCGCCTTGATGTACTGATCTGTCAGCTTCTGAACCTCCGCTTGAAGTTTGCGGCTGTCGTCTTCGCTGACTTCCTTGTTCTTTTCTTTCTTCTTGATGTCTTCGTTGATGTCCCGGCGAATGTTGCGGATGCCGACGCGAGATTCCTCCGCCAGCTTTTTCAAGTTCTTGGCGATGTCCTTGCGGCGCTCTTCAGTGAGCGGTGGGAAGGGCAAGCGCACGACGTTGCCGTCGTTGGTCGGCTGGACGCCGACGTCGGCAATCTGGATGGCCTTTTCAATGTCCTGAATCAGGCGCTTCTCAAACGGCGAAATCACGATGGTCCTTGCGTCCGGAGTGGTCAAAGTGGCCACCTGGTTCAAAGGGGTCGGCGTGCCGTAGTAGTCGACGCGGACCGGGTCCAGAATGGTAATTGAGGCACGACCGGTACGGACCAGCTTAAGCTCGTTTTCAAATCCTTTGACTCGCTTGTCCATGGATTGCTTGCAATTGTTGATCACATCACCTGACATCGTACGTTACCTCTCTGTACTTACTTGACGATGGTTCCCATTTTAGCGCCCGAAACGGCTTTCTTTATGCAACCGGGCTCACCCATTTTGAACACCAGGATCGGCATGGAGGCTTCCATGCACATGGTGATGGCGGTTGCATCCATCACGTCCAGTTTCCTCTGGATGACGTCCAGATAGGAAAGGGTATCGAACTTCTTGGCGCCCGGATTCTTCGCCGGGTCACTGTCGTAGATTCCGTCCACCTTGGTGGCCTTCATGATGATCTCGGCGCCGATCTCGCGCGCACGCAAGCTGGCCGCCGTATCGGTCGTGAAGAGAGGGTTGCCGGTGCCACCAGCAAAGATGACAATGCGGCCATTTTCCAGGTGTTTGATCGCCCGGCGACGGATGTATGGCTCTGCCAGTTCCGTCATGGTGATTGCCGTCATGACCCGGGTCTGAAGTTGAAATTTATTTTCCAGGATCGCCTGCAGGGCCAGGGCATTGATCACCGTGGCAAGCATGCCCATGTAATCTGCCGATGCCCGGTCCATCCCCCATTTGGAAGCGATCGAACCACGGAAGATGTTGCCCCCACCAATCACGATGGCGACCTCGACGCCCATCTCGCGCACGGCTGCGACCTCACGGGCAACCGCCTCGATCGCGTCCCCTTCAATCCCGTAGCCTTGCTTGCCGCCAAGCATTTCACCCGACAGCTTCAACATCACCCGCTTGAATTCCGGCTTCAGTTCAGTGGCCAATGGCGTCATTCCCCCAAGAAAAAAGGCAGATTCATTGAAGAATCTGCCTTTTTGAACCTTACGGCAACCTTATTGTTTCAGTTGCGCTGCGACTTCTGCCGCAAAATCTGTTTCCCGCTTCTCGATCCCCTCGCCCAGGTGGTAACGCACGAACTTCACAAGCTTCGCGCCCCCGCCCTGCTTCTGAACCAGGGTGGCGATGTTCATGTCCGGGTCCTTCACGAAGGCCTGGTCGACCAGGCAAACTTCCTTGAAGAATTTCTTCATCTGACCTTCGAGGATCTTCTCGATCATCGCTTCCGGCTTCTTTTCCTCGATCAGTTTCTTACGGGCCAGTTCGCGCTCTTGCTCGAGCTCGGACGTATCCACTTCGCTGCTGGTCATGTAGCGCGGAGCAGCCGCTGCCACATGCATGGCAATGTCCTTGCCCAACGTGACCAGTGCGTCGTTCTTGGTGCCGCCTTCCAGCATCACGAGAGTACCGATCTTGCCACCCATGTGGGTGTAGCCGGCGATCACGCCGTTCGGAGCCTTGAGCACGGTACAGCGACGAACGTTCATGTTCTCGCCGATCTTGGCGATCATCTCCGTCAGCGTCGTCTTGACCGTTGCACCCGAAGCCATCTTCGCAGCCAGAAGCTCGTCAGCCGAGCTCAGGTTGTTTTTGAGGGCAATCAGCGCACAGTCATGGGCAAACTTACGGAAATCGTCGTTCTTGCTGACGAAGTCAGTCTCGCAGTTGAGCTCGAGCACCGCAGCCGCATTGAGGTCGTCGTTGACGTACACTTCAACCAGGCCCTCGGCAGCCACCCGGTCAGCCTTCTTTGCTGCCCGTGACATACCGCGCTCGCGCAGCCACAAGATCGCCTTTTCCATGTTGCCGGAATTTTCCTCGAGTGCCTTCTTGCACTCCATCATGCCGACGCCGGTCTTTTCACGCAGTTCTTTGACTTGGGATGCAGTAATCGTCATCGAAATCATTTCCCGTTCTAATTGAAACGTTCAGGTAATCAGTGCTTCTTGGACGGCTTGCGCTTTTCGACAGCGACGGCGTTGCCGGCGTCATCGAAGAATTTGCCTTCGTGCACACCTTCCATCTTGTCGCCCATCTCAGTCTTGTCCCTGGACTTCATCTTGCCAGCGATGCAAGCCTCTGCCGCAGTAGAGATGAACACCTTGAGCGAGCTGATGCTGTCGTCGTTGCCTGGAATCACGTAGTCGACCATCTGCGGGTCGGCGTTGGTATCGGCAATGGCGACCACCGGAATACCAAGGCGCTTGGCTTCCAGAAGTGCAATCGTTTCCTTGTGGGCGTCGACGATGAAGATCGCGCGCGGCATGCCCGGCATGTCTTTGATGCCGCCGATGTTGCGCTCAAGCTTCTCGCGCTCGTTTTGCAGACCAAGAACTTCTTTCTTGGGCAACTTCTCAAACGTACCGTCCATCGCCATCTTTTCGATGCGCTTCAGGCGGTGGATGCTCTGGCGGATGGTTGCGAAGTTGGTCAGGGTGCCACCCAGCCAGCGGTGGTTGACGAAGTACATGCCGGAACGGCGCGCTTCGGTGGCGACGAGGTCGCGCGCCATGCGCTTGGTGCCAACGAACAGCACGTGACCGCCGCGGGACGTTGTCTTCTCGAGAAAGTCACAAGCCGACTGGAACAGCTTGACGGTCTTCTGAAGGTCGATGATGTGGATGCCGTTGCGCTCGCCGAAGATGTAGGGCTTCATTTTCGGGTTCCAGCGACGTGCCTGGTGACCGTAGTGGACGCCTGCTTCCAGGAGCTCTTTCATGTTCACGTTGACTGACATTTCTTCATCCTTTTTTCGAAGGTTGGTCCTCGATCGCCGCGTATCCCTGCCCCCTGACAGGGACAAAAACACCTTCGATGCTGCGATCCGCGTAATTCCCGACCGGCACCACGCCGGGCAGGGTAAAAAGCCGGGGTAAACTACTTGGGCTGAGGGCGGTTGACAAGCGGGAAAACTACTTTTTCACCTTGAATCCGGCAAGCTTGGCGAAAGGCGATTCGGGTGCCTCCGGCTCATCCTCGCCACCGCTCGAAAAGACCCTTGGCCGGGACAGGTCGGCTTTGCAGAAGACACAATTCTTGCCGTCCGGGGACACCTGGACAGTCTGGAATGGAATGGCCGTCTGAACCAGGTCATTGAGGAGTTCTTCAATGTCCACCGCGCCGTCCTCGATGTAGCGCTCGTCAAGTTCGTCCCCTGAAAGGTTGACCTCACGGCGGTCGTCCGTATGACTTGGGAGCGGCTTGAAGCAGGAATCCACATCCTGCCCGACGTCGAAGGGAATCGACAGGTCACACCGGCTGCACGGGACCAGGGGCTGGTAATCCAGACGGCCCGTCACCCGGACGCAACCAGCTGAATCCACGGACAGTTCAAGGTCGCCGGTCAGTTGCCGGTCACCCGCCTGGACGCCCGGAGCGCATGCGTCACCTACCTCTGGCGTAAAGGACGCGTGGATGGCACCGAGCCATGCTTCGTTACCGGAGATCCGGATATTCAGGGGTTTTTTGAGGTCCTTGACCGATACCTTCATGGCTGCGTAACCTACATGCAGCACATGGTGACCTCAAACAAAAAATGGACTGTTTACCGCCGGGGCGAGGCCATCGGGACGTTTTCCGCCGCCGAAATACGCGAGGAGCTCCGCAAGGGAGTCCTCTCGCCCAACGACTTTGCCGCCGCGGAAGATTCTGTGCTGCAGCAAGAGATTATCGAAATCGACGAAATTTTCTCGACCTCAGGGGATGACCGGTCTTTTTTCAGCGATTCCCCGCGCAAATCCCGTCAGGACGCAATGCCGCTGGAGGGGGCACTGGACGGGATCCCGGCCACTCGCCCGCGCAACCAGCGCCTCCGTCCAGGTCCCAGAGCCGCGCAGGACCACCACGGCAGGCGCCAAGCCGGGAATCGTCCCCCTGGAAATCAAAATCATCGTGATTCCGGGCAGATGGGTTCGTTAGAGATCCTTCTTTGGGGCCTTGGGCTGGCAGCGGCAGCCGTGGCGGCGGCTTGGTTCTTGCGACTCCCGCCCTTCAGGACTTGAACCTGGCGCCAAATGATGCCAAACAACAGTTGACCATCCGGGCGACTTGCGACTAAAAGCAAGGCCCTTGTTTCACGTAAGAAAGACCGGGGAAGAATCCCATGCCAACACCAAAGTTTCGTACATCAAGCTCCAAGCGCGACATGCGCCGTTCGCACCACCACTTGACGCCTGCCGGCATGTCGGTTTGCAAAAACTGCGGCCAGGCAAAGAAGCCGCACTCCGTTTGCGAAGCCTGCGGACACTACAAAGGCAAGTCTGTGCTGCCTGTGAAGAAGTCGTCTGCGGACGCTGACTTCTCGACTGAAGCTTGACCCAAGCCGTCATGTCGACCCGAGCCGCCTCAACCACCTTGGCCATGTTCCCCGGGCAAGGCTCCCAATACGTTGGGATGGGGCGGCAATTGCTTTCTGAATTTCCGGAAAGCCGCGTCGCCTTTGAGGAAGCGGAAGACGCCTGCAAGGTCAACATCCGGAAGATCTGCCTCGAAGGTCCTGAAGAAGACCTGAAGCTTACTGCCAACACACAACCCTGCATCTTGACCGTGAGTGTCGCCACGTGGCGCGTTCTGGAAAAAGAAGCTGGCTTTGCTGCTGAATGGTTCGCCGGGCACAGCCTTGGTGAATATTCGGCGCTGGTTGCCGCCGGGAAACTTGCGCTCGGTCGCGCAGCCTTCCTGGTCAGACGCCGCGGTGAAGCCATGCAAGAGGCCGTTCCCGCCGGAACGGGCGCCATGGCTGCAGTCATGGGCGTCGCACCGGAAGCCCTGCAAAAAAAAGCTGCTGAAATGTCGCGCCCAGGCTGCGTTGTGGAAGTGGTCAACTTCAACAGCCCGCAACAACTCGTTGTCGCCGGGCACAAACAAGCCGTCGAAGATCTGGCCAAGGCGCTGGAAGCCGACAAGGCACGCTGTGTCATGCTGCCCGTCAGCGCGCCGTTTCATTCGTCCTTGATGACGAAGGCACGCAATGCGATGGAACCTCTCCTGCTTGACACCCCACTTTGTCCGTCACCGGCAAAAGTGATTGCCAACCGCACGGGAAAAATCGAATCGCCTTACAAGATCGAACATCTGATCGAGCAGATCGATCACAGTGTCCTTTGGACCCAGACACTCGAGACCGCCGTCCAGGCCGGCATCACCGATTTTGTCGAAGTGGGACCTGGCAAGGTCTTGGCGGGACTCGCCAAGCGCCAGATCCCGAAAGAGGCGCGCCTTTCACACACGGACGACGTCAAGGCAGCAATTACCGCAATTTCTCATTGAATGCGTTAACCCACGCTGCGTTGAACTTCGCCTTCGAATAAACGACACCAACCCGCATCTGTTTCAGGACATCACCGGCAATGCGCTGGATATCCTCCGGGGTCACGCGATCTAGTTCTGCTGGCAAGTCGTACAAGCGATCCGTCGTGCCGAAGTATTGCCAGCTGGTGAGCAGAGCGCCTGCCAGGCTGCCGTGGGTTTCCTGGGTTGCAAAATACGAAGTGCTGAAGACAACCTTGAAGCGATCGAGATCTGCCTTGGCGAATTTTTTAGATTTAACGCGCTGAACCACACCGGCGATGGCATCGAGCGCTTCCTGGGGCTTCGAAGTCGAAACCGAAATTGAACCGATTCCCATCCGGTATTGCACCTGTGCGGCACCAACACCGTAGGAGAGCGAGCGCCGGGTCCGCACCTCATCCCACAACTCTTCGCTCAGGATCTCAAACAACAGGCGTGACGCAACTGAGTCCTTTGCCGCCGCAGCTACTGCCGGAAACTTGAAGCGAATGTAGGCCGTCGGGATGTCACGATCCTCGATGGCAAATGCTGTTCCCGAATCAAACGACGGGACAGGAACGTCAGGCAACTGTGCAGGCTTGCCGGACCATTTACCGAAGTGACGCTGCAAGTCAGCGATGACCTTGTCATCCGGCAGGTCAGACACAACGACGATTATCGGAGGCGATCCTGCCATCACGGACTTGTGGTAAGCGACCACTTCGTCACGCCGCATGTCTGCCAGTTCCTTCAAAGCCTCTTCACGCAGCAGCCGGTAAGGATGCCCGACGGGGTAGAAAATACGGTTTACGACATCGTTCGAGTAAGAGCCGGGCTCCTCGGACATCGACTGATAAGACGCCTCAAGACGCTCACGCTGGAGCTGCAGGTCTGCCGCGTCAAAAAGCGGGCTTGCGACCACCGCCGCGAAGGCTGGCAAGGCCTTATCCCAGTATTCGGAAAGCGAAGTCATTGAGCAGTTAGAGAACTCGATTCCACTGCCGCACCCGATCCCGATTGAATACTTCTCCGTCAGGGCGTTCATTTTGACCTTCGGGTAGCCCCTGGCCGCCTTTGCCATGGAACCAAACATGAGGTCAGGCAGGACACGACGTCCGGCGGGCAATGCCGAATAACCGGCCCGGAAGCCCAGGGCGAGGCTTGTGATCCCGGACCCTGGAAGCTGCCTCAGGATGACCGTCACGCCCGAGGGCAAAATCACTTTTTTAGTGGCCTGCTTCTGCTGCTGGACGAATTCAGGGCGGACCAGGGGCGCAGACTTTGCCATCACGGGGCAGCAGAAAACCGGTAAAAGGAACGCCAGCGTGCGACGAAGTACTTTCCGGGATCGCGTCGTGGTTTGCATGGTTTTCATCGAGAAAATTTCTCCATCAGGGGAGCCGAGTTGTCCTTGAGGCCGACCTTTACCGCAGCCTCGGGCGACATGAAGATCGAGGCGATATGGGGCTTCTTGTACATCCACTTGCCAATGAATGCTTGCACGTCGCTCATCCTGACCGCATTCAGGTGAACAAGATAGCTGCCGTAGTAATCAAGGCCAGTAACGGCCCACCAGAAGGCCAGCGACTTGGTATGTTCGGAAATCTTGTTCAGGTCGAACTTGCGTTCGATTGCAAAGCTGCGCTTTGCGTCTTCGAGTTGTTCGCGCGTGAAGTATCCTGGGCGTCGCATCTCCGGAATCTCCTCCAGAAGGGCCGACAGAACCTTCTGCGCCTTTTCCGGGGTCGTGGACGCGTTGACAGAAATGTCCCCTGCGTCGGCCTGGGTGTAGTAACCGGCACCTGCGCCGAATGTCAGGCCAGAATCGATGAACTTCTTGTAGAAGCGGCCATTCTTGTGCCCAAGCATCCGCCCAAGGATATCGCCTGCGTAGGTGTCCTTGACGTCCTTGGACGCCAGCGGCCCGCTGAATGAGAGGGAGATGTCAGCGTTTTCCACCTTTGGACGGGTCATCACAAAGTCAGAAGTTGCAGTCAGCTTCGGCATCACAGGGCGGGCAACAGGCTTCCATCCTGCAGGTGTCGTCCAGCCAGAAAAATATTTTTCGACCTGCGACTGGATCCTGCTTTGGTCGAAATCTCCGCCGACAAGAAGGGCGCAATTGGCCGGGACGAAGACTTCTGTCTTGATGCGCAGCAACTGCTCGCGCGTCGCGGTCTCGATCACCTTACGGACACCCAGCGGATTGCGGCGGTGTTCCTCGGGGCCAAACTGCAGTTTTCGCGTCAGGTTGTAACGGTCGAATCCGGGCGAGGAGGCGTCCCGGTCGTATTCATCGAGGACGACCTTGCGCTCTTTCTCAAGCTCGCCCTGCTCCAGAAGCGGGGTGGAAATCGCATCTGACATGAACTGGAGCCCTTCCTCAAGGAAGGCCGACGGCAAGGTGAAGTAATAGCGGACGACCTCGGCCGAAGTGTCTCCGTTGAAGACGATGCCAAGGTCGCGCACGCGATTCATGAAGGCTTCCTGGTTGGAGAGTCGCTGGTTGCCCTTGAAAAACATGTGTTCCCAAAGGTGGGTAAGTCCGCTGATGTCCTTCGTCTCGGTCATGGCTCCTGCCTTGGCAACCAGGACGATGGTGACGAGGGGTACCTTAGGCGACGGGACCGTGACCAGGTCCATGCCGTTGGGCATCTTGCGCAATCGAAAGGAAGAATCCACCAGTGGTGACTGGCGCTCCGCCTTGCCAGGTGCGGGCGTGGGGGCCAGGCGGTTTGCAGCCGGAGCTGCCATGACGGGAGTCACCAGCAAACTTGAAGCCAGTAGCAAATGCCAGCACGACAGCCGCGCCAGCCGGCGAGAAAATGACGTCATCCTTGACTCTCCCCATTGGTGCCTGAAAACAAAGACTCAGATCGTCCCGGCTATGATCTCCGAGATATCCTTCACTTCGACTTCACCAGCCTTGCCGTTTGCCTTGACGCCGTCGGTCATCATGGTCATGCAGAATGGACAGGCGACCGCGACCGTCTTCGCGCCGGTAGCGATGGCTTCCTCGGCGCGATTGTTGTTCACACGCGTGCCGATGTGTTCTTCCATCCACATGCGTCCACCACCGGCACCGCAGCAGAAACCCTTGTCCTTGCTGCGCGGCATTTCGGTCAGCTTGGCCTCGGGCACAGCCTCCAGCACGGCACGAGGGCTTTCGTAGACCTCGTTATGGCGACCCAGGTAGCAGGAGTCGTGATAGGTGATCTCTGCCTTGGCCTCCGCCGGGACTGCCGTCGGCTTGATCTTGCCAGATTTTACCAGGTCGGTGATCAACTCTGAGTGGTGGACCACCTCTGCCTTAAAGCCGAAATCCGGGTACTCGTTCTTGATCGTATTGAAACAGTGGGGACATCCAGTAACGACTTTCTTGACCCCGTACTTCTTCATCGTACCGACGTTTTCCTCGATCGCGGCGTTGGCGAGGTACTCGTTCCCAAGGCGCCGTGCCGTGTCACCATTGCACTTTTCCTCCGTGCCAAGGATCGAGAAGCTGACACCGGCGGTCTGCATGATCTTGACGATCGAACGGGACACCTTCTTGTAGCGGTCGTCGTAGGAGCCTGCGCAGCCAACCCAGAACAGGTACTCGACGTCGTTCTTCTGGGCCATCGTCGTGACGTTAAGATCCTTTGCCCAGTCGGCCCGCGTCGACGGGTTCATCGCCCAGGGCGAAAAATTGTTTTCAAGGTTCTTGAAGGTGTTTGCCAGCTCTGGCGGAAACTGCCCTTCGGTCAGGGTCATGTAGCGACGCATGTCGACAATTGCCGGGATGTGTTCGATGTAGAGCGGGCAGGCCTCCATGCAGGCACCGCATGTCGTGCAGCTCCACAGTTCATCCCGGGTCACGATCCCGTCGATGAGCGGCTTGCGCTTGTCTTCGGGAAGGGTCTCGGCCTCGGTCAGCGCCGTTTTCAGGTGTTTGATGATGGCGCGCGGGTCAAGTGGCTTGCCCGTTACGTTTGCCGGGCACTGGGACGTGCAGCGACCGCACTCGACACAGGTGTACCCGTCGAGGAGTTGCTTCCACGTAAAGTCCTGGACCTTTCCGACACCAAAAGACTCGGCGTCATCCTTGAACTCCATCGGACGAAGGCGTCCGCGCGAATGAAGGGAACGGAAAAAGACGTTGGGCCATGCCCACACGAAGTGCTGGTGTTTTGAATACGGGATGAACGAAGTGAAAGTGAACAGAATGCCAACGTGGAACCACCAGAAGCCGGAAGCAAAACTGTCCCAGCCCTCCTGCGAGTTGATGCCGAAGACACCGCCAACGGCATTGCCAAACAGACGCGACATCGCCAACGGCCCCGACGGGAGTCCGCCCTGGTCTGCGGCCAAGTGGGTTTTGCCGCCCATGTAGATCAACGATGTTGTCACCAGGCCGAGGATGAAGCTCAGGACAATGATTGCGTCCACACGCGACGCCTTCGCCAGGCTGGCCAGGCGCGCAGGCGGGAAGAACAAGCGCCGGCTGATCGCCCACACGATGGCGATTGCGACGGCAAAGTTACCGATGTCCTGCATGAACAGGTAAAAGTGATAGAACGCGCCTTCACCCAGAATCATGGTGAAGCTGAAAGCTGGGAAAACGCCATGAATCAGCGTTTCCACCGTGCCGATGGTGACCGTGACAAAACCCCAGAAGATCACGGCGTGCATGATACCGGGGACAAGTTCGCGAAACATTCGCGGCTGCAGCAATCCACCAACTATGACGCCGCCAATGCGCTGCGGGATGTTGTCGATGCGCGACTCTTCCGGGCCTGCGCCAACATGGAACCACCGCCAAAGTCGCAGGACGTTGAAGCCGAAGAACCCGAACACTGCCAGGGAGACAATCGCAAACAGGACATTGCTGACTGACACGGTAAAAGCCCTTTCCGCCACGGACGGCAGGATGTTCCAGATGGACTCAACCAGACAAATTTACAGACTATTTCCGGCCGTGTCGAGGCGCAGAACGGGCATTGCGCAAGGTCCGGCGGGCTTCAAACAGCATCATGTGGGTCTCGTACTGGACTCGACCTGCGACAGCCTCGCCGTGGATGCTGACAAATTCTTCGACAAAGTTCAGGTAGGACTCATCGCAAAGAGCCATCCGGTCGGCCGCGGCGGCCTTGCCAACCTGCCCGCGCTTGGCCCGGGATATTTCCCGCAAACGCTGGGGCAGCAAGGACTCCAGACGACGGGCCACCTGCCTTGAATTGAGCGCTCGCTGCGACTCGCGTTGAATCACGCGAAGCAGTTTTTCATGGGGCATCTGAACATCCACAAGGCACACCTGTTCAAATTTTAATCAGCGAACGATCTCACGGGTATACCTGTCGAGAAGCATCTTGTCACCATCACTGCTGCGCGCACGGGAGACCTCATCCAAAATATCCTCCCGGTACTTGCGATCGACCTGGTATTCCCGCTTGATCTCGACATCGCCGCCGATGATTGACTGGCCGTAGTAATTGTCCCCGGACACCCTGCGGCGCCGGCCGCGATCCTGCCCACTGGATTCGCGCGACTGCTGGGCCGCCTGCTCGGCTTGGCGCAATAGCCGTCCAGCCAGGTCTGAACTCGATTCGGCACCTGGAAAATCAGCGCCATTGCCGCGCTCGACGGTTTTCTCCATCTGTTCCACAGCTGCCTTGAGGCGGACTTCTGCCCCCGGTGAAAATGCCCGCACTTTGCCCTCAAGGCCGCGCGTTCCCTTGATGTTTCCGTTTTGCGATCCGCGCAAGCCAGGCCAGCCCTTGGCCAGCTCATTGCCCTCTCGGCTCTGGGCGCGGTCAAGGCCAGCCGATATTTCTCCCTGGCGTCGCTGCAACTCGCGCAACTCGTTTTCTGCGCTGGCAAGTCCCCGTTGGCGCTCGCTCTCGCGGCGCTTGCGGGACTCGTCTTCCTTCGCTTCAAGTTCGTCGATCCAGGCACGGTACCGGGACACAACCTGCGATGCACGCGCCAGGGCTTGCCTGCTGTCAGACATTTCCTCCAGTTCGCGCAACCCGCGATGGAAGGGTCTCGAATCCCGAATTTCTGGCCATTGACCAGGCTTCAATCCGGGGTCGATCCGGTCAACGCGCGCTGCCCAGAACTTATGGCGTTCGTCGAGGAAGTCCCGCAAGCGCGCTGCGATGCGCTTGACCTGCGCTTCCGGCGAAGGTTGCTGAAGCACGCGCGACAGAGTCCGCATGGCGACAAAGAAGTCGCGGTCGCGCTCCCGCTGATCAATTGACTCGTGAGCAAAAAGAAAGTCGTTCAGGCGGGCTGAAAGATCGACCATTCCTGGACCCGTGGCGGACTGAATGTCATTGACGATTGCCGACAGGTCGTTGCGGTCAAGTGCATCGAAATAGGGGGATTCCTCGGATTGCTTGTTTGCCAGCGCGCTAAGGGAGGGCGCCTTTTCCTTGTACTCGCGCTGAGCAGCACCACCGTTCTGGATGGCGTCATCAAGAAGCGACTTTACTTCCTTGAGCGTTTGGAGTGTACGGCGGTAACGGCCGTAAGAACTGAGCACCTGTAACTTGATCGGTTCGCTGGCACCGGTCAGTGGTTTGGGCACGGCACGATCGGTGGCGATGGCGACCAGTGTCACCTCGGCCTCATCGGATTCGATATAAGGTTCGAGCACAAGGTCATAATCTGTGGTGATGCGACGCTTGTCATCCGACAGGACATTCAGCACGTTCTCCACGGACTCCTGGCGGCCGCTGCGAATGAGCAGCTTGACGGATGCCACGGGACTGTCCGCGTCGACGTCGATATTCAATTTCAGAGGCTGGTCATCCTGCCAGGCATCACCAAACGGAGCGCTGTCTGCGCCGGCTTGGGTGCCTGCCGGCCTGATACCTGGTGCAGCAAGACGCACGCGCGGCAAAGGAAGGGAGACAACCTCGACTGTGGCGAGCTTGACGGATGATCCGCCGGCGACCGCATGAATCGCGGTTGAGCGGGATACGGTCACCGTGATGCTGAATCGACCTTGCTCCTGCCCTGCGCCTGACGCCGCCATCACAAAATCCTGGCCAGTCTCGACAAAGCGCAGGACTGGCGCCTCACGTGAGGTAGCGGGCAGTGACACTTCGACCAGATTACCTTCCAGCAGGCGGATGACCGGACGACGGTGACGATATACCGGGAAAACATGCCCTGTACGGTCGGCTGCGCCTTGGACTTGGTGACCGTCTTGACCATCTTCACCGTCGGCAGCGAGGCCCTTGTGAACTACGATCTCTGCATAGGGACGCCAGAATGCAACCGCAGCAGCCATCTGCGAAAAGAGTCCACCAACATCGGGCCTGGCCAGGGCGAGCAAAACCAGTCCCGCAAACGATGGCGCGACCAGCCTGCGAATTTTCTCGCCCAGGCTGGAACGCAGCTCGGCGCTCAAGCGGAGCAAGAGCACCTGGTCCGCCTCCGTTGACTGGCCCGCCGGGACCATCATTTCACGCAGAAGACGCCATTCCGGCCACTCATCGGAAGCCACGGCATCATTGACAGGCACATTCCCGGCACGTGTTACCCGGTGAAAAATCGCATGCAGCGCGCACGCGATTATCGAGACCCCCGCGGCGCGCACAAGGTTGCTCCATTCTTCGCCGGGACGCCAAAGGGATCCCAACCCGAACAATAAGAGGGTGCCGGTGGCAACTTCACAGGCCCATCCGGCCAGCCGGAACTGGAACTTCACCTGTTGAAACCGTGAAATCACAGATCCCGGATTGAAGGAACCTGCGGCAAGACTTTCGTTTTTCATGATTGGATCGATTGGAGCCACCTCGAAAGGCACTGAAGCGGAATGCGGCTGTTTGCCTTTTGAATGGCAGGCGCCTCCGAGACTTCGCATCGCTTGCCGGCCCCGTCAAGCGCCTGGATTGTCTTTTGCCAAAGCAAGACAGCGTCCGCGCCTGCGGCAATGATCAGACAGTTGCAATCGACGCGGGTCAACTTTTGAGAAAGTCCGCCCGCGGCGTGGAACCACTCCTGGGCCATCAGGGGCGTCATGGACCGGATCGTCCGCGCCGCGCTGGCGCCAACCACCTTGCGTGCAGCAAGCAGGCGTGAGGGCAACTCGATGCCGGGAGCGACCTCCGCCAGAAGGCGCGTCGCATTCTGGCGCAGGGCGGATACAGCGACGCGTTCAGCGTGCGGCGGATCCACCAGGACAAGCCCTCCGGTAAGGCGCGGATATTTGATCGAGATATCAACGGCAAGCAGGGCGGCATTGCCAAAGGCCACGACCACAGGGGCACGCCCTTTCTCATTATGTTTCACCAGGGCAAGCACCTGCAGGAGGTCACGCTGGAGGACCTGCAAGGCACTGCGACCGACACTGTAGATCTTATCGCGCCAGCGTGAAGGGCCTGCCATGTCAAAAAAGTATGCGGACATGCCCAGCGAAGACATCATTTCCGCATCCGCGCGACAGGCGGCACTGCTGTCCCCGGGTTCGTGCAAGAACAACAACGGCGGCAAGTTGGCATCCGTGCATTGCCAGCCCATCAGCGTCACCGAAGCGCCCGAATGATCAACGGGACACTTGTGCGAAAAGTTCGTGATTTGTACTTTTTGCGGCGATTCCATGCGTTAAAGATTAGCACAAGGGACTTCGGCTTTGGTATCATCGGATTTTACACCGCACCCTTGAAAGGTAGTCCATGCGCAAACCGGTCCTTGCGACAATCCTGCTGACCTTTGCGCCCGTGTTATTTGCTGCCAATAAATCAAAAAACGCCGACATCACGCCCGCGGAAGCCGCCAAGATGGCCGCCGCTGAAGAGGCGTTTATCGTTGACGTGCGCGAAGAAGACGAGGTCCGGGAAACCGGCCTTGCAGAACCAGCAAAATGGCTTTCCCTGGAAGAAATACAGACCCGCGGCAACCGCTATGAGGCTGCGCTCAGGACCTGGCCCAAGAACAAAACGCTGATTTTTTACTGCGTCTCTGGCAAGCGCGCAGGGATTGCCGGCAAGCACTTCAAGGAACTGGGCTACCCTGTGCGCAACATGGGTGGCTTCAAGGACTGGAATGAGGCCGGGCTGCCCACGCGCAAAAAGCCCTGAAACTTCAGCCTCCCAGCCTTCGCGTTCCTGCCTCTAATGCGGCAGGAAAAAAACTCCCGTCAAGAATGTCACCGTCCAGAGCAGTGCAAATGCGATGGTCAGCTTACGATGCAGTGCGCGCTTTTTGAGTCCGCTCCACAGCATGAGCGGCATGAGCAATGCCGATGGAATCGCGCAGGAAAGATGGATGGTCAGGCGCTGAAAGACCACCGGATCGGCCTTCAAATACGTGTAGATGTCAGGCTTGATGACGCGGATCACGACCTCGAATGCCACCAGCGCGGTCATGGTCAGCACGAAGAAGGCAAGGTTAAGGCGCCCGTGAAGCTTGTAATTATGCTTCCACGCAGCAACACCGGCACAGGCAAGAATGACCGTTACCAGCGCAACGGCAATTTTTAGCGCGAGGATCACGTTGGGGCCAGTTAGCAGGTCCATCCTTATTCTCTCCACATGATGTAGATGACATGTTAGCGTGGTCAGGCATCGAAATGAAAGTCTTTGAAACCATGAGGAGTTGAAAATGATCCGTCTTACTTTTGTTAAACTGGCAGCGATTACGGCAGCGCTCGGCGCTGGGTCCATTGCGAACGCATCTGGCGACAAGTATGGAAAAAAGCATGACGACAAGCAGGAGCACAAGACCGAGCAAAAAACAGAGCTGAAAGGCCACGACGATGCCCAGCATGTCGAAATCAGCCTGGCGGACCTCAAGAAGGCAATCGAAACCAAGTCCGTTTTCCTGGTCGACGCCAACAGCGCAAAAACCTATGAAAAAGGCCACCTGCCTGGCGCACTCAGCTTCGCAAAGAACGAAAAGGAATTCGCCAAGCTGCTGCCCCAGGACAAGAACGCACTGATCGTCGCCTACTGCGGCGGCCCGATGTGCTCGGCGTGGGAAGATGCTGCTGAAGCCGCCACCAAGGCTGGCTACACCAACATCAAGCACTTCAAAGGCGGCCTGAAGGGCTGGAAGTCTGCAGGACTTTCCCTTGAGACGCCGACCGCAAAGAAGTAAGACTGTGGATAACCGGGGCCGCGTGGCCCCGGCGTTTTCTGAAAGTGGGGGTGTACTTGGTTTCGACAGGCGTGCCTGCCGAGTCAAGGAGCATGTCCGGGGTGGGACCGTAACCCGGTTATTAAAAACGGGCCAACGCTTAATCGGCAACGATTACGCACTCGCAGCCTAATTAGGCTGCCGTGGAACCACTGGTCGCTGGTGTCGGTGGGGAAACGTTATGATGCCAGCTTGGTGTAGGGCCTTTCCGTCTGTAGGGTCATGCATGACGACAATCAGGCTGCGGTTTCGGAAGCCTGTCCGTGGGCGCCCGAAGCAAGAGGACAAATCGCGAGACTAAACATGTAGCGCCTTTTCCGTCTCACGTTTGGACGAGGGTTCGACTCCCTCCACCTCCACCAGAAGTAGATCCGAGTAGATCCGACAGATTCCGAATAGCTAATTAAATACCAATAGTTACTGGATTTACCGGGTCTGCCGGAATCCGTCTAGTTCCGTTGACTTCCGGGGTAACTACGGGGTAAGTGCGGGGGTAACCGAAACTATGACGGAGTAGTTACCCCCAAATGCCCCTGACAGACCAACAGATCAGAGCCCTCAGGCCAGACCCGGCTAAAACCCTCAAAGTATTCGATAGCGGCGGCCTCTACCTTGAAATGACCCCGTCCGGGAGTAAGCGCTGGCGTTTTAAATACCGCTTCGAGGGCAAGGAAAAGCTTATCTCCTTGGGCCTATATCCACTGGTCAGCCTAAAAGAATCGCGCCACCAAAGAGACGACGCAAAGCGGCTCTTAATGAACGGCTTGGATCCGAGTGCCCAACGAAAGGCCGCGCGGGAAGTAGCCGAAACCAGCGCCAAGAACAGCCTAGAAAGCGTAGCCAGAGAATGGCTGGCCCAGAACTCCCATAAGTGGGCGCCGAGCCACATCAAGACCATCACCCTAAGACTGCAAAAAGATGTCTTTCCTCACATTGGAATGCGGCCAATCGCCGACCTGATAGCCCCGGAAATTCTAACTGTATTGCGCCGAATCGAGAGTCGTGACGCCTACGAAACGACTCACCGCGTGAAAACAAACCTTAGCCAAATCTTCCGCTACGGGGTCGCCACTGGTCGGGTAAAATCAGATCCAACCACCGACCTTCGCGGGGCACTCCGTCCCGTCAAACCAACACACTTGGCTGCAGTGACCGATCCCACGCGTTTCGGACAAATTTTGCGAATGATGGATTCCTACAAAGGAGGAATCGTTGCCCAATCCGCTCTTTCACTCGCTCCCCTCGTATTCGTAAGACCCGGCGAGCTTCGCCATGCAGAGTGGAAGGATATCGATTTAAACGCTGCGGAATGGCGATTTATTGCGAGCAAAACAAATACCTCGCATATCGTTCCCCTCAGCCAACAGGCGCTCCAGATTCTGCGGAATATCCATCCAATTACTGGAACCGGCCGTTATGTCTTCCCGAACCCCAGAACCCCGGATCGCCCCATGTCAGAGAATACCATCAACGGAGCCCTGCGAAACCTTGGCATTCCGAAAGAAGAAATGTGCGGACATGGACTGCGAGCCACGGCGCGAACTTTGCTCGATGAAGCACTAAAATTTCCGCCGCACCTAATTGAGCATCAACTCGCTCATGCTGTCAGGGATTCACTTGGCAGGGCATACAACCGCACAAGTCATTTACCTGAGCGCAAAGAAATGATGCAGCGCTGGGCGGACTACCTTGATGAACTAAAGGAACATCTCAATGGACAATAAACTTACCAACTCAAAGAAACCAAACTGGAGTTACTGGGTGCACCTGAAAGGCGCCCTCATATATCAAGCAACGCTACTATCTTTTGATCAAGAACCAAACGAAGAACACCTCGAGGAGAAATGGGAAATTCAAGACGAGAATTGCCCTGAAGTAGCCATCCCAAGGTACAATTTCCGTGATTCGCGGATACAAACGCGATACCAGATCATAGAAAATCACGTTAAATACGGTGAACCATTCTTGATCTACAGGATGCCCTTCGGGGATGTTACGCATTATGAAGTCGATCTCAAGTCTTTCGGGCGCTGGGCAAGAGACATTGGATTCGATATTCCGGATCAATTCCCCACCCAGATTACAAACCACGCAGACGGAACAGACAAACCTGAGAACACAAGCACGCCCATAAACCTTCAAAGGTCTAAGGAAATTAGAGCAATCATGAAAGTCGAGGAAATAGCACACGCACAGAAGGTCAACGACTCAAAAACGTTGCGAGCGATGTTGGAAAAGGAATTTAAAAATATTGGTTACACGGTACCAAAGGTGGCTATCGAACAATACGCCATCGGAATTCGCCCGGATAAAATCAGCCGCAAGGACCGCAGAAGTAGAAAATATCAAATGCCCATCTAAGAAAAAGATACCGACCCAAGAAGCTCAGACACGCTGAGCCACAGGCCTTCTACAGGGTCGGCAACTCACTCGGGATCTTTCCCTTTTGCTCGGCCATAGTTCATCTGCTTCGATCGGTTAATCCCGGAACAACCCGGAATTATCATTCGAGGTGAGAAATGGCTCTGAACACACAATCTAAGTCACTAACATTGCTCCGCCGTAAGGATGTCGAGTCCCGCACCGGGCTACGTAGAAGCACCATTTATGAACGCATGAAAAACGGGACGTTCCCAAGACCGATAAAGCTAGGAGCGCGGGTCTCATGCTGGCCGGAGCATGAGATCGAAACTTGGCTAGACGAGCAGATCGCCGTGAGCAGGGGGGAATTCAAATGACTCCCTCACCCACTAAATACGATGCTGACCAAATAAGGCAGCTTGTAGCCGAGAGACAAAGGATTGTGGCTGAGAAACTTGCGAATCCTGCGAATCCTGCGAATCCCCGGCCACAGTCTGACGGATTAATTGCCGATACCGCCGCGTGTACCGAAGGTAAAAGTACTTATTGGCCTAGGCCCCTCGAGTTCACCAAAGTAGAGCCCTTCGTGCCATATCCAACTGAATCCTTACCCCGGCAAGTCCGGGAGGCGGTTTATAACGTCGCCAATACGACCCAAGCGCCACACGCCCTAATTGCTTCGTCTGCAATCTGCACCCTTGCAACCGCGTGTCAGGGGGTAATCGACGTAGCGCGCGCCCCGTACCTTGTCGGACCTGTCAGCCTCTTCTATCTGGTGTTAGGCGATTCCGGGGAACGAAAAAGCACTGTAGACGCATACTTTAACCAACCGCTAAAGGACTTCCAAAAGGAGGCTCTCAAAGAAATTCAGCCTGAAATCGCCCGTTACAAGGCGGAGCTAGAGGTATGGGAAGCGAAAATTGAACGAGAGAAAGCATCGCTTCGAGAAGCTAGCCGCCCGAAATCAGACGGAGACGGCGAGACCACGAAGAAAGCCCTCGGACAACTGTATCAGGACAAGCCAAAGCAGCCGCTGATACCTAAATTAACTCTGACAGATATCACAACTGAAAAACTCCATTATCATTTAGCAAACGAATGGCCATCATGTCTAATCGCTACCGCCGAGGGGGGATTAGTCTTCGGCGGCCGATCGTTGTCGAAGGATTACCAAACCGCAACACTCGGCACATTCAATGCGCTCTGGTCCGGAGAATCCATCGATGTAGCACGGAAAACAGCAGACAGCTTCGAAATCTGCGGCGCCCGTCTGAGCCTATCCCTCCTCGTTCAGCCGACTGTATTCACAACGTATATTGCGAAAAACCAATCCTTACGGCAAATCGGTTTCCTTGCGCGTTGCCTATTTGCCTATCCGGAAAGCACACAAGGCAGTCGACTGTACAGGGAACCAGACGGAACTAGACCCGGCCTCGACGCGTTTCATGACCTTGTTTTGAATCTTTTAAGACGGGGATTGGATCGCCAAAAACGGGGACAGAGCCGTACCACCC
Source organism: Pseudomonadota bacterium (assembly GCA_041178085.1). GTDB lineage: Bacteria > Bdellovibrionota_B > Oligoflexia > Oligoflexales > RGVZ01 > RGVZ01. The sequence continues at coordinate 643 of JBEGVZ010000057.1, read as the reverse complement.
TTCACCTGTCTTCAGCCGCAAAGGATGAATGGATATCATTTCACAACGAAATTGAAACCAATCTCGGCAGAAATGGCGCATACGCTGAGGTTCGGGACTTTGGCTCAAAAGCCGCGGAAAATGCGGCACGATTGGCGGCAATTTTTCAGTACGCCACAGACCCAGAATCAACCCAAATTGATGCTGACAGCATGAGATCCGGATGCATAGTCGCTGGCTGGCACTTACAAGAGGCAAGACGTTTTTTTTCATCGATGCCGGACCTTCCCGACGGAGAATCTCAGCGAGCAAAACATCTCAGCGAATGGTTGATTGATTATTGCGAAAAGCATGACAAGCGCACAATCTGCAGAAGCGTCCTGATGCGATGCGGACCAAGCAAAACAAGAAAGAGAAACGACCTCATTGAGTCCCTGAAACTCCTTCAAGAGTACGGACACATTCGAATGATCGAGGATACTCCGTCGATCGAAATCAATCCCGCCCTATTGGAGCTTCCAACATGACAAATTCGATTTTAGAGTTTGTGCCGAATCTCAAGCAAAAATCCAGAACCGAATATGCCGGCCCTTGCCCATGGTGCGGCGGAAAGGATCGATTTATCGTTTGGCCTGCGCAGGGCAACGGAGGGAGGTTCTACTGC
>JBEGVZ010000056.1:0-65847 GCA_041178085.1 Pseudomonadota bacterium | reverse complement strand
AACCCGGGGCGTGTTAAGTTGGCTGACAGTGTAAAAAACCAGGCCACCCAGAGAAACGAATCCTGACTGCCTAGGAGCGAAGGGCCGTCAGCACGGAATCGATGCTTTTCTTGGCGTCGCCAAACAGCATCCGTGTGTTGCTGTTGTAGAAGAGCGGATTGTCGACACCGGCGTATCCTGACGCCATGCCACGCTTCAGCACCACACAGGTTTTTGACTTCCACACTTCGAGGACCGGCATGCCGTAAATAGGGCTGCTTTCGTCGGTCTGGGCCGCCGGGTTCACCACATCGTTGGCACCTACAACGATGACCACGTCCGTCTCTGGCAAGTCATCGTTGATCTCGTCCATCTCGAGCACGATGTCGTATGGGACATTTGCCTCGGCCAGAAGAACGTTCATGTGGCCAGGCAAGCGGCCCGCGACGGGATGAATGGCAAAGCGTACGTTAACGCCCTGCTTGCGAAGGATGTCCGTGATCTCGCGGATCGGATGCTGGGCCTGGGCCACCGCCATGCCGTAGCCCGGAACAAAGACCACGCTTTTTGCTGCTTTCAACATGTCGGCAACATCACCTGCATCAACTGAAACGACTTCGCCCGCAGGGGCGGCGGATCCGGACGCCGCCGGCGCCTTGCCCGTCGTGGTGCCAAAGCCACCAAGAATCACACTGACAAAACCACGGTTCATTGCGCGGCACATGATGTAGCTCAGGATCGCACCGCTGCTACCCACTAACGCGCCGGTGACGATCAACAAGTCATTGGCGAGCATGAAACCAGCCGCCGCAGCCGCCCATCCAGAGTAGCTATTGAGCATCGAAACCACCACTGGCATGTCGGCGCCGCCGATCGCCATCACCATGTGCACGCCGATCAAACACGCGATCAAAGTCATCACGAGAAGCGGAATCAGGCCAGGCGCAACACCCGCCATAAACGGATCGACTCCCGTCGAAGCCGACCCGGCAAACAACGCCCCCATCCAAACCGACAGCACAACCATGGCAAGGTTCAGCCAGTGCCGTGCGGGCAAGAGCAAAGGATTGCCGGAAATCGATCCGCGCAGCTTGCCGAAGGCGATGATCGAGCCGGTGAAAGTCACCGCACCAATGAACACACCAATGAAAATTTCGATGTCGTGGATGGTCGCCATGGCTGCCGTGATCTCATGCGCGCCATGACTGCCCGCACCGTGCGGAGCCTGCAAGAAATTGCCAATACCGACCAGCACCGCCGCAAGGCCCACGAAGCTGTGAAGAATTGCAACCAGTTCCGGCATGGACGTCATGGCCACTCGGGCCGCCAGGACCGCGCCAATGGCGCAGCCAGCAATGACCGCAGGCAAAAGAAGCTTAAAGTCAGTCACGGCCGGACTGAACGCCGTGACGATCACAGCAAGCAGGATTCCAGCAACCCCATAAAGGTTTCCGCGACGGGCCGTTTCCTGGGTCGAGAGACCTCCCAGGCTCAGGATGAACATGATGCTCGCAAGCAGGTAGCTGACCGTTAGGATTGTTTGTGGCATGTGCGGTTCCTTACTTCCTGAACATCTTCAACATGCGCTGGGTTACCAGAAACCCACCGGCGATGTTGATGGTCGCAACCAGAACGGCAATCGCCGCCAGCCACGTGCTCGTGTTTTCGATCGGACCGGAAATCTGCATCATCGCTCCAACGACGATGATGCCGCTGATGGCGTTGGTCACACTCATAAGGGGCGTATGCAGAGCGGGGCTTACATTCCAGATAACCTGCCATCCAATGAAGCAGGCCAGCACAAAAACGGTCAGGTGGTTCAGGAACTCGGGAGGGGCAACGGTACCCATCCACCAGAGAAACGCCGAAGCAACCGCCCAAAAGGCAATCACATGGCTCGCCTTGGCCGGCTCCGACGATGCGCCGTGGGCTCCATGTCCCCCTGATTTGGCGGGTTTGGCTGCCGTCGCCGCCGGGGCCTTTGTCGCAGCCTGCGCCGCAGGTTTTGCCTGGGCAGGCGGTGCTGGTTTTTTGGGCGGTGGCCAAGTTACGTCACCGCCGTGAGTGACAAGGGCAGGACGGACAATGTCGTCTTCCAGGTCGATGCGGAACTTGCGCGGAGCCTTGGCATCACCTGCCGGCGTGCACATGGCATCAATCAGGTTCACCATGTTGTTGCCCAGAAGCTGACTGGCCTGCGATGCCATGCGCGATGGCAAATCCGTGAAACCAATCACCGATACACCGTGCGCGACGTTAATCTGACCCGGGCGGGTCAGGGCGCAGTTGCCACCTTGCTCTGCTGCAAGGTCAACGATGACACTGCCCCGGCGCATCGATTCCACCATCTCCGCCGTAATCAGGACTGGCGCCTTTGTGCCTGGCACCAGCGCTGTCGTGATGATGATGTCCACTTCCTTCGCCTGCGCTGCGAACAAGTCCATTTCGGCCTTGATGAACTCAGGCGACATGACCTTTGCGTAGCCACCCTCGCCGGTTCCGTCTTCGTGGAAGTTAAGTTCGAGGAATTCTGCGCCCATGCTTGTGATCTGATCTTTTACTTCGGGACGGGTGTCGAACGCCCTGACGATCGCACCCAGCGCACGGCCCGCACCGATGGCAGCCAGTCCAGCGACGCCAGCGCCGATGACCAGGATTCGCGATGGCGGAATCTTGCCCGCCGCAGTGATCTGCCCCGTAAACGGACGGCTGAAGGCCGCGGCTGCTTCAATCACAGCGCGGTAACCAGCAAGGTTGGCCATTGAACTCAGAACGTCCATCTTCTGGGCGCGTGTGGTCCGGGGAATCTGGTCCAGCGCCAAAGTAGAAACTCTGGCACCTGCTAGTTGCTTCAAAAGTTCTGCGTTGGCAGCCGGTGTCACCAGACTGGCAAGGAACGTCCCCGGATTGAGCATTGCCACTTCGGCCTGGGACGGGGCACGCACTTTCAGGACGACATCTGCATCGCTGAACAATGCACGCGCATCAGAGGCAATGCCGGCTCCTGCTTTTTTGTAAGAGTCATCATCGAAGCCAGCCTCAAGTCCCGCACCTGCCTGAACCACCACCTCAAAGCCAAGCTTCTTGAACTTCTCGACATTGGCCGGGGTTATGGCAACACGCCGCTCGCCCGGGAATACTTCCTTTGGCACGGCAAGCTTCAGGGCGCGCGCACCGCCAGAATCGCCACCGGATTCCGCTTGCTGGCCTGAGGCCGGATTCCTGACTGCGTCAAAAGGGGCATCGTGCATGTTCGTTCCCACCGTGAAAGTGCAACAGGTCGATTGAGTTGAAAGGGCTTGCCGATCAGAACCTTTATCGAATCAACGGCCGGAAAGTTAACGGCAGCCGTTTGAAAAGGCAAGCTGCATGTCCGGCAAAAATCGCCGCAAAAATCAGTCCTTCCGCCAACTTTGCGCCGCCAGCCGGTCGAGCCACGCCACCACTGCCGGGGCCGCTTTGATCAACTCAATGCCGGCATCCACGTGCAGAGCTGCAAACGGGTACAAGGCCACGTCAGCAAGGGTGGGACGCATGCCAGCCAGATAGGGGCTTTCGGCAAGCCTGGACTGAAGCACGGGTAACTCCCGGTGTAGCTTTTTGAGCGCCGCTTCTTCCTGAACACGAACCACGTCAGGTTCCTGAGCCATCCCAAAACGGGGTGCAAGGATGCGCAGCCACGCGAGGTCCAGAAAGGGGCGAGACGCCTGCTGGCTTGCATATTCCAGCCACTGATCCGCGGCGGCGCGCTCACGGAGTCCTGCCGGATACCATTCATGCAACCCATGCCGGTCGACCAGGTAACGTAAGATAGCGACAGACTCCGAAAGGGCGAAGGGAGAGCCGTCCACATCCTCGTCCACAATGGCCGGGACGCGGCCGTAAGGATTGATCGTCAAATAATTTTCACTCTTCTGTTCACGTTTTTCCAACGCCACTTGCAGGCGCTCAGCGGGAAGCCCTGTCCAGTCTAGGAACGTGAGAACCCTGCGGGAATAGGGCGAAGCGGGGTGGAACCAAACTTTTAAAACCTTGCGTGACGACACCTTGCGGGACCTCCGTACAAAAGGAAAACACCCGTTTTTACACAACTATTACTGTTCATTCAGCAGGGATTCCCGACAATTAGAGTGTAGCCCGAAAAAAGAAGGAGGCGGCCATGCGCGAAGCATCCATGGATCCAAAAACGGAACTCACCACCGAATCTACCGGAATCAATATCGGCTCTGCCGTTTGGATCCCCCTCATGCACCTTGGTGCGATCGCTGCGATCCCCTATTTCAGTGCGCAAAACCTGGCCGTGGCATTTGTCCTTTATTTCATCACCGGCTGCCTCGGCATCACCCTGACCTATCACCGGCTGCTGGCTCACCGCACGTTTGCCGTACCGAAATGGCTGGAACGAATCCTGACTACTTGCGGCGCACTTGCCATGCAGGGCGGCCCGATCAAGTGGGCTGGTCATCACCGGATGCACCATGCGAATCCTGACACGGACCAAGACCCGCATAATTCGCTGCGCGGGTTTTTCTACTGCCATGTAGGCTGGACGTTGGCTTACAAACCCGCATTCGATGACAGCGACCGCCAGCGCAAGTTTGCCCGCGACATCTTCAATGACCCTTACTACCGCTGGCTGGATACGGTCCCGGGCATGCTGATCCCCCAAGCTCTTTTAGCCCTGGCGCTTTTTCTGGCCGCGGGCGGCGGCAGTGCCGGCGTTGGCATGGTCCTCTGGGGCATCTGCCTGCGCATGACTTTCGTTTATCACGCTACCTGGCTGGTCAACAGCGCGACACACTTCTTTGGCTACAAGAACTACAAGGTCAACGACCAATCCCGCAATACGTGGTGGGTGGCCCTCCTGTCCTTCGGGGAAGGCTGGCACAACAACCACCACGCCCATCCATCGGTGGCTGAAGCAGGTCACAAATGGTGGGAATTTGACGTCACGATGCTGATCATTCGCGCCCTGAAAAGCATGGGCCTTGCGACCCGGATCAAGTCGATCAAGGACGTGCCGGGAATTTCGGTGACCATGCCCCGCACTGCACCGGTACCCGTCCGCAGCCGTGCGCTTTGAAGAAAACCAGGCCCGGTGGCTGAGCGATCGCCACAAGGCCGGTGTTGCACACCTTTCAGATGCCCTGAGGGGGAAAAATCCCCCCGGCGGCGTCGACCTGCTGCTGACCGGGTTTCGTAGTTTCACCCAGGATTATTCCGGACGCCCCCAGGTCAATCCGACCTCCCTGATCATGACGGGTGCAACTGGATCAAATGAGACCAAATCTGGCAACTGGCTGCCTGATGTTGGCTGGGGCCGTCTTGGACAACTCCGTGTTGTTACCATCACGGCCAACACAGATCACAATAGTCCTGAATTATTTGTCGAAGCCTGCCGCATCATCCGGCCACGCATGTTCATCGCCACGGGTCTTGGCGGCAGCACATTGCTTGAAACAGGGGCAACCAATTTTATACGCACCACGCGCCCCGTTTACGATCAAGTGGGCATGCGCATGGATGTGCCTGGCCCGGTATCTTCGACCCTTAGTGATGACCTGCCTGAGGGGGCAACGCTTTCCCTGCCCTGGGGAAAGGCCCTCCCAAGGATCAAGTCCCTGGTCGAGGCGCGCTGGCAGGATGCAGGTTGCCCGCTGGGGGTGGTGAGCGTCGCCCAAACTGCCCGGACGGAAAATGACTACATCTGCAATGCGACCGCATGGGCTCTGGCACAAATGCCGGCCCCCCCTGAGTTGGCCGGGTTTGTCCATTTCGCACCCATGCGCCTCCCCCGTGAAGGTTATGAGGCCTTCGCGCTCATGCTGCTGACGGACATTGCACGCGCAAATAATCCCTGAGTTCCCGCCAGAATACCCTTAGAACCTTGACCGACGGCGGCTTTGCGGTGCAGAAGGATCCTGCCCGAAATTCAAGCAAGGAGCCTTGTGCCCATGAGCGCGAAATCCCAATCCAATCCGTGCCCGCAATGGGCGGCAGAACTTCTGGTCAAACTCAGGGCGGTCGAGATCAAACTTGGCAACCTTCACGAACCTCAGGATGAAGATCCCGAATCCAAGGAAAATCAGTGGTTGGTGAAATCACTGGACGAATTGGATGGCGGCCAGGAAGAACTCGCCAACGTTCTTTTTGAGCGCATTTGCTCAGGACTTGCTGGAGAAGGTTTCAGCCACGAGGCGATCGCCGACATGGTTAACAAGGCTCTGGGCGGCGGAGGCAGCAAGGGAACGATCAAATATTGCAGCGCGGCTGACGTCCGGGAAGCACTCGATTGCTGAGTGAAATTTTAGAGGAACTCTGCGTCAGCAAGGGATGCCATACGGTGATCCTTTACGGCTCGCGTGCCCGCGGAGATTTTCGGGCAGACAGTGATTACGATCTGGCCGGGTTTGTGGATGAGGAAACGACTTACCGTGACTCTCGCCTGCTGAACGGCAAGTATCTTGATATTTGGATTTATCCTTCCACAAGACTCCTGAATCCCGACGATTCCATGCTGCAAATGCTCGGTGGCAGGGTCCTCGTCGAACGCGAATCCCTCGGCAGGCAATGTCTGGACAAGTTAAACGCTCTTTATCTCCGGGGACCAACCCCCCTGCCCCCTGACCAAAGGCAAACCAAGATACTCTGGGGCTGGAAAATGCTTGAGAGAATTTCCGCAGGCGACACTGAAGCCCATTTCCGGCGCCATTGGCTGATGACGGCGTTACTCGAGGACTATTTTCTACTTCGGGGACAATGGTATCGCGGGCCAAAAGAAAGTCTTGAGTGGATCAGGACCCAACGCCCCGATGACTTTGCAATTTTCCAACAGGCTTTGGCCCCCGCGGCCACACTTGACGCAATCAAATCCGCCGTCGCCATGGTCAGCGGGTTCACGCAACCGGCAGGCTCTGTCGAAAAGTGATTTTCCTTTACAGGCGAACGGGGTTTGTCTAATATTTACTTATTGAGAATGATTCTCAATCCCACGAACCAATGGAGCCAAGCGAGCGATGTTTGTTTGCCTGTGCGCTGGAGTCAATGAGCAGTCCTTGAAGGACCTGGCCCAATCGGGATGTTGTGACTGGCGGGAAGCCATGGAAATCACAAAGGCTGGAAAAAGTTGTGGCTCCTGTCGGAGCCACGTTCAAACCGTCATTCAATCGAGTTCAAGAACCAATCTGGTCAGCCGTTCTTCATGTTCTGGGCCAGGTAGTGCTCCTTGCCCAAATCCTTGACGAGGCTGAGCTGGGTTTCCAGCCAGTCGGTGTGTTCTTCTTCACTGACCAGGATCTTCTCAAGAAGATCACGGGTACCGTGGTCGTGAGCCGTTTCACACAGCTTGATCGCGGCCTTTAGACGGGGAATTGCTTCCATCTCAAGGCCAAGGTCTGACTTGAGCTGCTCCACCACCGTCTCGCCAATGTTCAACTTGCCCAGGCGCTGCAAATTTGGGATCCCCTCGAGGAACAAAATCCGGTCCGTGAGGATCTGGGCGTGCTTCATCTCGTCAATCGATTCCTTCCAGACCTTGTCGGCCAGGCGGTCGTAACCCCAGTTCTTGCACATGCGGGCATGCAAAAAGTACTGGTTGATTGCCGTCAACTCACCGGTGAGGATCTCGTTCAGAGCTTCAAGGACCTTGGCATCACCCTTCATGGACTCAACTCCCTTTGCAACATTCCGCATCACTGCGAGGGCCGACTCCAGCCCTCGCCGGAAAACTACTTGTTCTCTACCGTGACCTCAAGGGTATTCGAGACAAACTTGTGGATGTCCCCGACTGCCCCCTCGACATGAACCTTGTACGTGCCGTTCGGGTACATCTGCGTCCGCCATCCGAACAGCGAGTCTGTGCCAGGATCTTCAAAACGAATCCGTGCCTTGGCCGGACCGTCGAGCACAAGTTCAGCCTGTGTGAACGGTGCCTTGGAAACACCCGCAAGGCCGGTACCGTCAAACTTGAAGTAGACACGCGAAGAGACCGGCTTTGCGTTGTCAAAGTCTGGTGTAATTGCCAAGGCAGGTGTGCCCGGATCAATCGCACCATTGGCTACGACCACCCGGGTGTAAACCTTGTTGCCTTTGGCCGCGCCACCATCAGACGCGGACACAGACAGGGCATAAACGCCATCCTCGAGGCCAACCGTGTCCAGCGTCCCGCGGAAAGTCCTGACACCTGCACGGGCACGCCGCGGCGCCTTGAGAGTACCCGAAACTGGATTGGCGCTACCCATCATCCACTGCGGGTTTGCCATGGATGCAAGTTCCCAGCGTACGGAGTCGACGGACTCGTCAAACACCGAGACTTCGATCGCCACCTTGCCGCGCACAGCAGAGAAGTATGCAGGCGAATCCACCCGCATGCTCATCAGTCCACCTTCAACGTTGAATCCGTAGGCATCTTCGGCAAAGCCGCTGTCGTCGTCATACGCGATGCGGAAGTAGCCGGCTTCGCCCCAGCTGGTTCCCCATGAGTTCTTGGCAATCCAAGCCTTTGCTTCGTCATCATAGCCCACCAGCGTGATGGCATGACCACCCATCTGAGGTCCAGTGACGTGCTTGTAAACGCCGCCAGCGTAGAACATGAAGTCTTCGTACACCGTCATGGTGGTCTGCAGCGGGCCGTTCATCAGCGCCTGCTTGATCGCTGCCGGGGAGCTGAAGTAGGTGTCATCCTTTGCCCGGAGCAAACGCTCTGCGCGATCTTTGCACGCATCGCTCTCGTTGCCGTCATCACCCTTGCGGCCACTCCAGTAAGGAAAGCAAACTTCATCCGGAACGCCGTTCTGCACCACTTCGGACATGCCACTGCTTGGCCATGACCCGAAATCACAGGCACCGATCTTGCCGAACAAATCCTGCTCGGAAACATCCGCGTCCAAGCGGGGGGCGCCAGAAGCAACCGACATTGTGCCTTCAAAAGAACCAGCCGTGGCAAAAGCAACGCAACTTCCACACCGGCCCTGATTGCGAACAGGCGACATGAAATCACCCGTGATGCCGTTCACGGTCGCATTCCGCCAGTCCCACTTCGCCGGCAGCCCTGCCACCGGGTCATCGATGCGCATGATTTCCGCAGCGGATTTGCGCCGTGGACCCTGCCAGTTGCGCAGACCGAAGTTTGTCCCTGTGCGGACTCCTGACTCATTGTAAACCGGCATGCCGGCCTGGGCCGCTGCGCCGGTGTCGGCCGCAGACCACTTCGCCTCTGGGCGGGACTCGAGGGCTTTCTTGACCTGTTGCAAAGTGAGTGTGCCCGGCTGGGTGGCCATGGCCGGACCTCCTGCTGCCGCGACCAGCGACAAGACGATCCCCTGCAGAAGTGTACGTGGCAAAAACCTGAACTTCCCTGGCGCCATAACCCGTCGCGATCCTTGCATCGTGCACCTCCCTGTGGATGATGAAAGAAATTCAGCAGGCGAATTTTACAAACTATTTCAATGAAGTTTATGAGATCCCAAAACAGGTTACAAGTGGGCTACAAAAAAAAAGCCTGCGACACCCACAGTTCCGGAGAAAAGTACGACGACCAGCCGCCAGCCCCCATCCCCCTGCGCGCTGAATGTGTCGGATGGATTAAATCCTGAGGGGTGAATTTTCTTTTATGTTCCCGTAAAGTCTTGGGCAGGAATTAACCGGCACTCGAGGGTATTGCCATGAAGAAGAGCCATTCCGATTCCACACAACTTCAGCATGCCGGCGCACGATTCCGGGTCGGCTCGGGACTTGTCGGCGCTCTGGAGCAGTCCGTCACTTTTACTTCACCTCACCCGACCGACTTTCCGGTTTATGCGCGCCTGGGCAACACGGCCAACCACATGGAAGTCGAAGAACTGCTGTCCGAACTTCATTCCGGGGACGAAGCCATCGTGTTTGCCAGTGGCATGGCAGCGGCAAATGCAGCTTTCTTCTCGCTCCTTGAGCCGGGTGACCACGTCCTGGTCCAGGAAAACTGCTACGGTGGCATCCACGGCTTCCTGACGTCTGTCCTGGCAAGATGGGGCGTGGAAATCGAATTCACACCCGTCGAAAAATGGCCCGAACGGATCAAAGCCAACACCCGGATGGTCCACTTCGAGAGCATCACCAACCCCTTTTGCCGGCCACAGGATGTGATGGCCATTTGCGACCGCACCAGGAAAGCCAAAGCCGCCCTGAAACCTGCTTCAGGTCAGCGCAACCGTCCCCTGCTGGCCATGTGCGACAACACGTTTGCCAGTCCCTTGCTGTGCAAACCACTGACCTTGGGCGCAGATATTGTGCTGGAGAGTGCCACCAAGTACCTCAACGGACACTCCGATGTGATCTGCGGGGCACTTGTTTCCTCGGCGCCAGTCATGGAAATCGTCAGGAACCAGGCACGGCTTATTGGTGGGTTCTTGCCCACGCAGGCATGCAGCCAGCTGCTGCGAGGCATGCGCACACTGGAAGTCCGCATGCGCACCCACTCGGAAAACGGGCGTCGCTTCGCCGCCGCCATGCGCAGCTTCGAGCTGGCGGAAAAGGTCCACTACGGAGAAGAGAAGCTTGCGCACCAGTTTAAACAAGGATTCGGTGGCATGGTGACCGTGGAGTTCAAACCCAGCGTGGACACGATTGAGATGTTGGCATCGTGCAGCTACATCAAGAATGTGCCAAGCCTGGCTGGCACGGAAACCACGGCGACCCTGCCATGGTACTCAACCAACCGCATGCAACCCGACGAAGAGAAACACCGCCTGGGTATTTCGACCCAGGTTGTGCGCTTTTCAGTCGGACTTGAAAATGTCGAAGATATAGTTCGGGACGTACAACAGGCGGCGATCAGAACTCGACGCCTGCCGCAAAGTTGACGACACCGAAAACTGTGTTTCCACCCATGTAACGCAGAAGGCCGACCTTGTGCGCCGTGGGCAGGTCCTGATCAAGCTTGCGGGCCAAAGTGAACCGGAAGCCGACCGGGACGAGCTCGTAGCGGACGCGCCCCCATTTCCCGGTCAGTACCGTGGCAAAGGCCGAATGCAAGGTTTGCCCGTCGAATCCGCTGCCCAGAAACTCTGCAGCGGATGGCTTCCCGGAAATATCGGTTCCACGCTGGGTGAAACTGCCTGAGAAAACCGTCAGACCCAGGCTCGCGCGCAACGCAAAAAACGGCGCAAGGACGTTCCACTGCATCCCGGCAGAACCGGACCTTGTCGTCACCTCTATGTCCAGTTGCTCGGATGCGTGCAAATAGTCCTTGGCCTTGAAGCGTCCTCCACCCAGGGCAAAGAACCACGGCTGACCGGCCTTTGAACCCGTGTGCACAATGACTCCCATCGCTGCCCAGGGCACCGCCTCACCAAAGTGCAGCATGGCCGCAGGAGCATCCGGATATTCTCCACTCCAATCACCTTCTCCAACTACGCTGGCACCATCGGTACCGCTGGAATCACCGCTCCCCTCTTCGCCAGGAAGGGGCGGAGGCATCTCGATTGGCCCGTCTGGAGCTTCTTGTTCCCCGGTTGCGCCCGCGGCTTCTGGAGGTTGTGATGCAGACGGCACCGGATCGTTCACCCCTTCGTAAGGACGCGTCGTCTGGGCAAAAGCCACGCCGGGAGAAAAAATCTCACCAGCACAGAAGAAGCATGTCACCAGAACGGGAGCCGCGAATTTCATATTGAGGACCTCCACCCGCCATCGTTTCCGGAACTCTACTGGATTGACGAGGCGACGCTTGTGATAGAATCAAACCCAGCTTGAATGACAAGCGATGACTAAACCTTCCACGCACAGGTGATCTTCCGTGACCCGATTGTGGATGCTATGGATTAGCGTAACCTCTTGCCTGCTGTTACGTCCAGATCTGGCGGGGGCAATGGACTTCCATCTTGCTGCCGGCGCAGTGGAAGGTGGCGATGACCGCTTCCAGCCGACCGCAGGGGCTGGCTTCACCGCACCAAGCGGGATCATTGGAACCGCCTGGGTTTATGGTCGCACCTACGGTCCTGTGCAGGAACGCGCCTACATATTGTCCGGAGCGCAGCCATTCGAACCCTTCGGCACCAAGTCGATCAGCCTCCTGGCCGGCATCTCTGTGTTGATGGAACGGACCAGTGTCGATGGCGGACCTGACGCAGACGACACGAAAGATTCCAGCACCAACCTTGGCGCCTTGTTTGGACTTCGCGGCGAAATCTATAAGTGGAAGAACTTCTCTCTGGGCGCCACCTGGGAAAGCCACATCTACCCCGCCGGGTCGCAGATCCTGCTGCTGGTCACGGGCCGTAAACAACTCATTGGCATCAATGTGAGGGTAAGCCTGTGACAAACCGACCTCCTCTTTTCATGAAGACGTTCGCGCTGGTGGCGTTGGTTGCGTCCAGCTGTCTTGCCGGCCCAGGCGTCGCCGCTGCCAGCGAATTGATTGCACGGTTTGGCCCGGCGGCGACGGGGAATGGGGGCCCGAACCCGCTCGGAATCCCGCCCGGCGCAGCGGACATCGAACTAAGTTACGTGACTGATGGAAAGACCGAGATCAACCTTTCGGTTGTACCCGGGCTGTTCGTTGGCAAGCGTTACGAAAAATCCCAGTTTTACGCCAGCGGCGGCGGTGGCCTCGTGATCACGGGGAACGGCACGGCACTGGGCGGATATGCTGCCGTAGGCTTTGAACAGGGCGACACCATCAAGTTCAATGCCGACTTCAAACAGGCGCTGGGATTATCGGGCGCTGGCCTGATTTCCTCGTATGCGCTTCGCGTGGGGGCTGCGTATGTATTCTAAGTTTGCCTTGGGCACAATGGTGGCGGGATCCCTGTTGATGGCGACCAATGCCAACGCGTTTGTCCTTCTTGGAAAGACCCCGCGTCGCCTCGGGGCTAGTCCGGAAACCCCGCAAGTGGAGTTCCATTGGAACGGGAGCACTCCCGGCCTGAAGGAAAAAAAAGAGCTCTTCGACGGTGAGTTCACCGACCTTGACGATGCGGACTACCTGGAGAAACTCATCCAGCTGGCGATGGACCAATGGAACAACGTCCACGGATCATTCCTGCGTTTGGTACTTGTCAAGGACCCTCTCGTTTCATCAAACCCCGAGGACCGCATCCATTCAATATCTGTAGACGAGGATGTTTCCCTCACAGCTGGAGCCTTTGCGACACCCAACTGGGAAGTGGACAACCAGACCTCAAACACGATCGAGGACTGCGACATCCATTTGAAGAAAGGCTCTACGGATGTCAACTACCTGCTGGCAACCCTGGTCCATGAACTCGGACATTGCGTTGGCCTGGGTCACAACCACACCAACTACAAGTCGATCATGGGCTACTCCCGTTCCGGCAACTCCTACAAGCTGGGGGCAGACGACAAAGCCGGCGCGGTCTGGTTGTATCCGGATCCGGCAGTGAGCGATGAAACGCCGGAAGAGCTGATTGCCTGCGGCGTCATGACCCAGTCGCAGCCGGCGCAAGGCAACCCGGCCGGAAGGGGATGGCAAATTGCCTTCCTGATGTTGCTACCGTTGGCGTTTGCAGGATTGGTGGCGGCGGTCGGCAGGCATCTTCAGTCCCGGGCGGTACGCCATGGTGCTCGCGGCCGGAATTGAACCGGCACGGCCTTGCGGCCCCGGGATTTTAAGTCCCGTGTGTCTACCAGTTTCACCACGCGAGCAGACTTCTTACAGGTAACACATGACCGGATCTGAGCCAACCCCACGATGGACCTTGCACCACGATCAACATTGCTTCCTGTGCAGGACCCTGGCAGCCCTGCTGGAGGGTAGCACCATCGCCATTGTGCCCCTTGAGGTTCCCAGTGAAGATATCCTTCTGACCACGCCGATGGGGACCACGCTGTCCGGGCCAGAGGCCTGGGAAGCGCTGCTCGACCTGCACCCCGCCCTCAAGGCATGGTCATGGCTGGCGGCAAGGCTTGGCCTTGAAAAGCGGCAGGCCGCGCGCGCCGTCCAGGGAACCGTCAAAGGGGCCGCCCAATCCTTCCACGCCCTTTGCCCGAAATGCAGGCCGATCATGCCGACGAGGAGTCAGGAATGAAAGCAAACCAGAAGGCGCGCCCTTGCCGCATCGCCATCCTGTCCCAGGACCCTACCCTTTACTCCACGCGCCGGTTGAAAGAAGCCGCCGCCAAGGCAGGGCATGAAGTCCGCCTCATTGACTATCTGCGGTGTACGCTGGCTGTCCGTTCTGGCAAGCCGCAGATCGTTTACCAGGGGGACACCCTGGAGGATATCGATGCTGTCATTGCCCGCGTCGGGGCGACTTACACAGCTTTTGGCGCTGCTGTCGTCCGCCATTGTGAAACCATGGGGATCTACACAGCAAACCGGTCCGACGCCATCCTGTCCGCGCGGGACAAGCTCCGGTCCTTGCAAATCCTGTCCAGTACGGGAATCGGCATGCCCCTGACAGGTTACGCACATGCCAGCCAGGATCACAACGCGTTGACTGGCCTTGTGGGCACAGCCCCCTTGGTCATCAAGCTGGTGGAAGGTACGCAGGGCATTGGTGTTGTCTTGGCTGAAACTGAAGGCGCGGCGAAGTCCGTGATCGAAGCCTTCCGCGGTCTGGGAGCAAACTTCCTGGTCCAGGAGTTTATCAAGGAAAGCGCCGGCCAGGACCTGAGGTGCTTTGTGGTTGGCGGTAAAGTCGTTGCTGCCATGTTGCGCAAGGCCAGCGGTGATGAATTCCGCGCCAACATCCACCGCGGGGCCTCTGCCGAACCCGCGACCCTGTCAGCAGCCGAAACCGAGACCGCCGTAAAGGCCGCCGCTGCTCTTGGCCTTGAAATCGCCGGCGTAGACATGCTGCGTTCAACCCGAGGCCCCCTGGTGATCGAGGTCAACGCCTCGCCAGGACTTGAGGGAATTGAAAAAACGACCGGCGTCGACGTCGCCGGGGCGATCATCAGCCAGGTTGCGTTGCAGGCGTTGTCGTCTGCAAGATGACGGTTGGTGCCGAGGAAACAGGCGCGGCAATCCCGTGACGGTCAAGGGCCTCCTTGACCTGCAACAGCAGCGATTCCTTGACATCGATAAAATTCCCGGTCCGCACCCATACGGAAAAGCGGACATGAAGGGCTGCATCGTCAAAACTCTCGACGATCACACCGGGCGAAGGCTCGTCCATGACCATCGGATGGGCCGTGGCAAGGCCCAGCAACATCTCCCGGAAACGCCGCAAATCCTGGCTGTAGGACACACCAATCCGCAAATCAAAACGTCTTATCGGATGGCGCGTCAGGTTGGTCACCTCGACCTTCATCAAAGTCTCGTTGGGATATCTGACCATCAGGTTGTCCGCAGTCCTGATCCTGGTGGAAAGGAAGCCAATCCCAAGAACTTGTCCAGACGGACCTGAACCGATCCGGATCCAGTCCCCGGCCGTGAAAGGTTTTTCAAAAATGATAAACAAACCGCTGATCAGGTTGGCGACCGAAGTCTGCGAGGCAAAACCGACCGCTACCGTGAGCACACCGGCAGCGCCCAGCAAAACCTGAAGGTCAAAACCCATCTGGCGCAAAGCGCTCAGAATAACGATCGCAGACAAAATATAGTAAGCAACCTTCGAACCTGTATTGGCTGCCTGTTGGTCAGCAGCCCTTTCCAGCACACGACGCAGCCATGACGTAGCCAGACGTACCAGGACCATGCCAGCGATGAAGATGAGCAATGCCTGAACCACCGACACCAGCCTCGTGGCGGCAAACAGATCCTTCAAGATGTCTGCCTGAACAAGGTTCATCAGACACCCCCCGTGATTTGTGTCAGGAGCGACCCGAAAGCCCGGATGACTGTCCCTTGGTCTTCTGACCGGATCCGTGGGGAAGAGATCCTTTTGCATGCACCCACTGGACCAAGCGGTTCACGCATGATTTCCAAGCCGGCAAACTGGCGGGCATCCTTGTGCTCGAGGATGATCCCCTCTGTGCAAAGCGCATTGTTGGCGCTGGAGAACACACCCAGATAAGGAGCCGGAAGGCTCAAACGTTCCAGATGAAGCACCTCGGCAGACAGGTTGCGAACCACCACGCCCGTGATGACCAGGTGCGGGCGTAAAGGGACATCTGCATAGGAAAGCCTGGCCTTGGTGCGGGTCGAATAACCGAGTTCGCCCTCGACCGTGGAAGAACCAATCCATGTGTCAGTCAAAGCAAGCGCTGGAACTTCACACGCGGATATTCCATCTACATCGGTCGATGAATTGACAAACACCCTGATCCACGCTGGTGTTGCCACGAAAAGCTCAACCTGGTCGCCGGGCAGGACAAAGAGCGGATTGAGGGGTTTGCAAACCACCGGACGATCAGCCAGGCCAGGTTCCAGGCGAAACCCTTGAACTGTTCGCCGGGATGCGTAGCGGATAAAACCGGCAACATCAATCGATGCGGTAGCCGCGGGAATCGACGGAGAAACAGAGAACACCTGATCGACATTTGTGCTGGAAGATTCGTCGACCCTGGTGACGGCAACGCGCCACTCACGTTCAAGGTGGATCAAGGAAAGACGCGCCGGCCCGATCTGGATATTTTGCGCCTGCCCGGCAGCGAGCTCGAAATGCCGCCACCAACCACCCGTCACCATTTCATTTTTTTCGGCTTTTTCTGTCATCGCCTAATGATGACTGAAACCCGCTCCCAGAGCAACCTCTGCCGGGTGCGACTGGCAATTATCCTGTGCTAAAATTGAGCCATGTCACGCACCCAACTTGAAAAGCGGCTGAAGGTTTCCATCCTTCCCCAGCCGAACGAAACCACCTGCGGGCCGACATGCCTTCAGGCTGTGTATCGCTATTATGGCGATCAAGTCGAATTGCAGCAGGTGATCAACGAAGTACCCGCCCTTGCTGGTGGCGGCACGCTGGCCGTGTTCCTTGCCTGCCACGCTTTGCGTCGCGGCTACACCGCCAAGATCTTCACTTACAACCTGCAAATTTTCGACCCGACCTGGTTCCAGCCCGGAGTCCGCATAAGTGAACGTCTGCGCAAACAGATGGCCGCAAAGAACGATCCCAAACTTCACATCGCCACCCTGGCGTACATGGATTTCCTGTCGCTTGGGGGAGAGTTGCGTTTCGAGGAAATGAGTCCCTCGTTGCTGCGGAAATACCTGAACCGGGGCGTTCCGATCCTGACCGGCCTGAGCGCAACGTATCTGTACCGGACCCAGCGCGAGCACCCATTCACAGGCCAGGGCAATGACGTCCGGGGTGAACCGTCCGGACACTTTGTTGTCCTTTCGGGTTATGACCGCCGCGAACGCAACGTAATGATCGCTGATCCCTACCTGCAAAATCCAATCGCCGAGGGGCAGGAATATGTGGTGGGCATTGAACGCCTCATTTCTTCCATTCTGCTCGGGATTGTCACTTACGACGCAAACTTGCTGGTCATCGAAAAAAAATCGAAGCCCCCTGTCAACACTTACCAACCAAAGAGGCTCTCCCCCTGATGCAAACTTTGATCGTGGTTGACAAGCCCTCAGACTGGCCGCTCGACTTGCCGGATGTCCTCGTGGTGTCCGCGCGGGATTACCTGAACCAGCCCCTTTTCAGGGAGATGCCAGCGACCAAGGTGTTCAACCTCTGCAAGTGTTACCGGTACCAGTCCACCGGCTACTATGTGTCACTGCTGGCCGAGGCCCGCGGACACGCACCCCTGCCAAGCGTTTCGACCATTCAAGACATGAAGTCACAGGCGGTGATCAAGCTGGCGTCCGGTGACTTGCAGCGCCAGATCGACAAGGACCTGGCGCCGATCCGGAACTCCTCTTTTGTTCTTAGCGTATATTTCGGGCGCAACCTGGCCAAACGCTATGACCGCCTGGCCGGATTGCTGTTTGAGTATTTCAAGGCGCCATTCCTGCGCGCACATTTTGTCTGGAACGAAAATAATGGAGGCAGCTGGCACCTTGTCCACGTGGGGCCCATTGCCGCCGCGGCTGTCCCGGAAGATCACCGTCCCTTTGCGATCAAGGCAGCGGCAGACTACCTGGCCGGCCGGAAGAGGGCCCTTCCCCGCCGCAGCCCCAGGCGCTTTGACCTGGCGATCCTTTACGGCGGCGACGAGACCCCCCCGTCCAACGAACGGGCCATCGAACGGTTCATCAAGGCTGCCGACCGCCGCGGGATGCACGCTGAAGTGATCCGCAAAGAAGACTTCAACCACCTGCCAGAGTTTGACGGGCTGTGGATCCGCGAAACCACATCCGTCAACCATCACACCTACAAGTTTGCCCAACGCGGAGAGGCCGAAGGGCTGGTGGTCATCGACGATCCGGAATCCATCGTCCGCTGCACAAATAAGGTCTACTTGACCGAACTTATGAACCATCAGCGGATCCGCATTCCGCGGACGTTGATCGTCAGTCGCAGCAACCTGCATCACGTGGGGCGGGAACTGGGTTTCCCCTGCATCGTCAAACAGCCGGACAGTTCCTTCTCACAGGGCGTGTTGAAGGTGGTGGACGAAGGGATGCTGAAGATCGTGGCTGATACCATGTTCGAAAAGAGCGAACTCCTGCTTGCCCAGGAATACATTCCAACATCCTACGACTGGCGAATCGGACTGATCGACCGCAAGCCAGTCTTCGCCTGCAAGTACCACATGGCCCACAAGCATTGGCAGATCACCAAGAAGACCCGGGGCGGCAAGTTCCTGGGCGGGCGCGTCGAAACCCTTGCCCTCGATACCGTCCCGGCCGATGTGATGGCCACCGCCGTGCGCGCAGCCAACGCCATCGGTGACGGGCTTTACGGGGTGGACCTCAAGGAGCACAACGGCCTGGCCTACGTCATGGAAGTCAATGACAACCCAAACATCGATGCTGGCTATGAAGACACGATCCTGAAGGATGAGCTTTACGACATCATCACCGGTGTTTTCATGAACCGGATTGAAGCCCGCAAACAACGCAAAAGCGCCTGAGGGGAGATTTTTCCATCATGAGCCAGCAAACAAACCCGGTTTACAAGGCGTTTTCAGGTTACGGGATCGAACTTGAGTACATGATCGTGGACCGGAAGACGTTGGACGTCCGTCCCGTCGCTGACAAGGTTTTGCACGCGGCGTGCCGTGCGCAGGGGCAGGAACCATCAGGCGATGTGGAACGTGACGGGTTTGGCTGGTCAAACGAACTGGTCCAGCACGTTGTCGAATTGAAGACGGATGGTCCGGTGGCCGACCTTGCCCGCCTTGGTCAGGGGTTTCACCGGGAAGTCCAGGAATTGAACCGCCTTCTGAGCGCCGAAGGTTGCCAGCTTGCACCAGGGGGCATGCACCCTTGGATGAACCCCGACCGGGAGACCCGCCTTTGGCCCCACGATAACGGGGAAATCTACTCCGCCTATAACAGGATCTTCGGCTGCAAGGGTCACGGCTGGTCAAACCTGCAATCGATGCACATCAACCTGCCCTTTTCCGGGGACGAGGAATTCGGACGCTTGCATGCTGCGATTCGCCTGGTGTTGCCGCTGCTGCCTGCCCTGGCGGCATCGTCGCCGTTCGTCGAAGGGGAAAAAGGTCCGTGTCATGACACGCGCCTCGACTTCTATCGCCGCAACCAGGCACGTATCCCGGAAATTGCGGGGCTTATCGTCCCGGAGGCTGTCTTCTCCCGAGCGGCCTATGAACATGAAATCTTCGCGCGGACTTACAAGGCCATCGCACCGCACGATCCAGACGGCCTGCTGCAGCACGAGTGGTTGAACTCCCGCGGCGCCATCGCGCGGTTTGATCGTAATGCGATTGAAATCCGACTGATCGACATCCAGGAATGTCCAGCAGCGGACGTCGCCATTGCTGCCCTGGTGATCCACCTGGTCCGTAACCTTTATGAAGAAAAACACGTCAGCCACTCCAAACAATGCCAATGGTCTGCTTCCGACCTGGCAGTGATCCTTGATGAATCCATTCGCAAGGGCGAGCACGCCACCTTGCACGCAAAAACTTACGGCCAGGTCTTTGGCGTCAGCGGAGCCACCGACATGAAGACACTGACCGGGAAATTGATCGACGATTTCCTTCTGGACGCTCCGGCAGACTGGATCACCCCCCTTGAAACGATTCGTAAACAAGGGACTCTTTCGACGCGCATGATCGCTGCAACCGTCGATCATGACTGGTCGTTGCAAGATATTTTCAGGGAGATCACGGGATGCCTGGAAAAAAATGAATCGTTTGCCAGCAAGACCGCCCATGGCAAAAAGAAAGCATCCTGAGAAACCAGGTGACATAAGGATCGTTGTCACCTGCGAGCATGCCAGCAATGCGGTCCCGGCGAAGTTGCGACAGAGGCTGGCGATTCCGCCGTCCCTGCTCAACACCCACCGCGCCTGGGATCCCGGCACGCTTGAACTGGCTCGCGCGATCGCCAAGGCGACAAAATCCTATCCGGTCATTGCGGGGAAGATGACGCGCCTGGTGGTAGACCTGAACCGCAGCCCAGACAATCCAGACGTTTTCTCCAAGTGGTCGATGACAAAACTTTCACCGGCAGAGCGGGATTTGTTGATCAAGAAATTTCACCAGCCGTTCTGGCAGCAGACCAGGAAGCGGATTGAAGACATTTGCGGCCATGGCAAACACCACATCTTCCACGTGTCCGTTCACTCGTTTACACCCGTACTTCGCGGACAGCGACGCACCGTCGACATCGGCATCCTGTTCGATCCGGCGCGCCCGCGCGAAAGCGAGCTCTCACAACAATGGATACAGGTCTTGCAAAAGCGGGCAATGACAGATGGTTTGCGTGGAATCCGCATTTGTGCCAACGAGCCCTACCTGGGAATCTCAGATGCGCACACAACCGCGCTGCGGCGCAAGCTCAATCCCAACTGGTATTCGGGGGTTGAAGTTGAAGTGAATCAGAAAATCGTCCGACAAAAGAACCGTCGGTGGGATTCCATCATCCGTCTGATCTGTGAATCGCTTGTGACCCTTCTGGAGACTCAGGGTGCCAACCTCAGTGAAAATTCAAAAGCCGCTCCTGGGACTCGTCCTGTCCGGCGGCGGATCACGCGGCGCGTATCAAGCCGGCGTGCTCAAGGCCGCAGGTGAGATCGCAGCCGGTGCTGGGATCGAATGGCCCTTTCATATTTGCACGGGACTTAGTGCCGGGGCGATCAACTGCGCCCATCTTGTCTCCAGCAAGGACTCACTTGCAGAGACGTCCGCTGACCTTGCCGCTCTTTGGAGCGAACTCACTTCCGATCACGTCTTTCGCACCGACCCTGCATCGCTGTCCGGGATTGCCGCTCGCTGGCTCGCCGGTGTTGCCACGGGCGGGGCGACGCAAACAAAGAAACCGCAATCACTCGTCGACACCGAGCCCCTGCGCGACCTGATTGCCTCGCGTCTTGATGCCGCCCAGATTGATCAGAATATCGCCCGCGGTCGCCTGCACGGCGCCTGCGTATCCGCAACCGAATATGCCACCTCACGCGGCGTATCGTTCATCCAGGGCCATCCATCCATCCCCCTTTGGCGCAAGGCCCGCTCACTTGCCATCGGGCAACGTTTCCGGGTTGAGCACGTGATGGCGTCCTCTGCGATCCCTCTGCTCTTTCCTGGTGTCAAGATTGGCCACCGCCACTATGGCGACGGTTGCCTGCGCAACCTGACGCCACTTCTACCCGCTGTCGAGATGGGGGCCTCGCGCCTCTTTGTCGTCGGCGTCCGCCGCGAGATGGACATCGATGATGTGCCGCGTCCGGGCAGCGAGGGGGCGTCTGCGGGGCGTGTCCTGAGCGTGATCATCAACGCAGTCCTGATGGACGGCCTGGAAGCGGACTTGGATTACCTGAAACGGCTGAATCGCCTTGTGGACGAGGTGGGCGAATCTTACGAAGGCAAAAACCCTTTTAGATACCGAAAGATACCCTTCCTGATGGTTCGCCCCTCGAAGGATATTGCCGCCATCGCCATCGAACATGCGAGCGTCATGCCCCCCCTTGTCCGCTACCTGACCCGCGGCCTGGGTCCCATCGGCCAGACGGCGGAACTCATCAGTTACCTGCTTTTCCACCCCGAATTCTGCCGCGCCCTGATCAATCTGGGATATGCTGATGCCATGGCCGCAGCGCCGCAGATTGAATCCTTCCTGAGGGGGGATGAGGTGTGAGGCAAACCCGTCGCGACATATCATGGTCTGTCCGCGAAGGCACCGCCAACAGCATCATGGTCGGCATCGGCGAGACCTACCTGCCCGCCTTTGTGCTCGCCATGGGTCTTGGCCAGACAGCTTCGGGGCTGATCGTCACAATCCCGCTCCTTGCAGGGGCAGTGATCCAACTCATCTCGCCCCTCGCCGTAACCGCCATTGGCTCGCACAAAAAGTGGGTCGTCGGGTGTGCCCTTGTCCAGGCGTGCGTCTTCCTGGGGCTGGCCATTGCTGCCATCGCTGGAACGATCGGGACCACGGCCGCCTTCTTGCTGGCGTCGATTTATTGGGCTTGCGGCATGGCTGGGGGAAGTGCCTGGAACACCTGGATCACGACGCTCATCCCGGAACGGATCAGGACCAGATTCTTTTCCACGCGGGGAAGATGGATCCAAGGCAGCACCATGATGGCGTTCATCGTCGCGGGCCTTGCCCTGAAAGTGGCACAGGACTCGGACGCTAAAGCGACCACAAATGCGACCGACCTGGCTGCCAACCACTTGCTGACAACCTTTGCCGTGCTGTTCGTGATCGCCTTCGCCGCACGGATCGCGTCCGCAGCCATGCTGGCACAGAAGTCGGAACCAGTACCGTTGCCCCCCCATCAGCGCCAGGTATCGATGGCCCAGCTATTTATGCGGTTGCGGCGCAGCAGCGACGGAAAGTTGATTCTGTATCTTGTCTGCGCGCAGGCGGCGACCCAGGTCGCAGCCCCGTTTTTCACGCCTTTCATGCTGCGCCAGATGAACCTTGATTACGGAACTTACACGGCACTTGTGGCGACGGCATTCATGGGGAGGGTCCTGTTTTTGCCTCTGCTCGGACGCCAGGTGGAAAAGTACGGGGCGAACAAGCTGCTTCTGGCCTGCGGGGTGGCCATGGCCCCGATGGCAGTCCTTTGGGTCGTCGCCTACGATAACCTCCCCGCACTATTTTTCTTGCAGGTCCTGTCGGGTGTCGTCTGGGGCGGGTTTGAGCTGGCTTCATCCTTACTGATCTACGAGCGGGTTATCCCGGCAGAACGGACCAGCATCCTGACCACCTACAACCTGTCCCATGCAAGCGCCCTGGTTATTGGCTCCCTGGTGGGTGGGGTCGTGCTCGAGGCAATGGGTGAATCCTTTCAGGGGTACCTGGTCATCTTCGCCCTGTCGTCCATCCTGAGAACCCTGACCATCACCCTGCTGCTGCCGGCCGCGCAACATGGCGTCCATGCGGAAGTCCGCCCCCTTCGGGGAACACGGGTACCACGGCTGCCCCGGGCGGCCCGGGAGTCCGCACTGCGCGAACATGGCACCCCTGCCGCCCCGGAGCCCAAATCCTGGCCACACCGGGATGCCGGATGAGCGGAAAAATGTGACATCCTTTTAACGGTTGGTCACCCGGCCAACTTGGATGTGGCGAGCCCCCTGCCATCGTGATATCAGCCCGCAGGAAGAACGGTGCGATCGTGTCGCATCCGTCTGAACACAACCAAGATCGATCCAGTCCCATCACAGGAGACCCGCATGGTCCGCGCGGCCCTCAGCAAAAAGTTGTCCCAGAGAGAATTTCTCGGTCACCCAGCAGGACTTTTCGTCCTGTTCTTCACGGAAATGTGGGAACGTTTCTCGTTCTATGGGATGCGCGCACTGCTTGTCCTTTACATGACCCAGTATTTGCTTCTTGATCCGGTCAGGGCCAGCGAAGTGCTTGGCTACAACGCCCTCTACGCCGGGCTGGCAAAGGTCTTTGGCCAGATGACCGTCCAGCAGATGAGTTCCCAGATCTACGGGCTTTACACGGGCCTTGTATACTTCACGCCCTTTTTCGGCGGCATGCTGGCGGACAAGGTTCTTGGTCAGCACCGGACCGTATACCTTGGCGGGTTCTTGATGGCGATCGGCCACTTTCTGATGGCCAGTGAACAGGCATTCCTGCTCGCACTGCTGTTCCTGATCATTGGTAACGGAGCGTTCAAGCCAAACATTTCAGTTCAGGTCGGTAATCTTTATCCCGAGGGCGATCATCGCAGGGACAAGGCGTTCAGTATCTTTTATATGGGGATCAACCTGGGCGCGCTCCTGTCCCCGATTGTGTGTGGAACGCTCGGCCAGAAAGTCGGATGGCACTGGGGTTTCGGTGCCGCAGGTGTGGGAATGCTGGTTGGACTGTTGGTCTACTGGATCGGTTCCGACCTTCTGCCCAAGGACTCCATGCACACCATGGATCATCAGGAGCGGAAGCGTCCCCTGACAGCCACTGAATGGAAATCCGTCGCAGCACTTGGGGTTCTTGCGTTACTGAACATCATGTTCTGGGCCATTTACGAGCAGCAGGGCAACACTTTGCAACTGTGGGCTGACGCGAAGACCAATTGGAACCTTGCTGGATTTGAAATCCCCTCTACTTTGTTCCAGTCCATGAACCCCGCCATGGTCATCGCATTCGTTCCAGTCGTCTTTAGATTCTGGATGTGGCAGGACAAGCGCGGAAAGGAGCCCTCCAGCGTGGTCAAGATGGGCCTCGGCTGCCTGCTGCTGGGGGCGGCTTACATTTTCATGATCCTTGCCGCGAAGGCTGTACCAGGGGACGAAAAAGGCAGCGTTCTTTGGCTCGCTGGAACTGTTTTGATTTTTACCATTGGCGAAGTTTACTTGTCGCCAATCGGTCTGTCCGTCGTGTCGAAAGTCGCGCCCAAACCGATTCTTAGTATGATGATGGGCGTATGGTTCCTGTCGAGCTTCTTTGGCAACTACATGAGTGGGCTTATCGGAATGTTCTATGAAACCATGACCAAAGACAGCTTTTTCATGCTTCTTTGCATCATGGGAATCGCCACAGGAGTCTTCTTCTTCCTGCTGCGCAAGCCGCTGGAGCGGACGCTGGGCAAGAAAGTCTGACCCTTCCTGAAGGCAACGACCCTTCGATGATAAGAAGAACCCCGGACAAAGATATTTTTGCCCGGGGTTTTTTGCTAGTCTGGGCGTCTCTGTAAACGAGTTGCAAACAAACGCCAAATCGTTGCCAGAACGCAGACACGGTCAGTTTGGCTTTGTACGAAGAGTTTAATTTTTGGAATTTCAGACACGACAATCCTGCGACACCAGCATCACGCGCATGGAACGCGGTGTTGCCTGCATTACGCAGGACGTGGTCGCCATCGAGGAACCTCTAGAAATTCGCCTCGACTATTGCTGCAGCACTCACCCGGACTCCCATGGCGTTGAAAGTGAAGGATTGCGGCGGGAAAAGAGCGTTTCCATCACCATGCGTACACCCGGCAACGACCTGGAACTCGCCGCCGGATTTCTGTTTGGAGAGGGAATTCTTCGCCGCCCGGCAGATGTAATTGGCATCAGGGGATGCGGCCCGGTGGCCGGACCACATCGTGGTCAAAACATCGTCAAAGTGAGTCTTGCAGACAGTGCCACCGTTGCCTGGCCCAAACTGGAACGTCATTTCTATGCGACATCCAGTTGTGGTGTTTGTGGCAAGGCTTCCCTGGATGCTCTTGAGGTCGAAGGGGTTGCTCCCATCCCACGCGATGGCTTTTCCGTTTCAGGTGATGCGATCACGCAAATGCCGGTGCGCCTGCGCGAAAGACAGGGCGTATTTGACCAGACGGGTGGTCTGCACGCGGCAGCCCTGTTTGATTGCGCGGGACGGCTGGTTCTTATCCGGGAGGATGTCGGCCGACACAACGCGGTCGACAAGCTGATCGGGGCGCGTTTTCTGGCGGGGCAGGTTCCTCTGTCACAGCATCTGCTATTCTTGAGTGGTCGCGCCAGCTTTGAACTGGTGCAGAAGGCCATCGTAGCGGGTGTTCCGGTTATCGCGGCGGTTGGCGCGCCGTCCAGCCTGGCCATCGAACTTGCAAAGCGGTTTGACGTCACCCTTCTGGGCTTTGTCCGGGAAGGGCGATTTAACATTTACCACGGAGCCTGGCGAATCCAATGAAACTGCGAATCAAGGGAAACACACTGCGCCTTCGTTTGCAGCAAAAGGAAGTGAAACGCCTCCTCGATGCTGGCGTGATCAGGGAAGAGACCTGTTTTGGTCCAGTGACATTTTCCTATGAACTGGCCGTGCGGAACGAATTGCCCTTGATATGCGCAGAGCTGGATGGTCACGCCATGCGGGTTCTGCTTCCGGCGGAAGTTGCGCGTCACTGGGTAACGTCGGACGAGGTGTCTCTTTATGGCGAGCAGCCTTTATCTGCCAACAGCGCAGATGTTTTGAAAATCCTGGTCGAAAAGGACTTTGTCTGCATCAAGCCCAGGACGTCCCCCCTGTGGGAGGATGAGTCTGACGCCTACCCGAACCCAAATCCAACCTGCGGCGGCAAATAGAAGACCATGGCAACGCGTGACGACAAACCAGACTACTTGAGTCCCGACGAGATTGAGTCCGGCATTGAAGTGGGCAAGCCTGCCGGCACGGCGGGCGGAGTCACTGCGGTGGTGTCGGCACTCAAGGTTTCTATTGGCCAAATGGGCGTTGCGCGCACCACGTCGACCTTGCTCGACGTCAACCAGATGAAGGGCTTCGATTGTCCTGGCTGCGCGTGGCCGGATCCCGATGACCGAAGGTCGCTCGCTGAGTTTTGCGAAAATGGCGCCAAAGCTGTCGCGGAAGAAGCGACTTCAAGGCGCGTGACGCCGGAATTCTTTGCGCAGCACAGCGTGGCGGATCTGGCAGGACAAAGCGATTACTGGCTCAGCCAGCAGGGGCGGATCACCCATCCGATGTATCTGCCGCTGGGCGGAACCCACTATCAGCCGATTTCGTGGGAAGACGCATTTGCGAAAATCGGTGGCGCGCTGAAGGGGCTTTCAAGCCCAAATGAGGCCGTCTTTTATACTTCGGGACGCACCAGCAACGAGGCGGCTTTCCTGTATCAGTTGTTCGTCAGGATGCTCGGAACAAACAACATGCCCGATTGCTCTGACCTGTGCCACGAGTCGAGCGGTTACGCCCTGACCCAGACGGTGGGATCGGGCAAGGGATCCGTTTCGCTCAAGGACTTTGATTACGCCGATTGCATCATCGTGATCGGCCAGAACCCTGGAACAAACCATCCGCGCATGCTGACAACCCTGCAGGAAGCTGCACGGCGCGGTTGCCGCATCATCAGCATCAACCCCCTTGAAGAAACCGGGATCAAGCGCTTCAAGCATCCGCAGGAAGTTTCCGGCATTATCGGGCGGGGCACCCGGATTGCGACAAACCACGTCCCAGTCAAGATCAATGGCGACGTCGCCTTGCTCAAGGGCATCCAGAAGGCGATCCTTGAGTCGCATCCCGACGCCCTCGACTGGCAGTTCATTGAGGCTTACACCGAGGGTTTCGATGCATGGCGTTGCGATATCGAGCGGGAATCGTGGACTGACATTGAGTCCAGCTCAGGGATCAGCCAGTCACTGATTCGCGAGATCGCCGGGGTCATCGCCAGTTCGAAGGCCATGATCTGCTGCTGGGCAATGGGCTTAACCCAGCATCGCAACGCAGTCGCCAACATACAAGAGATCGTAAACCTGCTGCTTTTGGGTGGGCATTTTGGCCGTCCTGGTACGGGAGCCTGTCCGGTCCGCGGACACAGCAACGTTCAGGGCGACCGGACCATGGGCATCTGGGAGCGCCCGACGCGCGAATTCCTGGACCGCCTGGCCGCTGAGTTCAAGTTCACGCCACCTTACGAACACGGCTATGACACAGTCGAAACCATCGAGGCAATGAACGCCGCAAAGGTAAAGTTTTTTTTCGCCATGGGTGGCAACTTCTTATCGGCGACGCCTGACACAGCATATACCGCGTCGGGACTCAAGCGCTGCAAACTGACCGTACAGGTCTCCACAAAACTGAATCGATCTCACCTGATCACGGGTGAAGAAGCGCTTATCCTGCCTTGTCTGGGTCGCACGGAGCGGGACTTTCAGGACAGCGGTCCGCAGTTTGTCACGGTCGAAAACTCGATGGGTGTGGTTCATCCGTCGGAAGGGAACTTGTCGCCAGCTTCACCCGAATTGTTGAGCGAACCGGCGATTGTCGCAGGTCTTGCCAAAGCCGCGCTTGGCCTTGACTGGAGCGGCTACATCGCCAACTACGACCGGATACGCGACCGCATCCAGAACGTGATCCCCGGGTTTGAGGATTTCAACACCCGCGTTCGTAATCCTGGTGGTTTTGTGTTGCCACACGCAGTGCGCGACAAACGTGAGTTCAAGACACCAACCGGCAAAGCCCGTTTCACGGTGCACGCGATTCCAAAACTGGAAGTCACAGCAGGCCAGTTCGTCATGGCCACCATCAGGACCCACGACCAATACAACACCACGATCTACGGCATGAATGACCGCTACCGTGGAATTCATCAAGGGCGCCGCGTCGTCTTGATGAATCAATCAGACATGGAAGATCAAGGCTTCAGGGACGGTGAAATTGTCGACATCACCAGCCATTGGCGCGGCAAGGCGCGTCATGCTCGAAACTTCCGCATCGTGCCCTACGACATTCCAAAAGGATGCGTCGCATCCTACTTCCCCGAGACGAACGTCCTGGTTCCAATCGACAACTTTGCCGAGGGCAGCCAGACTCCGGTTTCCAAAAGTATCGTGGTGTCGTTTTCAAAGGTGCAAGCTTGATGACACCCGCGAGCGTCGATAACCTCCCGGTTTTTGGACTGGTCATGACGGGTGGTGCCAGCACGCGCATGGGCTCCGACAAAGCCAGCATCACTTATCACGCTGAACCTCAGTGGCGCGCCGCTGCGGAGATACTTCGCCCTCTGTGCAATGAAGTTTACTGGTCCTGCACGACGGAGCAGATGATCAACTGGCAAATAGGGAATCGCGCGATCATTGACGCTATTCCTGGCCATGGTCCCGCAAGTGGACTGCATGCGGCGTTTACCAAATTTACGGCGGCAACGTGGATGGTTCTTGGTTGCGACTATCCAAATGCCAGCACAGAGGACTTAAAGCTTTTGCTTGCTGCGCGATCCCCTGACTTTGATGTGATCACTTTCAGCGGTGACGGCGGAAAGAACATAGAACCCATGATTTCCCTCTGGGAGCCCGCGGCTCAGCGACATTTTCTGGCCGCATTCTCCCAGGGCAAAGACAGTCCCCGTCGGGCGATCCTGGAGTCGCGCTGGCGCTGGGTTGCGCCAGGGGACCTGAGGGCTATACTCAACTGGAATACAAACCCTCTCAAATAACGGACTCAGCACTTAAGTTACACCACAAGTTTCAGATCGATTTCTTAGATTTTTCGCTGATTTGTAAAACGCCTACTCTAAACTTACCTCGTTTCGATCAAAGCCATTTGCTGTCTGCCATTCGGCGGGACCAGCGGGGCCATTTGGCTGATTTTTAGCCTATCCCACCAGTGATTTTTTTGTGAAAAAACCAATATTTTCGGACCTCTATGTTTTTTTTTCAAATAGTCCTAAAGTATTTAAGAGGGGTCCCGTTACTGCCTTTATGAGCAGGAGGAGAAACATGAAAACTTTTTTTGCATCCATCAAGTCGCGGCTAAACCGCCGGGACGGATTCAGCCTGGTCGAGCTGATGATTGTCGTGGCAATCATCGGTATCCTGGCCGCGCTGGCAATTCCGCGGTTCCAGCAGTTCCAGTCCAAGTCGAGGCAAGCGGAAGCTCGGTCCAATCTGGCGCACATTTACACGCTGCAGGTATCTTATAACGGGGATAACGACACGTTCTCGAACTTTGACTGTTTGACGCAGGGAACTGCATCCTCTGATACAAACGGAACCAGCGCTAAAGGCTGCGGGACAACCAATGCGGGCGCCTGGGCCGGCGTGAATACCTGCAACACGACGAACGACATTGGCTTTCGCGTGACTGACTGCAAGAAAGTCAGGTACCTGTATTTCAACGCGGGCAACCAGAACCAGTTCACTGCGACTGCCACCGAACTGTCGGCCGCCTCCAGTGCAACTCGCAGGGTCTTCCCTGGATGTTCTACCGTTGCAGATCGTTGGGAGATCAACCAGGATAAGTCGTTGTACAATCATGCTCCAAGCGGCACCACTGCTTTGCAAAGCTGCGCGAACTAATATCGCACGGATGGTCAGACAACCATTTGTCTCCTCCGGTTAGCTCTTGATCATCGATCTTGTCAGACTTGTTTTTCGCTGAGGGGCCTCCGGCCCCTCAGTTTTTTCCAAGACATCAATTGCCCCATTCGTTGCACCCGTCAGGGCCTGTCCCCCTCCAAAAATCCGCTAGATTGATCGTAACCGCGAGACGTCAAGAGACCCTCTTGAGATACCCCTGGTTTATCTGGGCTTTTCGGGTCCTTCCACAATGGGCCGAACAGGCGCCATAAAACGTGCCTAAAGGCAGCGAAAACACTTACCGATAAGACAATTTGAGAGGTTATGACAAGTGTTGAAATGGGTCAGAAATTTATTGGCCGGCCTTGGCGTCGCAGGCATTGCCTCAGGATGTGCCAGAGAGGTCGAACTTTCTGGCACCACGAGCACCCAGGCCGTAATCAATAGCTCAAATGCAATCACAACCACCACCAATAGCATTTCCAATATAACCCTTTCTGCGGTGGACGGAGGCTGGTCGGACTGGAGCAGTTGCAGCGTATCGTGCGGAGGTGGGATTCGGTATCGAAGTTGCAGCGTGCCTGCGCCAATGAACGGCGGTCGTGACTGTGAGGGTGAAGCAGAAGAGCCTTGTAACACTGCGCTTTGCTCCGTGGATGGCGGATGGTCTGAATGGAGTGCCTGCAGTGCAGCATGTGGAGGTGGCATACGCGCAAGGACATGCACCAATCCGGCGCCATCCTCCGGAGGAAAAAACTGTCAGGGGGTGGCTTCTGAATCCTGCAACACGGACTCATGTCAGACCGTGAACGGCGGATGGACGGATTGGAGTGCTTGCAGCGCCGTCTGTGGACCGGGGACTCAATCCCGCCAGTGCACCAACCCTGCTCCAGGCCTTGGTGGCGCCGCTTGTGCCGGGCCGTCTGAGCAATCCTGCAACCTGGGTCCCTGCCTGTTGCGCCTGGAAGTATTGCCCGTAGAAGATCGTCGCTTGGTTGGCGAAACGGCAACATTCCGGGCCATCGCCCACTTCAGTAATTCGACGACGAAAGATGTCACGGCAGACGCAGCCTGGATCACTGCTAATCCTGCGATTGCCACGCATGCGAACGCTGCAAATTTTACCGCTATCGCCGCGGGTCAAACCCAGATAACGGCGACATTCAATGGCTCGAGCGGAGCAGCAAATCTTTCTGTCGCCATGACAGATCCGACCCCAATCGCTGGCGGTTGGTCGGACTGGAGTGTTTGTAGTGCAACCTGCGGTGGCGGCACCCAGACGCGCACTTGTACCAATCCAGCTCCAGCCTTTGGCGGAGCGGCTTGCTCTGGATCGTTCAGCAGAGATTGCAATACACAAAATTGTCCGGTGAATGGCGACTGGTCGGCGTGGAGCCCATGCAGCGCGACCTGTGGTGGCGGTACGACAACAAGAACCTGCACGAATCCAACTCCAGCTTTTGGCGGGAGCAACTGTACTGGACCAGAGTCGTCGTCGTGCAATTCTCAGGAGTGTCCTGTCGATGGTGGATGGTCGGCTTGGAGTCCCTGCAGCGCCACTTGCGGACCAGGGACACAAACACGATCATGCACCAGTCCCGCGCCTTCCTTTGGCGGCAAGGCATGCTCAGGCTCCACCACACAAGCCTGCAACCCCGGCCCTTGCCTTTCAGCGTTGGAAATAACACCTCCAAGCAGGGTAATAAAGGTTGGGGACTTGACCACGTTCACGGCTACCGCAACATACTCGGACACCAGCACTCGCAACGTCACATCTCTTGCGGAATGGTCGATCGCCGATAGCAAGTTGGCTCAAATTACTCAGGTACCAGGTGAAGTTCGCGGAATCAGCGCGGGAGCAACCAACGTAAAAGCAACTTTCAGCGGATTGACAGCTATCGCGCGCGTTCAAGTCGAATCCGTAGCACTGCAGACTTGCGTTCAAGCGGAGGCAAAAATCAATCTACCAGCAGTCCCTGGAAAGATTGGATTTTATGAGAAGACTGTTGATTTCACCAACCTTCACAAACTCTACCCGAATTGGATTCACATAACCGTCTCTGCAGATGGCTCTGTCAGCCATCCTTCGTCAATATGGATCGGACCGTGGGCTTTCGTTGGCCCCGTCACGGCTGACCGCGATGACAAACACATGCGGGTAACTTCTCATGGAAACTTTCACCCAGGCGAGAAGAGCTTGCTAACAAAGATGCGCGCATGGCCACAACCTGTCCAAACCATCAGCACCGAGGAAATTGCCCCACTTGAAGGTTTGGTGAAACTGACTGCAAAAGTTGCTGCAGGGCACGCAAGACCATATGCAACCGTTCTCTATTGCGCGAACCTCTAAAATAGAAAGCCTCTAGATCTGACTTACTTCGCTGATTTCATGTCATTTGACTCGGCCGGTCTACGATCAGGGCATGTCCCCTTCAAAACCTGATAGACGCATCGGGACTGCCCAGCGGTCCCTGGCCCTGCTTCCGAGACCCCGAATATCACTAGCAATTTTGGGATGATACCCCCCCCTCCGCATCGGCTTAGGAACAGTTGGCGGTCTTTATCGGATCTTGGGAACTTGACATCATTACAACTGGCGCACCCTGGGGACAATCCGGCCTCAATTATCTCTCTCATTTTCCGACAAAGAAACGTGGCGGGTTTCGCAACGCAGGAGCAACAGTCAGGTTAAGGAACGAGTTCCATGGTCCGTATGCTGGTGTATATCTACTGCATCGCAAGCATATTAAGCTGCTCCATTGCGCCTGATAGCTCGAATCCTCAGGCCGATCAAAAGAAGACCACTCATTCAAAAAACCTGATTAGAGGAGCGGTTACTCAAGCCAGAAGTGGAAACATTTCCTCAATCGCAGGATCGTCCGATTCTGGAGCCGTTTGCCCAGCTTGCCCCGCAATAAACGGTCGTCTGACAGAAATCCTCGCCAACTACTCGTCATTATCTCTCACTAGTCACAGCTTTGAAGACGACCTGAACAAATGTTACGAAATCGGAAAAATTGCCTGGGAAGACGAAACTTTATCAGGCCCTAACGGCGGGGATTTGGCTTTCAATTGCCGGGACTTTTCACGCTGGTTTGTGGAATGCATGCGCCGACTTCAACACGAAGACACCCACGGTATAGCGGTCCTCTGCAAAAACTGCGAAAGCAAATCGGCCCACGGACACGCAATCGTTATCTACAAAAAACCCGATGGAAAATGGTGTCCAGGGGAACCTCAAAGTGAACCTAGAAATGGGAGAAATGGAGAGATAACTCAATGCTGCTCCTATGATAAAGAAGAGGCTAAAAACTGCGCCCTGCAGGACCACTGCGGCAGGACGAGTGGTGGCGCCGGAGCGCTCGACCCCTGCTGTGAAGGGAGCAAAGTTTTCGATTTCGATCAATGTATGAACGAGAAGTGCCGGTTCATGACGGTTGATCCCAAAACCGGCAGACCCATGCTTACTTGCACTGATATTCCTGGCATCGGCACAAACCCAGGCCCCATCACTCCAGCGCCCAGGAACCCATTCTGGACAGGTTGCGAAAAGGCGAAGTATGAATGCCTGAAGGACTCCACCCGCTCATGCACCGAATGCTTCAGCGAACATATCGCCGCCTGCGGCGCACCCAACAAATGCGTCCTAGATGAAGGTACAGGATCCAGCTGCGTTGACTGCTGTAATAAAAAGTACAACAAATTTCCGTCTGGTGGATGGATCAACACATGCTGTGCGTTATGCTCAACAGGCAGCAACGGACGCCCACCTTTCCTTACCGAAACCTTTCCAGTCCCCGGTCAAGGTTACGAAAATTGCCGGCAGAAGCCGTGACCTTAGTTATAGAAAATTCAGCAGATGGAATCAAAGTTGATTCTTTAATGCTGGCATGATTGACAGAGGCCTTGCAGCACAGGGAACTTTCCCGCCTTTTTTTCAGACATATCATTCTTGAATATACGCTTTTGTGTAAAACCGCTTCCACTCCTGAACTTCGGCGTCCCGCGGAAGGGCAGAAGCAAGTAAAGACAATTGTTCCAGCGCCTTTTCCATTTCAGAGTGGTTCATGTACAGATCGTAAAGACGCCAGCGTAGCTTAATATCAGAGGGCGCCAAGCGAGCTGCAGCCTCAAAAGATGCGATCGCCTGCGTCAGCCAGTTCACCTCAAAAAGGTAAAACTCGCCCAGACGCGCATGGCCGGATGGATCCTGTGGATTTCGTGCCACGGCCGCCTCCAAATCACGATGGAGAGCCTCCAGGTCGTAAGGATAGGCTGGAGGCACAGGCGTCGTCACGCGCCCCTTGTACACAGGTCTGTTTGCCTTGGGCACGCCGGCAGCAAGCAACTGGGGCAGAAGAGTCAGATCAGAATACTTGGCAAAAAAATCGTCGCCATCTTCGAAGCGGTGAAACCATGTCCACATCTTGGGTTCGTCAACGTACCACATTCCGTCACTACCCTTGCGCAGGACCACGGGCAAGTTTGGCACTCCTGGACGGAAAACTGCCGTGGCAAAATCTCCGGCAGTGATCATTTGAAACGGCAGTGCCCTGGAAAAGTAACGATGCACCCGCATCTGCTGCCCAGGCGTGCGCGGGACCACCATGCGAAAAACCTTGCTACCGGCCGTCAGAAGCGGCAAATCGGGATCGCCGATTCCCGCATCCAAGGAATCAAGGTAACGCCCCATCACGACTGACGGATCGGCCGCAGGGGCAAACGCGCTGCGTCCTGCCTCGGATATTTTTTGAATCCAGCGCATATAATCATCCAATCCGCGCGTGGCGACGCGTGACGAAACGCCGCCTCCACCAGACAGGAATTCTGCGGGAAGCCATGCCGGCTTGGATCCCAGCAATTCCGGGTCGAAATCCTGACCGTTGTTCATGGTGATAAGCAGTTCAGAGAGAAAATCCTGCGGAATCTCGGACAACATGTAAGTCTGCGCGGCATCCTCAAGCCGGCGGCACATCGCATCTGGAAAATCCCCCTCAAGCGCGTAAGAGACTTCAATGCGAAAGCGGTTTTCCTTTTCAGCATATAGAAACAGCAGTCCCCGCCCCCGAGTCCGGCGACCAATCTGCAGACTTTGAAAATAGCTGTTTGCCGTCTCTTCAATCGACTTTCCTGCAGGCAAATGGCGCAACAGGATCAGTGCGTTTTCAATACCAGAGCGTTTCTCTGCTATTTTAAGGCTCATTTTAAGGGCCAAATCATGCCTGTGATTCGCCGTCTCGTTGATGAACACATAGTGTGGACGGCGATTGAGGCGTTTCCAGAAATAGAACCCGCCCGCACCGCCAAACGCCAGGACAACGATAAGGGTTTTCAAAAATCTTGAGTTCATGACAGAAAGGCCCCCGCCCTTAACGTGTGCAGACCCGCCCGGGATCGTTACAGTAACTGCCGAATATCTCCTGTTTGTGCCCTTCGCCGTAGTGGACAAAGAAAGGATTCCGTCCTGGGTCCGTCATGTCCAGCCCCAGCAACATCCGCACTTCGTCGTCCTGCCGGAAAACCATGATCGGCGTCTGGTTCTTGCCGTCGACCCGTCCCAAGGCGAAATCCCGGATGCCTGCACCGGCAACCAAAATGAACGGCAGGCCATCCTCGTGAAGCCCCAGCTGGACTGTACCCCCGCGCCCATCTTCCGTTGAGGGATGAATCCAGATTCCGGGGGCGCCGTCACGGTTCAACGCCGCCTGGATACGCAACCGCCCCGAACTGTCGACAATCCGCAATTCCGTCGCACCACTGACAATCACTGATCGTGGTTCATGGGAAGACTCAGGAGGAGTCTCAGTGCGCAATTCACGCTGCTGCTGGTATCGCCGGTAGCTTCGGGATTTGGTGTACACCACCACACCAACACCAATCAAAGCGCTGAGCACAAACACAAGCCCGACGGAACTTTCCGGCTTCCTGCCTGGTCGCATGATCAGTAGTTCCCGAACAAGGTCTTTTTGTTGCCATGTTCGTCGTAGTGGACAAAAAATGGCTCGCCCTTGCCGTTGAAGTTGAGCCCCATGACGATCCGGTCACGGGCATCTGCCTTCATGACCAAAACGGGAGACTGCTTCGCACCCACTGTGCGAAGAATTTCTGCAGCCTGCTCTCTTTCATCGTTCAGGACGACGAAGGCATTCTGGTCAGGATATATCCCGATGTTCAGGCGTGACTTTCCATTCTGGTCGAAGAACCAGATGCCCGGACTGCCCTCTTGGGATGTGCCAAAAAGAATCCTCTGCCGGCCCTTGGCATCGACAATCTTGAACAACTTCGCGGTCACTATGCCGTCTTGAACTGTCGCCGGACCGGCCATTGCTGGTGCCAGCGACAAGGAAAACGTCTGAGCCAGCCAATAGCCCGCGAACATCCCGGCACATGCGGCCAGAAATGTCCTGAGCGTTGCCGGGATCGGAGGTAACTTTCCCATCTTAGAAAAACCCGAGCTTCTTCGGGTTGTAGTTGACCAGCATGTTTTTCACTTGCTGGTAATGATCAAGCATCATCTTGTGGGTCTCCCGCCCGATCCCGGACTGCTTGTAACCGCCGAAGGTCGCATGCGCAGGATAAGCGTGGTAGCAGTTGGTCCATACGCGCCCCGCCTGGATCTCGCGTCCAAACCGGTACGCCGTATTGACGTCCCGCGTCCAGACGCCGGCACCAAGCCCATAAAGGGTATCGTTGGCGATTGCCAGGGCCTCTTCCTTGTTCTTGAAAGTGGTGACAGAGACCACCGGCCCAAAAATCTCTTCCTGGAAGATCCGCATCTTGTTGTTGCCCTTAAAAACCGTCGGTTCGACGTAATATCCACCCGACAGTTCGCCCGACAGCTTTGCCCGGTTCCCACCAACCAGACACTCCGCCCCTTCCTGGCGGCCGATGTCCATGTAACCCAAGATCTTTTCCACTTGCTCCAACGAAGCCTGAGCCCCGATCATCGTTGATTCGTCGAGAGGGTGCCCCTGCTTGACTTTCTTCACACGTTCTACGGCCCGGGCCATGAATTCCTTGTAGATCGATTCCTCTACCAGGGCCCGCGAGGGACAAGTGCACACTTCCCCCTGGTTCAAGGCAAACATCGTGAATCCCTCAAGAGCCTTGTCCAGGAATTCGTCATCCTTTTGCATGACATCGGCAAAAAAGATGTTGGGGGACTTGCCGCCAAGCTCAAGGGTCACAGGAATCAGGTTTTGCGACGCGTATTGCATGATGAGGCGCCCGGTCGAAGTCTCCCCGGTGAACGCGATCTTGGCGATACGCTTGCTGCTCGCCAGCGGCTTGCCAGCCTCCAGACCGTAACCATTAACGATGTTGAGCACACCGGGTGGTAAAAGATCGCCGATCAGTTCTGCCCAGAGCAGGATCCCGGCAGGCGTTTGCTCGGCCGGCTTCAAGATGACTGCATTTCCTGCAGCCAGCGCCGGAGCGAGCTTCCAAGCGGCCATGAGCAGCGGGAAATTCCAGGGAATGATCTGACCTACCACCCCCAGGGGTTCGTGGAAGTGATAGCCAATCGTGTCGTGGTCGATCTCCGCGATGGATCCTTCCTGCGACCGGATACAGCCGGCAAAGTAGCGAAAGTGATCAATCGCCAGGGGAATGTCGGCAGCCAGCGTTTCGCGGATGGGCTTGCCGTTGTCCCAAGACTCTGCCACTGCCAGCATCTCCAGATTTTGTTCCATGCGGTCAGCGATCTTGAGCAGGATGTTGCTGCGATCCGCCACAGAGGTCCGCCCCCACGACACCTTCGCACGGTGAGCCGCGTCCAGGGCCATTTCGATGTCGTGATGATCGGAGCGCGGAATTTCCGCAAATGGCTTGCCGGTAACGGGGGTCAGGTTCTCAAAGTACTTGCCGGATTTAGGCGGTACCCACTCGCCGCCAATGAAATTGGCGTAACGCGACTTGAACTGGACGGGTGAACCTTTCTCGTTGGGATTTGCATGCTTCCTGGCCATGGCCCGACTCCTCCACATGAAAGACAAAGGCCCCACTTCGCGGGGCCAAAGGCAAACTGTAAAGGTTTTAGGGGGGGCTCGTCACTACCAGAGATCGTCGTCCTCGGACTTCGGCTTGCCTGCTGGTGGATCCACCCTGGGCGCCGGAATGCCAAGGCGGGGAAGATCCCCATCCCCCGAACTGATGCCTTTGATGGGCTGCTCGGGAGGGTTGTTGAGCTTGGCGCCCTTGGGTTCTGCAGGCTTCTTGCCGGTATTGATTTCATCCACGTCCGCCGTATGCGGCATCAGATCGTCGGCATCAGCCGCTGCCGCCGCTGCAGGATCCGGCGTCGCCACAGTTCCGCTGGGGGAATCCCCAAGAACGCTCAACGGCAAGTTACCACCTGGCAAACGCTTGTCGTCGACCTGCACGGGTGCCGCTCCAGGCCCTCCGGTGTTGAAGCGTGAAGCGTCTACTGGCGCCTTGAATAGAGAGAACAGGCGCTGCGCCCCGTCTCGCTCAACAGGGATGCGGATAACAGCGTTAACCTGTGCACCCACGGCGAACTCGTTGTCCGGATTTTCACCGGTCTTCTCGATGTTGGTCGTGGCAAAAACCTCGGCCGGACCGGAATCCGCCCCGCGCAGCAAAGTCCCGCGCGGCAAGTCAACGTTGATCGATCCCACGCCCTTTTCATAGACCATCGGCCACTCACCGCTGGTCATCACTTCGATATCAACCGGATCCACAAGCTCCGCAAACTTGCGTTTGTCGATGATCACCTTGGCGTAGTCGATCCACACGGGCAACGCTCCGACCGCACCCGTCACCTTGATGCCGCCGCGGCGCATCTGTTTGTTCAAGTCATAACCAACGTATGAAGCGATGGTCATGTTGTCCTCAAACTGCATGGCGTTACCCTTGGCCTTGGGCATCGGGAAAAATCCGGCAAAATAGGCATTGTTGTAATCGTTGGTCGTACCGGTCTTACCGAAAGCAGGCATGCGGATACGCGCCCCTTTATCGCCTGTTGCAGCATCTGCAGGGGGTGCCCCGGCAGCCTCAGGGGCACCGCCGCCAACCTGGACCCATAGCTCACCGCGCGCACGCTTGCCTGTGCCATGGGTGACGACTCGCTTGAGGATTTCGCGCATCGGTGCCGACAACTGCGCGTTGACCAACTGGTATTCCTGGACCTTTGGCTCAAAAAGCTTCGCGCCAAAACGGTCCTCAATCCTGCGGATAAAGTTTAGCTGGTTGACCGGACCGTCCTTGTAAAACCGGTAAATCTTCCCGCTGACAAACGTCTGGTAAACCTTCGCGACTTCAGCTGCGGTGACGTCGTTGGTGCCAAGGGGGAAAGACAGGACTGGCTCGAGCTTGCTTTGAACCCCCATGGCCTTGCTCAATTCGACCAGGTAGCGCAGACCCACCGTCATGCGGAAATCATGGTGCTGGTAGTAACGGTGCAGGTCATATTCGGACTGCTGCGCCATGATCGCGTCAAAGCGCTCGTTGATGGCTTTCTGTAGCCTGTTGAATGTGTTGAGCGGCAAATAGCCATCGAGCAGTACATCGCCCAGCTGGATATCAGCCGTAACGAAAACGCCGCTGCTCCAGATTGCCTGGGCATCAAGCAAGTTGAGCGCGCGTCCCGGAACCACTGCAATTCGCTCAAGGTCCGCACGGTTCTTGAATTCACGGCGTGGGTCTTCCCCCTCAAGGCTGGCGAAGTATCCCAGCTGGGGACGGGCACCGACACCGGCAAGCACCTTAAAGCGTTTCCAGATATGCTGGATCGCAGGGTCACCAAAAGCTCCCTCAATCCCTTTCTCTGAAACCTTTTTACTGATCGTTTGCCAATCACTGGCCAGCTCAGAGGAAATCCCGGCAAAACGCAGGTAGTTGTTGCGCACAAGGCCCAGGCGAAGAGCCTTTTCATAGGCCGGGACGTTGTCCTTGCCACGGCTGAATATGTTCTGCAGCTCGGAGATATAGCCCCTTCCCCACCACATCTTGTTCAACTTGCGCAGCATGTCCGGCTGCCCGGCAAAAACCAGGTCCGGTGCCACATCCGCAATCGCATTTTGCAACTGGAATTCGCGCACGCCTTCGTTGTCGAGCTGGACACCGGTCGTACGGGCGACACGGAAGTGGTAGTCCGTCACTCCTTCACCGCTGTGCGGAAGCAGATCTAACCCGCCCATGACTTGCTTGAATTGATCGTAGTTCAACTTGTCTACAAGGTGAGCCGCCAGGTAAACCGACGCCAGGTTCTCGGACATGGTTCCCGCCCAGATCATCGACGTCTCTTTATAGGGCGACGGATGGTCTGGACGGGGGAAGTACAGGCGTGACTGGTAGGGAAAAATCTGGCGCTCGTTGTCCAGCCGGTCCAGGACCGACCAGCCGAGCTGAAGCCCCGCATAGAAAACCACGGACTTGAATACGGAACCAGGCTGGCGTTTGGCAAAAACGGCGCGGTTATACCCGAGGGAATCGAATCCGGACACCACCGAACGGACTTCGCCCTTCTCGATGCCAAGGAGGCCCCCGTTGATCTTCGGGCGCTTCTGCATTTCCAGAATGGCCTCGTGCTTCTCCTTGTCGTACTCCTTCACTTCGGTGAAGACGATGTCCCCCGGCTTGATTGAGTCGAG
The DNA here is from genome assembly GCA_041178085.1 of Pseudomonadota bacterium. Lineage (GTDB taxonomy): Bacteria > Bdellovibrionota_B > Oligoflexia > Oligoflexales > RGVZ01 > RGVZ01. The sequence goes on along the minus strand of JBEGVZ010000056.1, from coordinate 25,057 downwards.
AAGCTTCTTCAACTGCACCTGCGGTCCCTGCAGCAGGGGCAGGTCGAGAAGCTTCGCATACCTGACGAGCGCCTCGTGCGGGATGGTACCGTTGGACAATCCAAACGATACCCGCACCGATGCATTGTTCGGGTTTTTCACAACCTGCTCGACCTTGCCGTAGTAAAAATCATTCAGGCTCAGGTCGCGCTGTCGGACAAACTTATCGGCTGCTTCTGGCGCATATCCCCCCAGAATTGTCTCAAGTCGGGAAAGGTTACGGCGCATGGCCAACTGGGCACCTTCCTGCATGCCGCAGTCGATCGTCGTGTAGATCTTGAGCCCGGCCGAGTTCAACTCGTCGACCGTCTCCATGTTAAGCGCTTCCAGGATCTCTTTGCGATCCAGCTGAGATCGGATCAAGCTGACCGTCGCGACCTCGGAAGTGCGGAAGCTGCCGCGATTGAATGGCACTGGTTTTGTCGCTGCTTCCTGAAATTCCTCTTCCTTGATCCAGCCTTGTTCAAACATCCGCCGCAAAACATAGTTCTTTCGCTCAAAGGCGTTTTTGATCGCCTCCTCGCGGCGCTCGACCGTGTATTTGATGAAAGGGTCGTATTTCCCGGGCCCCTTGACGGATCCAGCAATGAAGGCTGCCTCAACCAGGTCCAGGTCCTTCACTTCCTTGTTGAAGTAATACTTCGCTGCGATACCAATCCCCGTGCCATTGCCCGAGACATGAAACTGGTTCAGGTAGAACTCAAGGATTTGCTTTTTGTCGTACATCCGTTCCAGCTGCAGCGCTGCGATCGCCTCGCGGATCTTGCGACCGAGCGAGTATTCCCAGCGGTCCATGATGTTCTTGACGGTCTGCTGTGTCAGGGTTGAACCACCCCGGAAGCGTCTTCCCTGCAAGCCTTCAGCGAATGCCTTGACGATCGCTACCGGATCGACACCAGAGTGCTTGAAGAAATTCTTGTCCTCGGCCGCGACGATGGCATTGATCATCGCAGGCGGTACTTCCTCAATCGGAACGTAGCGCCGGTGCTCTGTGTTAAAGAAGCTGCCGATATGGGTCTGCTCATCCTGACAGAAGATGGTTGTCTCTTCGTTGATGCGCGCCATGATCGTGGACTTCTTGAGGTGCGCGTCATCACCCAGGAAAACCATTGCATACACGACCGACATGCCGCCGAAGCCTGCAGACAGCGAGCCGACCAATGCGGCGACCGTAAACAGCACGACCCGGCGAATCAAAAGCGTCCCGTTTTCCAACATGACTTGAAATTTCTCCAGTGGGGGGATCAGCTGGCGTAAGCACCCGGAATTGCGCTTATATCGATTCTATCCATTATCGCGGATGCGGCCCCCCAAGTCCATAATCCCGCTTTCATTAGAAAACGGCATGAGGTAAGCCGGTCACTCTGGTTTCCGATCGTTCCGAAAAGTCGCAAAAAGGCCTGAAATTGCCATTCGCCCCGAGAACCTCCGACTGGGTAAGCCTTAGCCGCCTGCGGCTGCAGGCCGTCATCGGGGTGTATCCTCACGAAAGGCTCCATCCCCAGCCGATTGACGTTGACCTGGCGATGCAGGTCGATACCCGGGCAGCCGCCACCAGCCTGGACCTGAGCCAAAGCATCGATTACGCGAAGGTCGCGCGAGATATCAGATTACTCATTCAAAACGGGAGGTTCCACCTCCTTGAGACAGCCGCGGAGGCGGTCGCGGCGTTTCTGCTGGCGCCTTGCCGGCACCGCGCCCGCCCAGAAAGCGTGCGTGTCACCTTGCACAAGCCTTCAGCTCTGGACGGGCTCGCCACGCCATCGGTAGCCATCCATCGCGCCCGAGATGATTTTGAATTTATCGAGGGTGTAGAAATTTTCAGCAGTGCGGATGTGCGGATCTGGCTGGTCGACAGGCACCTGGAAAATGCCCTGGGACATGCCGGCCATAGACCCGTCCATCCGCCCGGCCATGCGGATGCTCAGGGAAGGAACCTCCTCGTCCCCTTGGCAGACGAAGGAGAGGTCCCCGACAGGTGGCTTTCCTTGCAACGGAGCGAGGACCAGGATTTCCTCACCCGTCCGACCCATGTTTTTGGATCAGCGAACCCGGTGACAACCCAGATGTAGCGTGCCACCCATGTGACTGCCGGCTTTCATCAGAAACTTGGCAGCAAAATGGGGTCGCGAAGTATCCTTCTCAAGCAGAAAGACGCCGTCCATGCCGGCCTCGGCGCTGCCCTCGGTATCGACCGCCTCGATCCCCTCAAACTGTGAGAAGCCGATATAAACCCGGGGACGATATGTGACGTCCTCAACCGCCTCGTCGATCTTAAATCGGCCAATGTAGGACCCTTCATGCCTCTCGTTGGCCGGATCCGTCACAACTTCGCCGCGGAAATCGCGCAGCACCCGTCGCCCCTTCGTATCCTTGGTATCAACAAATTCAAAGTTGGCGACTGCTTCGGTAAGACCCAGCCCTTCGCGGCCAAGCGTGTTGCCGTCGGCCACGCAGACCACACGGTTGTTCGCGGCAAAAACTGATCCCGTCCAAAGACACCCTGCGGTCACGACAGATGAAACAATATTTTTGTACAACATCACCAATTCCTCCTTTTGTAGCGGTTTGCACCGTTCATGCCAGCGGGTGTCACATCTGGGCGGACGTTGGGCTATGATCATTACATGCGTAAGATTCATCGCATCACCATGCTACTGGCGACTGCAGCAGCAAGTCTCGCCGGCTCCGCGGCGCCCCAACCAGTGTCAACTTTTGCTGACATTTCGGAGGCGGCGATCCCTGGTGTGGTGAACATCCGGACGACGTCTTATCGCAAACGGGCAAACCCGCAGGCAGACATTTATGAGTATTTTTTTAACGGCAAGGTGCCGCAGATGTCGTCCCATTCGATTGGCTCGGGGCTGATCGTTGACAACGAAGGGCACATTCTGACCAACAACCATGTCATCGAGGGGGCTTCCCAAATCGATGTATTGTTCGCCAATAGCCGCCAGAAGATCCGTGCCAAGGTCGTCGGCCGTGACCCAAAGACCGACTTGGCCCTGCTGCGCGTCACCCCACGTTCAGCGCTCACAGCGCTGAAAATGGGCGACTCGGACAAGTTGCGGATCGGGGATCCCGTGCTGGCAATCGGCAACCCACTCGGTTTTTCCCACACGGTAACGAGCGGGATCATTTCAGCGAAGGGACGCGTGATCGGGGCTGGGCCTTATGACAATTTTTTGCAAACGGACGCCACCATCCATCCCGGCAATTCAGGCGGGCCCCTGATCGACATGAAGGGCCAAGTGATTGGCATCAACACCGCCATCAGCAGCGAGGGGGCTGGTATCGGATTCGCCATCCCGTCCAACATGGCCCGCCAGGTGATCACCGACCTGCAGAAATTCGGTAAGGTTCGGCGGGCGTTTCTGGGAGTGGTCGGCAAGAACCTCCTGTCGGATGACGACATTGCAGACATGCAAGACCGGGAGTCCCGGGCCGACGGGGTTTACGGATTCCTGATCACCAACCTGGTGGTGGATGGGCCGGCGGCCCGCGCGGGGCTGCGCCTTGGAGACCTGGTGGTGGCCTGCGACCAGGAGAAAGTCACCGACTTGAACCACATGCAGCGCATCCTGTCCGGCAAATCCCCGGCGGAACGCCTGCGCCTCAAGGTTTACCGGCGCGGAAGAGGGTTCCTCTACGTGACCGTAAATCTGAAGGAAACGCCCTCTGCAGATCGACTTCCCGCCGAGCGCGATTTGTTCTAATCTCCGGAACAAAGTTGATCGCACACCCATCAGGCGGGATTTAGTCCATGACCCAGAATGCAGCCGGCCACGGAACCCATGGCGGGAACAACCCCATAGACCTCAAAACGATTGCCACCCTCAAGGGCCTTGTCATTGACGGTGTCAACAAAGCCAAATCAGGCCACCCGGGTGGGGCGATGTCGTCGATGGACTTCGCTTATCTGTTGTTCACGGAGTTCCTGAATTTCGATCCTGACGATGCCAACTGGATGGGGCGGGACCGGTTCATCCTGAGTGCCGGCCATGAGTCCATGTTGATCTATTCGCTGCTACACATGAACGGCTGGCTTGCGATGGACGAACTCAAGCGTTTCCGCCAGCTACACAGCAAAACACCGGGACATCCGGAAAATCACATGACGCCCGGCATCGAGTGCACCACAGGCCCGCTCGGTCAGGGTGCCGCAATGTCGGTGGGGTTCGCCATCACGGCGCGCCATTTGTCGGCCAAGCTCGACGGAGCTTCCCGCGATAAACTGTACGGTCACCGCACCTGGGTGCTGCTCGGAGACGGCTGTATGCAGGAGGACGTCACCTTGGGTGCAGCTTCGTTGGCGGGGCACCTTGGCCTGTCCAACTTGACGTGGTTCTACGACAAAAACCGCCAGCAGATATCGGGGGCCATTGATCGTGCGACCTCGGACGACGAGGAACTGATCTTCAAGGGATTTGGCTGGGAAGTGATCAAGGTGGATGGACATGACCACGCAGCACTGCGCAAGGTTATGGGTAGTGCAGGTGCCCAGACTAAACCACGCCTGATCATCGGTGAAACCATCATGGCCAAGGGCTGCGCCACCATGGAAGGTGACCATGAAACCCACGGCGCTCCCCTCCCTGCGGAAGAACGCCAAAAGACGAAGGCGTCACTCGGATTGCCAGCAGATCAGGATTTCTACGTGGAAGAAGCTGTGCGGGCGCACTACCAGCGACGCTTTGAAAATTTGCGCACACAGGCCCGCGAATGGCACGCGAAGTTGCAACAGCGGCTTGAAACCAACATGGATTTCCGTACCGCCCATGACCAGCACTTCGGTCAACTTGACGTGTCAAAAATCACCCCGACGGTGTGGCCAAAAGACAAACCGGTGGCGACACGCAATGCATTCGGCGATGTCCTCAAGGGCTGGGCTGACAGCATCCCGAGCCTGATGGGCGGAAGCGCCGACCTGGAGCCTTCAAACATGACCGGCGCGTTCGCAAAAAAAACCGGCGATTTCACCCGTGAAAATCCGCTCGGGCGCAATCTGGCATTCGGTGTCCGCGAGTTTCCGATGTCGGCAATCGCCAACGGCATGGCTTTGCACGGCGGAGTTATTCCCTTCGATGCAACTTTCCTGACCTTCGCGGACTATTCCCGCCCGGCATTGCGGCTGGGCGCAATTCAGCGCTGCCGCGTGATCCACGAATTCACCCATGACTCGTTTTACCTTGGAGAAGACGGGCCGACCCACCAGCCGGTCGAGCATCTGATGAGCCTGCGCGCAATCCCCGACTTTTTCGTGATGCGCCCAGCCGACGCTTTTGAGACCCAGATCATGATGGAAGAAGCATTGAAGCTGTCAGCACCATCCGCAATCTGTCTGAGTCGCCAGAAACTGCCGATACTCCCGGGCGACGACAAGGCACTGGAACAAGCGCGCAAAGGGGCTTGGGTGGTGAAAGACGCCACTGACTTCAATGCCATATTCATCGCAACGGGGTCCGAAGTCAGTCTTGCGCTGGAGGCCGCTGCCTTGCTTGAAAAATCGGCTCCGCAAATGAAGATACGCGTTGTTTCGATGCCATGCTGGGAGCTTTACGAGCAACAATCCGCATCGTGGAAGGAAACCATCCTGCCGTCGTCTTGCCGGAAACGCGTATCCCTTGAGGCTGGCGTCACACTTGGATGGCAAAAGTTCACGGGCTTCGATGGTCTGAATATCGGCCTGGATCATTTTGGTGCAAGCGCTCCGATGGAGCAACTTGCCGAAGAATATGGCTTCACCGCGACAAAGGTTGCGGAACGAATCAGGAAGTGGTGGCGATAAAAAAATCCCCCGCGGCGCAAGCCACGGGGGACTGCGCTTACCGGTCGCTTGATTACTTCTTCTTGTTGAACAATTTGTTCGCGGCCTTTTCCAGCTTTTCAGCCTTCACTTCCGGGGCCTTGACTTGTGGTGCAACTGGCGCCGCGCCTTGCTGCGCCTTCACTTCAGCAGCTTTTTCTCCAACAATACCCTGAACCGCTGACGCAGCTTCTTTGGCCTGCGCCCCTGCCTCAGTGGCAGCTGCCTTGACCGCATTGGTGCCGGCCTTGGTTTGAACACTGGTTACAGGAACGAAACCTTCCTTGCCTGCGGCGTTCTTCACTTTCCAGTAGGCTCCACTGCGAGAGATCGCAGTGAGATTTTCACCCTTGGGGAGCGTAGCAAGGACTTCAGACTTCTCATCCGCTGCTGCGCGCATCTGAACCCCATCCGTCAGCGTCTTGACCGGGACAGGATTGATCGCAACTTTTTTAATGGGATTAGCCAATGCACTCGATGCAAATACGACGCTTGCCCCGACGACCACGAGACCGGAAATAAACCTGCGCATATCACCTCCATAAGGTTGGTTGAAAAAGCATTTCTCAGGCACAACCGAGTTTGGGCCATCCTTCACACATACCGTCATTCGAAATCATTGGATCAGCCCATCCGCACGCAATGCTGAAAGTTCTGCGCGTCCAGCCTCGCTGTTCCCGAGCACCCGCTCGAGCTCAGAAGGCGTGGGCACCTTTGCGATGACCAACGCAGGATCGTAGCTGCCTGTGTAAACTGGAGTATGTCCACCAACCTGCTGGGTCTTTCGCACGGTGTAGCTGATCAGTTCACCCAAGGTCGTCTGCCCGTCGCCGTTACCCGTCGAAGCGCTCAGTTGATTTTGCGGACGGCGATCGGCGTAGCCGATCAGGGCCTTCCACAGAGCATGCCCAAAGGCGCTGCCGGCGCTACCGTTGGGACCATTGGGCTCATCCGGATCGCGTCCCGGCCCAGTGGAACTCGTGTCGTCACTCTCACTGGACGCCATCACGAAAAGGTTACGGCCTTCCGCGCGATAATTTTCCCATTCTGTGCGGCGAGAGTTGAATGAGTCGACCAGGTTGCCAGAGTAACAGGCCATGGTGAACACAATCGTCTCGCGGGCATCCAAGGCAAGCGCATTGTCGCGGATCTCGTCGTATGTCACGCCGACGCCCAGACCATCGCTATACCCGTGACCGCTGGAATATTGGACGAACATGTCGTCGCGCTGAAAGTTCTCTCGAATTGATGCCCACTCAGAGCGAATGTCATCGCCATCGACCGGGCGTCCCGTCAGTTTTCGGCCATGATAAGTGCCGCCAAAGCCACTCGTGAATAGGTCGTGCGTATGGAGGACGTCGTAGCGGGTTTCGTTGCCCATGAAGCCTGAAAGGTATTCCGCCCAGCCGAAGTAATGCTTGGTTCCCTGGTAGTCCGGATCAGTGATGGAGGCTGCGCCGCGCGACCCCATGGGGCTACCACAAGAAACAACCAACGCAGCCGTTGCGATGATGGTGCCGAGTTGGCATGTGACAGATGCAGGTCTGGAATATCTTGCGTCCATGTTTCCCTCCATGGAATTGAGGTTGACGCCCGGAAACACGAAGAAAACTTTGAATGGGTTCTATCGATTTTACCCGAGATCATGCTCTGCAAGTGAGTGTGGGGCCTTGCTGAATGCGCGTCGAAGGATTGGGCAAATCGTCAAATTACTTTGCATTTTCAGCAACATACCAAAACGGACGCCAATCATTACGGATATTTGCAACGCCGCGAAAACGGCCCGTTTTTTGCAAAAACATTGCTATATCGAGGATCGAAAAATGCGTCTCCTGACCATCATGGCTTTCTCGGTGTTCGCAGTCACGGCGTGTGGCGACCAGGCGGCATTTAATAGCCGCGGTAAAAAAGCGGCGGCACGTGCAGATGCCGTCGGCCTCAGCGCGACCTGCAACTCCCCCGCCATCATGATTGACCAGGCAACACTCTCAAAATCGAACGGCATGGCGACGATCTCAGGCGAGCTTTGCCCGACAGTTTCGAGCGATGTCCACATCCAGATGGTCGTAGATTTCTCGGGATCCATGGGAACCAATGATCCAGCGATTGGATCCATGGCAAACATCACTTGTGGACGTTATAAGGCGATCAGGACCATCGCCGACAAACTGAAGGCCTCAGCCGCCAAAGAAGACAAGATCACGCTGAGCATCATTGGCTTTGGTAGCGCGGCGACGGATGTACTGGCCGAAACAGACATTTCCCAATTCAATCCTCAACCATCGACCATTTGCCGCAGGGACGGTGGCAACACGAATTACAAGGCGGCCCTTGAGCGTGCCTCGGCAAGACTCGCCTCTTCGTCTCGCAAGGCCAAAGTCACGTACTTTATTTCGGATGGGTTTCCCACGGAAGGCGGCAACGTACCTGGCATACAACCATTCAACCCATTTGACCCGAACTCCATCAACAACATCATGAATCAGGCCGGCAACCTGGATGCGCACGCCATCGCAGGGGAAGAAGCCGCGAACGCCTTGCGTGCAGCAAATCCATCGGTCACAGTGAACGCCCTGTTGCTAAACCCGTCAACAGGCGACTACCCGGTCGATCCGGCCGGCTACCTTGCTAGAATTACCGGCGATACCGCGCGGGTAAGAATTGTGAACCAGGCCAACGACCTTGCGGAACGCGCAGCCGAGCTTCTTGCCCTGCCCGTCACCCTCGATACGTCAAAAGTATCTGCCCGCATCGCGGCGGATGGCGCGCAGCCCAGCCAAGTCGTCGTCAAGAGCATGAGCCAGTCACCCAGCAGTGCTGCCAAGTGGATCTTCACTACCGCGCCGATTGACTTGGGTAAAATCATGACTGCATCCAAAGGAAAACCAGCGGCGATGACGCTAGAAGCTCAGGAAAGCGGCGGTCGCAAACATTCCGTCACGATCACGATCGGTTCCCCGTGAAAAGCGCCACGAAATCCCCGTAACCTTCTGCTTCAAGCCGGTCGACGGGGATAAAACGCAAAGCAGCTGAATTGATGCAGTAACGCAATCCAGTGGGCCCAGGTCCATCATCAAAAACGTGCCCAAGATGGGACTGCCCGGACTTCGAAAGGACTTCTGTCCTGACCTGGAAGAATAGCTTGCGGTCTTCCCGGCTGATGATGTTGCCGGGAACGAGCGGGCGGACAAAACTAGGCCAACCCGACCCTGAATCGTATGTATCCAGTGAACAGAAAAGCGGCTCCCCCGTGACGACATCGACGTAGATTCCTGGTTCCTTGTGATTCCAGAACGCGTTGTTGAAAGGGGGTTCGGTACCACATTGTTGGGTGATGTGATATTGCTCGGGAGTCAAGGTCCGCTTGAGTTCCTCATCAGAAGGTTTCTTGAACTGTTTTTTCAAGGGACGACTCCTGAGCGCTATTTTCGATTCCTCAAAAACGTTCCCGCGGCGCATCAATCCAGGTATCGAATGTCATTATGAAGCTCATTTTTATTTTCAGCCACCGGAGGAAAATTGACAGACAGCATGGTGCCAGCCTTGTGGACGGCATCGGTGAGCCCATCTGCGAATTTTCCTGACTTCAAACCCGCAACGATGGTCGAAACGATTGCGTCCCAATCGGACTGCTGAACTTTTGATGCGATCGCGTGATCACCAAGCACCACCACCCTGTGCTCCATGAAGGAAACATAAATGAGCACGCCTGTAGCGGCTGATGTGTGGCTGATCCGGGCCCTTAAAAACTCCGCTGCAGCTGCGTTGAATACTTGCATTTCGAGGTCGCCACGCGTAGTCAGAAACCGCTGCAAGAACGGCAGTTGGCCAGCTAGAAACCCAAGTATAAAAGACAAAAAGGCCACCCCGGTTGCCACCATGGTCGTCGCGTTCAGCATCCATGCGACTTCGCCGGCAAGGAGTGCCATACAACTACCCGTCAAGACCGCAACGTGTCCGACTCCGCTGGACCGGCGCGCCAGAGCCACAACGAGTTCCCCAGCGGTTGCCGTTTCAACGCGCTTGATCGCTGCTTCGACCTTTGCCGCATCGCCTGGACTGAAATACCTGCGTAACCAGACCGGTACATTTGATGTTTGATTTTCGTTTACCATCCGCCTGAAGCTCCTCCCCCGCCAAAGCCGCCACCGCCCCCACCGAAGCCCCCACCACCAAATCCCCCACCCCCGCCGAATCCGCCACCCCACCCGGAATGACTTCTGCCCCTGTACCCATGCCGCACCCGACTGAATTTCTTCAATGCCTCTGGTCCAAAAATCAGGGAAGCGGCGATCGACAAGATAACCGGCCCGCAGATAAGGAAAAGGCCAAAACAGATTGCGATGAACATCAAGAATCCCGACGGACGACGCTGAATACGTTGCGTGGTGCCTTCTCCCTGATGTCCAGACAAAGAGACCATGATTTCTGGATCAGTCGCAGAGACAATCGATGCTACGCCTCGCACAACCCCATCATCATAGGCGCCTGCCTTAAAGCGTGGCGCGATGACTTCGTCCACAATGCGTTTGGCGATTGCATCGGGCAGGTTGCCCTCATTGCCGTACCCGACATCGATCCGCGCCTTGCGTTCAGCTTTTGCAATCAGCAGGATTACCCCATTGTCCCTCTTGGCATCACCAGGGCGCAGCTTGTCCGCGATCTTGATGCCGGCCTGGTCGATCGAGAGATCACCCAGGTCAGGCACGGTGATGACAAAAACCTGGCTTCCGCCTGCTTGACGCAGCTTGAACAATATCTGATTTAATCCGATTTCGGTCTCTTCCTGGAACATATTCGCGAAGTCCATCACGGGTACCGATGGCACCGCCGGGATGTCATCGGGAACTTTAAAAGAGCCCGCAAACGAAGAAGCCTGGGTCAGGAAGAAAAAAAACAGGAGTGAAAAACTCACTCCTGCCAAAGAAATAAAGGCGGGGATACGCCTCAAAGCGCACCTTCCATCAACTCGGCGACCTTGCGCACCTGCGCCGAACCCTCAGCGCCTTCCTTGAATCCCCGTTCAACATGCAGGATCTTGCCGTCCTTGCCGATCACCACTGTCATGGGAAACGAGTCAGCCTCCAGCTTCTCTGCAAGCTCAAATGACGGATCTGAGTACAGGTTATCCATCATGGCTTCGGTGGCCTTCGTGTTTTTGCGAAACCACTCACGTGCCTTCTCCGGTTCCTTGTCGAGGGAGACAAACATCAAATCAGGCTTGCTCCCGTCTTTACCCTTGACGGGCAAGAGGGCCTTTTCCATTTCGGCAATCTCCACCTTGCAAGCCTCACACCACGTGGCCCAGAGGTTCACCATGGTGACCTTGCCCTGCCTGGCAACCGGGACTTTTTCACCGCCAACAATGCGCATTACCTGGGCTTCCGGAAAGCTCCCACCGGCAGTAACGGCCGCCTGAATTGGATTTTCTGATGTAAGGAAAACCGTACTGGTCACCATAAAGCCAACAAGACAGTTGCCTAGCTTCATAACGAACTCCCTTGCTGTTTATCCCGGGCAGTGCGCAGACGCCCCAGGAATTCTTCGACATGATCTTGCTTCCCGTCTTCAGGTGGCGTTGCCTTGAACACTCCCAGGATCTTGCCTTCCCTGTCCGTCACCACGGTCCGGAAATCAAAGCCGAGTTCCGGATTCTTCGCTGATAGATAGCCGTCGAAGAAGCGCTTTAAGTAGCCGAGTCCACCATCGTTTTCCGGCGAGTACGGGTCGAGCATCAGGGTCGGAATGAAGATCCCGCGATTCTGCAATGTCGAGCGGATTCCGCTCAAATACGAATCCAGCTCCTGCCCGGATAGCATGCCTGGCCCGGTGAATGCGCTTGCGGGTAATCCGTTCTCAAGGGCTGCGAAAGAGCAGAAATCAGGAGTTTCCTGGCAGAGGGAGAAGAGCCCACCGGGACGAGACCAGTGCGACATCTCCGCCATGCAGCTGCCGCAACTTTCACCAAAGACATTGATCACAGAAAAATCAGCCTTGCTGCGCCATTCGCTGAAATTCATGTCAGCGCCGGCCTGGCCAGGCAGCGGCTGCCCGAAAAAGTTCCAGGCAGGACCACGCGCGTATGGGGCAGCACCCGGGACATTTCGAGGCAACCAAGTAGACCTCAGGAAAGCATCAAGGTTTGACTCCTCAATGGCCCCTTCGGCAGAGAACACCAGCTTGCCGCCGCGATCGAAGGCCAAAGTGATGGCTGGCGCGAGGGGGTCAAGGCTCAGTTTCATGTCCTCGCCTTCACGGACTGCGTGGTTCCAGTCGAAGTGGGTTGCGAACACGTCAAAGAAGTCCTTGCCACCTGCAAAATCGAAAACGCGAGGTTCCCGTGACTTTCCGGGGACAGCTGCCACCGGCGCACAAGGTGATTTGCCGTCATCGGCAAAAAGGAAAGCGCCCTTCAGGTCGCCAGCAATGCGCGCATTGATTTTCCTGGTCAATAAATCCCGGTTTGCGGCACACATCTCTCCGCAGCCGGCGCGCTCGACGTGAAAAAATGTCGCAGTCGACGACAGCGGCATTGCAGAGGCGAGCCCCCGGACTTCCCGATCCTGGTCGCCGCAGGCATAAACTGCAACGTCACGCATGCGGTCCGGACGAACAAAAGCAAGAGCGGGTATTGCATTGCTGTGGCCAGGTTCCGGCGTCGGGGTAGGCGGAGGTGGATCCGGGCGATTCGCATCTTCACCGGCTACACGACGTGCCCGGTCGATGATCTCTTCCACTGTTGCTGTCGACTCGTTCGTATAACTCCACAGGATGCCCCTGCGATTGACCAGCACCGTCAAGGGAACGCCATAGGGGCGCCCCTCAGGCATGAACCAACGCAGCATTGCCTCGCCCCGAGGATCCGACCAGCGGATGAAATTGAAACGCTCGGACTTCACAAAACGCTGGGTCAGCGTCAACGAATCCGCGTCTGTGTTGACTCCGATCACTTCGAGCTGGGTCGGACCATCCACAAGCTGCAAACCATCGCCGACAAGAAAGCGGTCACGTAACTCGCGCGACTTCTTGTTGCACGCTGAACATGCGCGCGAACCGAACGTAAGTAGCAGGTAGTCCTTCTGATGATCGTCCATGTACTGGCCGGCGTTGACGCTCTCGCCGGAGTCGATGTCCGTGAACATCACCTGGGAAAGATCAATCTCCGTGACGCTGCTCGCCAATGGACGCTTGATCACAACATCCCGCGGCAAGCGAGAACCGCAGCCCGCAGCCATGCTCGCCACGGTCGCGATGGCAAGCAAAGGGATCCGGCTGGTTGCTAAGGTCATATTCCGCATGTAGGGCATGACGACCCTCCTCCGCCCGCTGCCGCGCCGGCGGCAAGCTTCTCAAACTGCGCCGCTGTCGAACGGGCATAGACAGGTTCCAGCGATTGAAGCCTGGCGTCGTCCATGGCGGGTTTAAGCAGATGTTCTTTTTCGTAAGGCTTTAAAGTCCGGCACCCGGACAGGATGAAAAGCGTGATCAACGGCAAAGCCATCCCACCGAAAGAGCGCAATCTGAAATTGACCGGGCGAATTTGAATCATGTCAGAACTTCCCTGCCAGACCGAAATTGGCTGTCGTTGCTGTCAGACCCTCGTTGCTCATGTACCGGGCAAAACCGGTTTCCAGCGAAAGCGGGCGCCCCGCAAGAAGCGAATTACCCGCAGAAATCTCGTGAACAAGGTTTACAGACCACAGATCAGAGCCAAACTGGGTTACATCGCCGTAAGCGCGGCCTACCTCTTTTTCCTGATAGACCCGCCAGCCGATACGGATTTGGGTCGCAGTTCCTGCCTCCTGCACCCACGCCAGATCGCCCGTCCATGAATCGACTTCGCCGTAAAGAGTTGCTGTCGACAAACCCCCGCGATTGAGGCCACGGTAGGCCGCCGCGTGGATCGCCCCAGACAAAAAGGGCACGTACTGCCGGACACCCAGATGGTAGTAACGAGCCAGAGGTCGATCGTTGCTTGACGATAATGTCACTGTCGCAAGAGTCATGGTGGTTGGCGTTGACAGGTGCCGCAAACCCGCACTGACCGCAGTCGAGTCCATGCGAGGCGGCGCCGCCAGCACGGTTGCGTCGTAATCGAGGATCTCGTATCCAGGCCGGGATACCATGGTCCTTGTGAGATCAAGCGATGCCTGGAGCGTCTCATGCAACATCCATTGCGACGCCCCCGCGCCAGCAACCTGGGTTTCAACCACATCGTCGCTGCTGTAGCTGGCCGCGACACGAATATCTGTCAGCTTGGCAACGGTATACCCCGCCAGCAGATTCAAACCGTCGTTGATCCGCTCACCCTGTCCGTAAAGTTCCTTCAGGTATTTATTTTCCTGCCAGGCTTGATCGACAATGCGTTCCCGGGTCAATCCCAGTGACAGGCTACTGGAACCTAGTTTAATGTTGGCGTCCAGGCCGAGCTTGCTGCGTTCCTGGCCAGCGCTGTCCCGGTAACCGGACACCGATTGTTTCAGCGAGCCGGATGAGTCGACCACGGCCAGGGCTGTGCCTGAAACCATCGCACATACAGGAGCCACAGCTGCAAGGCAGCGTGCCAGCAGGGGCCTATGTCCGTATATTTTCGCCATACAAGGATTTTACCCCAAAAATCGCGCATGAGCGTAACAACGCGGGGGTCTTCGCGTGATGGGAAAACATCACAAAAAATAATGCCGGAATTTAAATGTGAGCCAAAATCGCCGCGAATTTATCAAGGATACATGCGGGTTGCGGCGCGTCTTTATCGCCAGCAGCGAAGCTTGCATTCTTGTGTACATTGGCAACCGGGCTGAACAAATGCAATTCCCGGTAAAGTTCTTCGTTGGTCAGTACCCCGTATTTTGCCCAGGCGGTGCGAACACCAAGCCTCTGACCCAGGCCGACATCCTTACGCAAGTTGTCACCAATCCAGAGGACGCTTTGGCGGTGAGCAGGATCCTCATCCAGCGAATAATCCATCAAGACGGTTTTTAATCCACGAGTCCCGGGCTTCTCATAATCATCTGGCAGGATACGGATCCGCCCCTTGAAACCAAAGTTTACCTGCTGCAAGTGTTTGAGCAGGATTTCAGGATCGACTTTGACGCGACCGTTGCGTTCACAGGTCGGAATCCGTGGATCTGCAAGGCCGTATACGGCATTGAAATAAGGCAGTAGCCCCAGCTTATTTAATTTCCACATGGCCACATAACGCGGCGCATCAGTTAACGCGACCAGGGGCACATCCGGGTAATCGGCACGGATCTTCACCAGAGTTTCCACCACGCTGTCGTATGGTCTGAGGTGCGCTTCTGCCGTTTTCATGAACACCCTGCGCCCGCGATCGACAGCCTCCGTCAGCATCAGATCAATGTCGTCACCGTAGTGCGCGACAACGCTCGGCAACTCCTGAATGAGAAACGGATACTCAATCGAACCATGCCGCGTGAAGACTTCCTGGGATTCCGCCGCGAGTCTAGCGTAACTGATCCCGGTGACCCCTTCCACTTCGCGAAGCAATGCGGAAAAACTCCGCACGTAATAAGTCACCCAGTCAAAGACCGTGTTATCGATGTCGGTAACGATCAGAGCTGTCCTCGCTGGTTTGGTCACGTCGATGATGCCTCCCAGTGGGCTGCCAGAAAAGGTTTCGGCAGGTTAAGCCCGCGCGCATAGTCAAGGTCAAGGCCAATCAAGCGAACCGAAAGGAAGTGACGTACCCAGTCGTCCCCCTTCATCAGCAGATCGTGCCAGTGCCCGTCGGCCACAACGGCCCCGTCGTTGATGATTACCACGCGCTCTGCAAAGCGAATGGCGATCTCGACGTTGGACGTTGCCACAAGCAGGGTCCTTGCCTGGTCGCCAGCCGATCCGAGCTCATGGATCATATTCAGGATGATGGTCGAAGTAACCGGATCAAGTCCGGCGGTTGGTTCGTCAAAGATGGCGATGCTGGGGCTGGTGGCCAGGGCACGGGCAATACCGACACGCCGTTGCATCCCGCCAGAAAGTTCATAGGGAAACAGGTTCTCCGTATGGCCAAGCTTGACCCCCGCAAGCAGCCCCTTGAGCACCCGTTCCATGTCTGCCGGGTTCATCGAAGTCATATTTTCCATTGCAAACACCAGGTTTTCCCGGACGGTCATGAAGTCGAACAGGGCGCCCTGCTGGAATGCCATGCCAACTTGTCGCAGCACCCGCTCCCGGTCCGCGTCGGGACCGTTGAACATGTCAACATTGCCCAAGGTTACAGCACCCTCGGGGATGTTTCCTTTGTCATTACGATCCGGCTCCAGAAGGCCCACCGCAATTTTCAGGACCGTCGATTTACCGCAGCCACCTGGACCAAGGATGCTCACCCGCTCGCCAGGGGCAACAGAAAAGGTCACGCCCTTCAACACCCGGACTTCTCCCGGGTGGGAGCCAAACGTCTTTTTGACCGATTTCAGAGAAATCAAGAAGGCCTCCCCGGTGCATCCCTTCATATTGACAGCAATGAAAAGGACGGACAAGGGAGGGAAGAAAAGAGAATAAGAAATGAGGCCAAAAAATCGACGTCATAACGCAGGCCCTTAGGGCGGTTGTTGACCGGTCCGCCGCCTAGCGGGATTCGGTCGCCACAAACTGGACACTGACATCGACGCTGTCTGCAACGGTAACCCCCAGGTGCGATGGAACACCGATGGGGTAATCAGCGATCTTCAAGGAAAAACGCGCAGTGCCTTTCGCGATCCTGGATCCTGACGATCCAGCCGCGCCTGGCGCAAAGTCGACACTGACGTTACCCTTCACTGGATTCTCCTTTCCCTTGATGGACAACTTGCCGGTGAATGGAATATCCCTCCCCCCCTGCCCTTCAGCGATTTTGACGGGATCGAGAACAAGCTTGGCTTCCGGGAACATCCCAGTCTCCAGGTAACGTTCCTTCATGTGCTCGTCACGCAAGTCGATGCCCGTTTTCAGGGGGATCAAATCGACCGAAAAATCGCCGGCAAGGGATCCCGACTTGATCTCGGCGCGTCCTTTGAGTTTGGCGCCTTCGCCTTTTATCTTAAGGAAACCGGGTTTGCCCGTGGCAAGAAACTCTACGGGGCTGCTTCCGGAATTCACTTCAAAGGTGACGGCAAAACCGTTCTGCGTGGCAGTCGCTGCAACAGCCAACCCCACAACCATCGTCAGAAACCGGATGCCTTTGTTATTGACCATAAATTTCACAGAATCCCCCTTCAAAGGTAATCATGAAACAGCAACCAGGCTGTGTTCACGTAAGCAAAATCGCTCCGGCTCAGAACCTTTCCAACAAATCCATCAACCTCGAAATGCGGACGTGGGAACAGCTGGAGTCCCATGCCGTACATGTCTCGGCGCGCGGTTGTTGGCCCACCTTCCTTCAAGTCGATCTGCTGAACCGCGTAGGCGATCACGCCCTGGCTGAGCTCGCGACCCGTCTTGAAATAAGAGGCCACCCGGGATGCCCCGTCCGAAGGCGCTGACAGATTTACCTTGGCCTCGATCGACTGCTGGTCGATCTCTGCAAGCACAAATGTCTTTTCGTCAATGCCGGCGGCGGCAAAAACTCCGGCGGTCTTTATGGCGGACGCCTCAGACTCTTGCAGGCGATAGCTTGCTCCGACGCGCATGGTGTCGAGAAGCGGAGTCATCAAATTGGCGACAAAACCTTTTGCTACCTCTGGTTTGTCCGAATGCCCATGATCCAAGGCAGCCGATGCTTCGAATTTCTCTGAACTGAACGTCATCTCGAGCTGATCCCGTTCATCGTCGATTCCACGACCGGACAGCGACTGAATCCACGCATTGTGATCTGGAACCATCACCCCGAACCTGGGCGAAAAACGCCCAGCACGCACCAGCCACGATTCACCCGCTTGGATTTGTACCGAAGCCTTCCGGACGCCGTAGTGGCTCTTTCCATCCGGCTCGCGCATGCCGTGTTTCGTGATACCACCTGTGACACAACCAATGACAGGGCCACCGGTCACGCAGAGTTCAAGATCCCTCTGCATGGGAATCCAACGTCCATCCCGGGCGCTGCGGTTTTCAGAGACTGTCTGTACTTGGCGCATATTTCCGCCAACAAGCAGCCAACGGCGAACACCCTGACCGGGTTCTCCACCCAAAGCCCCGTGCAGAGGTTCTTCTTCACCTTTGGATGATCTGGCAGAAAGCTTCTCTGCAGAATAGGAACGACCGTAATCGGTCAAGATTCCGCCGCCCCCCGGGGATACGTGGCAACTGGTGCAGCTGAAGTAGCCGTGCCTTACAAACTCAGGGAAAGCGAAAGCCGTCGAGCAGAACCCTGGCATTCCGGCAAAAGAAACCGCCAAGAAAATCTTGAGTGACACTGATGTTGCCGCAGAATTCATGGACGTGCTCCGTCAAGAATCCACTGCCGCAAGACTGACTTGAGCTCTGGCGCTAGCGGATCCATCTGGTATGGCATTTCGTTTTCCCGCACCACGCGCCAAAGCTTGCTGCCTTCCGGATCCCCGGGTTCGACCAAAGGGCGCTTAATCCGCGCACTGGCAAGCGATGCAGATATTGCCAGGTCCCTGCGACCATCGACACCTTGACTGGCCGACATGATCGCTTCAAACGAGCTCAGGTCGACTCCGTCCGCGGCATCGGACCCTGCGTGGCAACCAACGCACCACGGTTCAAGAACCTGCGAGAAAACAAATGAAAATGTAACCGGCTCGCCGGGCTGGGGGCCTGGTGCAGGGGCTGGAGGAATGTCGCCACTGCCGCCGCCGCCCGAGGTTCCAGGATTTGCTGGATTTGCGGGCGCCTGGGGCACGCACGCGGTGGCACCTTCTGCCGGCGCGCCTTCGGCGACCCAACATTTCAAGACGGCGAGGACCTTCGCGTCCACCGGTCCACCCCTCGGCGGCATCCTGCCGTTTTCAATGACCTGGACCAGCAGGCTGTTATCAGCTGACCGGGGTGTCACAACGGGCGTACCGCTGCGATTACGTGCAGCGACGATGGCGCCATGCGAAGAAAGGTCGATGCCGGCCGCGCCGTTTGATGCATTGTGACAAGACGAGCACTTGGATTTGAACAATTGCGTGCTGAGGAGTTGAAAGGCCGGCACTGAGGCCCCTGTTCCTGCACCGCCCGCTGAAGTGCCAGCTCCACCAGGAAATGCATCAAGACCGGGCTCATTCACCGCGACAGCATCTGCCGGCACATGATAGTTGCAACTCTGCAGCCCGAACATTAGCAGCAGGAGACCAGTGATTCGACTGCGCATCGCGCACCCTCCGTTTGTCACTTTCCACGACCATCTCTTGATCCTTCCCCAAACGAGCTCGTTGCACTAGATAGCCATTTGAACTACAGTGTTGCAAATATGGAACACCTTGACCTGAACCACCTGGAAATCTTCATGCATGTCGTCGAGGCGCGTAGCTTCAGCAACGCAGCCAAAAACCTTGCCATCCCGAAATCAAAGGCAAGCCGTGCAGTTTCAACCCTTGAGCAGGTGATGGGCGGCCAACTGCTCTACCGGACCACTCGCGATGTCACCGCAACAGAACTGGGCCTTCGACTTTACAACCACATTTCGAGTGGAATGACTGCCTTGAAGGTAGGACTAACCGAGACCCGCAGAGAATCGATCCCCATGAGCGGCACGATCCGCATCACTTCTGTGGAGGACGTCGGGACGCACATTGTGACGCCAGTACTCGCCCGATTTTCCGCGAAGTATCCGGGCCTGAAATTTGACATGATCTACACGCTTAAAGTGATGGACCTGGTCAAGGATGGTATCGACATTGCGATTCGCGTCGGAGCGGTGTCACAACAAAGCTACAGGGTGCGCAAGGTCGGGATGATCCGGTTCATTTTTGTTGCCAGTCCACGCTACCTGGAACGCCAATCCATTGGGCGCGTCAATCTTGCGCGCCCAGAAGTCTTGCAAGACCTCGACCTATTGATGTTGACCCTGAAACCTGCTGACCCGGCGCGCGTCGACCTGAAGAACGGCGACCAGCGCATCACCGTCAGATTAAAACCTAAGCACGTTTCTAATGCGACAGAAGCACTTATTGCCTTAGCCGTCGCAGGCGGCGGGGTCGCGCTCGTACCAGACTTCATGGCCCGCCCGGGACTCCACGACGGATCCCTCGTAGAAGTCTGCAAAGGCTGGCACCTGGCGCCGATGCCCGTATCAATCGTTACACCTGCGCGCAGGAAGCTGTCGCCAGTGGTCGAGGCCTTCACGGGCTTTCTACAAGAAGGGCTAAAACAGGAATTCACTTAAAACAAAAGCACCAACTGGATCAGCGACTCAAGGGGCAGCCTGCTCCTGCGACTTGCCAAGGGCACAGCGATCAGGAGGAAAGACCTCATGATTACGAAGCAATACATCTAGTCGGGCATTAAGACGACCTTGGCATGATCCAGATAGCCATCCCGGCAATGCAGTTCATAAAATTTTAGGGTGCGATTGAAGGCCTTATCGCTTGATTTCTCCCGATCCGCTTTGTATCCACAGCACGAATTTTTAAGGGAGCCGACAATGCCATTTTTCACTTCGGGATTGATTGCCACCGCACTCCTTGCCGGCAGGTAGAGGCAGATGACGCTGCGGCAAGTCCCTCGTGATCGCGAAATATCTCGTCACAGTCCGGATTGGTGATCTCTTCGCCGTCTTTACCGAGAAGACCTTCGCGGACAAGAACGACCATCACTTTTTTTGCGATCGATTCCGCCAGAGTTGCCACGCCGGCATCAGCCATCACCAGTAGGTTGCGGAAGAGAGCAGTCCCGCCGACCTCGGTAGCGTGTATACTCAAAGAAGGCAGAGTGAAATTGAAGCTCAAAAATACGTGGCAAGCCGCCCCGTCGCACTTTCTGCTCAACCCATCTGGGAGAAGTTGACAATGATCCAGAAGGCATAGTAACCCAACGCCCACAAAATCGGGTCAAGTCCACACCGCGACGATTCAGGCTCGCAAGGTTCTCCCAAATACCGCTAATATAGCAATCAATGAGGCAACCGATGCTGTCGTTTTGCCCTGCTCGAGATCTCGGACCACACGTAAGGAGAGATTGTTTTTCTTCGCGAATTCTTCCTGAGTGAGGCACAGCTTCATTCTTCCTTCTCGAATGATATCTCCGAAACCACCAGAACTGACCGATCGTCTGCGCGGAGCGCCTCTAAAGTCAAGACGACGTCTCGCGATATCCATAATCGGCGCGTTTAACCAATGACGGTATTTTTCTGGAGGAACACCTCGAAATGGTTTGCAGTCGCGACGATGATGAATATCGTCGATGACGGCAGCCAGATCCTTTGGAATTTCACGCTTTTCATGTCGCACGGCCTCCGGCAATAAAATCAGAACAGCCGGTAACAACTCAAGGACCCGGGGTTCAACGACACCTGCTTTCAACACGTCAGCAAGATCAGGATGATAGCGATGAGGCAAAATGTTGTTGTGTTTCAAAAGACCTAGATAATGAAACCATGCTACCGTCCGCGTGAAGTATGGCTGCCGCGCGAGTACGTCGTCGTCCTGCGCTTTTTCAGTAGCCCTCTTGATTATTTCCTCATAGTCCATGACTAACCCTCAATCACGGTATCCAAATTGACTTTGTATTTTTCACACATTTCGAAAAACGAAACAGGTGGTCGCGTTGCGATATAGTTTCGGAGAAGAACTCTATTTTTCGCGGGAGCCTTCAACGCTTTCGAAACCATAATAAACTCCGTCTCCGCCCGCAGTGAAGTGACCCAATCGCCTTTAAATATCTCGACATACTGAGTTTCCAATGGCATCCAGATTTCGTTACTTAAGGGATCGAGCTCCAGACCTTCCGCCAGGAGAAGCTCACTGAGTTTCGCGACAACTTCATGCTTCGCGTTATTTAGTACGTCCACATCAACTGTGGCCGCGACATTGAATTCGACTTTGGCTTCCAGGAGGGCCGCTTGCCCCACGACTCTAAAAAGCGATTTCGGAAGCAGTCGAATCCCCTCGACGGTCGCGTTCTTGTTTTCAGCCATCACCCATTGATCCAATTGTTCAAATATTGTCGCCAAAGTCATGGGTCAGCTCCTTCATTGAACTTATCGCTATGTTACATTAAATCTTTAATCTATTATACCTAAACGCATAATTGACAATAAACACCCGTATTTATTCGATTATTTTTGCGCCATCAACGGATTGTGTGAAATTGAAGCTGGAATCTATCGCCCCAACCTACACTCCGCCAATTTCCTTGACCCGTCCGCTACGCACCAGCATTTCGGGCTTCTCCAGCCACCCTACACCCCCATCAACCGACCAATCCCTGCACCTCCCCAATTTTCGAAAGCACTCCCCCACTGGCGCCATTTTTCAGAGCGCTCACCATCACCACTTAAACAGTGATTTTTTCCCAGCCTGGCGACGGATGTCCGTTTTTACGGGGTCAACTCCACGCGGGACCAGCATCAAACTCCATCACCACGGGCTCATAGTGCGGCGGGGCGCGTGCCGGGGGATCACTGGGAAGCCCGACGTGACGAAGGTAGCGGCGTGCCTCGTCCGGGGCGCAGATTGCCGCCACAGCGCGGAGCTCTCCGCCGCAAGGACAGCGAGTGATGTTGATATTAAAGACACGGGATAAAAGCTTCGCCCAGCTCGACCCTTGAAGGGGGCTTCGCTTTGATCCCGGCTGGTCATCTGCTTGATCACGTGCGCCACCCGCGGCAACGCGCTTATGACGCCCCGCCTTTTTCACGCCAGGCTTGAGGATGACCTTCGGACGCAGCGGGGAATTCGGTGCAAATACCCCACCCCACTTCACCAGGTGGGCGCGCGGAGGAGGCACGATCGCAGATAGCTTTTCAAAAAACTCCGACGGGATGAGAAGAAGGTGGGACGTCCCGTCGTGCCACGGGGTTTTTAGTTTTAGTTTCACGGTGCCGTCTTCGAGTATTTCCAGACGCTCGTTTGAAAGGGGTCCCCTTGCCATGTATTCGACGAGCTTTCGCAGGCGGTCTCGTGAATGAGTATTTACCGATGTATTGCAGTGAAGGGAAAAGCCATTCACGGAAAAGCACAGGCGGCCTTTGGCGAGCGGGATTTCGTCGTGATAGCCAAAGCCTGGTCCGATGCGCGTCACACGCCGCCCAGCGTTTGGGCCGAAAGCGATTTTTCCGGCAATAGAGGCCGCTGAGGCTGCATTACTAAATTGAAGTCCCACCCGGGGTTGCACAATCCCGGGTTTTCTTTCACCGGGGAAGGTCACTATCATCATCTGACGTTACAAACCCATCGCCTTCAACAAGTCTTGCCACGGCAAGACATCCACACCATCTATCGTCGTTGCCACTGAGCCCGTATAAGCGACCACCTTGCGATGCGGCTTATTGTAAAAATCAGAGAAGCTCCGGAATCCCTTCAAGTCTTCTTTCCCAACATTGCGGGACCCTTTGGCTTCAATTGCCCAAACGTCGCCCTCCAATTCACATATAAAATCGACCTCAGCACCATGTTCAGTTCTGTAGGTCGAGATTCTTAGGCGTTTGCCACCGGCGTTGGCACTATGAAGTAATTGGGTATACAAAAGATTTTCAAACAGCATACCAACGCGATCCTCGGAAACCTGATAGCTTCCCAGAAGGCCGTTCAGGACGCCATTATCAAAGAAAAAATATCTTGGATGCTGAATCAAACGCCGCTTACCCGATTTCGTGAAGGATTCGCATCTGTGCACGATAAGGGTTTCCTCGAGAATTTCAAAAAATCTGATCGCCGATTGACGTGAGATGGAGCTCGTATTGGCGAGCTTCGTGTAGTCTAGAAAGTCTGTTGCCCGGCCAGCCGCGACAAATAGAAATCGTGAAAAGCCTTCAAGATTTCTCGTTAAAGCCTCCGACTGAACCTCTTCCTTCACATAAGTCGCCGCATACGAGTCGAGCACCGCAAGACGATCTGTTTCGGAGTCTTCAAGGTAAATCCCAGGGAGAGTTCCAGTACCCAGAGCTTGCGCTTGATTCATTCGATACTCAAATTCGGATGCGATGAGCGGCCCCATTCGGAGCGCTATTATCCGTCCAGGCAGTAAATTTGCCTGGCCTCGCGCCAATTTTCTCGCGCTCGATCCCGAAAGTAGAAAGCGAATGTTTTTATTCGTGTCGATAATCGACTGTATGGAATTCAGAAGACTCGGAATTCTTTGAACTTCATCAATCAGAACAGTTCGAGGTTTGTTCGCCTCAATCCGCTGGAATACTTCATCTGGATTTCTTGCAAACCGCAGGTACTCTCGCTCGTCAGCCAGGTCGATGAGTAAATCTGGAGCCAATCCTCGTAACAGCGTGGACTTTCCCGTCTGTCGGGGACCCAAAAGCAGAATCGACTTCTTTGAATTTGTTATAATTTTAAGTAGGTTACGTTTCATTATACTCATACGGTCATTTTACGCGGTAATTTGACCGGATGTCAATCAAGCGAGAATGCAAATCGTCGTTAATTAACCAACTAGGCAAGTCACGTGGAGTCGTAAATCGCAACTGGACTTGTATACGGGGGGAAGGTCAAGGGGGATGAAGTGACATCCGAAGTCAGGCGCAGGGATGGAGAGCAGTTTTAAACAAGAACTTCCGCGATAGTCACCGCGGCCATTTTGTCAGCGCCTCGCGCAGCATGAGGGTCCGCTTTTGAGATTCACGATCTTCAACAACATCTCTGCCTGAGATCACGGTAAGTTTATACTCATTAAGCCGTGCTTCCCGGGGAACACAGCTGCGCGCTGCAGACCTTTGTCCGGATGGCAGGCTGCACTCGTTATCTTCCACGAACATCTCCTGAAGGTAGCTGTCCAGGGGTACAATCGTCGGTTCACCCCCGAAGTCGAAGTCATAGACGAGCCCGTTATGGTCCACGACAAAGGCATGGAAGTACCAGTTCATATCCTCCACCTGCCCCGGACGGTCGGACCGTCTTGCATGCTCTGCCGAAACCATTCCCAAGTTGGAAAAGCCAGTATCTTCTATGGTTACAAGTTGGAGGGAGCCCGCGGCCCCCAGTTGGCGGTCGGCAGCTCTGATGAAAGCCATGGCATTCTGACCACACCGGCGTGGTTCGTAATGGTTATGAAAGTGGTCCTTGAAAAGATCCCTTAAATCAAAGGCATACGCGCTTCCGGAAGGCGTAAGTCCCAGTAATATGCTCAGGATTGTGATATTGAGAAGAACTAACTGAA
>JBEGVZ010000055.1:0-11710 GCA_041178085.1 Pseudomonadota bacterium | reverse complement strand
GCACCTTTGCGGGAGGAAATTTTTTACCGCACAGGTCCAGGCGGGGATGCTTCGCCCTGGATGAAGGATTACCGCCGCAGGTGGCACCCTTGACGACGGCTACTCGAAACGGCTGATGAATGTGCATCGCTTGCACAAATCTTCCACCAGCTCTCCCCGTGCAAAGCCCTCGCGAATGGCAGTAGCCCTGGGCTGGGCAAGGATCTCTGATACCGGTGTTGTGAATGCATTGCCCAGCGGCATGTCTGCTTTGTGGTCCAGACAACATGGCACCACCGTGCCATCGGCATGAATACCGAAATGGCCGCTGAGCCCATGGCAGAAACCCTTGTCACTGCGCACCGGTGAGGTCATGTCTGGCCATTCAAAACGCGTGTCAAAATGAAGGTAAAGCCTGCCTCTGATGCGCCAGTTTTTGCGGCGCCGCAAGTCGACGCGTACCTCTGCCCAGTCAAATTCCCAGGTCCTGGCCACCAGGTCACGCATGCGTATGTTGTGCCCGGAATCCCCCGCGCCAGGGCCATCCAGATCCCACAAACGCAGGTTGATGTACAAGTCGGGACGATCATCGAGGGCACGGTCGATGAATTTCTTCAGCCGCTGAAGATATGGGGCCGGGTCTGTATCACGAAAATTCTCTTCAAAACTGTGTAGCGAAAAACTTACCTGGCGGACTACCGGACGCAACAGCTGGGCCGGGCGATCCCCGGTCATCAAGACGCCATTGGTGACGATGTTTGCGGGTACACCGGCCGCGTCACAGGCATCGAGTATTTTGGCGAATTCAGGATGGCCAAGCGGTTCTCCCAGCAGGTGCAGGACCACCTCTTCCGTCATCGGCGCCAGTTGGCGGATGACATGGTCGAAACGCCCAGCATCCATCACCTGCTTGTCGCGCTCCACCGCAGGGCAGAAGGAACACTTCAAGTTGCAGATGTTGCTGATCTCTACGTTCACACGTTTGAAACGCACTGCCTTCAATCCAACACCCCTTCAGCCTGAAGCTGAAGTCATAGCGAAAAAAGGACCCGGAATCTCTGGGATTCCGGGTCCGGTTTTGCGCAGGTTAGTCTCCGCTCATTCGTTAGCGAGTGGCGGACAATCTTCCTTGTGGAACACATTGTAGAGCCAGCGTCTAACTGGGCCGTTCGGGCATTCCGTCTGGTCCACTTGGGGACCGCCTTGCGGTGCCGGCGGTGCATATTGCGGCGGCGGCGGCGGAACCACTGCTGGCGTCGAAACCTGCGGAGTCATTGGCGGCTCCGGGGTCGAAGTTGGAGTTGGTTTCGGCTTGGACGGAGGCGGTGAGCTGCTGCCCTTTTTTGGCTCGCTGCCACAGGATGCCAGCAAAAAGGTAGCTAAAATCAGATACTTGGAATTCATCAGAGCCTCTATGTGGTGGTGGATCAGCGGCAGGACAACCGCGCCGGGCCAGATATTACTGACCCACCAGACATAGAATATGTTTTATATCATTACTTTTATAAAATCAAGCATAAAGATTTTATAAAAAAACCTAGCAATATCAACAAACGAGTGCCAGAAACCAGCCTGACTAACCGTTACGGCTGGACACCCTCGTAGCTTCTTTCCCGATCGACGTTCACGATCACCATTTGATCCACCTTGGAGCGGTAACCACGGACGGTAAATTCGAATGAAGCCATGACGGGATCGTATTCCATCGTGCAAACGCGCGTGTCTTCCTGGGGCGCCTTGGTCACCGTGGCATATACCAGCAGGTCCTGACCCGCGATTTTCGTCCGGATTTCGATCTTCCTGCCACCGGCATCACAACGATTGGTGCCCGTCTGAACCAAACCCTTGATCACATAGGCAAAGGCATCCGGATTGATCCCGCCAAGGGTTGGGGAAACCTCGAGCGACTCGATCACGGCGGCCTTGCGGGCAATTTGCCTCATGGCCTCGGTTTCATAAACCCCATCGGCAAGCACAGGAGACGTGACAAACAGGGCGGCCAGCAAAATGACGATTCTTCTCATGGGAACCTCCTTCAAAAGAGCGCTCCTCCTAACCCATTTCCGGGCAAAAGTGTTAGCATTGGCTGGCCAGTCAAGGGAATGACTGCCGCCATCGACCAGGGAGGCCACTTTCATGGGACTTTCCAGAATCTCCGTAGCCTTTGCCGCAAACCTCTTTGTAATCCTTACAACGGCAACTCCGTTATTCGCTGCAAATACGGCGGCGGAAACCAATGCCGGCTGCATGGACCCTGTTCTGGAACGCCAAAGGATCCTGAAGTTTGCCCATCTGCCTGCAGGCAAAATCCCCGGCACCCCCGGATCTGACGCGACTTCCACACAACGACACCCTTGGCCGTTCCCCCTGCTGTCAATCGGGCACACGAACGCCTCGTATCAGTATTACGGTGGAGAACCCTATTTTCATCACGGACTGGATATCCGGGGTGATGCGGGAACTCCCGTCGTAGCATCAGCAGGCGGCAAAGTCGTCAACATCGAGAATTACATGCCCGGCAATCCCGCCTACTGGGAAGTCGCCGTGCTGGATGATGAAGGATACCTCTGGCAATACCATCACGTGGAAAAGGAATCGATTCCTTCGGCGATCTGGAATGCCTGGCGCAGCGGTGCCAAAATTGCGCCTGGAACCACCATCGGCGAAATCTACCGCTGGAGCGTTTCATCGTTCGGCGAACGATACGACCACGTGCACCTCAACGTCTTGGGGACCGGCGCAAGTTACCTGAGTCCCTTCATGTTCCTGGATGAACTGAACGACAACTCGGCACCTGCGATCATCGCCAGCGGAGTGCTCAAGGGTGGTCGGGACTGGGGAGACCGCCCAGTGGAAGGTGACTACTCCATCCACGCAACGATTCACGATTTGATCCTGCACGACAAATATGTAGTTCCCCCACATCGCGTGGAAGTGGCGATCGACGGTGGAACCCCGGAAGTGGTGTGGGACTTTCAGACACTACCCGATCCAACCACGCCGGAACGACACGTTGAAGAGCTATTCGTTCCCGACATGACCTGCGGCAATTACACTTGCCGCCGCCTGACCATCGATATCGGCTTTGTCAAGGACGGTCGCAGGCGGTTCCCTGACAAGCCGGGGCGGCACGAAGCCCGTATCATCGCACGCGACTTTGCCGGCAATACGGCCGAGGGAACCGTGCAATGGACTGTTGCTGAAAAAACAAATTCTAGTCAATGATGCATTGAGTTCCGCAACTTCCGGGCGCATCACAACGCCGCCCGGGATACCCTCACAGTCAATCTCAAGCCAAGTCCACCGATATACCTTTCGTGCTCCCTGCCTGCGAACGGCAGGGGCGTGGAGGTCTCGTGGCGAACAGCAAGGCACATCACAACGAAGCGCACGACGAAGCCCTGTCACACCCGGCGCGATCCAGCTCGGGCGCGATGGGGGCGTGGTTGGTTGTTGCGCTTGTGATGTCCATCCTGCTGGCGATCGTGATTGCTCACGACCTGTCCGGAAAGGGACCGGCCAACGCCGGCGACTGGCTGCAGATTGTCTGTGCGCTGGGTCTTGTCTCGATCCTGACCACAATGACTTTCTTGCGCAAACAAGTTGGCCCCGGCGCTGACGAAGTTGCGGGAGAAGCTTCGATGGCGCTTTTCGAACTCGACTTCGAAAACCCCTATTCAGGCAGCGTCACACAAGGAAGGAAGCGAAAGACGTCCATCGGATCCGTCGCAAGTTCGATCCGCCAGCAAGCCACAGACATCGCGGACATTACAGGCAAGCTTGCCAACGCCTACAGTACCGACAGTGGTGAACCAGGTGCTGAACAAGGCAGGCTGCGCCGGATCACCGAGGCCCAGGCTTCCGCTCTGGCCCAGATCGATTCGCTGCAGAAAGAAGCCCAACAGACCATCGAAGAAATCGCTGGATACCGGGAGAAACTGGCTGCGCTTGAGGCACAAGCCCGCTTCCAGAGTGAGCACATCGCCATGCATGCCAGGGATCTGGCAACGATCACCGGTGAAGCGCAGGCGCTCACCCAGGCAGCCGGCACGCTGCAAGCGATCCAGCTGGCCGCTTCGAGCAACCACGAGAGAGCATCCAAGAACGCCATCGATGTCGCGACGGAACTTAAATTGCTGGTCGCTGAGTTGGAGAAAACACTGCTTGCATTCCGGACCTCGGCCAATGCAACCGGGTTCGGACAGTCCGGTGTTGAGGCGTTCTCTGCAACCCTCCCCACTGCTGTCAGCACTAACCCATCCGCCTCGTGCATTGAGATAATCTCTGCGCTCGATGGCAAGGCAACTGCGTTGCGGGGCTTGCTCGATTCGCTGGCCGAAATCGTGAAGCTCCTTCAGGTGAACCTCAACTTCGCGGCCACGGCCGATAGCATCAACGGGCCAGGGTCCGCTAGGGTTCCACACTTGCTCGATGAAGAAGCGGCAAACCTTACGGAAGCATCGACCATTCTTGCCGCCGCCCGTGACATGGCGTCAGGGCTTGCCCTTGCGATCGAACGTGCAGCCGGCACAACATCGAGGACCCTCGACGAATACCAGGCCCGCGAGCAACATCTGCAAAAGACGGCGGAAAGACTTGCGGGCTACAACGTCTCGCTCGCAAAGATGGCGGGGACGATGGCCCAGACCACCGGGGAAGTTCGCTTTGCCGCATTGAACATGATCCAAAGACTGGAGTCGGTGCACAGGACAACGACCACAGGCTCACCGCAATTTGACCAGGGGGCTGTCGCCCGCGAAATCCAGGCCGCCATGGCCAACACGATCAAGGCCAGCCAGCGGATTGCGACCGAAGCGGCACATCTCAGTGTCACCGGCGAGATGATCAACCAAAACGCGACCCGCACCCATGCAAATGTGCAAGAACTTCGCATCCTGGCCAGCAACGCAGCCGGAAACAGCCAGCGCCTGCAACATGCAACCAGTGCTGCCGCCGTCAAGACCGAAGGGTTGGTCAGCCTGACCCGCGGCCTGGTCCGGAAAGAGGACGGAGCCGCACGCCGCGCACTGGCCAATTCCGTGCGTATCAGCGTTCAGCAAAAAGTTCATATGATCGATGAGTTTGCGCTCAGGGTGCTTGCAATGGAAGAAAGTGCGAAAATGAGCAAAGGACCGTCCCCTGCAATTGAACGAGAGGCCCCGGAGGCCAAATTACCGCAGGTGGAATTCCCCGTACAGTGAACAGGACAGGTTATGGGCGTCAATGTCGGTGACAAATCCAATTCGATGACCCTCGAGCGGTACCTGAGGAAGGCCCAGGAGGCCAACCAGGACGCCCTCGAGAAGCTTTCGTCGGGAACTGTCTTCACCAAACAAGACCCCCGTCCCTCCGAGCGTGCCATTTCGGAATCCCTTGAGTTCAAGATCAGGGGCTTGATGGCGGCAAAAAGGCAGGTCAGCGATGCTTCCAGCATGCTGCAGACGGCGGAGTCCGCATTCAATGAAGTCAATAACATCGTCCTGCGGATGAAGGAAATCGGCGTCGCAGCCACCAACACAACCATCACGGACCGGGACCGTCGTTACTTGTTCATCGAGTACGAGGCTCTGCACGACGAAATCAACCGCATCGCAACGACGACCACTTACAATGGCATTCCGCTGCTGAATGGCAGTGATCCAACCGCACCTGAAAACCTGGTTTTCCGCCTGGGTGACCCCGTACCCGGGGAAGACGGTCTGGCGGGAGAAGATGTCAACACGATCACCTTCGAGGGATTCAAGAACGTCCTGGCAACGACCGAGGGCCTCGGCATCAACAGCGCAAGGGAGCTGCTGATCGGGACGGACGATGACGGAATTTCAGTCTCGGACGTAGCCGACATCCTGATTCCGCAAGATTCCACCTATTCCACAGTTTTTGATGAAGCTTTGGCGCGCCTGACTGAGCAGCGCTCGGTTTTTGGCGCGTTACAGCAGCGCATGCAGCGTGCCATGGACTTCACCGACGTGTATCAGGAAAACCTTGCCGCTGCGAAATCCAACATCGCAGACACTGATTTCGCCAAGGAAGCCTCAAACTACGCCCGGACCAAGATCCTGCTCCACGCAGCCACTTCCCTTCTTGCCCAGGGCAACGTAAGTTCACTCCTGACGACCAATTTGCTGGGAATCATGGGGTGAGATCGACCATCATTGGCAACAAAACCTGGCGGTTCAGGAACCTGGCCGAAATCATGGCCAAAGCCACGCCGCACAGGTCAGGCGACGTTCTTGCCGGGGTGGCAGCCGCCTCGGAAGAGGAACGTGTGGCTGCACAAATCTGCCTGGCCGGGACGCCCCTCAAGGAATTTGCCGACAACCCACTTGTTCCATACGAATCCGATGAAGTAACCCGCGCCATCTGCGACGCCTGGGATCAGTCTGCCTTCCAGAAAATTGCCCATCTTGATGTGGGCGGCTTTCGCGAGTTCCTTCTGGAGCACCAGACGGACGATGCGGCCCTTGCGGCAATCGCACCCGGCCTGTTGCCGGAAATGGTCGCCGCGGCCGCCAAGATCATGCGCAACCAGGATCTGATCGCCGTAGCTGCGAAGGCCTGTGTGCAGACACGCTTCCGCTGCACCGTTGGCGGGAAGGGACATCTGGCAATCCGGCTGCAACCCAACCACCCCACCGACGACCCGGCCGGCATCACGGCATCCACGATCGACGGATTGATGTATGGCTGCGGCGATGCGGTGATCGGCATCAACCCGGCGACGGACAGCGTTGCAAGGATGATTGAGTTGCAACACTTGCTGTCCCGGATCATTGACGGCCTCGGAGTGCCGACCCAGTCCTGCGTCCTTGGTCATGTCACCAACCAGATCGAGGCGATCGCCCAGGGCGCACCGGTGGACCTGGTTTTCCAGTCGATCGCCGGAACAGAGGCTGCAAACAAGAGCTTCGGGGTGACGATCTCGCTGCTGCGGGAGGCACAGGATGCTGCCTTGGCGTTGAGGCGAGGCGGCCCACAAGTCATGTACTTCGAAACGGGACAGGGCTCATGCCTGTCGGCTGGGGCTCATTTCCGTCAAGATGGCGCAGGCCGACAAGCATTGGACCAACAAACTCTCGAAGCGCGGGCCTATGGCCTGGCCCGTCTGTTCGATCCCTTTCTTGTAAACACGGTTGTTGGCTTCATTGGCCCGGAATACCTGTTCGATGGCAAGCAAATCATCCGGGCAGGACTTGAGGATCATTTCTGCGGAAAGATGCTGCGCCTGCCGATGGGGTGCGACGTTTGTTACACCAACCATGCCCAGGCAGATCAGGACGACATGGATACACTCCTGACTTTGCTGGCAGTCGCCGGCTGCAATTACTTCATGGGCGTGCCAGGCGCGGATGACATCATGCTCAATTACCAGTCGACCTCGTTTCACGATGCCCAGTACGTGCGGCGTGCGCTCAACTTGCGCGCGGCGCCGGAGTTCGAAGCCTGGCTGATCAAGATGGGAGTCCACGACGACAGCGGACGCCTGCTGCCCGCCGCTTCGCGTTCGCGGCTCATGCAAGCCGCGCACAACTTGCTGCCGAAGGGGCAAGCGTGAAACACGATCCGTGGGAAGACCTGCGTAAACTGACCCATGCCCGGATCGCACTGGGTCGCGCTGGTCATTCTGTTCCGACCAGGGAATTGCTGGACTTCCGCCTGGCCCACTCCCGGGCGCGGGACGCCGTCTGGCTGGATGTCGACTTCCGCGATATTGCGGCGAACCTGGTCCAGTCCGGGGTACATGTTTTTGAAGTGGAATCCAATTGTCGCGACAAGCAGGAGTTTCTGCTCAATCCAGATCTGGGACGCAGGCTTTCCAGCAACTCGGTGGCAACCCTGCGCGCATCGAGCAAGGCTCCTCCCGGGGATTGCACACTGGTCGTCGCGGACGGACTTTCTGCGAACGCTGTGCACCGGAACGCAACCGGCTTCTGCCTGCCGTTCATCAGGAACCTTGCAGACAAGGGCTTGCGCGTGAACGAGGTTGTCCTCGCACGTCACGCGCGGGTTGCACTTGGTGATGAAATCGGAGAAACGCTGCAGGCAAAATCGGTTCTCGTTTTGATCGGCGAGCGCCCAGGCCTGGCCACGGCAGAGTCGTTGAGCGTTTACTTCACGTGGGGTCCGGGACGAGGCAAAACCGATGCGCAAAGGAACTGCATTTCCAACATCCACGCAGCCGGGCTTCCTGCAGCAGCTGCCGCATCGATGGCGGCATTCCTTGTGCACACTTCCTTGAGCCGGCAAATCAGCGGTGTCGACCTGAAAGTGGAATACCCGGCAATCGTGCCGCAGAATCCCTCGTGATCATCAGTTGAACAGGCTCAGACGCTGGCGGGAATTTTCGCGCGCAACAAAAGGGCTGCGTCGCGACAGGCGGCTGCCACCCCGGGAACTTCTGCCGTCCCGCCATGCTTCTCGAGCAATCCGGCCAAGTCCAAAACCGGAATGAATGAGGCGTTGTGCAACGCCCCGGCCAAGTCCACCATCAGCTTGGCTGAAGGTGGCAACACCTTGGCATCGAGCAGGCCCAGGGCCACTTCAAAGAAATTGCGAAACACATGGATCTGCGGCCAGGTGCCGGGCAACTGGATCAGTGGACGCAGGCCCCTTGGACCGGGCACCTTGCGAATGAATATTCCAGCAACTTCACCTGAGCCACAGGCTTTCTCCGCCACCGCATCGATCTGCCCGAGCTCCTCGGCCTGCACCCCGGCATCCACCAGATGGGCGCGGAACTGTGTGGGATCAATCACCCCCTTCACCAGACGTGCCACCCCGGCATAGACCACCGGGTCTGACTCGGCGTTATCGCCAATCATGATGTAACGCCCCCCGGCACCACGTGCGTTGACCACATTAAGGATGGCCAGGGATTTATAGGCCACGTGATGACGAAGAAAACCGAGCCGTCGCTTGCGAATGTTATAAGCCTGGTTCTTGAAGGTGTCGCTGGTCCAGTCCAGCCCGTCCAGGGCGAGTTTCGTCTCCAGCTTGCGCCGCAGTTGGGGCGGGGACGAGGAAACAAAATGGAGCCCATTCGGGGATGGGCTGGCTGCAGCCCACCTTGCCGCCATCAGGACGTCACTGGCTCCGGCGACCGTGACTTTGTCACCGGCGTCTTCGAGGGCGGTGCGCGCAAGGTCCGCCACCGTTTCGAATTCTGTTTCAAGGTAGGTCTTGTCGATATCACAGATGATGTCGAACTGAGGTGCCCCGATTTCGCCAAAAGGGCGACCATCACAAACGCGGCGGTCGACGAGGCGCCCAACGTTGTAATTCTTGCTTCCGGAAAAAATTCTTCTCAAAAACTCAACCATGACAAGAATATACCCCATCCGCGCGTTTCCTTGTATACTAGAACCCGATCATGAATCGGTTCCGTCCGGCACAGGGAGGTGAAGGAAATGACCAGTAATGAACCCGCCCTCAAGATTTGCGCATATTGTGAACAGGAAAAAGTTCGCGTCTGGAGCGGAGCCAAGCTCAAGGACGGCTCCAAAGTCTTTATCGATCACAAGCACCAGCGCTGGGCTGGCCGCCGCTGTCCGGATTGTGAAAAGGCGCGCGTCCAGACTGCCGTCAAGTGCGACCGGTTTGCCAAGGCGAATATCCTGCGGGAGTTGGAGGCGAAAGGCTTCGAAGTCGTTTCGTCCGCCGTTCCGATCAAGGTGAAAAAGGATGGCAACGAATTCACGGTAGGCATGCGCCGGGCCTTCATGGACGGCCAGAACATCGTCGTCGACAACGAGGGTGAAACCGGAGTCGACATGGTGGCACTGGTCTTTGAAACCGTGCGTCTGTTCATTCCGGAACAGATTGCTGCCATGCCAAATATCCGAACGCTTGCGGCAAGTGCCGAAGAAAATCCGCTGGCGATCCCGGAAGGATCTGCAACCGGGGTCAAGTCGCCGACACCATGATGGTGTCGCGGCCAGCCAGGCGTTCGTCCGGCCGGGGATGGTCTATGGTGAAATGGATGCCGCGAGATTCCTTGCGCGCCATGGCGCACCGGACTGTCAGCCATGCCACAAGGGCCAGGTTGCGGACTTCGAGCAGCTGCTCCGTCAATTCGTAGTTCCAGTAGTATTCGTCGAGCTCCGCCCTGATGGCCGCAATCCGGCTCAGGGCCCGCTTCAATCTTTTTTCGCTGCGGACGATCCCCACGTAGTGCCACATCAAGCGACGGATCTCGTCCCAGTTGTGCGAAAGTACAACCAGCTCGTCCGGCGGCACCGCACTCCCCTTGTCCCAGGCGGGAATGGCGTGTTCCTGTGCCTCGACCTTGGCGACACTTGCAGCACCCGATGAGATATCTCCGCACAAATCGGACGTCACATCGGAAGCGACACGGTCCGCGTAAACAAGGGCTTCGAGCAGGCTGTTCGAAGCCAGGCGATTGGCTCCGTGAAGCCCTGAACAGGCGACTTCACCCAGGGCGTAAAGACCGCTAATGCCCGTGCGCCCGGAGTCGTCCACGGCAACTCCACCGCAACTGTAATGAGCCGCAGGCACCACCGGGATCATGTCCCGCGCCATGTCGATCCCGAACTGAAGGCAGGTCTGGTAGATGTTTGGGAACAGGCGGCGCAGTTTTTCCTCGCCAAGGTGCCTGATATCTAGAAACACGTTGGAGGCACCACTTTTCTTCAACTCGGCGTCGATCGCACGGGAGACGACGTCACGCGGTGCGAGCGACCCCATCGGGTGCCAGGCCTCCATGAACGAGCGACCCTGCTGGTCCCGGAGCACTCCACCCTCACCCCGGACCGCCTCGGATATCAGAAAAGTCTTGGCCCGCGGGTGAAAAAGGCACGTCGGGTGGAACTGCATGAATTCAAGGTTCGCAATCCGGCAGCCGGCACGCCAGGCCATGGCCAGGCCATCACCAGTCGCGCTGTCCGGGTTCGAAGTATAAAGGTAGGCCTTGCCATGCCCACCCGTGCATAAATAAGTCCGCGGGCTCTGTACCAGGTAAACCGCACGCGTCGCCCGGTCCATCACGTAGGCCCCAAAGCACTCTGGGGCCGCGAAACCGGCACGACGGTCCTGGGGACCAAATTTGTTGCTCGTCACCAAGTCCACAGCCATCTGGTGCTCGAGGATGCGTATCGAAGGCTGCTCCTTGGCTGCCCGGATCAACGCACTCAAAACTTCCTTGCCGGTGAGGTCGTCGGCGTGGATGACGCGCCGGTGGGAATGTCCGCCTTCACGGGTCAGATGATAGTTCGAACCGGGTTCGTCGCCCGTCCGCGTGAAGCGGACTCCGATATCGATCAGCTCGCGGATAAGGCGCGGGCCGTTCTCGACGACCATGCGGACCACGGGCGGGTGACAAAGGCCAGCACCTGCCGCGATCGTATCCCGTACGTGGTTTTCGAAGGAATCTGCGTTGTCCAGAACCGAGGCGATGCCACCCTGG
Source organism: Pseudomonadota bacterium (assembly GCA_041178085.1). Classification (GTDB taxonomy): domain Bacteria; phylum Bdellovibrionota_B; class Oligoflexia; order Oligoflexales; family RGVZ01; genus RGVZ01. The sequence goes on along the minus strand of JBEGVZ010000055.1, from coordinate 309 downwards.
GCCATCCAGGTGTTGTTGTCTTCCAGGGAACCCTTGGCAATGACCAGAACGCGTCCATGCCGGGCAAGTTTCAAAGCAAGCATGAGCCCGGCGATCCCGGTCCCGATGACCAGGTGATCCGTATGGATGGTTTCCCCGTGGGCGATGCTTGTTCCGGTCTGCCCGGGAGTCATTGAATCCTGTCCCATGCCTGTTTTTGCCGCATTGACGCCAAATGCCGTCCGTGCCTTAATGGTGGATCCGTGGGCATAGTTCAAGAAGAGAAATGCCCTCTTCGCCAAGGAAACCGACTTTGGACCACGCAGGCCC